>JBBQKI010000030.1:0-27466 GCA_038326725.1 Flavobacteriales bacterium
AAAGCATAAAGCACTTTAAAATGGCAAAAGACATAAAATTTGATGTTGACGCACGCGACGCTATAAAGCGTGGTGTTGATGCATTGGCAAATGCGGTAAAAGTAACCCTTGGCCCAAAAGGCCGTAACGTAATCATCAGCAAATCCTTTGGTGCGCCACAGGTAACCAAGGATGGAGTAACCGTTGCAAAAGAAATTGAATTGGAAGATCCCTTAGAAAATATGGGTGCCCAAATGGTAAAAGAAGTCGCCTCAAAGACCAACGATTTGGCGGGCGACGGAACAACTACTGCAACCGTACTTGCACAAGCCATTGTTCGCGAAGGCCTGAAAAACGTGGCAGCGGGCGCAAACCCAATGGATTTGAAAAGAGGCATCGACAAAGCTGTTGAAGCCATTGTAAAAGACTTGGAAAAACAAGCCACCAAGGTGGGGAATTCTTCTGAAATGATTAAACAAGTAGCTTCCATTTCCGCAAATAACGATGATGTTATCGGCAATTTGATAGCCAAGGCTTTCGGAAAAGTGGGCAAAGAAGGCGTGATTACCGTGGAAGAGGCAAAAGGCACCGAAACTTACGTTGATGTGGTTGAGGGAATGCAGTTTGATCGTGGTTTTCTTTCTCCATATTTTGTTACCGACAGCGAAAAAATGCAGTCGATTTTGGAAAACCCAATGATCCTGATTTACGATAAGAAAATTTCTTCAATGAAAGATTTGCTCCCCGTTTTGGAACCCGTAGTTCAACAGGGACGGTCGTTATTGATTATTGCTGAAGACGTTGACGGCGAAGCTTTGGCTACTTTAGTGGTGAACAAACTTCGTGGTTCAATTAAGATTGCGGCCGTAAAAGCTCCAGGTTTTGGGGATCGCCGAAAAGCAATGCTTGAAGATATTGCAGTATTGACCGGCGGAACCGTTATTTCCGAAGAACGCGGTTTTATGCTTGACAAAGCAACTTTAGATATGTTGGGTTCAGCCGAAACAGTAACCTTGGACAAGGATAACACCACCATTGTAAACGGAGCGGGAAATAAAAGTGATATTAAAGGTCGTGTAAGCCAAATAAAATCTCAAATTGAAACAACGACCAGCGATTACGATAAAGAAAAATTGCAAGAACGTTTGGCCAAACTGGCCGGAGGTGTGGCGGTTCTTTACGTGGGTGCTGCTTCCGAAGTGGAAATGAAGGAGAAAAAAGACCGCGTGGATGATGCCCTGAACGCTACCCGTGCGGCAGTTGAAGAAGGTATTGTTGCCGGTGGGGGCGTTGCTTTGGTTCGTGCCAAATCGGTATTGGAAAAATTGAATTCCGAAAATGCAGATGAGAAAACCGGAATCCAGATTATTTTCCGAGCTATTGAATCTCCCTTGCGTACCATTGTTGAAAATGCTGGTGGTGAAGGTTCGGTAGTGGTGAGCAAAGTTTTGGAAGGAAAAAAATCCTTTGGTTACGATGCCAAAACCGAAAAATATGTGGACATGCTTAAAGCAGGAATCATCGATCCTAAAAAGGTAACCCGTATCGCGCTTGAAAATGCAGCCTCGGTAGCCGGGATGATCCTTACTACGGAATGTGCGTTGGTGGACATCAAGGAAAATTCCCCAGCTATGCCCCCAATGGGAGGCGGAATGGGCGGAATGATGTAATTGATTATTTTTTTAAATTAACTAAAAACGCCTTTCAACTTCAGCTGAAAGGCGTTTTCTTTTGTTGGGTTTTTACCTATTTCGATTTAGTGTAAATGCTCTATTGAATTTAATAAGTATCACTAAAAAATCACTTCAACTTCCAAAGACTGCCCATTTCTTTCCACAGTAACTATAGCGGTTTCACCTTTTTCAAACATCGAAAGCGATTTCATATAACTCATCATATCCGCTACTTCGTGAGGTCCCATTTTAATCACGATATCCCCTTTTTGCAACCCGGCTTTCTGTGCGGGCCTATCTTCGCTAATGCCGTCAATCCGCATTCCTTTACCCGTAAAAAGATAATCTGGAACCACGCCAAGGGTTACTTTAAAATCGGGCACCATTTCGGTTTCGTTCTTCGTTTTCCGGAATTCAAGTTTGCCTTTTGAATCCAAATCTGTAATTATTTTAAATATATAGTTGGAAATCAAATCCATTCCTTCATAATTCAATTTTTCAGCATCGTCGTCCGGTTTGTGGTAATCTTCATGCTGTCCGGTAAAGAAATGAAGCACCGGGATATCCGCTAAATAAAACGAAGTATGGTCGCTGGGCCCGATGCCCGATTCGTGTTCCGCAATATTGAGCGAATCTTTATTGGCATACAAAACCTGTTTGAAAACAGGAGAAGTTCCCACCCCGTGCACCGCCAGTGTTTTTTCGGAATTCAACCTTCCCACCATATCCATATTGATCATATAACTGATTTGTTTGGTATCGATTGTTGGGTTTTTTACAAAATAATTGGAACCCAAAAGCCCTTCTTCTTCACCGGAAAATGCGATGAAAAGAAAATTGTTGTTTGTATTTTTCCCCTTCAATTTTTCAGCTAACTTCATCATTATTGCCACGCCGCTCGCATTGTCATCTGCCCCGTTATGAATGGCTTCGCCTTCCCTAAATAAGGAACCTTCGCCCCCCATTCCCAAATGATCGTAGTGCGCGCCAATAACAACCGTGGTTTTGGCCCCGTTGTCCAAATAGCCAACTACGTTTCTACCTGTATCAGTGCTATCGGTTTTCGAAACCAATGCCGCTTCTTCGTGTGGATTGCTGCGGGGTTTAAAACTAAATTCCTGCAAATAGGAATTTTGATCGCCCTTGGGCATCAAGCCCAATTGTTCAAAACGTTTTTCAATATATGCCGCCGCTTTGCGCTCGCCTTCGGTCCCGGTTTCCCTTCCATTTAATGAATCGTTCGCCAAAACATAAACATCTTGTTTCATACTTACTGTTGGCGGCAATTTTTCCTTACAGGAAAATAGAATGCTTGCAATAAAAATCAATAATAATAAGCGCATATCGTTACTTTTGCACAAAAATACGTTATTATGAAATTACTCCCTTTGCTAATTTTATTTGCTTTGATTATTTCGTGTAAAAATGAACCTTCCAAAACCGATTCTTCCGAAACAACTTTAGTTGAAACCCAAAATGATACTTTGATTTATCCCAACGAAGTTCACTTCAAATCAATTCGGCAAATCACTTTTGGAGGAGATAATGCCGAAGCGTATTGGAGCTTTGACGATAGTAAACTTATTTTTCAATCAAACAATAAAAATTGGGATGTGAACTGCGACCAAATGTTTTTAATGAATGTTGAAGAATCCTTTGAAACAGTTATTCCTCCAATGATCAGCACCGGAAAGGGCAGGACAACCTGCGCTTATTTTCTTCCCGATAACCAGCATATTGTTTACGCTTCCACCCATTTGGTTGATGAAGAATGCCCAGAGGTACCCCTTCGTAAAAGCGGAAAATATGTTTGGCCGGTTTATGATTCGTTCGACATTTTTGTGGCCGATTTAAAGGGAAAAATCACGGCACAATTGACGAAGGAACCCGGATATGATGCCGAAGCCACCGTTTCGCCAAAAGGTGATAAGATTGTTTTTACATCGGACAGAAGCGGCGATTTGGAACTTTATACAATGAATCTGGACGGTACTGGGGTTAAGCAAATTACCGATGAACTGGGCTATGATGGCGGTGCCTTCTTTTCTCCGGATGGTACGAAACTGATATTCCGGGCCTCTCGTCCCAAAACCGAAGAAGAAATAAAAGAATATAAAGATTTGCTTGCAACAGGCTTAGTCCAACCCACCGAAATGGAACTCTTCATTTGCAATGCCGATGGCTCCGGAATGCGGCAACTTACCAATTTGGGGAATGCCAACTGGAGTCCGTTCTTTCACCCCTCCGGGGAAAAAATCCTTTTTTCAAGTAATTTTGAAGCTGAAAAGGGATTTCCATTTAATTTATATATGATTGATTTGGATGGAAAAAATTTGAAACGCGTTACCAACGGAAAAACCTTCGATGCCTTTCCGGTTTTTTCAAATGATGGAAAATATTTGGCTTTTTCCTCAAACCGAAACAACGGCGGCACCCGAGACACCAACCTTTTTATCGCGGAATGGCAAGACTAATAGATTTGCGATTTTAGATTTACGATCTTAGATTTTTTTTGAATTTCCATTTAACGATTAAATAAAACGGTTTTTGAATTTCATTAAACTCTATAAAATCCCACTTTTATTTGCGGTAATTTCCATCGCGTTTTACCTTAGTTTTGGTTATGATTTGGTTCGGAGCGATTTCATAAAACTGATCACGCTCTATGCTTCCCTGTTTTTTCTTTCGTATAAAATCATCCAAATTTCAAAGGGGGGTTTTTGGCTTTTGGTTGGTTTTGGGCTTTTGTTCCGATTGGTTTTTATTACGGCAATTCCCAATTTATCACAGGACTTTTATAGGTTTTTATGGGACGGAAGATTGCTTTTGGAAGGTTTAAACCCGTATTTGTCAACCCCAGCTAACCTCTCGACCACTCAGGGAGCAATAATCCCGCAGTCCCAAATATTGATTAATGGCATGGGAAACCTCAACGCAGGCCATTATAGTAATTACCCGCCAATAAATCAACTTTGCTTTTCTATTGCCGCACTATTCGCAGGGAAGAGTATTCTTGGGTCCGTTATTGTTTTGCGATTGATTATTATCCTCGCCGATATTGGAATTTTATATTGTGGGAAAAAAATATTGGAACACCTCAAACTCCCGGTACATAATATTTTTTGGTTTTTCCTTAATCCATTCATCATTATCGAACTGACCGGAAACCTGCATTTTGAAGGTGTGATGCTTTTCTTTTTAATTGCAGGAATGTATTTTTTATTAAGAGGGAAATGGATGTGGGCGGCACTTTTGATCGGCATTTCGATTTCCGTAAAACTGTTGCCTTTGTTGTTTTTGCCTTTGTTTTTTCTATGGTTCGCGAAAAATGAAAATTTTAAAAAGGGAATTTGGAAACTTATGGGGTTTTATTTAATGGTAAGTATCACCGTTTTTGTAACCTTTCTGCCTTTTCTATCAGAAGTATTCCTGTCCAACTTTTTATCAACCCTAGCATTATGGTTCCAAAATTTTGAGTTCAACGCTAGCGTTTATTACCTCGTCCGGTGGTTTGGGTTTCAAACGGTGGGTTACAATATTATCGGGACAGCTGGGAAAATCCTTCCCGTTATCGTGTTTTTATTTTTGCTCACGATTACTTTTTTCAGAAAAAACAAAACCCCGCAACAATTGATTACTGCAATGCTTTTCGGAGTTTGTTTTTATTTTTTGCTTTCCACAACAGTACACCCGTGGTACATTGCATCACCATTATTGCTTTCGGTTTTCACAAAATATAAATTTCCAATTGTGTGGAGTTTTGTGGTTATGTTGAGCTATTCAGCTTATGGGAAAGTTGGCTTTGATGAAAAGCTTTGGTTGGTGGCTTTGGAATATTTGGTAGTGATTGGGTTTGCGGTTTGGGAAATTTTTTATCGTTCGAAAAGGGAAAAATTTTTTAGGGATAGTATAAGTTGAGCTAAAAAATCAATTATTTTTCAACCTTTTCAAGGAATAAAAATCCTTCCTTCTATCTTTTAAATTTCTGACTGCACCAAAAGAATGCAGTTCCCGCAATAGGTCAATGTCCACATCGGCCACCAATATCATTTCGGTATTAGCTGTTGCTTCGGCTTTTATCCCGTTTAAAGGAAACGCAAAATCGCATGGTGTGAACACGGCGGATTGCGCATATTGAATATCCATATTATGAACGTTGGGCAAATTTCCCACGCTGCCCGCAATTGCTACGTAGCATTCGTTTTCGATAGCGCGGGCCTGAGCACAAAGACGAACCCTTGAATAACCGTTTTGAGTGTCTGTTAAAAACGGGACAAAAAGAATGTCCATCCCTTCGTCCGAAAGCAAGCGTGATAGTTCGGGGAATTCAACATCATAACAGATAAGAATTCCGATTTTTCCGCAATCGGTATCGAATGTTTTTAGAACGTTCCCGTTCACCATTCCCCAAACCCGGGCTTCATCAGGGGTTACGTGTATTTTTTCAAAACGCTCGACACTCCCGTCCCTTCGGCAGAGGTGACCAACATTATATAATTTTCCATCAATCACCTCTGGCATACTCCCGGAAATAACATTAATGTTGTATGAAATGGAAAGTTGCGCCAATTTATCCTTAATGATTGGGGTGTATTTTGCAAGTTCGCGAATGGCATCGGCTTCGGACAAAAGGTTGTGCTCGGCCATTAGAGGCGCGTTGAAGAATTCGGGGAAAACGGCAAAATCGCAACGGTAGCCTGCCACGGTATCAATGAAATACTCAACCTGCCCCATCATTTCCTCTAAATTGGCATAGGTCCGCATTTGCCATTGAATGAGTCCCAGCCGCACCACACTTTTTATGGTAGTAGGTTTTTTATTGGGCTTTGTGTAATAAATATTGTCCCATTCCATAAGCACCGCATATTCTTGGGATGCGGTATCGCCCTGCAAATAATTCGACAAAATTCGAACGGGGTGGAAATCGTTTGAAAGCTGAAAATTTAGAACTGGGTCGTGAATTTCCTTAGCTTTTACCTTGTCAATATACTGTTTTGGGTTTAATTCTTTGGCGTATTTGTGGTAATTGGGAATCCTTCCACCGAAAACTATTCCTTTTAAATTCAGGTTTTCGCAAAGTTCTTTTCGGTAATCGTAAAGCCTTCTTCCCAAACGGAGTCCGCGGTATTCGGGTTTAATGAAAATATCAATTCCGTAAAGGGTATCTCCTTCTTTATTTAATATTTTAAAAGATGAATCACTAACGATGTCTGCATAGGTGTGGTTGTCATCGATTTCATCAAAATCCACGATTACGGAAAGGGCACAACCTGCAATATCGCCGTTCACTTTAATCACCACCTGTCCTTCCGGAAAAATGGAAATGAGTTTCCCAATATCGTCAAGCTTCCAATAGGAATTTGCCAAACCGCCGGCGTAAGCTTCCAAGGTGGCTTTTTTCAGTTCCACGAAGTCTTTCCGGGTTAGGAATTTTAGTTCGATGTTTTCTATTTTATCGGCCATTTGTTATATGGAATCCTTAATTAGCAAATCGTAATACGTTGGATTTTAAAGAAATTACATGTCCAGCAAATACGCAAAAATCAAAGGCGCAACAATGGTGGCATCGCTTTCGATGATGAATTTTGGGGTATCAATATCTAATTTCCCCCAAGTGATTTTTTCATTGGGCACCGCCCCGGAATAGCTTCCGAAACTGGTTGTGGAATCACTGATCTGGCAGAAATAGCTCCAAAATGGCGTATCTGTCCGTTCCATATCTTGATAGAGCATGGGCACGACGCAAATGGGGAAATCGCCCGCAATGCCTCCGCCTATTTGGAAAAACCCAATCCCTTTTTTTGAATTTTGGGTGTACCAATCCGCTAAAAAAGTCATGTATTCTATACCGCTTTTCATGGTACTTGCTTTCAATTCGCCTTTTAAAACATAGCTGGCGAAAATATTCCCCATGGTGCTGTCCTCCCAACCAGGGACGACCATCGGGAGATTTTTTTCTGCGGCTGCAAACATCCATGAATCTTTTATGTCTATTTCATAATGTTCCTCCAAAGCCCCGCTCAAGAGCATTTTGTACATAAATTCGTGCGGAAAGTAACGTTCCCCTTTATCCTCGGCATCTTTCCAGATTTTATAAATATGCTTTTGTAATCTTCTGAAAGCTTCCTCCTCGGGTATACACGTATCTGTAACCCGGTTCAAGCCCTGTTCCAACAACTCCCATTCATCCTGGGGGGTTAAATCACGATAGTTTGGAACTCGTTTATAATGGGAGTGCGCCACCAAATTCATAATATCTTCTTCTAGATTGGCTCCGGTGCAGGAAATGATATGCACTTTATCTTTCCGGATTATTTCGGAAAATATTTTACCAAGTTCGGCCGTGCTCATTGCCCCGGCCAAGGAAACTAACATTTTGGCGCCGTTATTCAATTGGGTTTCGTAACCCTTCGCGGCATCAACCAAAGCAGCAGCATTGAAATGCAGGTAATATTTTTCGATGAATTGCGAAATCCCTCCTTTAGTAGCCATCTTCCTCTGTATTAAATTTTGAAATCCCTTTTTTTCCTGCCTCGTGGGGAGTCGAGAGGTTAAAATTGCTGTCATATTCTACATCTTCATCGGTTCCCGAAAATTTGTAGCTCAACATTTTATAGTAAAGTTTTGCCGCCACAAAATCTGAAGCTTTATCAACTGGATTTGGGCAAAGTTCAACAATGTCAAAACCAATAACATTTCTTTCTTCAAAAACCTGTTTTAGGAAATCGAGGGTTTCGTACCAAAAAAGGCCACCGGGTTCAGGAGTTCCCGTTGAGGGCAAAATAGAAGGATCGAAAGCGTCCAAATCAAAAGTGATAAAAACATTATCTCCCAAAGTTTCAATTACTTTATCTATCCAATATTCGTCTTTTGCCATATCATGCGCGAAGAAAACCTTTTCATCATTCATCACGCGGGTTTCAGCAATGTCCATGCTGCGGATTCCAACCTGAACCAGATTTGTAGTTTGGCTGGCTTCATAAACCGCGCAGGCGTGGTTGCATTTGCTGCCATGAAAATCTTCCCGAAGGTCTGCATGTGCATCTATGTGCAAAACCGTAATATCATCAAAACATTCATTGAATGCCCGGATGGTGCCTATTGAAATGCTATGCTCACCCCCAAAAATGGTGACGAACTTATTCTTTTTTATATATTCTTTCGTAGTTTTGTGCACGGCTTCGACCATGGCTTCCGGGGAACTTTTTTCAGAAACGGGATCCGCAAGGTAAATACCCTGTTTATAAACTTCCGAATTGGTTTCAATATCGTAAAGCTCCATGTTTTCCGAAGCATGCAAAAAAGCTTCGGGACCTTTGTCCGCACCCTTTTGCCAAGTACTTGTGCCGTCGTACGGTACAGGAATCAATACAATTTTTGATGTTTCAAGGACCGCATTTTTCTGTGGGATCCCGGCATACGTTTTAGTGCTCATAACCTAAAATGTTTAGCAATTGCTCGCTTGTTTGTTCTTTTGCAAATAATTTGGTGGTAATCTTGTTGTTTTTGTCCCTATCGATAAGGATATGTTTTGGCGAAGGTATTAAACAGTGTTGTAGCCCCCCGAAACCGCCAATGGTTTCCTGATATGCCCCAATATTGAAAAACCCGATATAGAGTGGTCTTTCCTTTCGGAATTTGGGTAAATAGATGGCTGCCATATGCTGCTCGCTATTGTAATAATCATCGCTATCGCAAGTTAGTCCGCCCAATAATACCCGTTCATATTCATCGTTCCACCGGTTCACGGCAAGCATAATAAAACGTTTGCTGATGGCCCAAGTATCGGGCAAAGTGGTGATGAAAGAGGAATTGATCATATCCCATTTTTCACGGTCGTTCTGTTGTTTTTGATAAAGGATTTCATAAATGGCGCCGCCGCTTTCGCCAACGGTAAAACTACCAAATTCCGTGAATATATGCGGAACGGGAACTTCCGCCTCTGCGCAGGTAATGTTTATTTGATTTATGATTTCGTCAATCATATATTGATAATCATATTCAAACGCCAATGAATTTTTTATGGGGAAACCACCGCCAATGTTCAAACTGTCCAACGAAGGGCAAATTTTCTTCAACCGCACATATACTTTCAAACATTTCACAAGTTCGTTCCAATAATAGGCTGTGTCGCGGATACCTGTATTTATGAAAAAATGCAGCATTTTCAGTTCTACCCTTTCATTGTTTTTTATTTGTTCTTCGTAAAAAGGGATGATGTTTTTATAACCAATCCCCAACCGGGAAGTATAAAATTCAAATTTTGGTTCTTCTTCCGAAGCAATGCGGATGCCCACTTTGAAATCTGTCTTTATTTCATCGGAAAGCAGCTCTATTTCTTCGTAATTATCAATGATGGGGATACAGTTTTCGTGGCCATCATTAATCAGCCGTGCAATATTGGTGATGTATTTGTCTCTTTTGAAACCGTTACAGATTACATAGGTTTGATTTGTTATTTTTCCAGATGCCTTCATGCTTTCCACAATATCGATATCAAATGCCGAAGAGGTTTCAATATGGATGTCGTTTTTCAAAACTTCATTCAAAACGTGCTTGAAATGTGAACTTTTTGTGCAATAGCAATATAAATAATCGCCTTTGTAATTATTTTTTTCAATGGCTTGGGAAAACCACTTTTTTGCTCGGTTTATATTATCGGAAATTTTTGGAAGATAGGTGAACTTTAAAGGCGCGCCGTACTCTTCAACCAGTTTCATCAAATCGACGCCGTGAAATTCGAGCCCCTCTTCGTTCAAAGTAAATTCTTCCTGCGGGAAATAATAGGTCTGGTTTATTAGATCAATGTACTTAGTGTTCATTATTTAAGTTTCGTTGCATAGTGAAAATTATGAATTTTAAAAACCAATCCTTTGCAAACAAAGGGTATATAACAAAAAATTAACTTTGAAAAAATGGTTTGAATAAACAAATTTATTGTTTTAAGGAAATTAAATTTTTGCCCAAAACGGGAGAAGAAAATACTATCGATTTTATAAATGTTGTTTTCAATTTAAAAAACAATGATTTGAATGAATGCTATCGCAAAAATGCCAAAAAAATTTTAAATAGAGGTAAACTTAATAATAATTTAGCTTCCGGCCTATATCATGCTGAACATGCTCATTTCCTGCGTTGTAAGGTGCCTCCAACGTCCTCGGGGCAAATCTTTTTTTGTGAGCGGCCCCATGGTTACACAATCCACTTTAATAACGTCGTAGCCCAAATGGTCAAAAATGGTTCTGATTACACTGTTTCCGGTGTGTTTTATCTTCAGCCCAACTTCTTTTTTTGGGGCATCGTCCACGTAGCTGGCATCTTCAACTGAAATTTCTTTTCCATCAATTTTAAGTCCTTCACGTAATTTTTTAAGATCCGAGGCTTTTAGGTTTTTGTCCAGTTCTATGTGAAAAAGTCGGGTCATTCCCTTTTTGGTGAATTTTTCCCGGAACACATCATCATTTGTAAAAAGCAATAGTCCCGTTGCATTTCGGCCCAATCTCCCAAACGGTTTTATCCGGGCGGTGGTAGCATTGGCCACAAGATCCATCACGGTTTGGCCTTTGCCCTCGCTGTTGGTGGTTGCAAAACCTTTGGGCTTGTTTAGCAAAACATAAGTATTTGGCTCGGGGTTAATCCGGCGACCATCAAAACGCACATCGTCGGCTAACTGAACTTTATGGCCCATTTCATTGACCACTTTTCCATTCACAGTAACAAGACCGGTGGAAATATAGGTATCTGCTTCACGGCGGGAACAAATACCGCTGTTCGCGATATATTTATTTAAACGAATACCGTCACTGGGATTACCCGGTTTTGGTGTAGGTTTGGCCGGTTTTATTTCTGCACTTTCCGTTTTCTGGAAAGATTTACCGGGTTTTGAAGGGGCATTGCTCAACCTGCTGTTGGGCTTTTTCGTATTCTCGCCTTTCAGTGGAGCGTTCCCCCGCGAATCGCTGCGTTTTCGCAGATTGCCACTTCCGCGGCCGGATGGCTTTCCTTTATCTGAATTGTCGTGCCTGCTCATAATTTCTTTTTTGCAAAGATAGGGTTTAAGTTCAAGGTTTAAGGTTTCAGATTTAAAGTTGAAGTTTTGAATAGTAAACTTTTAAATACTTGGGTTTATTCTAAAATCTTAATCTGTTAAGAAGCAATTCCACATTAATCAGTACGATGCTGAAAACCCCAATAACTATTATCAATTTTAAAATATTATGAAGAAACAGGTAATGAAGTTTTCTTGCGGAATTCCATAAAATTATAAGGAAAACAACCAACGCAATAATGCTTCCGTAGAAAAAATAATTCATTTGGCCAATCTCAAATTTAGTTATCAGCAGAAAAATGGGCGCCAACGTGAGTAAACTTAAAATGGTCAACATTTTCTTTGAAACATTTTCACCATAAACCACGGGAATGGTTCGATAGTTTTGGGCAAGATCTCCTTGTAAATTTTCAAGGTCCTTTACCAGTTCACGCATAGAGATTATCAAAAACAAAAAAGTAGCGTGTACAAAAATGACCAATTCCAAATTTCCGTAATACACAAAAATTGCAAAGAATGGAACAATTGCCAGCACAGCAGCGGTAATATTTCCAATAAAAGGATATTTTTTTAATTTATGGGAATAGAACCAAATGGCAAAAATATAAATGGAAAAAAAAAGTACGGCCCTAAAAGAAACATAGCTCGCAAATATTACCGAAAGGAAATTCAGGATGAAATAACCGGAAAGTTTTGCTTCCTGTCCCACAATTTTATCGAGCATTGTTTTTCTTGGTCGATTGATGAGGTCTTTTTCGCTATCGTAAAAACTATTGATGATATAACCCCCTGCAATGGCTGATGAAGAAGCGAGAACGAGCATTAACAAGTTAAGGTCAAAAAGGATGCTTTTTACGGGAAGCTGTGGGGCAAGAATGTAAATTGAAGTTAGGTATTGCGCCAAGACGATTACCAAAATATTATAGCCACGAACAATGGAAAACAGGCTAAAAAACTTTAGGAACAAGAGTTTTTGTTTTCTGCTGAACATATATTTATGGATTACAGAAATACGAAAATTACGTAACTGTTATTGGGTAAAGAAATACTAAAAACTATAAACCACTTCCAGTTTATAATTTTTCAGGGCTATACGTGCTTTGTCAATATCTTGAGTAAAACCCAACATATAACCACCACCACCGGAGCCGCATAGTTTTAAATAGTATGCATTGCTATCCAAACCTTTCTTCCAAAGCTTGTGAAATTCTTTCGGAATCATAGGTTTAAAATTCTCAAGCACCACTTTTGAAAGTTTTTTTATATTTCCGAAAAGGGTTTTTACATCGCCCTGTAGAAAATTTTCCACACAAGCATCGGTATGTTTTACAAATTGATCCTTTAACATGTTTCGGAAACCCTCCTGTTTCATGTTCTCCATGAAAATATGAATCATTGGGGCCGTCTCACCGGACATGCCACTATCAAGCAAAAACACTGCGCCTTTACCGTTTTCGGTTTGTGAGGGGATACCAGCTGGCTCAATGTTATCTTGGGAATTGATAAGGATTGGCAAACTTAAGTAACTGTTCAAAGGGTCAAGGCCAGAGGATTTTCCGTGGAAGAAAGCTTCCATTTCGGAAAAAATGGCTTTCAATTTTAACAATTTTTCGCGAGTCAGATTTTCAAGAACGGTGATTTTTTCATTAGCATATTTATCATAAACTGCCGCCACCAAAGCACCGCTACTGCCAACACCGTAACCTTGTGGGATGCTGGAATCGAAATAAAGGCCGTTTTGGATAGCTTCATTTAAAGCTTTCAAATCAAATGAAACAATATTGGGCTCTTGTTTTTGAAGGGTTTCCAAATGTTTTGCGAATAAGCGTAAACCCTCATTTGATTTTTTTGTTGCAATAGAATGATGCTTGTCAATTTTTAAAGCGCCTTTGTAGAAATTATAGGGAATGGAAAGGCCTTTTGAATCTTTAATAATACCATATTCTCCGAAAAGTAAAATTTTTGAGTAAAAGAGGGGGCCTCGCATATTGACAGTTACAGTTTTATGTGTATTTGGAAGTGCAAATGTAACGGTTTTTGATTTATAATTATTTGCCAGTTTTGGGTTTTATGAAATATTTAAAAATCGGATTTTTAAAATAAACTGCTAACGCAACCCGAAAATAACGGCTCACATCTTTTTGATGACATTTCAAAACCTTTGCCGATGTTTACACATAAGACCTAAACATCCAAAACATGAAAACTCTAAAGCTTTTCTTCACCCTCGTTTCACTTATCCTTTTATTGGTTTCATGCAACTCAGGAAACCGCAATGGGGAAACCGAATTATTTCAAAACGAACAACTTATGGACTCAAACCAAAATTCCGAAAATAACCCAGCTTCGGCTCAACTGGTGTACTTCGACATCCTAGATACCCGAAACGGAATGGTTACCGAACGTATTCCGCTTCCGGCAAGCTGGCAACTAATGAACGACGGCAAACTTGCTTTTACCGGTCCAAACGGGATAAAGGTGCATTTGGACAGGGGCGCTTACTTCACCTACACTAACGATCCTTACATGGCTCAAATTTATCAACAAAGCGGAACGCAAATGATGGCCCCAAAATCAATTGAAGAAGTCCTCCCGGATTTTTTGGAATATGCAAAAAAAATAAACCGCAAAATGACCGATAAATACCCGTTGCCTCAAATTGCAGCCCTAGATCAAAACATCAATTCGCAGTTTTATCAATCGGTGCCAACCCAAAAAACCTTCAGTGCAATGGGCATTGAATGGGAAGACCCGGACGGGCAAAGCTTTTTAACGGTTCTTCACCATAACGTCAGCTATTCGGAAAATTTGGTAAACTGGGGTTATTCTTACTCTATTTTGGAAGCCCCAAAGGCATATTTTCAGGAAGCCAAACAATATTATTTGAACAGTATTTTGAACAGGCAAATAAACCCCCAATGGCTGGCCCACGTTAACGGGCAGGATGCGCAAATGGCCGCCCAAAGCAATGCTGGCCACGAACAACGGATGGCTGGGATAAAAGCTTTTGGCGATCAAAATACCGCAAATCATAATTCAAGAATGGCTGCGATGGATCAAAACATGGAAAATTGGAGGGCAAATCAAGCCTCCGGCGACCGGAACCACGAACAATTCATCGACTACGTTAACGACCGCACCAATGTTACCGACCCAAATACTGGGCAAACCTATAAAGTGGAATCGGGAAGCAAACAATATTGGATGAACAGCGATGGGGAATATATAAAAAGCGATAACTCTCTTTACAACCCAAACCAAGACGAAAACGTAAACAACCAAACCTGGACAGAATATAATGTTGAAGATTAATTTGGTTGCTATAATTCAAATGACCCAGGACCTACTTCGTCAAATATGACTTCACCGTTTTTGCAGAATTGAATTAGATCTGTTTCAATAAAACTTAAGGCTTGGACTTTTTCGTTTTCGGGGTAAAGAAGGTGGACATTTGCCCCGGCATCCAACGTAAAACAAATATTGGCACCGGTTTGTTGGCGAAAAACCCAAATCCGGTTAATAATTTCCAAAGTATTTGGCTTCATCAAAATAAAATAGGGCATCGAGGTCATCATCATCGCGTGCAAAGACAATGCTTCACTTTCCACAATTTTAATAAATTCGGTAAGGTCGCCGTTTTCTAGAATGGGAATCAATTTTGAAAGATTATCGTTAGCTTGTTTAAAACGCTGCTCGGTGAAAGGATGGTTTACCATTAGGTTATGCCCCACGGTACTACTAACCTCTTTTTCGCCTTTATCAACCAAAAGAATGGTGTCTTGATAATCTTTGAAGTTGTCGTGAATTTCAAATGGATATTTTGTGCCGAAAAGATTGCTGCTTCCTTCAATTTCTGGGTGTTCGCCCCAAACAATCAACGGGCCTTCCAAACTTCGGCAAGCGCTACCCGAACCCAAACGTGCAAGAAAAGAAGCTTTTTCAATAAAATATTCTTCCGTAATATTAGGTTGCATTTGCCGTTCCATATCCATCAAACAAAGCGCCAAAGCACTCATTCCGCTGGCTGAGGAGGCAATACCACTACTGTGCGGAAAACTGTTGGAAGTCTCTATTTTAAATTTGAAATCTTTCAGGAATGGTAGATACACTTCTACTCTTTCAAAGAATTTCTGAATTTTCGGCTCAAAGCCTTCTTCTCTTATTTCATCAAGAAAAACTTCAAAATCAAATCCTTCTTGCTCCGAAGCTTTACGGCCTTCGTAGCCACCTCGGCGCAGTGGGCTAGCGAAGGAGCGTTTTTCAAAAGACAGCGAAGTTTTCGTGTTGCAATTATTCAAAGTAAAACTGATGGAAGCGTTCATCGGCATTTGCTCGCCATACTTTCCCCAATATTTTACCAAGGCAATGTTGCTGGGCGATTGCCAAGAAACGGTTCCAGTAGATAATTTATGGGAATAGTTGCAAACAATAAAACGGTGTTCAGCCATAATTTGAGAATAGTAATGCAAAAGTAGAATTCTTTTAGGTTAAAGTGATGACATAATGGGGTTGTTTCGATATAAGTTAAATGCTAAAGAAGGATCAAACACTTTAAGGATTATAAAACAATGATCGTTCAATAGCTTGTGAGGTTGTATCAACAATCGGAATGCCCCTGAAATATGGGGCATTTTTTTTAACCCTAAACCAAAAATAAACCCCGTTTCGATTTGCCTCTTCGCTATTTCCTCTTCACTCTTCGTTTTTTTTCTCTTTTTTTGATGACCTTTTTTTCAATCTCCGTTATCTCATCAAATATTCATATTAATCGAAATTTGATTGCTCAGAAATTTTAAGTTAAAAATTGTATATTTCCATAGATTTCTATGGAAGATACGCTAACTCAAGGAAAATTTAAACTATTGGATGCCTTCAAAAACAATGAGGAGATACCAATAAGAGAATTTTATATCACTGAATATCCGAAGACCAAATATTACATCCTTAAAAACGGCGGAACCATATTCAATGCCGAAGATGTTTTTCAGGAAGCGTATTTCGTTTGTTGGAAAAAATTAAGTACTGGAAGTTTCAGTCCAAAAAATAAAGCGGAAGTGGAGGCATATCTCTTTACAATAGCAAAAAATAAATGGATAGACCAAACAAGGGCTGTGGCAAAAAGAAAAACAACATCAATAGATGAAAAATTGTATCAGCTTGAAGCTGATGAAACAACCTTAAACTATGACACTAACGAAAAGGAACAACAATTAAGCATAACGTTGACCGCTTTTGAAAACCTTGGACAAGCCTGCAAAGAGCTACTCACACTGTTCTATTTCAATAAAATGTCATTTAGAACCATAGCAGATAGTCTTGATATGGAAGAAGCCTCGGCAAAGAATAAGAAATACAGGTGTATTCAAAAATTAAAGGAATTGGCTTTTGAAAAAAGTAGTCGGTGGTCGGTAGTCGGTAAAAAATAAATTTAAATATGAATTCCCAAATTGAAATTACGCCCCTAGAATGGGACACAATTGAAACTTATCTGGACCAAAATGGGGCTTCGGATAATGCAACATTGTGGAATGAAAAACTTACCCAAATCCCAGATGTGGAAGAAAAAATAGAACACATAAAAAAAGTAAGGGAAGAAATTGAGGATAGCATTCGGCAATCGAAAATTAAAGAATTTCACAGCCATCAGTCAGTTACTGAAAAAAGTTCAAATATAAAAACCCTCCCTACCCACAATTCAAATTCGAAGATTATTTGGTATTCCATAGCCGCTGTAATGGCTGCAGTTTTAGGTATTTTTTGGATGATGCAAAGCAACTCCACTTCTGAACAAATATTTGCAAAACACTTTAAGCCAGACATTGGGCTACCGCTAAAAATGGGCGCCACAAATTCGGCAGACTTTTATGAAGGAATGGTGGATTATAAGCAAGGTAATTACGAGAATGCAATTGAACAATGGCAAGTTTTATGGCAGACGAATCAAGAAAATGATACGTTGAATTACTTTCTGGGAGTTGCCCATTTGGCGCAGGGAAATTCGGCCAAATCTTTGGAATACCTAGAAAACCAAGACCGCTTCCAGCAAGGCATCTTTAAAGAGGACGCCGCATATTATGCCGCATTGGCAAAAATAAAGGAAGAGAAATTTGAAGAAGCCAAAAAGTTACTAAGCAAAAATCCTTCAGATCGTAATACAAAGTTGTTACAGGAGCTTGAATAATTTAAGATTCCAGTATTAAATTATTGATTCAATTTTTTTACTCTTCATTTTAATATTTCTATAATTTACTATCTAAAAATTTATTGACGATTTTTAATAACCTGAAATTATTGGTATATTTCAAAGAAAATATCAATATGGGGCAATACTACCAGTTTTGTTTATTGATTGCATTTATAGTTTTGCTCTCCCCAACAAAATCTACTGCTCAAGGTGAAATACGCACCGGCACCAAATTATTGGATTCTTATCTAATAAATGAACAAACAAAGCAGGCAGATTCCGCGCTTCAATCTCAAATTACAATTTTCAAACAGGCGAAACAAATAGATTCCCTGGCCCAATTCACCGTGTACGTGGGGAAAGTTGCCCTCTTAAAAAGCAACCCGATAGATGCCGCCAGAAAGGCCGAACAGTTTTTTGAAAACCTCAAAATTCTCGGAGCATCCAAACGCGCAGAACATAAAGCGCTATACGGACTTTCCCAACTTTATGAAGAATCGGGCGACATCCAGAAATCATTCAATGCCACCCAAGAATCACTCAACACAATACTTACCGTCCCTGATGCCACCTATAATGAAATTGGCGAGGCTCAATACGCCCTTACCTATTCTTATTATATATCGGGGAAATTTGTGGATGCCAACCTACAGGCCAAAAAAGCACTTTCTAATCTCAAAAAATCTAAAGAGAAAAACTATAAAAAAATTGCTGATGTCAACAATTTTTTTGGAATTATGATGTGGCGTTCCCAAAAATTGGACAGTGCCCAATACTTTTTTGAAAATGCCATAAAGACCTTACAAAAAATAGAAGGTGATTCCGTTTATAAAGTGTATTCGGCTTCTGGCATTAAACTGAATATGGCTTTGGTAATGGAGGCACGTGGTAAAATTTCAGAATCAATACAAACCTTGGAGAAACTTATTCAGGATTGTTCTTTTGTTATAAAGGAATCAAAAGAAGAACGAGTTGTTTCCCGCGCTAAACGACTGCAATGGACCGGTATTTCAAACCTTGGCTCCCTTTATACTAACATAGGCCACGTGAATCGCGCTTATGAACTTATGGCATATATTTACGATAATAGAGATCAATTATACCCCCCAGGTGACCCTGAGATTCCCCGCGCCCTTATTTTATTGGCCCAATCACAAATGGCTTTAAAGGAAACAAACAAAGCCATTGTTTCTTTGGAAAAAGTACTTGCAATTTACGAATCCGATTCAAGTCCAGATCTGTATTGGCAAGCAATCGCTACCGCCAATCTTGCAAGTTGCTACGCTATAAAAGGTAAAATTGAGATGGCTGAAAAATCATATTTCGATGCCGAAAAATTATACAAAAATGCTCTTGGCGAAAATCTGGACGATAGCTATTTGAATTTTGCAATGGATAAAAGTCTATTCTTAGCAAACAACGGTAAAAGTGAAGCCGCTGTTGCCACTTCCTTAAATGCCTATAATTACTTAAAAATGAATGGAGGCGAGAACAATAGCGATCTCGTTTCGCATATGTTGAACCTTGCTGAAGTGTACTACACAATTGGCGACTACCCAAAAGTTTTGGAATGGAGCGAAAAAGGAATAGACTATATTAATGCCCGCACACAAAATAAAAGTACTAGTCTCGACGCCTTACAATTAACTTATAAAAAACCTTTGCTGATTTTAGCGCAATCTAAAGCGCTTTACAAACAAAATACTTCAAAAGATTCCATTTTTTTGAAACGTCTTTTGAAAAATATGGACGGTGCTTTCAAAATTCTTGAGGAACAGAAAACCATGATTTCAAAGGATGATAACGTAAATGTGCTGTACTCCAATTTTTTTGGTCTTTACGGATTCACAAAACAACTTTACAATGATTTGTATTCCCTCACTAACAATAAAAAATACCTCACCAAACTAATAGATCTCCACGAAAATAGCATCTATTATAGCATCCGTTCCAAATTGATGTTGCAGGACGATATAGGTTTTAAAAACGTTCCAGAAAAAATAATCAAAAGGGAAATCAAATTAAAGAAAGCTGCCACCGCCTTCAAACATTCCGAAGATTCTACCGAGACATTCCAACAGTATCTTATTGCAAGCGAGCAATACAATTTGTTTTTAGACTCGCTGAAAACCGCTTTCCCCAAATATTACAACATGAAATATTCCTCCTTGGACGTTTCTCTTCAAGACCTTCAAAAATACATACCCGAAAACACTACAGTTATCCGCTATTTATTTATTGATGAAGTTCTGTACGCCATGATTTTGGATAAGAAAAATCGAAACTTGGTAAAAATAGATTATGAGCCCATTAAAAATCATATAGCGTATTTAAATAAGCCACAACCTTCCTTGGAAGAAGAAGCTATTTTACTCTTTGAACTATATGCTAAACTTTGGAAACCTTTGGAAGACCGAATAAACACCCAAAAAATAATTATTGTCCCGGATGGTTCTCTTTTTAATTTGAGTTTCGAAACCCTTACTCCCGTCAAAATAAAAAGTTACCAAGAACTCGCTACCAATAGTCTTTTGGCGAGGCATACCATTTCGTACAACTTTAGTTTGTTGCTTTTGAATGAAAATCAAAAACCAAAAATGTTTTCAGAAAACTTTGTGGCTTTCGCCCCAGGTTTTAGCAAAGAAATGAAACGGGAATATAAAATCAGTATTACCGATTCTATAAACAAAGATGCTACCTATCTCACGCTTTTATCACAACCGAGTAGTGTTGAACTTGCCCAAAATTATTCCAGAATTTTCGATGGCACTTCCTTTTTAAATGAAAATGCTTCCAAAGCAGTCTTTAAGGAAAATGCTGGGGAACACAAAATAATTCATATTGGCACCCATGGCGAAAGCAACAATTTAAGTCCGGAATTCTCCCGCCTCATTTTCGCAAAAACCCCCGATGGATTGAACGATTATGATGAAAACTCCCTGTACACTTATGAAATTTACAATACAAACCTTTCCTCAAATCTCGCCATCCTTACAGCTTGCGAAACCGGGAAACCAACCTATCAACCTGGTGAAGGAATGATTTCTCTTGCCCATGCTTTTAATTACGCGGGCAGCGAAAGTATTTTGACTACCTTATGGGAAATCGATGAGATTTCCAGCACACAGATAGTGGGCTATTTTTATGATTTCCTCGCAGAAGGACTTCCGAAGGATGAAGCCCTTAAAAAGGCGAAGTTAAAATACCTCTCCACTGCCGAAGGACGCGCAGCTTCCCCACAATATTGGGCAGGTCTGGTATTGATTGGCGACACCGCTCCCATAGAATTGCAACATAGTTTCAATCCACTTTGGTGGTGGGTTGCGGGGCTAATGCTGCTAGCTGTTTTTATTCTTTTTCTTCTGAAAAGAAAGAAAATTTCAAAATCATAACCACTCTTTAAGACAATATCCAAGCTTCTTTAGGATTAAAGATTTAAGGTTTCCGAGCGTAGCCGAGGTACAGGATTCAAAACACTTGAGCTTCCAGCCTCCGTCATCTGACATCAGTCTATTTTCTTTTTTCTCTATTCTTTCATCTTTTTTCCGAAACAGTGATGACCTTTTTTAATACTTCCGTTAAACCATTAGAAACTGTTGCCTGACCTGTTGGTGCAATTTTCAAAAGATTTTTCAATTAATGCTAAACCAAATATTATGAAAAATTTATTTACCCTTTGTGCCTTAGCTTTCAGTACTGTACTATTTTCACAGGTTGGGATTGGCACCATAACCCCTGAAGCCTCATCGGCTTTAGATATTAACAGTACCACGTCTGGAATCTTGATTCCAAGGATGACTCAAGCACAACGCGATGCAATTGCTACTCCTGCCACAGGACTCTTAGTGTATCAAATCGATAATAGCCCTGGGGTGTACTCGTACAATGGAACTTGGACGAGCATCTCCAGTCCTGGAGGCGGAACAGATGAATTTTCCACAAATGGGAATACCATCTTCAATGACACCTTCGTGACCAATAATTTTGTGATAGGAAGCAATGATCTAAATAATATTGGTCCAGACGGGTATAGCCGTTTCTATTTCTATAAAGCAAAGGGTGCTTTTCGGGGGGGGGTTGCAGATAATAGTCAGTGGGATGATGCAAATGTGGGTCTCTATTCCAGTGCTTTTAACCAAAACACCATTGCCTCTGGTGAAGCATCTACTGCCTTTGGAAATGGAAGCATCGCATCGGGAGCTATTTCTTTTGCGGTAAGTGGTTTTGCCTTTGGAAATTCCTCTACAGCTTTTCAAGGCGCAACAGCTTCTGGTGAAGGTTCTACTGCAATGGGACAATCTGCCAATGCTAGCGGAGATTATTCAACCGCCATCGGACAAAATACAATTGCAGATCAAACCAATGCTATAGCAATAGGTAATGGCTCTGAGGCTTCGGCAATAGATGCCATTTCAATGGGAAAAAATACTGAAGCCTCTGGTACAAATGCTTTGGCAACCGGTCTAAATACCATTGCTTCTGGCACAAACGCAACTGCTATGGGAAATGGCAGTATTGCATCGGGGGATATTTCTTTTGCGGTAAATGGCAATGCCTTCGGAAATGCTTCTCTTGCTATGCAAGGCGCCACCGCTTTCGCTAACAATACAATCGCTATAGGTCAATCTTCCAATGCCTTTGCAGAAAATAGCATAGCCATTGGCAATAGTTTGGAGGCTCCTTCTTTTGCCGAAGTGGTATTGGGAAGTTTCAACGATACTTATACCCCAAATAATACCACGGGTTATGATCCTAACGATCGTATTTTTTCCATTGCGAACGGATCAAGCTCTGGTGCACGATCAAATGCGCTCACGATATTAAAAAGCGGCTCTATTGGGGTTGGGACACCTTATCCACAAGCCACCTTAGATGTTCTTGGAACGGTAAAAATATTTGATGGTACACAAGGAGTTGGTAAAGTATTGACCAGTGATGCCAACGGAAATGCAACTTGGCAAGCTGGCGGAGGTGCTAGTGGGGAATTCACGAGTTTTGCTGGCATTGTTCAGAACACAACAGATATTTTAAACGACGATTTTGTTTTTGGAAGCACAATTTTAGGAGGGGCTCAAGCACAATTTTATTTTGATAAAAGTAAAGCTGCTTTTAGGGCAGGGCAACCTAATGGAACAGACTGGAATGATGTAAATGTGGGTTTAAACTCTGTAGCTTTTGGGTTTCAATCTAGTGCAACGGGGGCTAATTCAACAGCATTTAGTGCTTCAAATGCAAATGGGATTGTGTCTTTATCAGCATCAGGTGGTATTGCTGATGGTGATTATTCAATAGCAATGAATAACGGAACAACATTAGCTGCAGCAACAGATGGAGTTGCTATTGGTAACTCAGCTCTTGCGAGCCAAGTTAATGCTATTGCAATGGGGAATTTAGCAGAAGCTTCTGCAGCTAATGCGGTTTCTATAGGTAAAAATTCTGAAGCATCTTCTGCAGGAGCAACAGCACTAGGTCAAAATACAGTTGCTTCAGGGATAAACTCTGTAGCGATTGGTTTTAGTGCAAATGCATTGGGCCAAAATGCAGTATCATTAAGTGCAAACGCAAACGGAAATAACTCTTTTGCCGCATCGGCTGGGATTGCGGGCGGCAATTATTCCACAGCTCTTAATGAGGGAACAACACTCGCAGTAGCTACTGATGGTTTTGCGGTTGGAAATTCATCTTCATCAGGGGGTGTAAACGCCATTGCCCTGGGAAATTTAGCCAATGCTTCAGCAACCAATGCTGTTTCAATAGGAAAAAGTTCAACCGCTAGTGGAATCGGAGCTGTAGCTTTGGGAGAAAATGCAATTGCATCTGGACTAAGCTCTGGAGCTTTTGGTAATGGAGGCAGTGCTACAGGAACAAATGCCGTGGCACTAGCAGCAGATGCCAATGGGGATAATGCTTTTGCGGCCAGTGCAGGTATTGCAGATGGCGATTATTCAACAGCACTTAATAATGGAACTACAGAACCAACAGCAACCAATGGCTTTGCAATGGGAGATTCTTCAAATGCTGCTGCTGCAAACGCCATAGCAATGGGAAATCTTGCCAATGCTTCAGCGAATGATGCTGTTTCAATTGGGAAAAATTCAACCGCCTCTGGTATTTCTTCTGTTGCCTTAGGAAGAAATTCCACAGCTTCTGGAGCAGATGCAACCGTAGTGGGTTTTAATGCTATCGCAGTTGGTGTGAATGCCGTGGCTCTGTCAAATGGTAGAGCAAATGGAGGTAACTCGTTTGCCGCTACTTCTGGAATTGCTGGTGGGGCGTACTCAACTGCTTTAAATAGAGGAACAACACTAACAATAGCTACTGATGGTTTTGCGGTTGGAAATTCATCTTCATCAGGAGGTGTAAACGCCATTGCCATGGGAAATTTAGCCAATGCTTCAGCAACCAATGCTGTTTCCATAGGAAAAAGCTCCACAGCTAGTGGAACCGGAGCTGTAGCTTTGGGAGAAAATGCAATTGCATCTGGACTAAGCTCTGGAGCTTTTGGTAATGGAGGCAGTGCTACAGGAACAAATGCCGTGGCACTAGCCGCAGATGCTAATGGGGATAATGCTTTTGCTGCTAGTGCAGGAATTGCTGATGGGGACTATTCAACAGCGCTTAATAATGGTACTACATTAGCAGCCGCTACCGATGGTTTTGCCGTTGGAAATAGTTCCGTTGTAAGTGGGGCAAATGGGGTTGCAATAGGTATTGAAACCAAATCTAAATCTTTTAATGAAGTCGTAATCGGCAGCTATAATCTGAATTATACCGAAGCGAGCACCACTACTGCTATACCAACCGACCGAATTTTTGTGGTAGGTAACGGAAATGCCGTCACTGGAACAAGCAATGCACTTACCATGCTCAAAAACGGCAAAACAGGTTTTTCCAGAGTTCCCACTACAAACATACTTGAAGTAGAAGGCGAAGCCTCAAAAACAACTGCAGGAGCTTGGGTTGGAAATAGCGATAAAAGGCTAAAAAAGAATATCGAAACCATTTCCGAGGAAAAAGCATTGGAATCTATTTTGAAGATGCGTGGTGTAACCTATGAGTGGAATGATGATAAAACAGGTGCCAAACGCCCAGAAGGCATTCAATATGGATTTGTGGCACAAGAACTTCAACAAGTGTTCCCAGAGAAAGTTACCGAAGATGCCCTTGGTTATTTACAAACTGCCTATGGTGATTATGATCCCATTATGGTTCAGTCCATAAAGGCATTACACGCCAAAATTGAAAACTTGATTCAGGAAAATGTTATTTTAAAAGCACAAATAAATGAACAAGTTGAAGTAAACAAAAGGTTAGAAATATTGGAAACAGCACTATTAGAAATTAAAAACAAGTTGAATCCCTAACAGGATTTCGATGTACTATTATTAACCATAAATATTTTAAAAAATGAGAACAATTACTTTACTATTTGCATTATTCGGAATTTTTTTCGGTGTACAAGCCCAAGACCCTGCCATACAATGGCAAAACACAATTGGCGGAAGCGAAAGGGACGAAATTAGAGAAATAAGCTCCACTAGCGATGGCGGATATATTATTGGAGGAGATTCTTTTTCCAATATTTCTGGTGACAAAACCGAAAATTCCAACGGAGGTCGCGATCTCTGGATCGTGAAAATTAACGCAACAGGTGATATAGAATGGCAAAATACCATTGGTGGTAGCGGTGAAGAAATTTTGAGAAGTATTTTCCAAACTGTGGATGGCGGGTACCTGATTACAGCGGACTCAGATTCTAATATTTCAGGGGACAAAACAGAAAATTCAAGAGGTGGGTTTGATTATTGGATCATAAAATTAAACGCTACCGGAACCATTGTATGGCAACATACCTATGGGGGCATCGGTTCAGACTATAACCCCATAGGCCAACAAACTTTAGATGGTGGTTATATTGTGGCGGGCACTTCAACTACAAATGTTTCAGGAGAAAAAACAGATCCTTCAAACGGAGATGCCGATATTTGGGCACTTAAACTCGATGCTGCCGGAACTATTATTTGGCAAAATAGCATAGGCGGGAGTGACGGTGATTATACGAATGCAATTTCATTGGCCAATGATGGAGGATTTATCATTAATAGTTCATCAAAATCAAATATATCTGGAGATAAGTCGGAAAATCAAATTGGTCCTTTTGATTTTTGGGTAGTAAAGTTAAATCCCGATGGAGCCGTACAATGGGAAAATACCATAGGAGGTACAAGTGTTGACTCTGGATATAGAGTAATTGCTACTATGGATGGCGGCTATCTTGCAGGTGGGCAATCTAATTCCCCAGCTTCGGGGGATAAATCTGAAAATTCTCTTGGACTATATGACTATTGGATTATTAAATTGGATAGTAATGGTACGATCGTCTGGGAAAACACCATAGGTGGTGGTCTTGATGATTTTTTTACAGATTTAATAGAACTAACCAGCGGAAATTTTTTAGTTACCGGCATCTCTTATTCTGGAATAGGTGGCGATAAGACAGATCCTTCAAAAGGGGATTCCGATAATTGGTTTCTTAATATTAATTCCTCGGGCGCTATAACAGGACAAAAAACGATTGGTGGAGCTTTTAGGGACGACCCCTTAAATATTATACTCACTCAGGATGGGGGATTCGTAGTTGCAGCTTCATCAAGTTCAGATATTTCAGGTGATAAAACCGAAAACTCTCAAGGTCTTTTGGATTATTGGGTGTATAAAATGCAATCGGCTGTTTTGGGAGTTTCAAATAATGAATTGAGCAGCTCCTTTTCCCTCTACCCCAACCCAACAAACGGTAACTTTACCATGGACCTTGGCAGGGAATATACAGATGTTACGGTTGAAATCTCAAATGTTCTCGGGCAAATTATTTCTTCGGAAAAATATGCTTCGGCAAAAATTATACAACAAGAAATAAATGTTTCCGCAGGAACATATTTCGTAAAAGTGAGTATTGCTAAAGAAGGATCAAACACTTTAAGGATTATAAAACAATGATTTTTCAATAGCTTGTGAGGTTGGACAACAACCGGAATGCCCCTGAAATATGGGGCATTTTTTTATCCAACAGTTTTCATCCGTAATCAAGCATCCGTCCTCCAGCATCCGTCTTTGTTCTTTATTCTTTCATCTATTAAGTCTTGGTTCGTGGTTCCCTTAAGCCGTGTTTCAAAAATAACAGTGATGACATTTCACCACCCATCCCGATATACTCATATAATCCTTAAAAAACCAAATTATGAAAACTTCAATTACATTATTCGCATTATTAGTGGGCATCATTACAGCCTTTGCCCAAGACCCAGCCATTATTTGGCAAAACACCATTGGTGGCAGTGACACCGATTTTTCAACAGTATTTGAAGCCACCGCAGATGGCGGCTACATCCTTGGCGGCTATTCAACTTCAAACGCCTCTGGCGACAAAACAGAAAACAGCAACGGCCAGATAGATATCTGGATCGTAAAAATTGACGGTTCCGGCAACATTATGTGGCAAAACACAATTGGTGGCGCAGGTGATGACTTTCTTATTTCATTGAAACAAACCTCAGATGGCGGCTACATTGTTGGCTCTGGTTC
>JBBQKI010000031.1:0-25493 GCA_038326725.1 Flavobacteriales bacterium
TCTAAAAGTCCAATTTGAACATAATCCCAACGAGGTTTTCTTGGGCACTACCGCAAAAGCGTATTTGAACGATGGCTCGGTTTTAACGGAACAATACAACCCCACCCGCGGATTTTTATCTTCCTCTCAGCATGCCTTGCACTTTGGAATTGCTGAAAACAAAAAAATCGTGAAACTGGAAATCATTTGGCCCGATGGAAAGACCCAGTTTACGGAAAATCCGAAACCAAACGAAACCCTTCGCATTGCAAAAAACCAGACTTCCACCTTAGAAAAATCCAGTCATGAAGTTTATTTTGAGACTATATCGGGCAAAAATCCTCTTATAAAACATTCCGAAAACGATTATATAGATTTTAAGCGCGAACCTTTGCTCCACCACAAATACAGTCAAGAAGGGCCTGCTGCATCAGTAACCGATGTAAATGGGGATGGCCTTGAAGATTTGTTCATCGGAGGGGCAATGGGATTTCCAAGCCAATTATACCTTCAAGATAGAGGAGGGAAATTTGTTTTGAAAAAAATTCCTGGCTTTGAATCGGACAAGGAATTTGAAGATGTAGCGTCTCATTTTTTTGATGCCAACGGCGATGGTTTTATGGACCTTTACGTAGTTAGTGGCGGCAATGAACGGCTCAAGGATTCGCCTTTTTACCAAGACAGGATTTATTTTAATGACGGCAAGGGGAATTTTTCAAAAGCCGTGGATGCCTTGCCACAAATGCTAACCAGCGGCGGCATGGTTGCCTCACATGACATTGACGGCGATGGTGACTTAGATCTCTTCATCGGTGGGCGAGTAACCCCCGGCAGATATCCGGAAACCCCAAAGAGTTATTTGTTAAGGAACGACAACGGAAAATACACCAACATAACGGCACAATGGAGCAAAGGTCTTGAAAATCTTGGAATGATAACAGATGCTGTTTTTGCAGACCTGGACAAGGATAAAAATTTTGAATTGATAGTGAGTGGTGAATGGATGCCAATTTCCGTATTCAAAATGGAAAATAAAAAGTATAAAAACGTAACCACTGAAATGGGACTGAATCAAAATTTGGGGTGGTGGTATTCTCTAAAAGTGGCAGATATGAACAATGACGGGTTCCCCGAAATTATTGCGGGGAATTTAGGTTTGAATTCCCTGATAAAAGCAAACGAAAAAAAACCGGCATCGCTTTGGTACAGCGATTTTGACAACAACGGCACTGTGGACCCCGTACTTTTATATTACAATACAGATCAAAGTTATCCGCTGCATTTTCGCGATAGGATTCAAGATCAAATGATAATGTTGAAAAAGAAATTTACACGGCACCAACAATTTGCAAATGCTACCATTACCGATATTTTCACCGAAGATCAATTAAAAAATGCTACCGAATTAAAAGCAAATACATTTGAACATTCCATTTTTATTAATAATAAAGGAATGAATTTTTCCCAAAAAACTTTGCCCGTTTACAGCCAGATTTCCGTGGTAAAATCCATTGAAGTGATGGATGTAAATAATGATGGGGCATTGGACATGCTTTTAGGCGGTAACTTATACGGCACCGATGCCCAAATTGGCAGGTATGATGCCTCAATTGGGTTACTTTTGTTGGGCGATAATGCTTTCGGTTTCAAGGCGGTGCCACCTTCAGAAAGTGGTTTTGTTATTCCGGGCAACGTTCGGCATGTTTTGCCATTGAAACTACAGGGAGAGCCACATTATTGGATCGTTCGGAATAATCAAGCTAGTAGTTTCTTAAAAATTTTAAGGCCGGCCAAGGAGAGTTTGCAATAAAGTTTAAAACTTTATCTCGCTTTTTTTACCCTTTTCAAAACCAAAAAATTCTGGGGATTTATGCCCAACCCACTCACTTTTTTATTTACAAAACGTACCGCCATATCGTAAAAAAGAGG
Organism: Flavobacteriales bacterium; assembly: GCA_038326725.1. Classification (GTDB taxonomy): domain Bacteria; phylum Bacteroidota; class Bacteroidia; order Flavobacteriales; family Flavobacteriaceae; genus JBBQKI01. The sequence continues at coordinate 1,909 of JBBQKI010000031.1, forward strand.
AACCACCGGTGCCTCAGCGATAATAATGGAATCCATTTTGGTATATAGCTTTTTTCTCAATTCTATATCCGAAATGGTTAGGGACTTTACATATAAGCTATCAAAGTTTTCATTTTTGAAATGCATATAATTTGGCCCGTTTGGCGCAAAATTAGAACTGTAAAAAAGCGAGAGATAATTTTCAGCATCGGGGTAGTCGGCTATCCAACTTGCCCTGAAAATGTCCAATTCGCCGCTTGATTTCATTTGACGAAGGGTGGAAGGCGGCATCACGTCCACAGTTACTTCTATCCCAATTTTTTCGAGTTCGCGCTGAATGTATTCGCAGAGGTCTAAATATTGGCTATTGGTGCCAATGATGATTTCGGGCTTCAAATCGCCTGTCTCTATTTTATATTGAGTAATAAGTTCTCGGGCTTTTTCAGGTTGAAAAGTATAACCTTCAATATTGTCAAAACCCGGCAATCCTTTCGGAATAAAACCATGGATGGCCGGAATCCCCATTCCGTTTCGCATATACGTCACCATCTTTACGCGGTCAAAACCGTAATTTACGGCTTGCCTTAAGGTTTTTGATTTTATTTCAAGGGAATTCGATTTCATAAAAAACCCAAGATATTCTGTGTTCAAATAGGGGCCGGTAATCATTTCGATATTATTCTCATAATTGGATTGGAGCTTACCTTTTGTGGTTAATATTTCATCTTTATAAGAATTGTCCAAACCAGAAATAAGATCTAGTTTACCCTGCGCAAACTGCAAAAACTCACTTTGCTTGTCGGGCAAAAAGGTAATAGAAACAGCTTCGAGATAGGGAAGCGGGTTCCCGTTTTCGTCCCTTTCAAAATAATTGGGATTTTTTCGAAAAACCATTTTTACGTTTTCTTCCCACATTTTAAACTGAAAAGGTCCGGTGCCAACAGGGTTGCTTCGGAATTCATTTCCATAAAATTCAACCGCCTCTTTTGGCACCACCGAACAATAGCGCATGGACAGCAAACCCAAAAAGGCTGGGAAAGGTTTTTGGAGTTTTATTTTAAAAATAGTATCGTTTACAGCCTCATAATTTTCCACATTCTGAAGTACCCAACTGCCGGGAGAAGCTACTTTTTCATCGGTTAACCTGTCAAAACTGTAAACAAAATCCGATGCTTTTACCAATCGAGTTGAATCCTTTCCAAAGAATTGGTTTTTATGGAAATAAACATCGTTTCGTAAAGTAAAAGTATAAGTAAGCGTAGTGTCATTCACCGTCCAACTTTTAGCAATATCTGGAAGTATATTTAAAGAATCATCCAATTGGACCAACCCATTGAAAAGTTGGTTGGTTGGCCAAATATTTTGTGGGTTTCGGGCAAAAGCTGGATCCAACGAACTAATATTACCGTGTTCATTGTAGCGGAAAACCAAATGGTTTTTTTCGGTATTTGTAGTATTTTCTTTGCACGAAAAAAGGAAAACCAAAAATATTATTGGTAAAAATGGTTTGAAACGGGAAGTTAGATGAGGGTAGATATAAATTAGTTTTTTCACGTTAAGTTTTTATGATTTATTGAAATGATTGACTCATTTCCCGCCCTGAAAAGTAAAAATTTAAAATTGTACTTTTGCTGCTTGCCAAAAATACAAGAATGAACGCTACCAAAAAAGTCGCTTTTTACACCTTGGGTTGCAAACTCAATTTCAGCGAAACTTCCACTATTACAAGAAGTTTTACTGCTGAAGGTTTCCAGCGCGTCGATTTTTCTGAAAGAGCGGATATTTATGTAATCAACACCTGCAGCGTAACTGAAAATGCCGATAAGCGTTTTAAATCCATTGTAAAGCAAGCTCAAAAATCCAACCCCGATGCATTTGTTGCAGCAGTGGGATGCTACGCCCAATTAAAACCTCAAGAATTGGCGGAGGTAAATGGAGTGGATTTAGTATTAGGTGCGACGGAAAAATTTAAGATTACGAGTTATATTAATGACCTTTTAAGTCAGCCTGATCGCAATCGCGGGGTTGGGGAGGTACATTCCTGCGAAATCGAAAATGCCGATTTCTACGTGGGTTCTTATTCCATCGGCGACCGTACGCGCGCCTTTTTGAAGGTACAGGATGGTTGCGATTATAAATGCACGTATTGCACTATTCCTCTTGCACGCGGCATTTCGCGGAGCGATAGTTTGGAAAACGTTTTGAAAACTGCTGAGGAAATTTCAAAGCAAAATATAAAGGAAATCGTTTTGACGGGTGTGAACATAGGCGATTATGGAAAAGGTGAGTTCGGCAACAAAAGGCATGAACATACTTTTTTGGAATTGGTAAAAGCATTGGATGAAGTCCCTGGCATTGAAAGATTGAGAATTTCTTCCATCGAACCCAATTTGCTGACCAATGAAACCATTGAATTTGTAGCCAACTCACGAACTTTTGTCCCCCATTTTCACATCCCTTTACAGAGCGGGAGCAACCAAATTTTGAAACTGATGCGCCGCCGTTATATGAAGGAATTGTATGAAGAACGGGTGGCTAAAATAAGGACCGTTATGCGGGATGCCTGCATTGGCGTTGACGTAATTGTTGGTTTTCCGGGAGAAACGGATGAACATTTTTTAGAGACCTTTCTTTTTTTGAATGAACTTGATATTTCATATTTGCATGTGTTCACATATTCAGAGCGTGACAATACTGCAGCTACTGAAATGGAGGGTGTAGTGCCAATGAACATTCGCAACAAGCGCAGTAAAATGCTTCGCGGTTTATCAGTAAAAAAACGTCGTGCCTTTTATGAAAAACAATTGGGGAGAGAACGCACCGTACTGTTTGAAAGCGAAAACAAACTGGGCTACATCCACGGTTTTACTGAAAATTATGTAAAAGTAAAAACCCCTTGGAATCCGGAATTGGTAAATACTTTACATAAAATTCATTTAACTGAAATTGATGAAGATGGCTCTGTTAGGTTTGATTTTGTAAATGAATTGCATTTGGTTTAAAAAGCAAGGCTTGTTTGAAGAAGCTTTTTTTTAAATATTAATTCCAACGGGAAGCAGGCATTTGTAAACCCTCCTGTTTTTTCGCATAAATGAAGCTACTTCTGGGCTTGTGGGGACCAAGTGAATGTTCCTCTTTTTAACTTCCTCGAAAACGGCCTTTATGAAAATTTCCCGGAAACCTTGTTCTTCCAAATCTTCAGGCATTTCATATTTGGTGAGGAATATTTTTCTGTCCTGCAACGCATATTCGATACGCGCCATGTTATCGCCAACTTCAAGTTCAAATTGTCTTAAAAAAGTATTATCCGTAATTTCAACATCTTCTATCATGAGGATTTTTTTTTATTAATTCATGGGCACTTCTATCAACAAAACCTTGCTACCTTTTTCTACGGTAATAGAAATTTCCCCGGTTTCCCAGATACCTACCGCATCCCTTTCGTCAAGGGTTTCATTTTCAGCAATAACGTTGCCATTTATATTGAAAACATAAATGCCATTGTTTTTATGTTTTAAAACATATTTGGTTTCGGTAGTTTCTGAAAATTCGCCCAAGCTAAAATATGCGTTTTGGTGAATCCAAACTTCGCCTTCTTCTGCTTCCAATTTTGGCTTCACGATGATGCTAAATTGGTTCTCCTTTAAAAGCGGGGCAATCTTTTTTTGATCATAACGTGGTTCTAGGTTTTTTTCATTTGGAAAAACCCAAATTTGAAACAATCGTAATGCCTCTTTCTGGCTTGCGTTTACCTCACTATGTTCAATACCGCTTCCGGCACTCATTACTTGTATTTCACCGCTTTCAATAATCCCTTCATTGTTAAGGGAATCTTTATGCTTCAACGCCCCGGATTGTGGGATGGTGATAATTTCCATATCCTTGTGCGGATGTGCGCCAAAACCCATTCCCCCGGCCACGGTATCATCATTCAAGACGCGCAACATTCCAAACTGAGTTCGGTCCGGGTTAAAATAGTTTCCGAAACTAAAGGAATATCTGGCCTGCAACCAACCATAATCCGCTGTTCCCCGTGTATTGGCGGGATGTAGGATTTTCTTCATGGCTTAAATTTTCAATAGCTGAAAGTTAATTTATCTTTGCCATGTAAATTTACGAATAATCTTTGGGTAATCCCTTTTACCTTGCAAAAGCTTATGGATTTAAATAAAACCCACGTCTATTTTGTGCCAGGCCTTGCTGCCGGGAAGGAAATTTTTAAAAATATCCATTTGCCCGAGGATAAATTTGAAATTCATATCCTTGAATGGTTAATCCCCGAAATAAATGAAACCATTATAGATTATTCAAAAAGAATGGCGGCTGAAATTAAATTCCCAGCCTCCATTTTGATAGGTGTTTCTTTTGGCGGGGTGGTGGTGCAGGAAATGTCAGCCTTTTTAAATTTGAAAAAACTTATCATAATTTCCAGTGTAAAAACAAGATTTGAACTTCCCGCGCGGCTTAAATTTGCCAGGAAAACCAAAGCTTATAAACTTATTCCGACGGGTTTAGTTGTAAGTATGGGGGACCTTACGCGGCTTGCCATAGGTCCAAAATCTGCAAAAAGACTTAAGCTCTATCAAGAATACCTGCACGTTCGTGATAAAAATTATCTGGATTGGGCAATAAAAAACATGGTACATTGGAACCGAACGGAAGAAGTGGCAGGATTAGTGCACATTCATGGCGATATGGATGCGGTTTTTCCTCTTAAGAATATTCAGAACTGCGAAATTATTAAAGGTGGCACACACGTTATGTTGCTCACCAAAGGAAAGGAAATCTCTGAAAAACTGTTTCAAATTTTGAGCGCTTGATTTGGGCATTCCTCCATTTATTTTTTTTTACCTTTAATAAAAATTTTTTACCATGAAAACAATGATGAAAATTGGTCTGGCAATTGCGATTTTTGCAATCTGCGGCCTCAGTATACAAGCGGTACAAGTAACCACCGCTGAGGAAAATTTCAATGAGAAAATCCTAAACGATTATAATATTTACGCCCTTGAACTTCCTAAAAATATGGAATTTGCGGGCGAACCTGTTCCTTTGGAAAATCCCGACATCATGGAGCGCATGGACCGGGAACTTTTGGTGAATGCCTATTGGCAGTCCAACGGGCTTTTACTAATTAAACGTGCAAATAAATATTTTCCAATAATAGAGCCATTACTTAAAAAATATGGACTTCCGGACGATTTTAAATATCTCGCAGTTGCTGAAAGCGGTTTGGATAACGTTATTTCTTCGGCCGGGGCTTCCGGATTTTGGCAATTTATGTCGGGCACCGGGAAGGAATATGGTTTGGAAATAAACGATTATGTGGATGAGCGCTATAATCTTGAAAAATCTACCCGAGTGGCTGCAGAATACCTTATAAAATCCAAGGATCGTTTTGGGAGCTGGACTGCAGCGGCGGCGGCCTATAATGCTGGGAATACAGGAATCAGCAAACAAATGGACCGTCAAAAAGCTAACGATTATTATGATTTGTTGCTTGGTACCGAAACAAGCCGCTATGTTTTCAGAATTTTGGCAATCAAAGAAATTCTTTCCAATCCAAAAAAGTATGGCTTTAACTATAAAGAAAGTGATTTATATAAATCTATCCCGACTCGTAAATTAACCGTTACCACTGAAATAACAGATTTGGCTGATTTCGCCATAAAGAATGGGATAAATTATAAAATATTGAAATTGCACAACCCATGGCTTCGGGACACTTACCTTAAAAACTCAACGGGTAAAGAATATATTATAGAAATCCCCGAAAAGGGATATTACAAAATTTAATCTAATCTTGGTAAGGCTTTCTTGTATGTGATTTATTTATTTTCCTTTAAAACCAATGCATTATTGGATTCTAAACCGGTATTTTTTAGGAGGGAAATTCCATTTAAAAAAGAGTTGTAGTTAAGCTCGAATGAAATTGAATATTCTTCATTGTACGGATGAAGCGCACCGCGGCGAACATCCACTATTTTTTTGGTTTTATCAATAAAAAAAGAAGTGGGAAAACCCAAACTGTGCTTCATTATTTCAATCACATGGCCGTTGGTGTTTTCTTTTTCGTCAACGTAAAGGATATGAATTTTTCTGCTGTACTCCCCGGCCACTTTTTTTACCTTCTCTTTTGAATCCCAAAAGAGGATCACAAAATCGATTTCTTTAGAATATTTTTCGGCAATTTCGTTTAATGCGGGTATTTCACCCACCCCAGGGGTGCACCACGAAGCATAAGTCATTAAAAAAACGGGTTTTTCAAAATTATGGAATTCCACTTTCTTTCCGCTTGGCTTTTTTACTTTGAAATTATCAAGATAACTTCCGTTAATTACGTTGTTAATTAAGGAATCAAAAAGAAAATTAGCACGTTCAAAATCATTTTCAGAATATGCTTTTTGTGAATTTTTGGTGTATTTTTTTATATTTTCCCCAATGGCTTCTGAAAACAAAATTTCATGCTCTACATTTTGAGAATGGGAGGAAAAGGAAATAAGAAAAAAAAGGTAAAGTAGTTTTCTCACCATAAATAGCTGTTGTAACCAAGGACAAAAGTATAATGGTTTTGTATCGCGAAAATAATTATTCGATAATGCGTTTAATTACCTCGTTGAAGTACTAATAAAAAAGAACAATAATTGATTAAGAATCAAATTAATAGCGTTTCCCGCCTCGAGCCATGCGGCCAAATTGTTGTTTTGGCTGTCCCATTTTTTTCATTTGTTGTTGCATCATTTTAACTTGTTCGCCCAGCATATTGTGCTTATCCAGTTTTTTGGCTTCAACAAGCAGGGTTTCGGCCTCTCTTTTTCGGTTTTTGGTCATCGCTATCCCGGCCAAGTTCAGTTTGGTCATTGCCATATCAGCAGACATGTTCAATCCCAAAACCTCGGCTTTTTTGAAGAATTTTTCGGCCGCGTTCATATTGGTTTGAGAAACCAACAATCCATTAAGGTAATAATAATATCCCTGTTGTTTAGTAACTAAGGCAGCTTCCGGGTTTTTTATTTTGTCCAGCCATTTTTGTGCCCCGGGAAAATCCTGCTTCCGCAACTTTAAAAATGCCAAAAGAATAATTTCATTTTTATAATAAAGAAAAACGAACATGAAAGATAGTAAAATCAGCATGATACCGTTCCCCACTGAATCTTCAATTATTTGCCAAACCCCTGCGGCAATGCATAATGCCACCAAAACCAATTTTAAATTTTTATTGAACATTTCCTTTGTATTTTAAAGTGGGCAAAGGTAATCAACATCACTTAGAAATTAATGTTTATACCATACAGGTTTTGAAATCAGATAATTTTTATGCCTACTTTAGTTAAAATTTTTATTTCAAGTTTATTTTTAAAAAAAGGTTTGTCCAGCTAAAAACTTGTTGTATTTTTGCACCCGGCTTTTAAGGTAGTACCCTTTGGGAAGCAATGGAATTAAAAGACACAGAAGTTAAAGAACACTATAATGAGCAAAAGAACATTTCAGCCATCAAAAAGAAAAAGAAGGAACAAACACGGTTTCAGGGAGCGTATGGCAACCGTTAACGGTAGAAAAGTATTGGCGGCCCGACGGGCGAAAGGCAGAAAAAAACTTTCAGTTTCCTCTGAAACCCGCCACAAAAAATAATGTTGATAAAATATAAATAAAAGGTGTTGTTTTTAAAAGCGACACCTTTTTTTTGCACCCTAACGTATCGTATTTTTGAAATCCTGAAAAAGAAATAAAATGCCCAAAAACACTACTCTAAAATCTGTTTTAATAATTGGTTCCGGCCCCATCATTATTGGCCAAGCCTGCGAGTTTGATTATGCGGGATCCCAAGCCCTTCGATCCCTTCGTGAAGACGGCATCGAAACGGTTCTCATCAATAGCAACCCTGCAACGATAATGACGGACCCATCAATGGCAGACCATATTTATCTTCTACCGCTTACCACAAAATCTATTGTTAAAATATTAAAAGACCATCCCCAAATTGATGCAGTATTGCCAACCATGGGTGGCCAAACGGCGCTCAACCTTTGCATTGAAGCTGATGAAAAAGGAATTTGGAAAGATTTCGACATTGAAATTATAGGAGTGGATATTGATGCCATAAACATTACCGAGGACCGCGATAAGTTCAAGAATTTGATGAACAAAATCGGGATCCCCGTGGCCCCAGCAAAAATTGCAAATTCATATTTGAAGGGAAAAGAAATTGCACAAGAATTCGGTTTTCCGCTTGTTATCCGTCCTTCCTTTACTTTGGGAGGCACTGGAGCTTCCTTTGTGCACACCGAAGATCAATTTGACGATTTGCTTACCTACGGCCTTGAAGCATCGCCCATCCACGAAGTGCTTATTGATAAAGCATTAGTAGGTTGGAAAGAATATGAATTGGAACTTCTCCGGGACAGGAATAATAATGTGGTGATTATTTGCACCATTGAAAATATGGACCCGATGGGCATTCATACGGGCGACTCTATTACGGTAGCGCCCGCAATGACCTTGAGCGATACCTGCTACCAACGGATGCGGGACATGGCCATAAAAATGATGCGCAGTATTGGCGATTTTGCCGGCGGCTGTAATGTTCAATTTGCTGTTAGCCCCGATGAAAAAGAAGATATTATTGCCATTGAAATCAACCCCCGGGTTTCGCGCTCTTCGGCTTTGGCTTCCAAAGCAACCGGATATCCCATCGCAAAGATTGCCGCCAAACTTGCCATTGGGTATCATTTGGACGAACTGCACAACCAAATCACCAAATCCACATCGGCGCTTTTTGAACCTACTTTGGATTATGTAATCGTTAAAATACCACGTTGGAATTTCGATAAATTTGAAGGATCCGAAAAAACGATAGGGCTTCAAATGAAATCGGTGGGAGAGGTGATGGGCATTGGCCGTTCTTTTCAGGAAGCTTTGCATAAAGCCACACAATCACTTGAAATTAAAAGAAACGGGATTGGCGCAGACGGGAAAAGCTATACCAATTATGAGCAAATCCTTGACAAGCTGAAAAATGCAAGTTGGGACCGGGTTTTTGTGATTTATGATGCAATTCAAATCGGTATACCCTTAAGCCGTATCCACGAAATAACCCGGATTGATATGTGGTTCCTTCGTCAATATGAGGAATTATACTTTTTGGAAAAAGAAATTTCAAAATTCACTATTGAAACCCTTCCGCGGGACCTATTGCTGGAAGCCAAGCAAAAAGGCTATGGCGATAGGCAGATTGCGCATATGGTAAAATGTTTGGAAAGTCAAGTTTATAATAAACGGGAAGAGCTGAACGTTCGCAGGGTTTTCAAACTCGTTGATACTTGTGCCGCTGAATTTAAAGCACAAACCCCATATTATTATTCCACTTTTGAGAACGATATGCAAACCACGGACGGGAAAATTTACGCCGAAAATGACAGCATAGTTACCGAAAAAAAGAAAGTTATCGTTCTTGGTTCCGGCCCAAACCGGATAGGGCAGGGCATCGAATTTGATTATTGTTGTGTGCACGGCGTTTTGGCGGCTTCCGAAGCGGGTTATGAAACTATCATGATAAACTGCAACCCTGAAACCGTCTCCACGGATTTTGATGTTGCAGACAAACTTTATTTTGAACCTGTTTTTTGGGAACATATTTATGACATAATCCGCCACGAAAAGCCCGAAGGCGTTATCGTACAATTGGGTGGGCAAACAGCTTTAAAACTTGCCGAAAAATTGGACCGCTACGGAATAAAAATAATGGGCACCAGTTACAAATCCTTGGATTTGGCCGAAGACCGAGGAAGTTTCTCCAATATTTTAAAGGAAAACAATATTCCTTATCCCGAATTTGGGGTTGCCGAAACAACCGAGGAAGCTTTAGCTTTAGCAGATCAATTGGATTTTCCATTATTGATTCGTCCTTCCTATGTTTTGGGCGGGCAGGGAATGAAAATTGTTATCAACAAAAAGGAACTTGAAGAACACGTAGTGGATTTGTTGCGAAAAATCCCAAATAACAAATTGCTTTTAGATCGCTATTTGGATGGCGCCATTGAGGCAGAAGCCGATGCTATTTGCGATGGCGAGAACGTTTACATCATTGGTATTATGGAGCATATTGAACCCTGCGGGATACATTCCGGCGATTCAAATGCTACTTTACCACCCTTTAATTTAGGGGAATTCGTGATGCAACAAATTAAAGATCACACAGTCAAAATTGCAAAAGCATTGCACACCGTTGGTTTAATAAATGTACAGTTTGCAGTTAAAGATGATATTGTTTATATTATTGAAGCCAATCCAAGGGCTTCGCGAACCGTGCCTTTTATATCCAAAGCCTATGGCGAACCGTATGTAAATTATGCCACCAAAGTGATGCTTGGGGTCAATAAAGTGACCGATTTCAACTTCAACCCAAAACTGGAAGGCTATGCCATAAAGCAACCGGTTTTCAGTTTCAATAAATTCCCTAACGTGAACAAGCAATTGGGCCCCGAAATGAAAAGTACTGGAGAGAGCATTCTATTTATTGACAGTTTAAAGGATGATGCTTTCTACGAACTTTACTCGCGAAGGAAGATGTACTTGAGCAAATAAATCCTTGATATCGAGATAGTTAATAATTGAATAAAATAGAACTGCAAATCAATAATATTAAGTAATTTAGCAGTAAATTTTAAACCCGTTGGCCATGAAAAAAATTACTTTCTTTTTTGCCGTGCTAACAACCTCACTTATTTCAGCACAAAACACTTTTGATATTCTTTGGCAAGTAGGCGTTAGCGGCCCTGCTGCCAGCCTTACCATTGAAGTTGACGATACTGTTCGGTGGACTTGGGGCAGTTCAATGCCGCACAGCGTTACAAGTGTTGCCGGAAGCCAGGAAAATTTTGACAGTGGCATCATTACCGGCCAAGGCACGCAATTTTCCCACACCTTCACGGAAGTTGGTGAAAATGATTATCAATGCAATGTGCACCCGGGTTCCATGTTTGGCACTATTACGGTGGTGGAAATCCTTTCTGTACAAGAAAAATTCATTAAAAACCTTCAGTTCTTTCCCAACCCGGTGGTAGATCAATTGACCATTTTTTCAATATATAAACTGGACAATTATAAAATCTACAACGTGCTTGGCTCTTTGGTTTCTCAAAATAAAGGCGGGGGTAATTTCACCAAGATCGACATGGCCCGTTTAAAAAGCGGGATGTATTTTGTTACCGTCACTTCCGGAGGAATGCAATCTACTTTTAAGGTTACCAAAAAATAGGATTTTTTAAAACCTAATCCTCCTCTTCCCTCGCTCGGTTCAAAAGTTTTTGATCTAACTGTTTCCCGGCCTTTGCGCCAAGTTTTTTTAATGTTTCCACTCGGTTAATCAAATTTCCTTGCCCGGTTAGCTTTTTCATTGCGCCCTCATAACTGCTTTGCACAGTCCCTATTTGTTTCCCAACTTTTATAAGTTCTTCGGTTAAAGCCACAAAAGAATCGTACAACCTTCCGGCTTGGGTGGCAATTTCCACAGCATTTTGCTTTTGTTTTTCATTTTGCCACATACTATCGATGGTTTTTAAAACTGCCAATAAAGTAGTGGGTGTAACGATGATGATGTTTTTTTCAAAAGCATCGGAATACAAAGCCGGATATTCCATGGAAGCAATGGCAAAAGCAGATTCAATCGGGATGAAGAGCAGCACAAAATCTGGGCTTTCCATTTCATATAATTGATGGTAATTTTTTTCGCCTAGCTCGCTCACCCTTTTACGGACGGACAAAAGATGATTCCGCAAATGAACCGGCTTTTCGCTTTCCTCAGTTTCGTTTGCGTAGCGCTCATACGCCACCAACGAAACCTTGGAATCTACCACCATTTTTTTATTGCCCGGCAAGTGAATGATAACGTCGGGCATCACCCTTTTTCCTTCTTCGGTGCTGAAACTTTGCTGTACAAAATATTCGCTATCTTTCATTAATCCACTCCGTTCAAGCACCCGTTCCAAAACTATTTCGCCCCAATTTCCCTGCATTTTCGTATCGCCTTTTAGGGCTTTGGTCAAATTAGTAGTTTCCTTGCTCATTTGAACATTCAATTCTTTTAATCCAATAATTTGTTGCCGAAGCATCGCATGGTTGTTGATGCTGTCTTTATTGGTTTCTTCAACACGCTTTTCGAAATTTTTGATTTTCTCCTGAAGCGGGTCTAAAATTATTCGCAGGTTTTCTTTATTTTGAAGGGTGAATTTGCTCGATTTTTCATCCAAGATTTTATTGGCAAGGTTTTCAAATTCTTTGGTGAATTTTTCCTGAAGTTTTTCAACTTCCGCTTTTTGTTCTTGATTTTTAAGGTTTAGGTTTTCAAAATCGGCATTGCGGCGGGTGAGTTCGAGGTTCAATAGATCTTTTTCTTTTCGTATTATTTCCCGCTCTTCCGAAATTTTATCGAACTGTTCCCTTGCTTTTGTTTCCTGAAAATGCAATTGTTGCAAACGTTCTTCCAGCTTTCCACTTTCCGATTTATATTTTAAACGGGCAAAGAAATTCCCCGAAAAACCGCCTATTATTACAAAAACAATTGCAATGATTAAAAAGAGGAAAGCTTCGTTCATTGTAAAATGTGTTAAGTATGTTGATAAACAGTAGACTTTTTAAAGTAGCAAATTATTGATTTTTTTAACGGAATTCCCGGCTTTTGGCGAATTATTTTTTTACGTTGAATTTTCCGGTTTGATTATCGAAACCAATTATTTCCTTTGGGAAAAGTGTTTCAAACCTTCCAGCTTCAATTAGTTGGCAGGGTTCATCGAAATAGGAAATTTCAGGGGCCATTACCAACATTTTATCTGCCAATTGAATGGCAAGGTCAATTTCGTGGGTCGAAAACAAGATTGTTTTTTTCGATTCCGAAGCAAGTTTTTTAAGTAGTTTCAAAATATACGCCCGATGATAAAGATCCAAATGGGTAGTGGGTTCATCCAAAATAATGATTGGCGTGTTTTGTGCCAACGCCCGCGCAATGGCTACCCGCTGCATTTGACCATCGCTTAGTTCAAAACATTTGCGGTTTTTTAACGCTTCTATTTCTGTGGATTGCAATGCAAATTGAATTGCGGTTCTGTCCTTTTCCGAAAGTTTACCCATCCAATTTGTAAAAGGTTGTCGGCCCAGAGAAACCAGTTCCAAAACAGTCAAGTTTTTTGAAGCAGGAGTTTCGGTAAGCACCAAACTCATTTGGCCCGCCAACTCTAAATGTGAATATTCTTTTATTTTTTTTTCTAAAATAGTGATCGTCCCGTTTAGAGGTTTTTGCATTCCGGCCAAAGTTCGCAGCAAAGTGGATTTTCCAATGCCGTTGGCGCCCACCAACCCAATAAGTTCTCCTTCGCAAATTGAAAAATCAATATTTTCGCCAACCACTGTTGACGTTTTTTTATTGAAATATCCAATCGAGAGATTTTCGGTTTTTAAAACGATATTTTTATTTTCAGGATTCATTTAAAACAATAATTTTCTTTTCCTCAGCAAAAGCCAAATCACCACAGGCGCACCAACCAGAGAGGTTATTGCATTTATGGGTAAAATAAATTCACTGAATGGAAGCTGTGCCACGGTATCGCAAAGCAGCATTAAAATACTGCCGCAAAGCAAAACAGCGGGCAACAAAATAAAATGGTTGGAAGTGGTGAAAAATTGCCGGGCAATATGTGGCACTGCCAGCCCCACAAAGGCAATGGGTCCCGCAAAAGCGGTGATGCTTCCCGCTAAAATGCTGGTTGCAATAATAATTAAAAAGGTGGTTTTTCTAATGTTAAGCCCCATACTTTTTGCGTAATTTTCCCCCAAAAGCAGTGTGTTCAAAGATTTACAACTTAAAAACCCAAGGAAAATCCCGATGATACAGCAACTACTTAAAATCAATAAACCATCCCATGATTGATTGCCTAAACTGCCGAATGACCAAAAAATATATTGTTGCAATTGTTCCGCATTGCTAAAATAGGAAAGTACCGAAACCACAGCTGCGGTAAGGCTACCGAACATCAGCCCGATAATAAGGATGGCCATTGTATCTTTTATCCTCAGGGTTATCGCTAATACTGCGAGTAAAACTAAAAAGCTACCAATGGCAGAGGCAAAAACCAAACTCCATTTATTGGTTAAAAGCCCTGAAATTTCGGGACCAAAAATGCTTCCCAAAAAACCTGCGCCCAATATCAAAATCGCCACTCCCAAACTTGCGCCGCTGCTCAATCCCAAAACGAAAGGACCAGCTAAAGGATTACGGAAAAGAGTTTGCATCAATAAGCCACACGCCGCCAACCCGCTTCCTGCCAAAACCGCCGTAAAAGCCTTGGGCAACCTGTATTCAACAATTATGAATTGCCACGTTTCTTTGGAAGCCCCGTTACCAAAAAGCCCAGCAATAACTTCATTTATTGGAATGGAAACCGAACCCAAACTTATGTTCAACAAAAAAACAAGTATCAAAATAAAAGTCAAAATCACAAAATATCCGCGATAGGTTTGCGTAGTTTCCATTATTCCAATTTAGTAAAAAAATAGGGTTCATACTCAGGAAGCAATTCCGGATGAAGGATTTTTATAATATCCTTTAATACTAAATCAGGTCGATTTGGGGCGAGTTCATAATATAAAACCCCGCCCGTTTCACCTATTTTATTGGTGAAAGCATAAACATCCCCATTTTTGAAAGCCTTAAATTCACTGTAAACAGTGTGTGCCTCTTTCATTTGTTGCAACCCGGTAAACTGGCCCGGACTTATCCATAAATCAGCTTGTTTTCCTTTTTCCAAAACCGATTCCAAATTTAGCGAAATACTGCCGGTGCCTTCGCTATCCTTCCAAAGATATTCTCCGTTTGCGTCCGCTATAAATTGTGCGGCCCAGCTTTTGCCTTGTGGCAAATACCAAATATCTTTATACATAGCGCCTGCTAAAACGGTGGGTGTGTTTTTTGCTTTTTTGGCCTCATTTTTTGCGATCAAATATTCGGTTTCTATTTCCCTAAAAATGCTGTCGGCTTCTTTTTCTTTATTAAAAAATGCACCAAAAAATTTAATCCATTCCGCTTTCCCCAAGGGTGAGGTTTCTGTCCAATCGGAATTATAAACCACAGGAATTCCTGTTTTTTGAAGTGTCGAGAATGTAGTATTGTTTCCATCAATCGCAAAGCCCACCACTACATCGGGAGAGAGTTCTATCAGCATTTCGGTGTTGAGTGCTTCGTTTTTTCCGAGTTCAGTAATTTTGTTGTTTTTGATTCGGTTCCGGGTTTTTTCTGAAGAAATATAATCGAGGTTAGGAAAACCAATCAGCATTTCTTCAACGCCAAGCATTTCCAAAGAGGGAATGTGGGTGGTGGAAGTAACCACAATTCTCTTGACTGGGATTTCTATAATTGCATCAAAATTTTCAGGATTTTTGAGGGTTTCGCCTCTTTCGATCAAAGCATATTTAAAAGTTTCTTCGGCACCGGGCCACGGGTTTTTAAGGGTAATTACTTTGTGATTTTCATATTGTTGTATTTTAAACCCTTCCGCATATTTGATTTCAACTTGTGTCGGATTTTCAAAAATGGCAGTTTCTTTCTTGTTTTCGTTTTTGCAAGAATTGAGAAAAAGAAGAAACCCGAGAAGAAGTAAAGCTTTTTGCATCGTCAAAAATAATGGTTTTTGTTTGGGCCGTGCAATCAAATTAAAATGTTATTTTCGCAATGAAATTTTGGTTAACGTGTCCCGCTATAATGGGGCTGTTATTAAAAGGGAATTCGGTTAAAAACCGAAGCTGTTCCCGCAACTGTAAGTCGTCCCGATGCTGTATCGGGATTGTGCAAAACTTCAAAAACCACTGTTCGCACTAGGCGAATGGGAAGGTTGGCACGAAAGACAAGCCAGGAGACCTGCCTCATTTCAAACACCATTGTCAAACTTTCGGGATAAAAGTTTTGAGGATAAAGCTACGTAGCAGAAACCCCTTCGACTGCGCTCTGAGGACATTTTTCAAACGTGGCTCACCCTTCATTATTCCGTTTCAATTTTTTAAAATGAAACACACAATCAAAATTTTAGTTTTGAGTATAAGCTTTTGCGGAATTTTATCCGCGCAACAACCTTCAAAAGCCGAAATTTTGGATTCGGTTTTGATTGATTCCAAAACCCTCCTGCCGCGAAAAAACAGTAGCAAAGTGGTGTCAAAAATCACCGAAGAAACCTTGGAAAAAACCCCTGGGAAATCCATAGCCTCAATTATTAACGAAGTTTCCGGGATTGAAATTAATGGTGCCCATAGCAACGATGGGCAGAATTTGGGTTATTACGTCCGTGGCGGGCGCAATCGTCAAGTTGTTATTATGGTTGATGGCGTTCAGTTAAATGACCCTTCGCAAATAGCGAACGATTTTGATTTACGGTTAATTTCCACATCATCCATTGAAAGCATTGAAATAGTGAAGGGCGCATCAAGCGTGCTTTACGGGTCCGGTGCAGCCACGGCGGTAATTAGCATAACTACCAAAAAACCATCGGAAAGACCCATTACGGCTTTAGTTACTTCCACTTTCGGTAGCAACCGACCTACAGAAAATGAGGGTTATAATTTGGAAGAATATACCAATTCGGTTTCTGTAAACGGAACTTTGCAACAATTTTTCTATCAAATGGATTTT
This sequence comes from Flavobacteriales bacterium, assembly GCA_038326725.1. GTDB lineage: Bacteria > Bacteroidota > Bacteroidia > Flavobacteriales > Flavobacteriaceae > JBBQKI01. The sequence continues at coordinate 18,557 of JBBQKI010000031.1, forward strand.
GCCAATCGATACGTTGACGGGCTTTCATCGGTAGCGGCACGAGAAGGCGAAGCACTTTTTGAAAGTGATATATTTAACCGTTATAATGGGAAAATGAATTTAGGTTATCATTTCACTAAAAATATTCAACTGAGCCGGTTTTTTTCTTTTGATAAATTTAAATCTGATTTTGATAATTTTGGTTATACCGATGCGGATTTTCGATCCATTTCCAAACAGTTTCGGACCGGAGGAAATTTTCAATGGAAATACATAAAAGGGATTTTTGTTTTAAATGATAATTATACTTGGCTGGAACGCGATGTTTCAAATTCATCTTTTCCGGAAAAATATGATTCTAAATCCTCTACGCTGGATGCCTATATAAACCATAAAATCACTACGCAACTATCACTTTTGGCAGGCTTAAATTTCAACGAAAGCCGATTCAATTCTTTTTCGATTCCTTTCGGAGAAACTGATTTTACCCAAAGTGTGGATGAAAAAACCGCGAATTTTAAAATTATCGATCCGTATTTGAATGCGGTTTATATTTCAAACTTTGGGTTAAATATAAACGCCGGGGCACGATTGAATACCCATTCCCTTTACGACAATCATTTTTTATACAACTTAAACCCTTCCTATAATTTAGAATTGGGGGTTGCCAATTTGAAGATTTTGGGCTCATACAGTACGGCGTATATTACGCCTTCTTTGTTTCAAATTTATGCGCCATTATATGGGAATGAAAATTTGCAGCCCGAAGAAAATACAACAATTGAAGGGGGTTTGGAATTTTCAACTGAAAACAACCTCCGCATCAGTGCGGTATATTTTACCCGAAACGAAAAAAACTATATCGATTTTGTAACAATTGATCCCGAATTGTTCATTTCGCAATACCAAAATATTTCGGAAGAGTTTACTGCCAACGGAGTGGAAGTTGAATTTTCAAAAAGGATAGGCACAAAATTTAATATTTCAGGAAATTATACCTATACCCAGCCAGATGAAAAATTTGCCCTGCGAATCCCCAAGCATAAAGCCAATGCCCAAATGGGTTATTCAATAACTTCCAAAACGCAAGCAGGTTTGAGCTATCATTATACGGGGCAGCGGGACGACATTTATTTTAATCCCATTACTTTTGAAGCCGAAACCGTGACTTTGGAAAGCTATGGGTTGATGGATTTATCATTTTCCACACAACTTTCCGAAAATCTTAAATTGTTCGCGAATGTGGCGAATGTTTTTGATGAAGAATATGAAGAAATTTACAGGTTTCAAACCCGGGGGAGAAATGTGAGGGTAGGATTTTCGTTAGGGTTTTAAACTAAAAAAAAGCATCAAATTCCATTTATATATTTGGGATTTGATGCTTTTAATTTATTATTCTAAAATTATTTTTCCGCTACCATCACTTGGTATAATGGCAGACCTGCCTTGCTTTCTGAAACTTCTTTCAAAGCTTTAAAGTTTCGCCGAACAGGAAATGGCCCCGGAAAAATTTCATTAAGTACTGCGGCCAATAATGGCTCGTTCATATTTCCCAATTGTCCCAAGTTGCTATAATCCTCCCGCAATGGAACGTCAGGGAACAATCCATCAATATAATCGGTATTGCCGGCGGCATTGGCAGTTTTAAAAACCAACGGCAACATCACGTATTTGTGGTTCGGGTTGGCCTGGCTCCTGCTGAATGCTGGGGCAGGAGCGTCATACAATAAAAATGAGGCTTGAAATTTTCCAGTCGTAGTATCACCAACTTGCACCGTATTAATATAAGGATTCAAACCATTTAAAACCAATTCGCTGGCAGATGCAGAACTTCGGGTAGTAATAATGTAAACCGAACTAAGGTTCAAACTGTTGGTAGCATTGCCGTTACTTATAGTATTGTCGAATTTCCCATCGCTAGCATATTCCTCTTGCCGGTCGGCGTTCCATTGTTCTTGGTAAAAAACCTGCCCGTTAAATTGGCCAGTAATCATTGAGGCCAAATCTGTAGCGGTTTGCACGGAGCCACCGCCATTATAGCGAAGGTCCAAAACCAAATCGGTAACGCCATCAGCCTGAAATTGTGCAAAGGCCGCATTTAATTCGGTATCAAAATCGAGGGTGAACGCATTATACATTAAATAGCCAATATTTTGTCCGTTCACATTTAGCGTTTCTGTAATAAATACAGGGTTTTCGGTATATTCAGTTTTGGTTAATGAAACGGATTCGCCGGTTGGAGTTATTGTAGTGCCATCAAATGTTGCCAACCCTATGGAATAAGTACTTGAGGAAAGTAAATCGCTAAAATTGTTTTCATTTAATTGCTGCCCATCAACAGTGTTGAAAATATCGCCCCGTTGAATCCCTTTGCTTTCAGCATCGGTATTTGGAAGCACATAGCGAACGTATCCGAAAACATTACCACTACCATCGGGATAAAAAATAAGACCAAACTCCATACCGTTGTTCAGCGTAATTCCGTTCAAGGCGTTTTCAATTACGTTATAATCGCTAAATAATCGACTAAAACGGTCTTGCGGGGATTTCAAAAAATCGAACAAACTTTCAGGGGAATCGAAGGTGTTCAAAAAAGAATTCAAGGCATCTTCATTTTCAAAGGCATCGTTTGCGAGTTCGGGCGTGTCGGCTTTATATAGGTAAAAAAAGTTGAGCCCGCGGTAAATAAAATTTTGAATGTCAAGCGTTGAAGCAGGTTGGAAATTATCATCCAAATCTTCAAAACATGAAACAAACAAAAGTGCAATTATAATAAAGGGAAGAAAAATATTCTTTTTCATAAAATGAAGCTTTAACAATCGTTAACTTGGAAACCCGAAATTAGCTACATTATTGCGAAATCAAAATTAATTGTAACAAAAGTTATTGCGGCTCGTCATTAAAATACAACCAAACAAAAATGAACCAAAAGGAATTCCTTAACGTTGTTTTGCCATTTAAGGACAAAATTTTTCGATTGGCAAAAAGGATATTGGTTTCCACCGATGAAGCAGAGGATGCCCTGCAGGAAGTTTTTTTGAAATTATGGAAAGGGAAGGAAAGCATTAATAACTATAAAAGCCCGGAAGCATTTGCCATTACAATGACGAAAAATTATTGTTTGGACAGGTTAAAATCGAAACAAGCTTCAAATTTAAAAATCGTTCACAACAATTTTCAAACATCTGAAAATCTGGAAATGGCGATGGAAGCAAATGACAGCGTAAGTTTGGTTTTCAAAATAATGGAAGACTTACCGGAACAACAAAAAATAATCCTTCAATTACGCGATGTGGAGCAGTTTGAGTTTTCGGAAATAGCACAAATTATTGACAGTAACGAAGCTGCAATCCGTGTAACCCTGTCTCGGGCGCGGAAAACAGTTAGGGAAAAAATGATAAAACAGTATAATTATGGAATCAAGTAAAATAGAAACCCTTTTGGAGATTTATTTTGAAGGCAACACCACTTTGGAACAAGAAAAAATGCTTCGAGAATATTTTAGCAGTAGAGTTGTGGCCGATCATTTGGAAAGTCACAAACCCTTGTTCGCCGCTTTTTCGGAAGCTAAATTGGAGACTTCGCAAAGGGAAATTTCCCTTTCAAAAAAACAAAGAACAAGCAATTTTTGGAAATATGGCATTGCCGCAATGTTTACACTTATTATTGGCGTAACAGCATTTTTCCTTTCGCAAAGTGGGCATACCCAAGAAGAAAAAGAAGCGCTTGCCGCTTTCGAAAAAAGCAAAGAAATTATGTACCTGCTTTCTTCAAACCTTAACCAAGGCGCAGAAAAACTGGAACATGTTTCCCAATTTACAATAACAAAAAATGAAATTTTAAAATAAACTTAATCTGTAAAATAATGAAAAAATCAACAATTTTAATCGCCTTTATTATCGCCCCGCTTTTGGTTTCGGCCCAAAACGCTTTCGATTTTTTTGAAAATGAGAAAGACGTTACTTCGGTAATCGTTACCAAAAACATGTTCAAGCTTTTGAGCAAAATGGACCTTGATTCCAAGGATCCCGAAGCCCAAGAATATTTGAAATTGGTCGAAAACCTTGAAAACATTAAAATCTATACTACCGAAAATGCAATCGTTGCCGGGAAAATGGATGCCGCCGTAGTAAAATACGTTGCGGGCACAAAGGATTTATCTGAACTTATGCGGGTAAAAGATGATGGCAAAAACATAAAATTTTATAGTAAAGAAGGCAAAACCGAAAATTTCGTAAGCGAACTTTTAATGCATATGGAAGGCATGGTTGACGGGAAAAAAATGACGGTCATCATGAGCATTACCGGGAATATCGATTTGAAAAAAATCTCTAAACTTACCGAAGACCTAAAAGTACCCGGTAGCGACCAGCTTAAAAACATTGAGAAAAAACAATAACCATGGCACTAGTAAGATATAGTATTGGATTGATTTTGAACGCAATTGCGTTGATGAGCTGCAGTAACGAGAAATCGCTGCAACAATATTTGGTGGACAAACAAGATGATGATAAGTTTCTAAAAATTGATTTGGCTGGGAGTTTACTTCAAAATCAAAACAGCATTTTTTCCGAAGAGGAACAAAAAGTAATGAATTCCCTTAAAAAAGTTAACGTTGTGGCATTTCCTCTAAAAAATGGCGATACCGCGAATTATGAAATTGAAAAAGAGAAACTTGCTGATATCATTAACCAAGAAAAATATAAAACCTTGGTAAAAGCAGGTTCCTCTGGAAAAGGTGCCACACTAAAATATTTAGGTGAAGAAGACGCCATTGATGAAATTATCATTTATGCAAGTGATGATGAAAAAGGATTTGCACTGCTCCGCGTTTTGGGTGAAGACATGCGCCCAGACCAAATGATACAACTTTTTGGGATGGTTGAAAAAGGCAACCTTTCCGGATTGGGAGGCATCGGGGAAATCTTTAAGCAATAAGATTTAATTAATTGATTAACAAAGTTTTGCGTTTTACTGCACGGCTTTGGAATAACATAACAATGGCAACCCGAAATCCTTTAATTTTAAATATAGGGTGACTGATTTAAGGCCCCGATTCGGGGCCTTTTTTTTGTTTAAATTCCAGTATAGTTTGCGGGGGTAATGGTTCGCATCTCCTTTTTAACTTCTTCAGAAACCTTTAAAGTTTCTATAAAATCAGCAATGGAATTTCTATCTATTTTTTCGTGGGTACGGGTTAGGCCTTTAAGCGTTTCGTAAGGATTGGGATAACCTTCGCGTCTCAAGATGGTTTGTAAAGCTTCGGCAACCACTGCCCAATTATTTTCAAGGTCTTCGGCAAATTTGGATTCGTTCAGCACCAATTTATCCAAACCTTTTAATGTAGATTGAAAAGCAATCAATGTATGCCCAATGGGTACTCCAATGTTGCGCAACACTGTACTATCGGTCAAATCGCGCTGCAAACGGCTGATGGGGAGTTTTGCGGAAAAATGTTCAAACAAAGCATTGGCAATTCCTAAGTTGCCTTCACTATTTTCAAAATCGATGGGGTTTACTTTGTGGGGCATGGCGCTTGATCCTATTTCTCCCTTTTTTATTTTCTGTTTAAAATATTCTATCGAAACATATGCCCAAATATCGCGATCCAAATCGATAACGATAGTATTAATGCGCTTTAGGCAATCAAACAATGCGGCCATGTGGTCATAATGTTCCACTTGTGTTGTGGGAAAAGAATAATGCAAACCTAACGTGGTTTCTACGAATTTTTTTCCGAATTTTTTCCAGTCAACATTCGGATAGGCTATTTTATGGGCATTGAAACTACCGGTGGCACCACCAAATTTTGCAGCACTTTTCATCCCGTTCAACATATTGAACTGTTCTTCGATACGAACTGCAAAAACCTCAATTTCCTTCCCCAAACGGGTGGGGGAGGCGGGTTGTCCATGGGTTCGTGCCAACATGGGGATTCCATTCCAAGCCTCAGCAAGCTCCCGCAATTTGTTTTTCAATTTCAATAACAATGGTACATAAACTTCATTGATGGCATCTTTCAGAGAAAGCGGAATCGCGGTATTGTTGATATCCTGGGAGGTCAGACCGAAATGGATGAATTCTTTGTATTGTTGAAGTTGGAGCGTTTCAAATTTTTCTTTTATAAAATACTCAACCGCTTTTACGTCGTGGTTGGTTATTTTTTCCGTTTCTTTAATTTGAACGGCATCCTGCACCGAAAAATTTTGATAAAGACCACGCAGTTCTGCAAATAATTTTTTGTCAAAATCCTGCAATTGCGGCAGTGGAAGCTCCACCAAAGCGATGAAATATTCAATTTCCACCTGCACACGGTAGCGGATAAGCGCTTCTTCAGAAAAAAAAGGAATCAGCGATGCCGTTTGGGAAGCATATCTACCGTCGATGGGCGAAATGGCCTGTAAAGCGTTTGTGTACATGGACGAAATTTAAAGGGGCAAAGATAGGGAATTGTTGATGGTTTGTGGTTGATTGTTGTTTGCTTAAGGATCGACAAAATAAAACTCTACATTTTTCGCTTTTAAACCCCTGTTTTTTTAATTTCTAAAATCACTTTGGGAATGCCGGAACTGGCTTTTTCGGGAAAAACCGTTACCCTGCTCGACGAATCTATTGAGGGATTGGGATCAACAAAAAATATTTTTGCGGAAGGTTGTGCAAACCGCAACAAGCCCGCTGCGGGATAAACCTGCAGCGAAGTACCAACAATTATCAAAACATCTGCGCTTTCAACAAGTTCAATTGCCCCATCCATCATCGAAACCGCTTCGCCAAACCACACGATATGCGGGCGCAGTTGCGATTTGTTTACACATAAATCGCCCAAATTTAAGTCGGTGTGCCAATCCAAAATCACGGTTTCATCGAAGGTACTTCTCACTTTCAAAAGCTCGCCGTGAAGGTGGATTACGTTTTTGCTACCCGCGCGTTCGTGCAAATTGTCCACGTTTTGTGTAAT
>JBBQKI010000032.1:0-24579 GCA_038326725.1 Flavobacteriales bacterium
AAGTACTTCAAAAAAGGCTTAACCGCATTGAAAATTCTTTTCAAAATCAATTTTCATCCATTGTTTTGCATTTAATTTTATCTTTGAGAAAAATAAAATAAACCGTGAAGTCCTCCCTTTTAATTTCAACCTATAATTGGCCCGAAGCGTTGCAATTGGTCTTAAAGAGCGTGGAATTTCAAAGTGAAAAACCTGACGAAATTTTGATAGCGGACGATGGATCTACCGAAGCGACTTCCAAATTAATAGAGTTATTTCAGGAGAATTCCGCAATCCCCGTCAAGCACGTTTGGCAGGTAGACAAAGGCTTTCGAAGGTCGGCCATTTTGAATAAAGCCTTGGCCGGTTCAACTGCAGATTATATCATTCAAACCGATGGGGACTGCATATTGCATAAAGATTTTGTGAAAGACCATTTGGCGCTTGCCAAAGAGAAAACCTACCTTTATGGAAGTCGCGTCAATATTCAAAAAAATTATCTCGTCGAATTATTTGAAAAACAAGACATAAAGTTTATTTTTTTTTCAAAAGGAATAAAAAAAAGGTCGCGAAATTTACGGATACCTTTTTTAAGCAATTTTTATAAAGAAAGCCGTAAAGTTTCAGATAAACTTAGGGGTTGTAACCTTTCATTTTGGAAAAAAGATTTTGTGGAAGTAAATGGTTATAACGAAGAGATGGAAGGCTGGGGAAGGGAAGATTCCGAACTCATCCACAGAATGTCCAACCGCGGTGTTGTGGGGAAAAGGTTGCGCTACCGAGGTATTATTTATCATATTTGGCACCTCGTAAAAAATAAAGAAAATTTGGCTACGAATAATTCATTGCAAGAAAAGACGAGGGATGAAAAAAAGGTTTGGTGCGAAAACGGAATAGATAAATATTTTAATAAATAAGGGAAAAATTTAATCTTTTTCAGATTGGTCCAAAAATAAATTAATGGCTTTAGCTGCCCTTTCAGATGCCGTAGAGCCTTCTTCCATATAAAAGTTTTCCGTGGTTATTTTTTCTTGAATCGGTTTATATATTTCGAATTTTATTTTTGCGGTTGCCAATGCATTTGGAAGTTCATCAACTGTTTCAATTACTTCCCCGCATTTCCAAAACCGGTAATTGTCATCGTTCCAACAATCAATTTCTTCGGCATTTATAAAAATACATGGGCGCGCATTTATGATAAATTCAAAAATTTGACTTGAAACATCGCCCAAATAAATATCGGCATTCCTTAAATAAGTCATATCCACACTTTTGTTACTTCCCAAATCAATATGTATGTTTTTTGCTTTTAAATATTTTTCAGGAATTACAGAGGCATTATCACCCCCGATTTTATTAAAAAGATTTATGTGGGGCGCAAATATCAGGTTATGATCTTTAGAATTATAAAAAAATTCCAATACTTCCAAACCCATAAAATGCCACGAAGAGAATGGCGGGGAAAAGTGGGGAGTGTAAAGAACGACGGGTTTGTCATTGTGAAATATTCTTTCGGTCTCCACATTTTTCAAGACATCAAGTTTTGGATATCCCACCACTGCAGTATGCTTGCTTAGTAGGTTTTTCTTTTTTAGCTGTTCATAATAATAATTGCCAAAAATGAGATGCATATCAAAATCCAAAAGGTCATTTCTGTATGCATAGGCCCGCCCTGCGACCCCGTGCGGGAATTTTATGAATTTTGGTTTTTCCTTATTTTTGCGTGACTTCAATAAAATTTGATGAAAATAATCTGTAAAGATCAGTGCATCAAAATTATTGAGAAGGTAGTTTTGGTTCTTTTTGATCCAAAATCCCTTTCGCGGCAACTTGCGTCCTTTCAGTTTATCCGTAAATGCCCTTATTGCTGATGTTGGTAGTTTTTCAATAATTACATTTTTCCCATCAAGTTGTTGCAAGGTATTGTGCAAAAAGGTATGTTTTCCCGGATTTGTTAGAATATGGACTTGATTCTTTTTTGAAAGCTCAACAGCTACGCTGATAAAATGGTACACGTGGTGTATTTCATCCAGAAAAATGATTGCTATTATCTTATTTGGTTTCACAAGGCATTTATTACAACAGTTGCGTTAAGCTATAAAATTAAATTTCATAAGATTAGGAATTGGCATTTATATTAAAATACTTCATCAAATTTATCCATTGAATTCTATTATTGTCGCGGCTAACGTTATGTTTTTTTAATGTCGTTTTTTGTGTTTCCGGAATCATAGTCGGCTTCTTCGTTTTTTTATTCGCTATGCTTACCTGGGTTCCCTCAATCATTGATAGAGCTTTAAACCAAAGGTCATCTGCCTTTGGGGACAATTGTTCAATTAGGGCCATATTTATAACTTGCTTGTTAAAGCAGTTGTGTGGGTAAAGCACGCCAAATACGCCCAACGGCAGCAAAAATTTAGATTCGAAATTTAATGCCTCTATGTATGGCCATTCCATGTATGGACGCGGATTATCGTTTTCATCAAATTTAATTAAACGCGAAGTGCACGAAATAATATGGGTAGGTTTCAGGAGGTGCGATTGATAGAGCGTGTGCAAAAGATTCTTTGGGTAAATTTGGTCATCATCAATAGTGATTATTGGTAAAGTCTGCTCTATTTTTAAAGTTTCAATAAGCTTTAAGTGCGGGCAATCTATCTTGGAATACCGTATTTCAAAAACATCTCCTTCAAGTTTTTTAAGTTTTTTTGGAACAAGACTTTTTAAATCTTCGTGAATCCATAGCCAAATTTTTGTTGGAGTTGATTCTTGGAGCAATATGCTTCGTACGGTAAGGTGCACAAACTCAATTCTTGAATATATTGTGGTTAATGAAACTATAGCCGGGATTTCCTTTCTGGTGTTCCTTGATTTTGTTTTGCTTAATGAAAATCTATACAGTAGGGCAGATTGATTTAAATAGGGAATAAGTTCTTTGAATATTTTCAAAATTATAGATGGTTGAGCAATATTATAAAATGCCGCATTTAAGGAAAAATATTAAAATAGTTTATTTGAATCTTTGCTTCGGAGTTTCGCGATTATAGTCATTCCAATTTTCTATACAAAAGCCAAAGATTCACATACCGTTTAAAAACCCAAAACGCACTAACATAGGCTAAAATAAATCCTTCTTTTCCGTCCAAAAATCCCCGCCGGAAAAGGAATTGATTCCAAAAACGGAAACCCGGCCTTATAAAAAAATGGAACCAAGTTGGCCTTTTCCCTTTTTCAAAAAGCATTTGAGCTTGCAAGGCGCTGTAACGGTTCATTTTTGAAAGGTAATCGTCAAAAGATTTATAGGTGTGGTGGGGTAATGTAGTTTTTAAAAAAGAAGTTTCGCCTTCACTATCCAATCTTTCGTGCACTAAATTTGAATTGTATCTGCAATAATTTTTATTGAAAAGTCGGACTACATGATCGTTTCGTAAACCGCTGTACTTGATTCGCTTTCCCATAAAATAAAAATCACGCTTCACGGAAAATGCAACTGCTTTAGGATTTTCAACCGTTTTTATTATTTCTTCCGAAAGGGTTTTTGTTATTTCTTCATCTGGGTCAAAAAAAACAACCCAATCGTTTTTTGCTTTTGAAATGGCAAAGTTTTTTTGTGAAGAAAAATTATCGAAGGCCCGTTTATGCACTATAACTTTTTCGTGCTTGGAAGCGATGGCAACCGTTTCATCAGTGCTAAAGGAATCCACAATAATAATCTCATCGGCAAACCAAAGGGTTTCTATAAAATTTTCAATCGCGGTAGCTTCGTTGAGCGTTATGGCAAGGGCACTGATTTTGACAGGATTTTCCAACTAGGGATTTTTAGATTAAAAATTATAGAAATTTAACGGAATCATCGAAAATATGCCATTGCCACAAAATTAGGAAATAACTTTATCTTTGCCGCCTATGCTCACCATCGATACTTCGGTAATCATCAGCACCTACAATTCCCCGGAATGGTTGGAAAAAGTGCTTTATGGCTATAATACCCAGACCAGCCGCAATTTTGAAATGATAATAGCTGATGACGGATCCACCGAAGAAACCGCTCAACTTATTGCTAGAATTAAAGAAGAAGTTTTTTACCCGATTGTGCATGTATGGCACGAAGATAGGGGATTCCAAAAATCAGAAATTCTTAACAAAGCAATATTAAAAAGCAGCACGGCCTATATTATAATGAGTGATGGCGACTGTATTCCCCGACGCGATTTTGTTGAACAACATGTAAAATACCGCGAAAAGGGTTATTTCCTTTCCGGTGGTTATTTCATGTTGCCTTTGGATATTTCAGAAAATATTTCAAAAGATGATATTTATGAAGGGCGCTGTTTCAATATTTCATGGTTAAAGGAAAATGGTTTAAAAGTTTCTTTTAGAAACAACAAACTCTCGGCCGGACCCGCCAAGGCTGCACTTTTAAACGCAATAACCCCGACCAATGCGAGTTGGAACGGCCATAACGCTTCGGGTTGGAAGGATGATATTTTGGCTATAAACGGTTTTGACGAGCGCATGCAATATGGCGGGCAAGACCGCGAACTGGGCGAAAGGCTTTTTAATAATGGTATAAAAAGCAAACAGATACGTTATCACGCCGTGGTTATTCATTTGGATCACCCACGCGGTTATAAAAACGAAGAATCAATTGCCAAAAACCTAGCGATCCGCAAGGAAACCCGAGATAGGAAAACAAGGTGGGCCAAAACCGGGATTAAAAAAAATGATGAAAACACTCCTTCAGTTTCGGTTATTTTAAGTACTTACAATCAACCCAAATGGCTGGAAAAAGCTTTGTGGGGCTTTGAGCAGCAAACCGAAAAAGATTTCGAGATCGTGATAGCGGATGATGGGTCTTCAACCGAAACCGAAACCTTGATCCGCACATTTGCCAATTCTTCACCATTGAAAATAACCCATGTGTGGCAGGAAGACCACGGGTTCCAAAAAACCAAGATTCTCAATAAGGCAATCCGCAAATCAAAAGGCCAATACCTGATTTTTACAGATGGCGACTGCATCCCGAGAAATGATTTGGTAGCAACCCATTTTGGCCGGAGCAGGCCGGGCTGTTTCCTTTCGGCCGGTTATTTTAAACTGGATATGAGGCTCTCCGAAAAAATTACCAAAGAAGATATCCAGACCCAACGCTGCTTTGATGCCCATTGGCTTTTGAAGAACGGTTTGCGCAAAACCTTTAAGCTGAACAAGCTTACTTCCGAAGGTTTCAAGGAAAAATTCCTAAACACCTTCACCACTACGAGTGCTACTTGGGACGGCAACAATGCCTCTGGATGGCGAAACGATATTTTGGCCATAAATGGTTTTGACGAACGCATGCAGTATGGCGGCGAGGACCGCGAAATGGGTGAACGGCTTATGAACTATGGAATCATTCCAGTGCAGATGCGCTACAGCACTGTAACCCTGCATTTGGACCACACCCGAGGTTATGTAAAAAAAGAGATGATTGTTAAAAACAGGGCCATCCGGAAAATCACGAAAAGAGAGAAACGCATTTGGACGGTATATGGGATTGAAAAAGAGGGGAGCGGGAAGTGAAAGTTTTAAATTCAAACATAAAAATGACCGAGATATTTTCAGAAGATGGAATGGTTTTGAAAAAAAAAATTCTTCAATCGGTGGAGGCTTTTCCTAAGGGAGAAACCATTTACGGCGGAGAGCGTAACACTATCAAAACCTTTGAGTTTCCAGATATTAAGCTGAACATAAAGGCTTTTAAAAAACCAAATATATTTAATAAGATAGCTTACCGCTTTTTTAGGAAATCCAAAGCCCAACGCTCTTTTGAACATGCCGCGTTTTTGTTGGAAAAGGGGATAGGAACACCCAAGCCATTGGCATACCTTCAAAATGATAGCGGCCTTTTTTTTGGGAAAAGCTATTATGTTTGCGAGCATTTGGAACACGACATCACCTACCGTGAAATCATTCACGACCCGAATTTCCCCAACCGAAATGAAATTTTGAAACAGTTTACCTTGTTCACCCATAGACTGCATGAGAATGGAATCGAGTTTTTGGATCATTCCCCCGGCAATACATTGATCGTCATTAGTGAGAATAATCGTTATGATTTTTTTTTGGTGGACCTTAACCGGATGAAATTCCATGAAAAAATGGATCATGAAACCCGGATTAAGAATTTTTCGAAACTGACTTCCGATAAAAATATGGTGGCCGTTATGAGTGCTGAATATGCAAAACTTATTAATGGCGATTACCTTCAAATTTTCACGGAAATGTGGGGGCTCACTGAAAAATTTCAGCAAAAGTACCACCGCAAGCGCAGATTGAAAAAGCAGTTCCTTTTTTGGCGAAAAAAATAATTTACGGATGAAATTAAAAGAAATCCCCGTATCCATTTACCATTCCCTAAGGTTGAAGGCGTTGAATGCCGGAGAACTTAAAAAAGGGAAAGGAAATGAATTGCCGGTAATAGTTTCATTGACCTCCATTCCATCAAGGCTTTCCACATTACACCTTACTATAAGGAGCATTTTATGCCAGCCCCAAAAGCCGATAAAAATCGTTTTGTGGCTGAACGATGGGCTAAAATCCGAAATTCCAAAAAGTTTGGAAAAATTGGTGGGCACAATTTTCGAGATCCGGTTTTCTCCTTTAAATTGTTCGCATCGAAAGCTAATCTATTCCTTGCAGGAATTCCCAGACCTTCCAATAATTACCTGCGATGACGACTGTATTTACCGCAAAAATTGGTTGCTGCCGCTTTATAGAACCTACCTCCAAAACCCAAAAAGGATTATAGCGCATCGCTTGAGGTGCATTCAATTTTCCGAAATTGGTAAAACCTTGCCCTATAAGGAATGGAACTGCAATGGCACAAAAAACCCGAGGGCATTTTTACCCATTGGTGCGGAAGGCGTTTTGTATCCACCACATATTTTCCCGGAAATCGTTTGGGACGAAAGCTTGTTTTTAAAACTTGCGCCCAATGCCGATGATCTTTGGTTCAAAGCAATATCGTTAAGGGAAAACATCCTGCCGCATCAATCGGAAAATACCCCTGTGGGTGCAATACCGATAATGGGCACCCAAAAGGTTTCCCTGAAAAAAACGAATATAGACGAGGATCAAAACCGGGTGCAATGGGAAAATTTGGCACTGTATTTTGACTTGAAAATATGAGCAGTTTATTTTTCCCGTAAAAACCCCTTCAAGCTTTCATAAATCAACCAAGGCTTTAAAAGTTGGTACAATTCCATCCCATCCTTTTTTACGTGTTTTTCATGGCCCTTAAAAAGTCCGGGTAGATAATGCTTGAGATGAACGGCCTTGTGTTGCGGATCATTTTTCCAAATCCAGGATTCTGGCCTTATCCACGGTGAAAAAATGGCCCAAGTTTTTATCTCAAGTGCTTTTGCCATGTTTATTGCGCCCCCTTCGTTTCCAATTACTGCTTCGCAAAAAGTAGTTGTAACGATAAATTCCCGTAGGCCGGAAGGGCTATATTTTAAAATAGCTTTTTGTGTATTTTCATTGCAGAGGGAAATCAACCGCTCAGCTTCATTTTTTTGATTTGGTGCAAAATTGAATATAATTTTTTTGTCGGGAAAATCGGTCACCAACCAATTCAAAAGCGTTGCCATATATTCCAGCGGATAGGTCTTATTTTTGCTGGAACCTAAACAATTTACCATAATGGGTTTTTCCGTTATGCGCAACATTTGGAGTTTCTCATCCAAGGATTTCTTTTCGTTTTCGGCAACAAAAATCTTAGGGGTAAACCTAGGTTCCACCTCCCCTAAAAGGGGTTTTAGAAAATCGAGCCGATTGAGGTAGGCCATAGGAACGTTGATTTCGGGACTATATGAAGTAAGGATAATGGTTTCCGTATATGCCCAGCTTAGGTACCACTTTTTTTTCCCGATTCTTTTTTTTGCCATGGAAAAGTAACTGGCAGTGGCACTGAAATTTTTTGAATATAAATCAATGACGGTATCGTATTTCTCTTTTTGTATTTTTTTAAAAAATTGAAAAGTTGCACTTAAGGATTTTTGAGTTTTCGGATAAAGTATGACCAACTTATCGATATACGGATTTTTTTCAACCACGGGAACGGTGCTTGAATTAATCAAATAATGCAATTCGGCCGAAGGATATTTTTCACGCAGGGCTTCAAACAAAATGGTAGATGTTAAAACATCACCTATCATTTTTTTCTGAATTATCAATATTTTCATTCTTTTCAGGAAAGTTTTACACTGCTACACTGTGTTCCCGCAACGCTTCGTTCAAGGAAGTTTTTAGATCGGTACTTTCCTTGCGTTTCCCGATAATGAGCGCACAAGGTACTTGAAATTCTCCCGCAGGGAATTTTTTGGTATAACTACCGGGAATCACAACTGAGCGAGCGGGAACAACACCTTTAGTTTCCAAGGGTTTGCTTCCCGTTACATCAATAATTTTCGTTGAAGCCGTAAGCACCACATTGGCCCCAAGCACAGCTTCTTTTTCCACCCGCACGCCTTCCACTACAATGCAGCGCGACCCAATAAAAGCATTATCCTCAATAATTACCGGAGATGCCTGCAGAGGTTCCAAAACCCCCCCAATACCCACGCCGCCGCTGAGGTGTACGTGTTTGCCGATTTGTGCACAACTCCCCACCGTGGCCCAAGTGTCCACCATAGTACCTTCATCCACATAAGCGCCAATGTTGACGTAGCTCGGCATTAAAATAACGCCTTTGGAAATATAGGCGCCATAACGCGCCACGGCATGGGGAACTACACGAATTCCTTTTTCGGCATAACCTTTTTTTAATGGGATTTTATCATGATATTCAAAAATTCCAGCTTCAAGGGTTTCCATTTTTTGTATGGGGAAATACAGTACGATGGCTTTTTTTACCCATTCGTTTACCTGCCAACCATTGGCTACTGGTTCCGCGCAGCGCAATTTCCCTTCATCGCAAAGGCCAAGAACTTCGCGAATGGCAGCTATGGTTTCGGCATTTTTCAAAAGTGAGCGGTCTTCCCAAGCTTTTTCAATGGTTTGTTGCAGTATTTTCATATAGTCTTTGATCTTGCTTCTTATTTCTTACTTCTTGCTTCTTGATTCGCAAATATAAAACCTCAATTTCAATATAGTGCCCAATAGTAGCATACTATTTTGGAAACCCTTATTTTTGCGGGAAAATGGGAAGGATTTTAGCCATAGATTACGGGACCAAGCGCAGCGGTATTGCCATTACCGATGAGATGAAATTGATTGCATCGGGTTTAACAACCGTGGCTTCAAAGGAACTGCTTTCTTTCCTCAAAAATTACTTGGCTTCGGAAAAAGTGGAACTGGTTTTGGTGGGCGAACCCAAGCAAAAAGATGGGACGCATTCTGAAGTTGAAAAGGAAATTCAAAAGTTCATTTTAAAATTTTCGGAAACCTTTCCCGAAATGAAAATTGAGAGGGTGGACGAACGTTTTACCAGCAAAATGGCTTTTCAAACAATGATCGATAGTGGCTTGAAAAAGAAACAACGCCAAAACAAGGCTTTGGTGGACGAGATAAGCGCCACCATTATTTTGCAGAGCTATCTTTATAAATAATGAGTTATGAGTATTTCGAAAATAGAATAAGGAAAAAGGAATTAGCGAATAGCGAATAGTTTTGCTTTAAACTTTTAAACCCAGAACCTAAACAAGAAAATGATATTACCTATAGTTGCCTACGGAGACCCCGTTTTACGAAAAAAGAGTGAGGCCATAACAAAGGATTATCCTAAGTTTGATACGCTTTTGGAAAATATGTTCGACACGATGTATGATGCACGTGGCGTTGGTTTGGCCGCCCCGCAGATTGGGTTGCCCATTCGATTATTTATAGTGGATTCATCGCCCTTTGCTGATGATGAAGATTTGACAAAAGAAGAACAGGAATTGGTTGCTACCTTCAAAAAAATATTTATTAATCCTAAAATAATTTCAGAAACCGGTGATGAATGGGCGTTTAACGAAGGATGTTTGAGTATTCCCGATATCCGGGAGGACGTTTTCCGACAGCCGGAAATCGTTATTGAATTTGAAGATGAAAATTTTCAAAAGCATACCGAAACATACAATGGCCTAGTGGCCCGAATCATTCAGCATGAATACGACCATATTGAAGGTATTCTGTTCACTGACAAGCTTTCGCCATTAAAAAAACGTTTAATAAAAAGCAAATTGTCAAATATTTCAAAAGGCATTGTAAAAGTGGACTACCGCATGCGCTTCCCCAATTTAAAAAAGAAACGTTAACAGTTTTGGAAATTTAACCGAAAAACAGATATTTGTATTCCTTAATTAATAAAATCCATGAGCTTAGAAAAAGTAATGTCCATTTCCGGGAAGCCCGGCCTTTACAAATTGGTGACCCAAACCCGAGGAGGCTTTTTGGCCGAATCTTTATTGGACGGGAAAAAGATAAACATCAGTGCCCGCAGCAACGTTAGCCTGCTTTCTGAGATTGCAGTTTACACTTTGACAGAAGAAGTACCTTTACGCGAGGTTTTGAAAAAAATGCAAGAAAAGGAAAACGGGGGTGAAGCCATAAGCCACAAAGCTTCAAAAGATGAGTTGGAAGAATATTTTTTCGCGGTTGTTCCGGATTATGATGAAGATAAAGTTTACCCCAGCGATATAAAAAAAATCGTTCAATGGTATAATTTGCTTCATAAAAACGGTATCGTCGATTTTTCAAAAGAAGAAGCAAAACCAGAGGAAAAAGAAGAGGCTGAAATGGTGAAAACTGAATTGGTTAAAAAAGCTCCGGCGAAAGCCAAAGTCACCAAAACTGCCGTTCCAAAGGCTTCAACAACCAAAAAGGGCGGTCCGGGAAAAAATACTTCCGCCCGGAAAACCTAATACGCGATTTAATTTAATTAAACAAGCCCACAGTCCCGAAGTTTCGGAATAAACTGTGGGTTTTGTTTTAATCCCAAAATAGATGAACACCCGCCAAACCCAACTTCAAGCTATAGATAGGTTGCTCACTATTATGGATGAGCTTCGCGAAAAATGCCCTTGGGACAAAAAACAAACCTTTGAAACCCTACGGCATTTGACCATCGAAGAAACCTATGAACTTGGCGATGCAATCCTTGAAAAAGACCTTCAGGAAATCAAAAAAGAGCTCGGAGATTTATTGTTGCATATTGTTTTTTATGCCAAAATAGGGAGTGAAACCAATGCTTTTGATATTGCTGATGTTGCTGAAAGTATTTCTGAAAAATTGATTTCCCGTCATCCGCATATTTATGGTGATGTGAAAGTGGCAGATGAAGAAGAAGTAAAACGTAATTGGGAAAACTTGAAATTAAAGGAAGGAAAAACTAGCGTGCTGGAAGGCGTTCCCAAATCTTTGCCCGCTTTGGTGAAAGCAAATCGAATCCAAGATAAAGTTGCTAGCGTTGGTTTTGACTGGGAAAAACCCGAGCAGGTTTTTGAAAAATTACAGGAAGAATTAAAAGAGTTGCAGTTTGAAATTTCAGAAAATAACCGTGAAAAAATTGAAGCCGAATTTGGCGACGTTCTTTTTTCAATGATAAATTATGCCCGTTTCCTGAAAGTGGATCCCGAAAATGCCTTGGAACGGACCAATAAAAAATTCATTAAACGCTTCCAATATTTAGAGCGAAAAGCTGCTGAAATGGGCAAGTCACTTAAAGAAATGACTCTGGCCGAAATGGATGTTTATTGGGAAGAAGCGAAAGTTAGAGGGTAGTTTTTAGTTTTTAATTTTTAGTTGTTGGTCAGAATTCAACAATTGGAATTGAAAAGAAAATCCATTAACTATCAACCAACCTAATCTTCCCGAACCAATTTTATCTTTTTCAATTTCGCTTTCCAAACTTCCAATTGTTCTTTTTGGCGGTTTATGTTATTGTGCACTTCACGAACCAACGGGTTGTTGGAATCCACATGTTGGAAAAATCCGAGGTTGTTCTCCAATTGCAAAATTTCATCCCTCGTTTCATCGATTTTTTTGGAAATGAAAAAATGCTCGTTTTGAAGTTTGCGCTCATCCTCTTGGCTAACCATGGAATTCAGTTTATTCTCAAACTTGATGAGTTCGGTTTCCTTTTTTCCCAAGTCTAGTTTCCCAAAAAGCCCATCGAGGGTTTTATTGAATTTTTGCTCGATATGCCTTTTGCTTTGGGCTACTTTCCCCAATTCTTTCCAAGTGTTGATTTGCTGTTTTATGGAAGCTAAATCTGTTTTGTGATCACCGGTCATTTCAAAATTGGATAGGGAATCCAACAGTTGTTTTTTTGCTTCGTAATTTGCAACTTCTTCTTTATTCTCTTCATTCTTTTGGGCATGAACCCTTTCAAAATAATGGTTGCACGCATTTTTGAACTGCTTCCAAACCCTGTCGCTGTCCTTCCGGGGAACATGGCCTATATGTTTCCAGTCGTTTTGGATTTTTTTCATCAATGGTGTTATTGCCTCAAAATCTTCCCCATCTTTATTTTCATCGGCTATTTGGATAAGCTCTTGTTTTTTTTCAAGGTTTGAAAATTGCTCTTTTTTGTGATTTTTATAAAAAACATTTTTTTCGTGGTTAAAGGCTGCCGAGGCGTCTTTAAATGCTTTCCACATTTCTTTGTTTTTAGCCCGGGGCACGCTTCCTGCCGAAAAATATATTTCTCTTAACTCCTGCACTTTCTTCATTGCATTTTGCCAGGCCTGATGGCTTGGTTTTGGTTCGCTGGACAGGATTTCAATTTCGGATATTAACTGTTTCTTTAAGTCATAATTAGCCTCAAATTCTTTTTCCAATTCTTCCAATTGCAACTGCCGACGGTCGTGAATTACTTTGGTCAATTCACTGAATCTGTCCCAAACCAAATCGCGGTGTTCTTTTGCAACGGGACCAATATCTTCTTTCCACATTTTATGGAGCATCTGCAGTTCTCGGAAAGCTTTGTTGATATCGGGTTCGTTTTCAAGGACCTCTGCGCGCTCAATGATTTTAAGTTTTTCTTCTAGATTATGCTTAAAATCCAAATCGCGAAACTCACGGTTCAGGTTAAGAAAATCATAGAAATTCTCCACGTGGTGATGGTAAGTATTCCAAACTGTATTGTACTTATCGCGTGGGATTGGCCCTGCGCCACGCCATTTTTCCTGAATTTCCTTGAAATGTTTTGAAGTGGTATTTATATTTTCCTCTGCATTAAGAAGCCCTTTCAATTCTTCGATCAACGCCCAACGGTTGTCAAGGTTTGCTTGAAGGTCTTTTTTAAGGTTTTTGAAATGGTTGTTGTGCTTGTCCTTGAATTCAAAATAGAGCGTATTGAATTCTTTTTTTAGGGGTGAAGCATAATGAAAATCGATTATGTTCCCACCTTCGGCAAGAAAAGCCTCCTTCTTTCGTGCTTCATCTTCATTGATTTTTGAATGGAATTCCGAACGAATTTCCTCAACTTCATTTTTTATTTCCTGAACGGGTTTACTTTTTATAAGTTTTTCAAGCTCGTAAATCAACTCTTTTTCAGAAAGTGTGGTATAATCTATTTGTGTATCATTTTCCGGCGCATCTTCTTCATCTTCCGAAGAAGTTATTTCTTCTTCGTCGGGAACGTTTTCATCTTCATTTTTTTCTTCAACTTCATTTTCATCCTCCTGCATTAATGGTTCGGAAACATTATTTAAAGTGGATTCATCTTCATCTTCGGAAGAAGCTATTTCTTCTGCGTCAGAAACGTTTTCATCTTCATTTTTTTCTTCAACTTCATTTTCATCCTCCTGATTTAATGGTTCGGAAATATTGTTTAAAGTGGACTCATCTTCAATTTTTTCCTCGGTTTCCGTTATGGACTCTTCTTTTTCTTCAACTGAATTTTCTGTTTCAGTCACCTCGTTTTCAGATGCTTCCAACTCTATTAGATCATCTTTTGACGAAACGGGAGCATCAATCTCTTTTGAAGAGTTTTTTGAGGTTTCTCCTTTTTGGGTTTCAGGGGTTGAAGGATTTTCGGTTTCGGTAAAATCTTCTCGGAATTGTTTTTCGTCGGACATTTCTTTCAATGTTAAGGTTCGTTTTTCTTAGCGGGTCAAGATACTAACAACTGCGCAAACGGCAAAACACCCGGCGTTTTTTTGAAACTGAAAATTATAATTCATGAATTCCAGATTTCCCAAGATTTTTCCGCTTGGTTTTTAAGCATTTCCAATCCGTTGGCAGTGCTTGTGCCATTAGCTTTTCCAAGTTTTAAAAATTTGGTTTCCAATGGGTTATATATTAAATCTAAAAGAAAATGATTTGAATTCAAATATTTATAAGGTATATCGGGAAAGGCTACAATGTTAGGGAAAGTGCCCAACGGGGTGCAATTAATTATTAAAAAGTGGGATTTGATTATTTCTCTTGAAAGGTTTTGATAGGTCAATTCGCCTAAATTTTCATCTCGCGAAACAGTTTTAAATTCAAATCCTTTCATTTTCAGCACAAATTGAATGGCTTTTGAAGCGCCGCCGGTTCCCAAAATTAAAGCCGTTTTTCTCTCTAATGGTAGCAAGGTCTCCAACACTTTTTCAAATCCGAAATGGTCTGTATTAAAACCACTTAATTTTCCGTCGGTGCCAATTTTAATAGTATTAACCGCGCCTATTTCTTCTGCATCTTGGCTGAGCCAATCGAGATAGGGAATTATCTTTTCCTTAAAAGGAATAGTAACATTGAGGCCTTTTAGTGTTTTATGTTTTAAAATAATTTCAGGGAATTGCCCGATATTTTGAAGGTCAAAATTCTCATAGGAAGCAGGGATATTTTCCC
This sequence comes from Flavobacteriales bacterium, assembly GCA_038326725.1. Taxonomy (GTDB): domain Bacteria; phylum Bacteroidota; class Bacteroidia; order Flavobacteriales; family Flavobacteriaceae; genus JBBQKI01. Next base: position 14,782 of record JBBQKI010000032.1, read on the forward strand.
TTTCAAATTTTTCAGAAAAATATTTTTTTGAAAAAGAATACCCAATGTTTTTCCCAATCAATCCATATTTAGGCATCTCGGGTAATTTTAAGTTTGTGGTACCAATCCAAGCTGAGCACGATAACAATCCCTAAAAGGATGAATAAAATTGCAGTAATGGTTTCTGCTGAAAATTCCGAAGGCCAATAACGGTCATAATCGATGACAATTACTCTTCCGGCCTTATCCAACATATTTTCACCGGATGCGGTTTCTTGTAAAACCGCATTTTTCCAAGGCCAAACCACTCCCAATGAACCGGCTATAAAACCTATAATTACGGCAAATGTTTCCTTTTTAAACCGTTTAAGCACATATGCCAAAATGTGGGAAAGCGACACCAACCCGACCAATGAACCCAGTGAAAATACCAAGAGCACTTGTAGCAATTCAATACGTCCGGGGTCAACAGCCCAACTTAAATCGCCTTGAAATAAATCGATAATAGTATCAAAAAGGGCATTTACGGCATCTACCAAAAGCAAAACGTAATTCCCGAAAAGTATTAAAATAAAAGAGCCGGAAAGTCCCGGGAGTGTCATTCCGGAAACTCCGATAATGCCGCATAAAAAAACAAAAAGAAGGTTGCTATTTTCTTTGGCGGGTTCCAAAAAACTTATGCTTACGCCAACAATGATACTCCCTATCAAAAAGGCGAGGTGGCGTTTGTTCCATTTCCCATAATCCTTGAAAATATAATAAATAGAACCTACGATCATCCCGAAGAACGTGCTCCAAACGTAAAGTTCATAATTTACAATAAGGTAATCCAAAATCTTGGAAATGCTGAAATAGCTAATAATCATCCCTAAAAAAAGAAGCGTCAGGAATTCTCCGTTTACATATTGGTAAAAACTTTTGAACCTTCCATTTAATATCAGGGCAAAGGCTTTCCGATTTATTTTTTGGAGGGAATAAATAAATTCTTCATAAAACCCGCCCACAAAAGCCACAACCCCGCCCGATACGCCCGGTACTTTATTAGCCGCGCCCATGATAAGCCCTTTAAGGACGAGCCAAAATTTATCTGCAGCGGAGCGGGGTGCGTACATTTATTTTCCGGGATTAATAAAGGGAGTAAGGGTAAAAAAAATGAATTTAAGAAAAATCGAGTATATTATGAAAAGTCTTTCAAGACTTAAAACATCGATTTTTAAATAATAATGGAAAGGCATTTAAGGTTGTTTAAGCCCTAAAATTACACAAATTAAAAAGAAGGGTTTTTATGCTTTTCAATAATTTCTTTTACCGTTTTCATTTCAAAAACCGTAGGGAACAATTCTTCAATAATCATAATATATTCGGGCTCCAATTTTAAAGCATTCTTTAAATGGAATTCCCCTTTTTCATTTTCATTCAAAAAATAATAAACCCCAGCAAGCCGGTATTCGATTTCGGCCATTTCGGGATAAAATTCCATAGCTTGTGTAAAATTGTTGACCGCTGCATCATATTCCCCCAAATGGATTAAAATATCGCCACGCGTAAGCCAAGATTCCAATTCATAATTGCCAAGTTCTAAAGCTTTCCTGTATCCAACCTCCGCTTCTTCAAACAGGTTCAAACGATTGTTGATTTTTGCATACCGTTTCCAGTAATGCACGTTTTCGGAATCAATGTTAATAGCTTTGTCTATGTAATAAAGGGCTTTTTGATAATCTTTGTTTTTGTAATGAAAATCGGTAATTGCAATCCAGCCTTTGTCTAGCAAAGAATCTTCTTCAACACATTTGGTGAAGAACTGAAGCGCCATTTCATTATTTTTCAATTTTTCATAACACTTACCAATTCTTAATAGTGCAAAAGAAGTGGGATCTTCAAGCCCAAGAGTGATGGAATAGCTTTCAATAGCCTCCGGGTATTTTTTCAAGCGTTCCAGCACTTTGCCCTTTTCGAGGTATGCGCCAATGAAACTGTCGTCACTTATGATAGCAAAATCAAAAGCGGCCAAGGCTTTTTTATACTCTTTTAATTCATAATATTGTTTCCCCACTTGGTGCCAAGCCACTTCACAATAGGGATTTTTGTTAAGGAAATCGTTCAAATAATCAATGGCTTCTTCATATTGGTCCAAATATTCGAAGCAATAAATGACGTTGTAAAGTGCAGAATGATCCTCTTCATCTTCTTCAAGGCATTTTATGAAATATGTTTTCGCATTTTCATAATCCTCCATAAAAAGGTATTCCATTCCGAGTAAAGAAAACACATCGGCCTCGTCATCGGTTATTTCCAAAGCTTGTTCCAAAAGTTGGATGGCTTCTTTATGCTTATCGCGACGCGAAAAAATATTTGCTTTTTGAATATAGATTTCTTCGTTGGACTGTTCCAGCAAATACAGTTTGTCCAAAAGCTCCTCTGCGTTATCAAGTTGATTTTCGAAAATGTACATTTCAACTTGGTACAATTTCAGGTTTGTGGAAGTAGGGTGTTGCTCAAGGCCAAGTTTGGTGGCTTTCTTAGCAAGCGAAATCTTGCCGTTTTCCAAATAATAATGTACAATATCCTCGAACTCCTCAGAGTCGAAAAAAAGCACGCTATTTGTTTTCAGCATCGATTCGAAGCGGGAAAGTGAGAAGTTGTTATGCTCGTTTGGGCTTAATTGCATACGCAAGATTTAACGGTTGCTTCTATAAATTTAAAGATAATAATGATAATAAGAGTTCAAAAGTTATGCCCTTATTGTTGTTAACGTAGTTATCAACACGACGAAGGTTGGTTAATTGAATGATTATTAGAAGAATAGTTTTGTTTTTATAGAATTTCATCCAACACTTCGGACAGAATGGCACATCCATTTTCGATTTCCTCGTGGGTAATGGTTAGTGGTGGCGTTATCCGGATAGCTTTGGGTTCAAACAATAACCAAAATAAAATCAATCCTCTTTCTTTACATTTTAAAATAACCTTCGTTGCGGTTTCGGCATCCTTCATCATCGCGGCCAGCATCAATCCCTTCCCTCTAACTTCAACGATTTTCGAGTGTTTCAATAATTTCCTGAAAAGTTTTTCCTTTTCAAGTGTTTGATCAATTAAATCGGTTTCTATCAATTCCCGAAGTGTGGCCAAAGCCGCTGCCGCAATCACGGGGTTTCCACCAAAAGTAGTGATATGCCCCAATTTAGGGTTGTCTTGAAAGAGAGCCATCAATTCGTGCGAAGCCGTGAAAGCCCCAATCGGCAAACCCCCGCCCATTCCTTTTCCCATAACTAAAATATCCGGCTGCATATCATAATGCTGAAACCCAAACAGTTTCCCGGTTCGCCCGAAGCCGGGCTGTATTTCATCCAAAATTAGCAGTACGCCCATTTCGGTGCAGTGCTGTTTTACTTTTTTTAAATAACCCTTTTCGGGCAAAATAAATCCCGCCCCGCCTTGTATTGTTTCCAAAATAACCGCTGCCGTTTTTTGGGTAATTTTCAGTAAATCCTCTTTATTGTTGAAAGTTATTGGGAGGCAATCCGGCAGTAACGGTTGAAATACGGTTTTCCGTTCTTCAAACCCCATCACGCTCATCGCGCCCAAAGTACTGCCGTGATAAGCATTGTGGGCATACAAAATTTCAGTCCGCCCCGTGGCTCGTCGGGCAAGTTTTAACGCGCCTTCAATGGCCTCGGTACCGCTGTTTACTAAATACGTGGTATTTAGGGATACGGGCAAGTTCTCTGCCAGTAATTTTGAAAGTTCCACCGCGGGCCGTTGGATATATTCGCCATAAACCATGACGTGCATATATTTTTCCGCTTGTTCCTTTATTGCGTTTACAATGCGGGGGTGCGAATGGCCCAGTGTACAAGCCGAAACCCCAGCCACGAAGTCTAAGTGTTTTTTTCCCGAAGTATCGTAAATATAGCTTCCTTCGGCATGTGAAATTTCCAACGCCAACGGGTGGGGCGTTGTTTGTGCTTGATATTTCAGGAAATCGTTCACTCGGGATTTTCCGTTTCCACGGCGGTGTTTTGTTGGGGAATGCTATCGTTTTCCTTCACAGAGTTTATTTCTTCCAATTCCGATTCCCTTGTTTCGGGCTTAGGATCATCAGGATTATTCTGCAGGTCTTTGGGCAAAAGCTTCGATGCTTCGGGAATTTCCATTTCATCTTCCGGAATATCATCAAAAAATTCGCCTTCGTCTTTCGGGAGGGGTATTCCCGTAATTTTTGGCAAAATCGGTTTTGGTTTACCCTTGAACAGGTCTTCAACCTTTAAAAGCCTTTCTTCGCCACGCCATTCAAAACCGGGCAGTATCCGCGCGTTTTCAGGCAATTTTGAAGGGGGGTAAACTTCGCCCGGCACTTGCTTTATAAACCGTATCCCGGTAACTTCCTCGTTTTCCAAATACATTTGAATGGAGCTTGAAACCGTTTTATTTATGCCCACCAATTTATCTTCTTCGTTCCTTGAAAAAAAAATTACTTGTGCATTTTTATTGATGTTCACCGTGTCCAATTGATTGTTTGTAAATAGCCCGATAAGCCTTTCGCCCTTCACTTGATTATAACCAGCACTGTCCCGTTGTATCAAAAATGCGTTGTTGAAAACCTTCAGCGTATCCAATTCTTCGGTAATGGTGTTGGAAAGAATATGAATGGTATCACCCGTCATTTGGTTGAGGCCGGACCACAGCACGGGTTTGCGTAATAATTTGGTGATGCCCGTTTTTTGATGGAGAAAAATGGAGTCGCATTTGCCGCTGGTGGGTTCTTCGCCGGGAAGGCCAAGCTTAAACATTCGTGCCCTGTAAAATCCTTTTACGATACGATTTTCCGGTTTTCCGGTAACCCTTAATGTATCGGCATGAACATAAATGGAATCATTGTCGCGAAGGGTTATGGCCACCGCGCGCTTAGTGATGAAAACAGAATCCATTGCCTTGAAAACTTCGGCATAATGGCCACGGATAACGCTTTTGTTCACCGTATCCAAAACCCTGATATTATTGGTGGCCGATGCAAAGTCCTTGTTGCGGTCAAAATAGATACTATCGCCGTAAAGTGTCCTGGTTTCGTAATCTATCTTTGAATTTTTCACGAAATAGCCCGTATCGCCACGAGTGTCATAATATCCCCTTTCGCAATAAACAGTGCTGGTTTCACTAACAATGGTGGAAGGCCCGTATAAATATGCCGCCCCGGTTTCTGAAAAGAAATCAAGTTGGTTGCTGTTTACTGTATATTTTGGATTTGTAATTACCACATTGGAAAGGAACTGATACTTTTTGGTTTCCGCAAAATAGCGTCCGCTACGGCTGGTAAGTGTGCTGGCTGAATCTCGTACCGTGCCCCCGGTTCGATAAAAGGCTTGTTGTTTTATACGGTCAAAATAAAGGCTATCTGTGCTTAAAGTGGTTTTTGGTTCGGTCAAAACCACATTCCCACTTGCAAAAGCGAATTGGGTGTTTCCGTTATATTCCGCATAATTGCTATTCATTGTAACGGTATCCGCTTGCGAAATCCGAACATCTCCATACGCCTTTACAAAATTATCCTTTAAATAAACAAACGCTTGGTCGCACCACATTTCCACCCCTTCATGAACAATATAAACTTGACCGGTCTCGTCCTTGGTATAAATTGCAGCATCGGGGAATTCCGGCCGAAGTTCAAGATAGCCGGATTGAATATCCACTTGCTGTTTTTCCTGTGCGGAAAGTTTTGTTCCGAAGAAAAAAATGCAGCTAAATAATAATATGGATTTTGATATTTTCAAATAAGGGTTGTTTAAAAACATAAACGAAAATACCAACAAAAAAATATCAACGGTGAATGGTTTGCTTCCTATCGGGTCCCACCGAAACTATTTTGATGGGCACTTCCAACTCTTTTTCCAAAAATTGAACATAGTCAATCAGGGCTTTTGGAAGTTGCGAAGCCTCGGTCATTTGGGTGAGGTCTTCATTCCAGCCTTTCATTTCGGTATAAATAGGGCTTACGTTTTCTTCTTCGATATTATATGGAAAATGTTCAATGGTTTTTCCTTTATAATTATATGCAGTACAAATTTTAAGGGTTTCAAACCCGCTCAAAACGTCGCCTTTCATCATGATCAACTGCGTAACGCCGTTAACTTGCACGGCATATTTTAATGCTACTAGATCCAACCAACCGCATCGCCTTGGGCGACCGGTAGTGGCGCCGAATTCTTTTCCCACACGGCCCATAGTTTCGCCATCCTCGTCAAAAAGTTCGGTAGGGAAGGGGCCACTCCCAACGCGGGTAGTGTATGCCTTGAAAATCCCGAACACTTTGTCTATTTTACCCGGCGCAATCCCCAATCCCGTGCAAGCTCCGGCAGCGGTGGTATTAGATGAGGTTACAAAAGGATAGGTGCCAAAATCAATATCCAAAAGGGAGCCTTGTGCGCCTTCAGCCAAAATGGTTTTTCCTGCTTTTTGAGCCAAATGCAAATATTCTTCACTATCAATAAAAGTAAGGGTTTTCAATACTTCAACTGCATCAAAGAAAACAGTTTCCAATTCGGAAAGGTTATAGGGAAGGTTTACTTTATAAAATTCAATCATCGACTCGTGCTTGTCCGCCAAAGCACGATATTTTTCTTGCCAGTTGTTCATTTCCAAATCCCCAACCCGAATACCGTTTCGCCCGGTTTTGTCCATGTAGGTGGGTCCAATTCCTTTTAAGGTTGAACCGATTTTTTCCACTCCTTTTGAAAGTTCGCTGGCTGCATCCAACAATCGATGGGTGGGTAAAATAAGATGTGCTTTTCGGGAAATAAAAAGGACTTTTTTATAATCTATATTGAATTTTGCAAGATTTTCCAGTTCCCTTTTAAGGGTAACGGGATCTATTACAACCCCGTTGCCCACAACATTTATGGCATCTTTATGAAAAATTCCGCTGGGGATAGTATGCAAAACATGCTTGTGGCCATCAAATTCCAAGGTGTGCCCGGCGTTGGGGCCGCCCTGAAAACGTGCAATAATGTTATAGTTTTGGGTTAGCACGTCAACAATTTTTCCTTTGCCTTCGTCCCCCCATTGCAATCCAAGTAGTAGGTCTACTGCCATAATTTATTAAAAATTTTCACTGATTTTATCCGAAGTTTTTTTGTTTCCGTAGAAATAGAGGGAGTGTTTTGTGATTTCGATATCAAAAACCTCTTCAATTGTTTTTTTGATGGTTTGGATGCGCGGGTCGCAAAACTCGATCACTTCACCATTGGAAAGGATGATATGGTCGTGTTGCCTGTCAAAATAGGATTTTTCGTAATGCGCTTGGTTTTGACCGAACTGGTGCTTGCGGACGAGCCCGCAATCAAGTAAAAGTTCAATGGTGTTGTACAAAGTAGCGCGGCTAACGCGATAGTTTTTATCCTTCATGTTAGTGTACAACGATTCAATGTCGAAATGGACATCGTGGTCATAAATTTCTTGAAGTATGGCGTAGCGTTCCGGGGTTTTACGGTGTCCATTTTCTTCCAAAAACCCCGTAAAAACATTCTTTACGACAGCCTGATTATTTATGTTTGTTTTTGAACTCATAACAAAGGCACAAAGGTACTCAATTATACACGGGTTACTTTATCGATGCCATTAATTTTTTTAATGTTCTCCACTAGGTTGGTAAGTATTGAAGTGTTTTTTACAACAACAACTATTCTCCCCGTGAATAGGCCATCGTTGCTGTCAAAATGAACACTTTTCATATCAATATGAAGGTTGTTCGAGACCACCTTCGTAACGGCGTTTACCAAGCCGATGGTGTCTATGCCGGTGATGAGCAGGTTTGCCTTGAAATCACGTTGGGTCGAATCAATCCATTTGGCTGGCATAATGCGGTAACTATAATTGCTCTGCAATTGCAAAGCGTTAGGGCAGTTTAGTTTATGAACTTTTATGCCTTCGTTCACGGTCACAAACCCAAATACATCATCGCCGGGAATGGGGTTGCAGCAATTGGCCAATTTATATTCCAATTTTTCTTCTTCCTTCCCAAAGACAAGTTGGTCGAATTTTTCGGTTATTTCTTCGCGGTGTACATCTTCCGGTTTATTGGGTTTACGTATTCGGTTTTTGAAAAAACTTACAAAAGCATTGCTTCGGGAAGCCGCAAAATCTTTTAGCTTTTGGTTTTCGATGATGCCCGCGCCCACTCGGTAATAAAGATCCAAACTGGTTTTTACCTTGAAATAAATCACCATTTGATTGATGGTTTTCTCATTAAGGTTTATTTTGAGCGATTTCATTTTTCGCATCAGGGCTTCTTTGCCTTCTTCCGCTATTTGTTTTTTCTCGTCATTTAACGACGATTTTATTTTCGAGCGCGCCCTCCCGGAAGTGGCATAATCCAGCCAGTTGGCCGTTGGCTTGGCTTTCTCGGAAGTGATTACTTCCACTTGATCTCCACTTTTAAGCTCGTGGCTTAAGGGAACCAATTTTCCATTTACCTTGGTTCCTCGGGTATGTAACCCCACTTCGGTATGGATATGAAATGCAAAATCCAATGCTGTGGAGCCCTTTGGAAGCGAATAAAGATCTCCCTTCGGGGTAAAAACAAATATTTCCTTTGCGTAAAGGTTTAACTTGAATTCTTCAACAAAATCTACTGCGCTTATCTCAGAATTCTCCAGCGTTACTTGTAGTTTGTCCAACCAGTCTTCCAGCCCGGCATCTTCCTTTTCGTTGTTTTTATATTTATAATGCGCCGCAAAACCTTTTTCGGCAATCTCGTTCATCCGCTCGCTACGGATCTGTACTTCCACCCAACGGCCTTTTGGTCCCATAACGGTAATGTGAAGGGCTTCGTAACCTGTGGATTTTGGTGAAGAAATCCAATCGCGCAGGCGTATCGGGTTGGGCCGGAAATGATCCGTAACTATGGAATATATTTTCCAAGCAAAGAATTTTTCGTTCTCACGGGTGCTATTATAAATGATCCGAACGGCGAATTTGTCATAAACTTCATCATAGCTAACCGTTTGGCTCTGCATTTTACGGCGGATCGAAAAGATGGATTTTGGCCTTCCCTTTATTTCATAATTAAGGTTTTCAGCATCCATCGCATCTTTCAGCACTTTTGTAAAATCATCGATATAAGCATCTTGGTCTTCCTTGCTTTCTTTTATCCGGCTTAAAATATCATGGTAAACTTCGGGTTCGGTGAATTTTAAACCCAAGTCTTCCAGTTGTGTTTTTATATTGTAAAGCCCAATGCGGTGGGCAAGCGGGGCATAAATGTAAAGGGTTTCCGAAGCAATTTTGAGCTGTTTTTGCGGCGGCATCGAATCCATGGTTAGCATATTATGGAAACGGTCCGCAATTTTTATGATAATCACCCGGATATCTTCGTTGAGGGTGAGTAGCATTTTCCGGAAATTCTCTGCTTGTTGGGAAACGTCTTCGCCCAGGGTTAAATGTGAAATTTTGGTTAGCCCGTCCACTATGGTCGCCACTGTTTTGCCGAACATTCTTTCTATGTCCTCCAACCTATATTCCGTATCCTCAACCACGTCGTGGAGCAGGGCAGCGGCTATGGAAGTGGCATCCAGCCCGATTTCCGAAGCCACTATTTTGGCCACAGCTAGGGGGTGGAAAATATAGGCTTCCCCGCTTTTTCGACGTTGATCTTTGTGCGCATCAACGGCTACATCAAAAGCAGAACGGATCAGTTTTTTGTCTTCTTTGGAAAGAGTACGGTAACTAATCTTGAGCAATTGTTTATACTGCTTGGCGAGTTCTTTTTTTTCCTCTTCTATAGCGGCTTCTGTCATCCCCTAAAAGTATTACTAAGGAAAGGAATAA
>JBBQKI010000033.1:0-21884 GCA_038326725.1 Flavobacteriales bacterium
AACTTGTTTATACTCGCTACTTTTATTCCTTTTATAACCCTATTTGGCATGCTATGCGCTAGTTTCCATAAAAAATATTCTTTTTATTTTTTTAGCTTTTTTCAAAATATTGACATTAGGATTATAGTTTATGCAATATAACAAGTTTATCCATTTTACTATAAATTATCAAAAGGATTTTTTATTTTTTGGATGCTCGTGCTGCTCACGTGGGTATAGAGCATTGTGGTTTTTGGGCTGTTGTGGCCTAAAAGGGCTTGTATATAGCGTATGTCTGTGCCGTTTTCCAGCAGGTGGGTGGCAAAACTGTGGCGCAATGAGTGCAGTGTTATGCGTCTTTTAATACCGCATAACTTTACTGCTTTCTTTAATACCTGTTGGGCGCTCTTACTGCTGTATTGCTCCCCAGATTGCCCCTCAAACAAATATTCTTTTGGTCTGTATGCATTGTAGTATTCGCGTAGCAACAGCAAGAAGGAAGGAGAAAGCAGAGTGTAACGATCCTTTTTTCCCTTTGCCATTTTTATGTGTATCAACATACGCTTGCTGTCAATATCCTGTACTTTTAAGTCTATGGCCTCCCCAATACGCAACCCGGCGCTGTAGATTAAAGAAAGTAAGGTCTTGTGTTTCAGGTTATGGGTATGTTCTAAAATTGCCTTAATTTCTATGCTGTTCAATATCTCGGGCAAATATCTTGGCTTTTGGGGGCGCTCTATATTCATACTTTCTACTTCCAAATTTTTAAAGGCGAAGTATTTTTTTATGCCGTTAATGCACTGGTTTTGGTAGGAAATGCTGTGGCCACCCTTAAGTATATAGTCGTGGTTAAAGCGTTGTATCCATAATGCATCGGGGTTTGCGGCTTGTTTAAGTTGTAGATATTGAAGAAAGAGAACCGTAACGGCTTGATAGGTGTTTACGGTGCTTGCCGCAAGCCGTTTTTCCTGCATCCACCTAACAAAACGGGCGAGATCCTTTTGTGTGCTTTCCGCTAGTTGTGGTAGGTTTAAAGGGTTGTGTGTTTTTGTAACAGCGGTAGGAAGGGCGCGGGTTTTTTGGATCTGGCTGTAATCTACATAGAGGTTCAGATCGCGCAACTGTTTGTAAAGCGCCTTAAAGGATATGGCATCACAAAAGGCGTAAAAACATTTGTGGGTCGCGCTCCATTGCACATAGGGCAGGGGGTTAATTAGTTCCTTTAGCGCATTATCATAGACAAAGTGCAGCTGGTAGGCCTGCTTGCCTTTGTGTTGCAGTGGTATTAGTGTAATGGTTTGCATAATTGCTATTAAATATACTAATTTACCCCTTCCGCACCACCGCCATAAGCGTTTCCACCTTGGCGTGCAGTAGTTTGTTTTCTTCCTCAAGCGCGGCTATGCGTTCCTGAAAAGGGAGGTTTTGGTCCGGTGCGTTGGTGGTAAAGGTTGGCGGTAGCTGCGTAGCAAGGTCCATAAAGAAGTTATGTTTTAATGTGTAGCACAGCGCCCAAACAATGTGGGTCTGCATAGTTTTGGAACGCTGATAGGCATATACGGTACTATAGCTTTTCCCCAAATGCCTAGAAATGGCCGCGCGGCGCAACCTGTTTTGCCGGATATGGTCTTTAAACATCAGACCTATGTTTGGGGCAGGGGTAGTGGTATTTTTGTCCATAATTGTTAAATTTTTCGTATTCATAAATCGGTTAATTGGTTTCAACCAAAACTTCGGTGTAATGATGCATTTATTATTCGGTTATATACATTACAAAATTGGTTTTATACAGATAATAACTGGTTATATACACATAGTAATTGTGTTGGTACTGTTATTAATTGTCTTATTACATCTAATCTTTGGTTATGGCCATAACTCCTTTAGGTCTAACCAATTAAGTTATGGTTGAATGCATAAAAAATGTTTTTAATAAGCCCTAAAAAAAACGGGCGCAAGTCCCGTCTTCTTTGATTAATGGAATTATTTAAATTTCCATCTCCGGTTCTATTACCGGCTTCCCGCCGCCCTGCCCGGCAAAGCGTGCCTTTAGCCTGTCATAACTTGCTTGGGCGCCGGGCATCCCGCTCCTGGCCATCATCTCGAACATTCCATACACCGCCGTGCCCATGCCGTAGCTTTCGTGGCCAGCCACACGCTGTAGGTCGTCCAGCCGCTGCACTACGTTCAACATTCGGCTTTTTATGCTCTCCACCTGTTCAAAAAGCTCCAGATCGCTTTCCAAAAAATCTTTGTTGTAAAAAGCCGGGATGATAACGTTGGTGTTGTTCGTCATCTCGTCCAGTACCTCTTCGGCAAAAATTTTGTTGTCCACGCTAATGGCGTTGTACGTCCGGCGTTGCTCCTCCGTTAGGGTTGCGTCCGGCAGGGCAGCCTCAATGGTGGTAATGGCCCCCATGATCTCGGTAATGGCGGCAGGCGCAATTACCAGGTTTACAAGGTTTTGGTTTACATTGCTCATAATTAAAAAAAGTTTTAAGATTAATAATGAAGCAATTTTTTTAAAAAAAAATTAAAAAAACAAGAGGAAAAACCCTGTTTTTTTTTAAGGGTTTTTCCTGTTTTTAAGATAATTGGTTTTGGGTTTTGGGGGTGGGGAGGGGGTGGGGAGAGAGGGAGTGTTGCCGTTCCATAGCTAAGACTTATTTGAGTGTCTGCTTTTAACGATGCATATACAATTTTATTGATAAAAAGCTGTCAAGAAATTATAGCATAAAAATAAGTAGAAGGATCAAAACAAATAAAAGCCCAATGGTTTTGCGCTTAATAATGAAATACAAAGTCAATACAAATAATGCAAAAAAAATAAGACTCCATTTCAGCATGTGTTTTGCATACAGTTCTGCGGATTTGTAATGTTCAATTCCCGCAACGGGTCCCTCTGCTCCAAAAGGATAACCTTCAATGTCTTTTTTTACGGCTACAATATAATATTCAGATAAGTCCACGAGCGAGAAGAGTCCTGTTAGGGCAACTGTTAGAACAGCAAGGCACCAAAAGAGAACGCGGCTATTTTTAATCTTTTCAATCATGAAATTGTGAAAGGAATTTTTGTTTCGGAAAAATCGGCCGCAACAATTATCCATAAAGTTTATATATATAAGCCGTTGCGTGTCTAGCCCCTTGCCATTAAAAGTACATAACTCCGCTGGATCACGAAACCCCACCTCCCTTAAACCTGAATCACTCCCAAATTAAAAGCCCGCTCTATGGGCGCATGGTTGGCCGCTTCAATGCCCATACTTATCCATTTTCTTGTATCCAACGGGTCTATTACCGCATCGGTCCAAATTCGGGAAGCGGCAAAGTAGGGCGAAATTTGTTCATCGTACCGCGCCTTGATGCGGTCGTAAAGTTCTTTTTCCACTTCGGGCGTAATCTCCTCGCCCTTCTTTTTTAGGGAAGCAGTTTCAATCTGCAACAATACTTTAGCAGCACTATTACCGCTCATCACGGCCAGTTCGGCACTGGGCCAAGCCACTATTAGTCGTGGGTCATAGGCTTTTCCGCACATGGCATAATTGCCCGCGCCGTAGGAATTTCCAATAATGATGGTGAATTTAGGTACCACGCTGTTGCTTACGGCATTTACCATTTTTGCCCCGTCTTTTATGATGCCGCCGTGCTCGCTTTTGCTGCCCACCATAAACCCGGTTACGTCCTGCAGGAACACCAACGGGATTTTCTTTTGGTTGCAATTGGCGATAAAGCGGGTGGCCTTGTCCGCACTGTCGCTGTAGATAACACCACCAAACTGCATTTCGCCTTGTTTGGTTTTTACCAATTTGCGTTGGTTGGCCACAATACCCACAGCCCACCCGTCTATCCGGGCATAGCCGGTTAATATTGTTTTTCCGAAACCTTCTTTGTATTGTTCAAATTCGCTGTTATCCACCATTCGTTTAATGATTTCCAACATATCGTATGGTTCGGTACGTGTCCGGGGGAGGAGGCCGTAAATTTCTTTGGGGTCGTTTAAAGGTTTTTGCGGTTTTTCGCGGTTGTACCCAGCTTTGTCATAATCGCCAATTTTGGAAACAATGTTTTTTATGCGGTCCAAAGCGTCTTTATCGTCTTTTGCTTTATAGTCGGTCACCCCGCTTATTTCGCAATGTGTGGTGGCCCCGCCCAAAGTTTCGTTATCAATGGTTTCGCCAATGGCGGCTTTTACCAAATAACTTCCGGCAAGAAAAATACTCCCGGTTTTGTCCACTATCATCGCTTCGTCGCTCATGATGGGGAGGTAAGCCCCACCCGCCACACAACTGCCCATTACGGCAGCAATCTGCGTAATTCCTAAACTGCTCATCACGGCGTTGTTTCTAAAAATTCTTCCGAAGTGTTCTTTATCGGGGAAAATTTCATCCTGCATGGGCAAATACACCCCGGCACTGTCCACCAAATAAATGATGGGCAAACGGTTTTCGATGGAAATTTCCTGTGCCCGAAGGTTTTTCTTTGCGGTAATGGGAAACCAAGCCCCCGCCTTCACCGTTGCATCATTGGCCACAACAAGGCATTGCTTTCCGCTGATGTAGCCCATTTTCACAACCACCCCACCGCTGGGACAGCCCCCGTGCTCGGCATACATTCCTTCTCCTGCAAAACTGGCGATTTCAAGGGTTGGTTTTTTTGGGTCCAACAAATAATCAATGCGCTCTCGGGCAGTCATTTTACCTTTGGCTTTATGCTTTTCAATACTTTTTTCGCCTCCGCCAAGATTTACAATCGCTGTTTTTCTTCGTAGTTCGGAAATCAAAAGTTTATTGTGGTCTTCGTTTTTGTTGAAGTTTAAATCCATGGAACGTGTGTTTGCGCTAAAATACGAAATGCTTGAAAGTTTTGGGTTTAAAAGTTCAAAGTTTAAAGTTCAAAACTGTTTCATTAAATCTTAAATATTGGTTTTTGTTTCTTGAGGCTTTAATATATTATTACTATTCGCAATTTCCTCTTCGCTAATCCCTTTAAAAACTATGACATTTTGTTAACGAAAAACAATATTTTATTAGCGATATTTGTGGCTATTTCTTTAAAACAAAGGGCGCAAACCCTCTTTAAAAAGTATAATCATGATGAACAAAAATACTGTATTGGCCTGGGCCACTTTTATAATGATTGTTGTTGGCGTAAGTTTGATAGCCATGGGTGCTTTTAGATATGATGATGTTGCCGGCTGGGGCTTCGCGGCAGTGGGCATTGGGTTTTTTGCCATAGCTTGGGTTTTCAATGCACTTAAAGGAAGAGTTTGAGTTAGGGATCAAAAAGTAAGAAGCAAGAAGCAAGAAGCAAGAAATAAAAAAGAGGGAAAAACCATCAACCATCAACCATCAACTATCAACTAACACATGAGCGACGATAAAAAAGTAATTTTCTCGATGCAAGGGGTTACTAAAACCTACCAAAGCGCCCAAACCCCGGTGCTAAAAAATATTTATTTAAGTTTTTTCTACGGAGCCAAAATCGGGATCCTCGGGCTAAACGGAAGCGGAAAATCCACTTTGCTGCGGATTATTGCAGGGGTCGAAAAAAACTTCCAAGGCAATGTGACCTTTGTTCCCGGCTATACCGTGGGCTATTTGGAACAGGAACCACAATTGGATGAAACCAAGACCGTTCTCGAAATCGTTAAGGAAGGGGTGCAGGAAGTGGTGGATATTTTGGACGAATACAACAAAATAAACGATATGTTCAGCCTGCCGGAAGTCTATGAAAACCCGGCCAAAATGGATGAGTTGATGGACAAACAGGCGCTTCTTCAAGATAAAATTGATGCTACCAACGCTTGGGAACTGGACACCAAATTGGAAATTGCTATGGATGCCCTTCGCACCCCGGAGCCGGATAAACTCATTAGTGTCCTGTCCGGAGGGGAACGCCGCCGGGTGGCCCTTTGTAGATTATTATTAAAGGAACCGGACGTGTTGCTTTTGGATGAGCCTACAAATCATTTGGATGCCGAAAGCGTTCATTGGTTGGAACATCATTTGGCGCAATATAAAGGCACCGTGATTGCTGTTACCCACGACCGTTACTTTTTGGACAATGTTGCCGGATGGATTTTGGAACTCGACAGGGGCGAGGGTATTCCATGGAAGGGGAATTATTCTTCCTGGTTGGATCAAAAATCAAAACGCTTGGCTTTAGAACAAAAACAAGCCGGTAAACGCCAAAAAACTTTGGAACGTGAGTTGGAATGGGTGCGCATGTCGCCGAAAGGAAGGCAATCAAAACAAAAGGCCCGTTTGCAGAATTATGACAAATTGATGAGTCAGGACCAGAAACAACTGGATGATAAATTGGAAATATATATTCCCAATGGGCCTAGATTGGGCACCAATGTTATTGAGGCAAAAGGTGTAGCCAAAGCCTTCGGCGATAAACTTTTATATGAAGAATTGAATTTCAAGCTTCCTCAAGCGGGAATAGTCGGAATTATTGGACCAAACGGTGCAGGAAAAACCACGATTTTTAAAATGATAATGGGAGAAGAAAATGCCGATAAAGGCACTTTTGAAGTTGGCGATACCGCCAAGATTGCATACGTGGACCAAGCCCATTCCAATATTCAGCCCGAAAAATCGATTTGGCAAAACTTCAGCGACGGGCAGGAATTGATAATGATGGGAGGGAAGCAGGTAAATTCGCGCGCCTATTTGAGCCGGTTCAATTTTAGCGGTAGCGAACAGAACAAAAAGGTTTCCGCACTTTCTGGTGGCGAACGGAATCGATTGCACTTAGCCATGACCTTAAAAGAAGAAGGCAACGTATTATTGCTGGATGAGCCAACGAATGATTTGGATATAAACACCCTGCGTGCTTTGGAAGAAGGTTTGGAGAATTTTGCCGGCTGCGCCGTAGTCATTTCCCACGACCGTTGGTTTTTGGATAGGGTTTGCACCCATATCCTTGCTTTTGAAGGGAACAGCGAAGTGTATTTTTTTGAGGGTAGTTTCAGCGATTACGAAGAAAACAAGAAAAAACGCTTGGGCGGCGATTTAATGCCAAAACGAATAAAATATAAAAAATTGATACGATAAGTTATGTGGAAAAATATACTGATACTTAGTTTGCTGATAACAATCTCTTCCTGCGGAAGTAAAAAAACCGTGGTAAAAGATTCGGAAGAATCAAAAGAAATAACTTTGGGAAAAAACCAAGCGTTAAGCTATAAAAGCTTGGGGAATGACGTAGCTTCCGTATCGCTTCAACTTTTTGAAAATAATACTTTCAAGTTCGATTTTGAAAGCATCCCCCAACCCGAAACCGATGAAAAAGCATTGGTCATCTCCGAAAAAGGAAAATACACTACCGATGGCGGATGGAAAATCCTGCATTTCAATAACCCAAAATTTTCTTTGGCATCCATTTTTGATGCCAATTATGGGGCGGGGAACGAATTCAAGATGGTAGATAAAAACACGGTTAAAATCAATTCCGAAAAAAATTCCATTGCCATTTGGGGCGTGGTTTGCGAGAAACAGTAGAAATTAGTAAGAAATAAAAAATCCCGATTCAACTCTTGAATCGGGATTTTTTATTCTTAAATTTTTGTTCTATCTATTGATTACCAATTTCTTTGTAAAAGATTTCTTCCCATTATTTACCTTCACAAAATATATTCCGCCTGCAATTCCATCGGTTTTTACTGTGATGTTTTTGTTTGCTCCAAAATTTCCGCTGAACAAATCCTTTATCTTTTTCCCCGAAATATCGTAAAGTTGCACCGTTCCTTCAGAAGAAAGATTTTGTGAAATTGTAAATTCTGAAGTAGTGGGATTTGGATATATTATGATTGAATTTTCAGTCAATTCATTTTCGCCCACATTCAAAATATCGCCAACATCATAACTGTGCATCGCTCTTCCGAAGGTGCCGGCAAAAAGCGTTTCTGTAGGTTCGTGGAATTTTATATCCATTACCACGGTTAGTGGGAGGTTGTTTCCTAAAATGGTCCAATTTGCACCATCGTCTTCGGAATACCAAACGTTCAAGTCTGTCGCTACAAAAAGCATATTTTCCGCAGGATAGGTGATAATGTCATTCACGGGAATGTTTGGAAGATTTGAAGAAATATCCGTCCAATTCTGCCCACCATCCGTAGTTTTAAAAACGTGCGGGGTATAAACCAAATATTTAAAACCGGAAACAGTAACATAGGCAACCATATCATCACTTGGAACCATCGCGATGGAAGTGATGTATTGATCCGGCAGGCCAGCGCTAACGTCTGTCCAAGTTGTACCACCGTCAAAAGTTACGTTCACGTTTCCGTCATCGCTTCCTGTATAAATCACATCGAGATTGTTGTATGAAGAAGCAATAGCAGTAAGCGTTCCGAAAGCAAGCGAACCACTTGGGTGAAGGCCATCCGTTAAATCAGGACTAATCACGGACCAGTTTGAAGCTCTGTTTGAAGTATATAATCTGTTGGTTCCATAATAAAGAATTTCGTGGTCAAAAGGCGAAATAATCACAGGCGTGTTCCAGTTGTTCCTATCACTTCCACTGATTCCGTTTGTCGCTCCATTGAAAGAATTTCCGCCATTCGTACTTCTACCTAAATTTCCGTATTGAGATTCCACATAAATATAATTGTTATCCACAGGATCCACATTTACGTGGAAACCATCACCGCCCCAAATGGAGTTCCAGTCACTCGCTCCGCCAGTAATAGTTCGGATAGTATTATTGTCTTGCGTACCGCCGTAAAGTCTTTCCGGCTGGATTTTGTCCACCTCAATATTATAAAATTGGGTTATAGGGAGGTTTAAAAATTTAGTCCAACTACTGCCACCATCATTCGAAATATAAGCGCCTCCATCATTTCCAGCTAGCATAAAATTGCTGTTAGTTCGGGAAAAATCCAGTGCATGATGATCTACGTGCATTCCATTTAGCGTACTCCATGATGAACCACTATTGGTGGATTTTGCAATTTCAAACCCAACAATATACACTTCAGAGGAATTGGTTGGGTTAATGCGAACATTTCCAAAATACCACCCAAAATTTGCGTCAATTCCGCTCAACGCTCCCGCAGGTGTTACAAGTGTCCAATTATTTCCATTGTCGGTGGATTTGTAAAGGCCATTGAATTCATTGGTAATTTCATTCGTAGTAAATCTCGCATAAACCGTGGCTGGATCAGATTCTGAAACAGCGATACCAATTCTTCCTGTTTGTGCATTTGGAGCAGGCAAACCATTTGCCACACCAAGTTCAGTCCAAGTAGTACCTCCATCCAGAGAACGATGGATTGCAGAAGTTACTCCGCCATAATCGCGTTGCCAAGGTTTACGAGTGCGCTCCCACATTGCAGCATAAATAATGTTTGTATTTGCCACGTTCATGGCAACATCTATTGCTGCTGTAGAATCGGTTACAAAGAGAACCTGTTCCCAGCTTCCGCCGCCATTAGTGGTTCTATAGATTCCTCGCTCAATGTTCTTGCCGTATAATTCCCCGGTAGCTGCAGCAAAAACCCGGTCTGGGTTTGTGGGATCAACTATAATTCGGCCAATGTGATTGCTTTCCGGCAAACCCACGTTTGTCCAAGTATCGCCTGCATCGTTACTTCTGTAAATTCCATCGCCAAAATAGGCTCCGTCGGTAGCGCTTCCATTCGCTTCGCCTGTTCCGGCGTAAATTCGTTGTGAATTTGAGGGAGCTATAGCAATATCGCCAATGGAAAGCTTGGCTTCTTGGTCAAAAATTGGGGTCCAGTTTGCACCGGCATCATAACTTCTGAAAATTCCGCCAGTTGCTGTAGCTACATAAAGATGGTCATCATTATCGGGAGCAATGGCAACGTCTGTAACGCGTCCGCCAGTATTTAAAGGTCCAACAAATGTCCATTCACCACCCATTTCTGGAGATCGGTTTGCTATAATTTGTTTGGATTGGAGGATAGCTTCTTTATAGGCTTCTTTATTGATGTAATTGTTTGGATAAGCGCGTTGATTGTACATCCACTCTGCGGGATATTCCATTTTTCCGGTTTCTTTTTCTTCGGAATCTTCTTCCGAGTTATTTTTACAACTCGATAAAATAAATATTGAAAGGAATGTTAGGGCAATTAAATTTAAGGGAAGTTTGTAATTTTTCATCAATAAAGATTTAGCATTTTATTTTTTAAGGGAATGAATTTTGTAATTCGATGATTGTAAATATCGCAATTATTTTTTCGGATACCAATCCAATTGTGTAACCTTAACTTCAGGGCTTCCTGCTTCAACCAACGATTTAAATTTGGCAACATCACTCAGCCCTTCCGTGCCCCGATAATGATAGGGATAAACGGTTTTTGGTTTAAAAGCCAATACTGCGTCGGCAGCACTTTCAACGTTCATGGTATAGGGTAAATTCATACAAACGAAGGCGATGTCAATATTTTTAAGATTGCGCATTTCGGGAATATCCTCGGTATCGCCGGAAATGTAAATGCGTTTTCCATTTCTTTCAAGTACATATCCGTTGCCTCTACCTTTTTCGTGGAATTTTAAAGCTTCGGGACGAAGATTGTACATGGGAATCGCTTCAATTTCCATTTCAAAATCGTTCATCAAATCACCATTGTTAATGATTTGAGTTTTGTTTCGAAGGTTTTCAGGCAATTTTTCAAAAACTGCTTTTGGTGCAAATAAAATAGTCCCGAAATTCACTAATGAATCCAGCGTGGAAATGTCCATATGATCGCCATGAATATCCGTAACCAAAATCATATTCGGGGCGGGATGTTCTGAATAGAGCGCGGCTCCACCCACGGGATCCACATAAATTATGGTTCCGTCCCAGTTTAAAACCATTGAGGCATGGGATATTGGATGTATCATCAAATCAATTTTATCGGCCTCACGGTTGCTTGAAAGTTCTTCCGTGGACCCAATAACAGGATTGTTTTTGGCTTCTTTTTTATTGTTGCACCCAATAAATAAAAAAATACTTAGAATTAAAAAAACCGCTTTTTTCATAATATGAATTTTTAAAATTAGCAACAATTATATTTTAAATCCTCTTTAATAACTACTTATTTCAAAGCAATTACTTCACTTATCAAATATGATATGGCCTTCCCAACTTGGTTCGGAAAAAGCCCATCCTTTGGTGAACCTTCGCAAATATGAAGGTAAATTGCGTTTTCGTTTTTTGAAAAATGGGAAACAAAATTTCGGGCGTCATTCAACGAAAATCCACTGGGGGAAATGGCGCTGCTGCCCATCATTTCGATGGCATCCAAATCAACTTCAATCCCGAAACTATTTCCACTGGAAAAAGTTTCGGCCTGTGCCAAAGCTTCGGAAAAAGACAATCTTTGATTCACTGAAATATCTTCAAATAAACTGAAAGCAATCCTATCCGATTTTATTTTGATTAAATCAAAAATTGCCTGGGGCGTATAATTTTTGTGCAATCCGAAAATAAAATATTTGTCCAAAAATCCGTCTTCAAGCGCATACGAAAATCCATTGCCGCTGTGGCGGTGCTCCAAAGATCGAAAATCGGTATGTGCGTCAAAATTGATACAGTTTATTGGCTTTTGCAGGGCGGAGGAAACCCCGTTCAAAATTCCGTAACTGTTGTTGTGCCCGCCGCCAATGATGATGGGGAATTTGTCTGCTGCAACAATATATTGTATGATTTTCGAAACTTGATGGTCAATTTGCGAAACAAGCTCGCCCAGTTTCTCAACATAGTGGGGATCCGCAGCGGAAAGGGATTTTGCCTGTTCCATTTGGATATCACAATCAATTTCCCCCAATAGCACGATGTTTTCAGAATTTATAAACTCGTTTTTTTGAAGGTTTAAAAAGCCATTCATAACGGCTTCCCAAGCTTCGGCAGTGCCCGGTTTTCCATAATTGGAACGTACGCCAATATCTTCCGGGATCCCTAAAAGAACATATTTTGCTGAACAATTATTTAGCCCAGCTAGGTTTTGCACAAATTGTACAGTTTCACCCATTTTGGTTTCCCCAGCCCTTTTCTTTATAAAGCGGGCAGTGTTTTTTTCTGAATATATTTTTAAAAAACTCATTTTATTTCCTTGCCTTTTAGGATAACTGAATCGATTAGGTTACTCCCAAAAGAATAGGGCAAGTAGCCGTAAGATGGGATTTTTTTGGTAATGATGAGGTTGGCTTTTTTTCCTTTGGTAATACTGCCGTGCGTTTTGCTAAGGCCCATCGCGTAAGCTCCGTTAATGGTTGCCGCATTAATGGCTTCCTCGGGCGTAAGTTTCATTTTGATACAGGCGGTAGAAATCACAAAATTCATGTTTCCGCTGGGCGAGGAGCCGGGATTATAATCTGTGGCCAAGGCAAGGGGTAAACCGGCATCGATTATTATTCGTCCCGGGGTATAGGGAATTCCTAAAAAATAGGAGCAGGCCGGGAGGGCAACCGGCATGGTTATGGAATTTTTTAAAACCTTAATATCGTCATCCGTTATTATTTCTAAATGATCAACGCTTAAGGCGTTGTTTTTTACTCCAACAGCTACCCCGCCAATGGCATTGAACTGGTTGACATGGATTTTCGGAATCAAGCCATATTTTTTTGCCTCAGAAAGGATTTGGTCAGTTTCTTCAACTGAAAAATATCCTTCCTCGCAAAATACGTCCACAAATTCGGCCAATTTTTCTGCCGCTATTTTGGGAAGCATTTCTTCACAAAGCAATTTTATATATCCTGCTTTGTCGTTTTTAAATTTTAAGGGAAGGGCGTGCGCGCCTAAAAAAGTGGTTTTAATGGTGATGGAATATTCTTCAGCAAGTTTTTTTGCCACCCGGAGCATTTTTAATTCCCCTTCGGTAGTCAAACCGTAACCGCTTTTTATCTCGAGAGCACCGGTGCCAAGCCGCATTACTTCCTTCAGCCGTTTTGCAGATTGCTTAAAAAGTTCTTCTTCGTTGGTGTCGTTCAGTTTGTTTGCGCTGTTCAAAATTCCGCCACCTTTTTGGGCAATTTCTTGGTAGCTTAACCCATTAATACGGTCAACGAATTCCTGTTCACGGTTGCCGGCATATACTAAATGTGTATGCGAATCGCACCATGCAGGAAGCACGATTTTTCCTTTACAGTCAATAGTTTTAAAAGCCTTGAATTTTTTGATTTTGTCCATTGTCCCAAAATCCTCAATAATGCCTCGATCAATAAAAACCCAGGCATTTTGAAGGGTGGGGAGGTCCTTCATTTGAGAACCGCTTAACTTTTCGGGGGCGATGTCCCGCACTTGCAGCAATTCTTTAATATTTATGAGAAGTAATTTCATAGGTTAAAGATATAAAACAGAAATCCCCAAAACGCGATTCAAATGTAAATAAATGGTTTTGGTTGAAAGTAATTTATACCTTTAGGCTTCCGAAAAAACAGAGTAAAATGAAGGCAAGAAAATTAGGTATAAACACCATTTGCACCCACGTGGGCGAATTGAAGGATGAACAATTTAAAGGGGCAATTTCCCCATTGTACATGTCAAGTTCCTATGCTTATGAAGATGTTGATGTTAAACGCTACCCGCGCTATTTCAACACCCCAAACCAAGAAGCGTTGTGCAAAAAAATAGCCATGCTGGAAAAAAGCGAAGCTGCCCTAATTTTCGGTAGCGGAATGGCAGCAGTTAGCACCACATTATTGGCTTTTTTAAAGAGTGGCGACCATGTGGTTTTTCCCCAAACGCTCTACGGGGGAACTTATAATTTTGTGGTAGAAGAGCTTCATAAATTTGGGATTCAACATTCATTTGCCGAAGGTTTTTCGGAAGAAGATTTTCTTTCAAAAATAAAAGAAAATACGAAGGTTATTTTTATCGAAACCCCTTCAAACCCTTTAATGCAAATGACGGATCTGGAAATTATTTCGCGAATAGCCAAAGCAAGGGACATTGTTACAATGATCGATAACACATTTGCTTCTCCCATAAATCAAACCCCAGCAGATTTTGGAATTGATATTATGCTCCACAGTGCCACCAAATATATGGGCGGTCATAGTGACATTTGCGCAGGGGCGGTTGCAGCTTCGGAAATTCATATTAAAAGAATTTGGGACCTCGCCAAAAACTTGGGAGGCAGTCTTAGCGACCAGACAGTTTGGCTTCTGGAACGCAGTATGAAAACAATGGCACTACGGGTGAAAGCGCAAAACCGGAATGCACGGAAAATAGCCCGCTGGCTAGAAAAACATCCTTTAGTTGAAAAAGTATATTATCCCGGGCTTAAAAGTCATCCAGACCATGAATTGGCAAAAAGACAAATGCGGGGCTTTACGGGGATGCTTTCCTTTGAAATTTTACATACGTTGGATTCCGATGCATTTTTAAAACATTTAAAATTAATAAAACCATCCATGAGTTTGGCCGGGGTTGAATCTACCATTGTTTCGCCAACCAAAACCTCGCATGCATTATTAAGTGCCGAGGAAAGAGAAAAGCAGGGAATTCGTGATGGCCTGCTGCGGTTTTCGGTGGGTATTGAAGAAAAGGAAGATTTAATGGCTGATTTAGATTTTGCCTTTGAAAACGTGAAAGTGATAAAACCTGAAAAGATTATTTTATGAAGTTGGACATCCTCGCCATTGGGGCGCACCCGGACGATGTGGAACTGGGCTGTGGCGCAACCCTCGCCAAAGAAATCCATAACGGTAAAAAAGTTGGGATACTCGATTTAACCAGAGGCGAACTTGGCACCCGAGGCTCTGCCGAGATTCGTGATGTTGAAGCCTTAATGGCCGCAAAAATTTTGGGGGTTAAATTCAGGCTTAATCTTGGTTTTGCAGATGGATTTTTTGAAAATAATATGACTTCACAACTTGAAGTCATCAAAATTATCCGAAAATACCAGCCGGATGTTGTGCTTTGTAATGCAGTGAAGGACCGCCATATAGACCACGAAAAAGGCGGTAAGTTGGTTAGTGATGCATGTTTTTTAAGTGGGTTGAAAAAAATTGAGACCATTCACGAGGGCAAGCACCAAAGTTCATGGCGGCCCAAACATGTGTTCCATTACATACAATGGAAAAATTTAGAACCCGATTTTGTGGTGGACGTATCAGGTTTTTTGGACAAAAAATTGGAAGCCGTATTTGCCTTTGACAGTCAATTTCATAAACCGGAGGCCAATGAGCCGGAAACCCCCATTTCCTCGGTCAATTTTAAGGACAGCTTAACCTATCGGGCTCAAGATTTGGGCAGGATAATCGGGACACAGCACGGCGAAGGTTTTTCGGTGGAAAGATATGTGGCGGTTAACTCGTTGAGCGATTTGATTTAAAAAAATGTTTTCTTTGGTTGTTGCGGAAACATTGTATTTGCTTTATATTTGCGGTCTCTTTGAAAAAGCTTAAAACCTTTAAAAAGGGAATATTTTAAAATGGTGGTTGTAGCTCAGTTGGTTAGAGCATTGGTTTGTGGTACCAAGGGTCGCGGGTTCGAGCCCCGTCTTCCACCCAAAAAAAAACCTCCCGGATTTCCGGGAGGTTTTTTTTATCATAATGCCAACAGCTTAAAGCTTATCAGCAGTAATTCTTTCTTCACGGTTTGCAATCTCCCAAGCGGTCTGGAAAATAAGTTGTGTTCTTTTTGTTAAGAGTTCATATTCAATTTTATCGGGAGTATCGGATATTTTATGGTAATCCTCGTGAACACCGTTAAAGTAAAATATTACGGGAATATTGTTTTTCGCAAAATTATAATGATCGCTTCGGTAATAAAAACGGTTCGGATCGTTTATGTTATTATAAGTATAATCTAGTTTTAGATTTATATAGGCTTTATTCACTTCCTCGGAAACGTTGTGCAATTCTTGGCTTAAAATATCGCTACCAATTAAATAAACATAATTAGGATTTTCCGCTTTATTGGGATCTATCCTTCCAATCATATCGATATTTAAATTAGCTAAAGTGTTTTTCAAAGGAAAAATGGGATTATCGGTATAAAACCTAGATCCCCAAAGGCCAATTTCTTCAGCAGTAACGTGCAGGAAGAGTATAGAACGTTTTGGCCCGTTCCCATCCTTTACTGCTTTTTGGAAAGCTTCTGCAATTTCCAGTATTGCAACGGTACCGCTTCCGTCATCATCGGCACCATTAAAAACATTGCCTTCAGAATCAATGCCCACATGATCGTAATGAGCTGAAATTACAATTATTTCCTCGGGTTTTTCGGAACCTTTGATATAGGCAAGCACATTCTCGGTCTGCTTGGCTTCATTCCTTCCCGTAAAATAACTTGCGGGAATATCCTGATAATACGTATTGCCTTCTATTGGGGAAGGAATATCATTTTCGATGTAAAAATCACGAAGATATGCAGCAGCTTTTTTTTGCCCGGCGGCACCTGTTTGGCGGCCTTCCATTTCATCACCAGCGAAAATATAAAGATGTTCTTTAAGTTCTGCGGCAGTTATGGAATTTGCATATTCAACTCGGGAATTTTCTTGAGAAGTTGTTTTCTGTGTGGAATTACAGGCAAATACAAGGGATGTAAGCGAGTATAATAATAAATATTTCATAAATTGAAAATCAGTATAACAATGTTATGGCGGCTAAGATAAATTAAGTTGAATTTGAAAAAGGTAATTTTTTGTGAAAATTGTTTTTGAAATATAAAAGATATAACCCTGAAAACTAAATTTCAGGGTTATAATAATTTAAACAAATTTAAGAATTATTCCCTGTCTTTAAGGTCTTCCAAAGTACGAACACGGGAAAGGGTATTTGTAATTTCGGATAATTGATTGTTCAATACTCCGGCAACTTGTGGCGGAAAATTGTTGTTTTCCAATTTTTCCTCATATTCCTTTACACTTGCTTTTTCGCCTCGAATACATTCTTCCAAAACTGCCTCATCGGTATGGCCGCTTACGGAAGTTTTGATGTCAATCCAAGTTCGGTGCAATGTGCCCAGTGCACTGCCACTTTCTTTTGGGGTAGCGTTAAGGGAGCGAATTTGATGATCTAGCTCCGTTGCGAAACGCCCTCTCATGGCAGACTGCGATTGAAGATAAGTTTTCAAGCCCAGGCTTTTGGCATCCGTCATTGCGGTTTTAAAACCTTTTTCCGCATCATAGTTTTTTTCCAACAATCCTTGAAGGTTGTCAACTAATTCGTCGTGAATTTTTTCATTTGCTTTTTCTCTTGTAGTTTCCATAGTATTTTTTTTTGATTAAGGTTTAAAATTAATAAGGTTTACGCCTAAAACGTCTTACCATTTTCCCAATTAAGATGTGTTTAACTATTTAATGTTATTGATGGATTTTAAATATTTCTGTTATTATTTTTAAGGCTTTCTATGTAAATTTTTAAAGCAATGTTAAAAACAATTGTTTTATCCACAATACTTTCCCAATACAGTATCGGCACATAATTTTCTTTATTAGCTTAGTTCTTGAAAAGAAAAATTAATAATAACAATTAAAAAAAACGCTATGAGCAATCAAGAAAGAGATCAACATCAGCAAGGTTCAAATCAGGACCAACAAGGTTCAAACCAGAACCGCGGCCAACAGGATTCCAACCAAAACAGGGGTCAAGAAGGTAGCCAAGGAAACCAGCAAGGTCAAGATCAAAACCGAAGTCAAGAAGGTGGACAAGATAGAAACCAGCCTTGGAACTCTGCTCAAGGGCAGAATCAAAATCAAGGTCGCGATGAAAATGATCGCAATCAAGACCCTACCCGTAGAAACGAGGGAAACCGAAGTGAAGAAGAATAGGGTTCCTTCAATTTAATTTCTTATAACATAACCCCTTTTCATTATGATTAGGGGTTTTATTTTACAAATTAATTTATAAAGAAAACAACCATGGCAAAAGATAAAGATCCAAAAAAGAGCGATAAATACGAAGTGGACAATGACCCGCAGAAAAGCAAGCACCAAAATCAATACGGCACTTTCAGTCAAGACGGAAGCGTCTCTAACGATAAAGAGAAAAGAAAGAAAGATTCAAAGGAAGAATAAAGTAAATAGATATATATTTTTTACTATTGAATTCAAAATCACAAACTAAAATGAGCGAAAAAAAACAAAATCCAAAACACAGCGTGGGCGATGGCGCACAACGTGAACAACTGAACAAGCATCCCGAAAAGAATGATGACTATGTTGAATATCCAAAAGAAAAGGAAAAACTGAAAGAAAAAGAAGAAGAAATCAAAAAGAGAACCGTCGAAATCAATAAAGATAAAAAATGAGATCAATTTGGAACGGTAGCATAAGCTTTGGACTTATTTCAATACCGGTGAAATTGTATTCTGCTTCACAGGATACAAAACTAGACCTCGATATGTTGGACAAGCACGATAATTCGCGTATCCGCTACAAGCGCATCAATGAGAAAACCGGGAAAGAAGTGCCTTGGAAAGATATCGTGAAGGGGTTTATGGAGGATGAGCGTTATATCATTTTGGAACCCGAGGATTTTGAGCGGGCCAATATGAAAAAAAGCAAAACTATAGATATTGAAGAGTTCATCAATGAAAAAGAGGTGGAAGAAGTTTTGTTCAAAAAACCCTATTTTTTGGAACCCCAAAAAGAAGGTGGAAAATCCTATAACTTGTTGCGTGATGCCCTCAAAAAAACCAAAAAGCTGGGCGTTGCTACTTTCGTTATGCGCCAAAAGGAACATTTAAGCCTGATCGGGGTTTATAAAAATGTGTTGGTACTTCACATTATCCGCTTTGCGGACGAACTTCGTGACCCAAGCGATATAAAATTGCCCACCACAAAAGTTTCAAAAAAAGAAGTGGACATGGCGTTATCGCTTATTGAAAACTATACTGAAAGTTTTAATATTGAAAAATACAAGGATGTTTATTACAAACAATTGATGAAAATAATAAAGGCCAAAGCGAAAGGGAAAAAGGGAAAAACCATAAAATTTGAAAGCAAACCAACCCCAGCCAAAGATTTAATGGCACAATTGAAGGCCAGCTTGGAGGCGAAGAAGAATAAAAAGGCATCTTAATAAATTAAAAACTATCATTTTCAAAACAAACCTTTTTTTAAAATGAGTTTGCAGAAATACATCCAAAAAAGAAAGTTTGAAAAAACCCCCGAGCCAAAAGGTGTAATAAACAAAAAAAGTACCGGGCGTTTCGTTATTCAAAGGCATCAAGCCTCCCATCTTCATTATGATTTGAGACTGGAAATGGAAGGCGTTTTGAAAAGTTGGGCAGTGCCCAAAGGGCCCTCCATGAACCCTTCAGATAAGAGGCTTGCGGTAATGACAGAAGATCATCCCGTGAAATATTTGACATTTCAGGGCACCATTCCAAAAGGAAATTATGGGGCAGGAGTTATGGATATTTGGGACGAGGGAACTTACAACGGTTCCAAGGGGGTTTCAGAAAAAGAAGTATTTAAGCAACTTAAAGACGGTAACCTTAAAATTGAATTTTTCGGCACAAAGATTAAAGGGGATTTTGCTTTGGTGCATACCAAATTCGGGAAGGGGGACAACAACTGGCTATTGATCAAAAAAAAAGATGCCTATTCCACGGACCTCGATTATGATGCCGAGAATATTTCCCCCATTAAAGCCAAGAAAGATAAAAAAAACCGTAAAGCTTCTGGAAATAAGGTCAAAAGCAACGACATGCTTCAACCCATGTTGGCAACTACCGCGAAGAAAATATTCAATGACTCCAAGTGGTTATTTGAACTGAAATGGGACGGCTACCGTGCTCTCGCCAATTGCGATTCTGGGAAAGTGAGCCTGTATTCCCGCAATGGTATTTCATTTAATGTAAAATTTCCCTCCATTGTGGAATCGTTGGAGGCCATTGAACATGAAGTGATTCTTGATGGCGAAGTGGTTATTACAAATAAAAAAGGCGTTTCCGATTTTCAAAAACTTCAACATTACGATCCGGACAATACCTCGGAAACCTTACAATATTACGTTTTTGACATGCTTTTTTTAAATGGCCATTCCATGATGGATTTACCATTGATGGAACGCAAAAGCTTGATAAGTGAAGTAATCGAGGGTTTGCCGAACATAGTTTATTGCGATCATATTGAAGGGATGGGAACTTCTTTTTATAAACGTGCCATTGAAACGGGGATGGAGGGCGTAATCGCCAAAAAAGCAGATTCTAAATATTTGCCCGGTACACGCACCGAGAGTTGGCTGAAAATTAAAAACATAAGCAGTACCGAAGCCTTGATTTGCGGATACACCGATTCCGTAACCGGGGGATCCATTTTTGGTTCCCTGATTTTGGGCACTTTTAAAAATGATGAACTGATTTATATTGGGAATTGTGGATCCGGTTTTAGCAGTGAAGAACAAAAACTTTTATTGAAGCAGTTTAAAAAACTTGAATTGAAGGCAAGCCCGTTTTCAGGGATACTAAATTTAAAGGGAAGGAAACCCCATTGGTTAAAACCCGAACTTATCTGTGAAGTAAAATATACCGAAATGACCAAGGAGGGGAAATTGCGACATCCGGTTTATAAAGGTTTACGAATGGATAAGGTTACTACGGAAATAATTTCGGAAGAAATTGTTTCAAAAAAATCCTCTTCAAAAGAAAAGGTAACCACTAAACAAACCCCAATGAAAAAAGAACCCAAAAAAACTGAAAATTCTTCCAAAGCCCTTTCAAAAAATAAAAGCAATAAGGCTTCCAATAAAGATGCACTTCTAATAGAGGGTATTGAAGTTCCATTTACCAATCTGGATAAAATATATTGGCCAAAATCCGGATTAAAAAAGTATGACCTTATTGATTATTACATTAAAGTGGCCGATTATATTTTGCCATATTTGAAGGACCGCCCCCAAAATTTGCACAGGCACCCGAATGGGATTTCAAAACCGGGATTTTATCAAAAGGACAATGAGCACCTTCCGGAATGGGCGGAATCAACCACAATTTATTCTGAATCTGCTGATAAGGAAATCGAATATTTGCTTTGCCAAAATGAAGCCACGCTTTTATACATGGCCAATTTGGGCTGTATTGAAATCAACCCTTGGAATTCCCGTCTTAAAAATTTAGACAATCCGGATTATACGGTGATAGACATCGACCCGAAAAAGAACACTTTTGAAGATGTAATTGAAGTGGCCCAAACCGCAAAAGAAGTTTTGGATATGGCTAAAATAGAAGGATTTTGCAAAACCTCCGGGTCTAGCGGGCTTCATATTTATATTCCCTTGGGCGCAAAATACAGTTATGAAGAAGCGCGGGATTTCACGAAGTTGTTGTGCTATTTCATTCATGAAAAACTGCCCAAGCTCACCAGTATGGAAAGGGCAGTTAAAAGCAGGAATGGAAAAATTTACCTTGATTTCCTGCAAAACCGCAAAGGGCAAACTTTGGCATCGCCCTATTGCCTTCGTCCAAAGGAGGGGGCACCAGCTTCGGCCCCATTGGAATGGAAAGAAGTAAAATCGGGTTTGAAAATACTAGATTTTAATATTGAAACACTTCCCGAACGGCTTAAAAAAAAGGGAGATCTTTTTTCCGAAGTATTGACCGGGAACAATGATATGGAAGCAGCGATTGAAAATTTAAATGATAACCAATTATGAAAGATTTAAAAAAAATTCCAAAGCAGAAACAATCCCAACCCGGAAAACCTTATAATCTGTTGCGTAATGCCCTAAAGAACTACAGCTTTACAAAACAATGTTAAAAATAATAGTTTTATCCATAATACTTTCCCAAGGCATCATCAGTGAATATTTTTCTTTATTACTTTAGTTCTTGAAAAGAAAAATTAATAGTAATAACTAAAAAAAAAATATGGCAACGAACACAAACAATTCGAAAAGCAATGATTCAAAAAAAGATCAGAAGAGTACCCCCAAAAAGGATGCAAACGGCAAAAGCACCGATTCCAAAAAGGATCAAACCAAAAGTTCACGCAGGAATTA
>JBBQKI010000034.1:0-21096 GCA_038326725.1 Flavobacteriales bacterium
ATTATCCAATATATACTGACCACCCCCAGCACCAATGGTGCCTACAGTGGCAACATTCGCAGGGGAAGTGGTTGGACCTCCAACGCAAGGGAAACCACCGGTACCGCTAGCGGGTATTGGTTGGGGGTTGCCCGAGCCGCAAACGGAAACAGGGGCTGCACCTACCTCATTGAAACTGATATCCATCAACAAATCCGTTCCGCCTAAATTGCAAGTGGCATGCGGACTCCAGGTTGTACATCCAAGACCAAATCCGCCTCCGGGGTTTTGCCATGCATAGGGGCTGTCGCTTCCTTCTGATGAGATATCCCAGAACCATTGTCCACTCGTGGTGAAACTCATTTGTGCTTGAATATTTAACCAATATTTGGTTCCGCCGGTCAAGTCCGGGACACCCGTAGGGTTAAGTATAAAATCCCCATTATTGTCCGCATCTAACGATCCGGGAAATGATTCGGTAAATATCTGTGCCCCGGGAACCCCTCCAGCATCATTATATATTCGCATAACAATGAGGGTCGCAGGATCCGCCGGCAATCCAACTCCGGTAGATGTCCCAATTATTGATATTTGACAAATTGTGGAATTTCCTCCAGCAGGGGCAATAAAATCATCAGCTGCAAAAGTATCAAAAGCATTATTTGCAGGTTCAAAATCTTGAGAGGTCACATTAGCACCATCTGGGGTAAGATTGTTGTAGTTTGATAAAACTCCATCGCAAGCAACCATTCTTGAAGAAGATGGAAAAAATATTTCCTTGCTAACCCTATTACTAGGTACTTCCCAAGAGTTTAAGACAGAAAAACCACTACTAGTGGTAGGGGTTTGTCCGTTCGTTACCGAGAAGGTCAGTAACGAGAATAAAAAGGTTAATGTAAATTTTTTCATAATTGAAGTTGATTAATAAATTAGAAGGCATGAAATTAATAAAAAGGCATGAAACCCAAATTTTTATTAGATAAAAAGTTTAAAATTCTGTTTAATTACAGTACACCTCTAAATACTATAATAAATAGGACAAAAAAAACCGCCCTTTTTGGGCGGTTTATAAATCCAGATCTTTAGGGTATTTACTTTATCATCTCATAACTACGTTTTATAAACGCAGTCAATTCTTCTCCCTTCAATAGGTTTTTGCTTAGTTTGGCCAAGTCTAAAGCTTGTGTCACCAAACGTTCTTTTTTCTTTTGCGTTTTGGTATTTAGAATTTCACCAACCAGCTCGTGGTTTGTGTTCACCACCAAATTATACATGTCGGGGAAACCGCCCATTCCGAACATGCCCCCGCCTGTTTGCTGCATGTCCTTCATTCGCCGCATAAATTCCGGCTCCGTAATGATGAAAGGGTTTGCCTTGCTGTCCAAAGCTTCAAGCTGAACCATAAATTTTTCCTTCGGGATCACTTCATCCAAAAAGGTTTTCAAACTTTCTTTTTCTTCATCCGAAAGTTTTGAAATGGCCTCATCTTCTTTCTTTATTAAATTTTCAACATGATCACTATC
The DNA here is from genome assembly GCA_038326725.1 of Flavobacteriales bacterium. Classification (GTDB taxonomy): domain Bacteria; phylum Bacteroidota; class Bacteroidia; order Flavobacteriales; family Flavobacteriaceae; genus JBBQKI01. The sequence goes on from JBBQKI010000034.1 coordinate 1,503, forward strand.
CACCCGCACAAAGGAAATTTTTTCTTCCTTCGATTCTATTTTTTGAAGTAAATGCGCGATTATGGGGGAATCCAAAAGCAGGACTTCATAACCTTTTTCCTTGACAGCTTGAATATAGGAATGTTGTTCATCCTTATTTGAAGCATAGAGGATCACCAATTTTCCATCCTTATCGGTTTGTGAATCTTTGAGTTTTTCCTTTAACTCTGATAAAGTGAAATAGGTATTGTCCACCGATGGGAACAAAGCAAAATCGCCGGCCTTATCGAAAAATTTATCTTCGGTAAGCATTCCGTACTCTATTACGATTTTAATATCGTTCCATTTATTTTCAAAATCTTCGCGGTTGTTTGTGAAAAGTGTTTTCAATTTATCAGCCACTTTGCGCGTGATGTAATTCGATATTTTTTTCACCTCGCCATCTGCCTGCAAATAACTTCGCGAAACGTTTAATGGAATATCCGGGGAGTCAATGACCCCGCGAAGCATCGTTAAAAATTCCGGCACGATTCCTTCCACGTTATCCGTGACAAAAACCTGATTTTGGTAAAGTTGGATTTTATCTTTTTGAATGTTCATATCATTCTTCATCTTCGGAAAATAAAGGATTCCCGTAAGGTTGAAAGGATAGTCCACATTCAAGTGGATATTGAAAAGCGGTTCTTCAAACTGCATGGGATACAGTTCATGATAGAATTTTTTATAGTCAGCATCTTCAAGTTCAGCGGGCTGTTTGGTCCAAGCAGGGGTAGGGTTGTTGATGATATTGTCCACTTCATGTGTCGGGGCTTTTTCATCTTCTTTTGCACCTTCCGGTTTCGGGAGGGTTTCTGTTTTAGTCCCGAACTTAATTGGGATAGGCATAAACTTGTTGTATTTCACCAACAATTCGCGGATGCGGCTTTCTTTTAAAAATTCGGTTGAATCTTCTGCAATGTGTAGGATTATTTCAGTACCTCTTTCCTTTTTATCACTTTCCTCCAAAGTGTAATTTGGAGAGCCATCGCAAACCCAATGTGCGGCGGGTTCATCTTTATAACTTTTGGTGATGATTTCCACTTTTTCGGCCACCATGAAGGCTGAATAAAATCCAAGCCCAAAATGCCCGATAATGCCTGCGTCCTTTCCGTTTTTATCCTTGTATTTTTCAAGGAATTCCTCGGCACCGGAAAAGGCAATTTCGTTGATGTATTTTTCAACCTCCTCTTTTGTCATTCCAAGGCCTTGGTCAATAATGTGAAGCTGTTTTTTCTCTTTATCGATTTTTACTTCAATAATGGGGTTGCCATATTCCGATTTGGTTTCTCCAATATTGGTTAAATGTTTTAGTTTCAAAGTGGCGTCAGTGGCGTTTGAAACCAATTCCCTTAAAAAAATCTCGTGGTCGCTATATAAAAACTTTTTGATGAGTGGAAAAATATTTTCCACAGCTACATTGATTGTTCCTGTGCTCATTTTTTTTACTGTTTTTTCTGTTATGCTTTGATAAAGTCAAATAAGATACCAATAGAAACTATTTTGACAAACTGACAGGAATTAATTGATTTGTTATTTTATTTCAAGTTAAAGTTGAATTAAATCGCCCATCGCTTTTTTTGGATTGGGTTAACTTTAGTGTTGAAAAAATAAATATAAAAAAACTATGAAAACTTTAAAAAACACATTATTCATTGCCATGTTTATTGCCACCTCAATGGCTTTCAGCCAAATCAGGACATACAATGATCTAAAAACCAATGCCGACGGGATGGTAGACCGTAACGGCTTTGGGGAGTCGTACAGTAAAAATTATACTCAATGGGATAGGGATGCGGACACGCGTATCAACGATCGTGATTTTTACAATACAACTTACACACGATTGGACCGAGACCGGGATTCGAATCTTTCTCAAGATGAATGGGATTATGGACATCAAAATTTTTATGGAGATTTTGTAAAAGCAGAAGATTATACCACATTGGATTTAAACAAGGACGGGAAGGTTTCCGACATCGAATATTACAATGGTTTTAAAGGAACACAATATTACACTAGTTATGACGTGAACCGTGATGGCAACATTTCAGCAGAGGAAATGAACCAAAGTGTTTTTGATAACTGGGACAGGAACCGGGATGGTTTTTTAGATCAAAAAGAATATGATGATTACGGAAATATGTACTATGATATTGAAAATTAATTTTGAGATAAAATTTAACAAAAGACTTGGTTTCTTTTAACAGCCAAGTGTTATTATCTAAAGTATCTTTATGAAATAAATAATAGGTATTTAAATTGCTGTGAAAAAGTAGAATTCTATTATTTTAAATGGTTAGGTTGTGAAAGGCAAGTTCTAGTTTTCTGGAACTTGCTTTTTTTTACAATATTCCCAGTTTGGGTTTTTTTGTAACCAAAAGTTTATCGATGCGGTGGCCATCCTTATCTATAACTTCCAACTCAATATTCTTTATTGTAATCTTATCGCCCTCATTGGGGATCGATAAAAATGTGTTGATGAAAAGTCCCGCCACGGTTACGTATATGTTGTTATTATTTTCGGGAATATCGATGCCGAAATATTTTAAAAATTCTACTGCAGGAAATTGCCCGTCCACCAACCAACTATTTTCGTCCCTTTGCATCATTTGATATTCGTCCTGATTGTATTCGGTGACATCTCCCACCAAGGCATCCATCACATCGTCCATCGAAACAATCCCTTTTGTGGACCCATATTCATCAACAACAATAGCGTAATGTATTTTTTGCGACTTAAACATTTCCAACAGCTTATAAGCAAAGGTAGATTCGTTCACATATATGGGATCTTTTAAATAATCGGTAATGCTGAAATCATCTTTATTTCCGGAATTGAACAAGTCTTTAAGAAGAACCAATCCTAGAATTTCGTCAATATTATGGTTTTTGCATACGGGATAAGCAGAATGTTTTTCTTCGTTTATTTTTTGGCAAATGGTATCATAATTGTCCAAAACATCAAAATAAACAATATCGGTCCGGTGGGTTTGCAGTGAGTTCACGCGGCGGTCTCCCAGTTCAAAAACACGTTCCATAATATCGTGCTCGATATCCTGTATTTCACCCTCGGTCGCACTTTCTTTAATAATGGATTTTATTTCTTCTTCGGACACGCGGCTTCCCATTGATTTTTTGATACGGAACAATTTTAAAATCGCATCATTGGAAAACATTAAAAGCCATACAAATGGGGAGGTTATTCTTGAGAGAAATTTCATGGGCCGTGCCAAGCGGATAGCTATGGGCTCCGGAAAAGTTAGGCCCAACCTTTTTGGAACAAGTTCCCCCAAAACGATGGAGACATAGGTTACCAAAATAACAATTATTGCCACACTTAAAGAGCGGGAGTACGGTGCAAGGAATTCTATTTCTGATATAAAGGAATCTACATCCTGAGTCAGGTTTTCGCCACTATAAACCCCCAGCAAAATCCCGATCAGGGTAATGCCGATTTGTACGGTCGATAAAAATTTGGTAGGGTTTTCAGAAAGCTCGATAGCTGTTTTGGCGCCAGCAATGCCTTTCTTTTTGGCGTTTTCCAGTTTGAACCTTCTTGAGGAAACCAGCGACATTTCGGACATTGCAAATATTCCGTTTAGCAAAACCAATGCTAAAATGATGATTATTTCCAAGGTTTTTTGTAGTTATTATTTAATAGCAAAGATATATTATAAATGGAATGTTATTACAGTTTTTTTGGGATGCAGCAAAGTGAGAGGAATTCCAGAAGGGTCTTCAATTATTATAGGACATAAATGCAATTGCCTCTTTGCGTAAATTGATCCCATATTCAAGATATGCCTTTAAACACGCAAGGAAATTTGCCCAACCCTCTGTATTGCTTTTCGCATCAAATCAAATGCAGGTCGTCCACGATTTTACCACCCAGTAAGGTGCATTTTTTAATACTTGTCTCAATATTGTCCACCATAACATAATTGAGCCATTTCGATGGGAGGTTTTTGTTCCCTCCTTTTTTATGGCAAATTCCAGCAACCACTTCGTTGGTTTTGGGATCCATTATGTTGAAATCGTTAAAATCCCCCACTTTTACATTTTTAAAAGTCCAACCCACTTCGGCGCAATAAAAAATCCTTTAGCTGTTCAGCGTTTTCAACGGTGAGGACCTGCCACAATATTTTTCCCGATTTTTCCATTAGTAGAAATTTTATTTAACATCCGGGAGCCGACTTACGTCTTCAATGTGGATGAGCCATTCTTCATTTTCCTGTTTGGTCCACACCAAGCTGTAGTTCCCTTTTTCCTTTAAAACGGGGGAGCCCGGAATAGTAAGGTCTAGGGTATATGTGCCACTATTGTATGCTATTTCCCCACTTGTACCATCAATCAATATTTCAGATTGTATATTGCTTAATACTTTGACACCACCGCTTACCCAATTGGCAATATTTCTTTTTCCTTTAAATATAAGGGTGTCATTAATCAGAATTGCATTTTCGGCCATAGTGTTCATTACTGCCGTGGAATCTTGATTGTTCCAACCCGCTAGGAATTCATTATTTAGGGAATCTACATTAATTGCGGTTTTTGCTTTTTCTGGTTCAACTATAGTTTTCACTTTTGTTTCACAACTGGTAATAGTAATAAAGAGAAGGATGATGGAAAGTGTTTTCATGCTTTTTGTTAGTTGGTTTTTAAGAAATAAAGGTATGCAATTAATTTTCTCATTGAATATTATAAATTACCTGTGAACCAGTTTTTGGCATACTGAGCCTATCACAAGTGCGCAACATAACAGAATTCCGTATCTTTCCCAACTGTTTAAAAACATGCGAATGTACAATTCAAAAATTACCGGCTTAGGATTTTATGTGCCGGAAAACGTGGTTACCAACGACGACCTGTCCAAAATGATGGACACCACCGATGCGTGGATACAGGAGCGTACCGGAATTGTCGAACGCCGTTGGGTGGTGCCGGGTTCCGGCGTCACTACCGCTGCTATGGGCGTTAAAGCCGCAAAGATTGCCATTGAAAGGGCGGGTATAGATAAAAACGAAATCGATTTTATCATCTTCGCCACACTCAGTCCAGAATACTATTTCCCCGGGGCAGGCGTGTTGGTGCAAAAGGAATTGGGCATAAAGACCGTTGGCGCGCTGGACGTCCGCAACCAATGTTCGGGGTTTATTTATGCCATTTCGGTGGCGGATCAGTTTATAAAAACCGGGATGTACCGGAATATTTTGGTGATTGGCGCCGAACTTCATTCGCACGGGCTAGACAAGACCACACGTGGCAGGGGCGTTACAGTTATATTTGGCGATGGGGCGGGAGCGGTGGTATTGAGCCGGGAAGAAAATTTAGAGATAGGGATTCTGTCCACCCACTTGCATTCCGAAGGGCAACATGCCGAGGAACTTTCGTTGATGGCACCGGGTATGGGAAAACGCTGGATTACCGATATTATAAAAGATAACGACCCCAATGACGAATCATATTATCCATATATGAACGGGCAATTTGTTTTTAAAAATGCCGTGGTGCGTTTTTCGGAAGTAATCATCGAAGGCTTGAAGGCCAATAACCTTTCGGAAAAAGATATCGATATGCTGATCCCGCATCAGGCCAATTTGCGGATTTCACAATTTGTGCAGAAAAAATTCGGACTTTCGGACGAACAGGTTTTCAACAATATCCAAAGATACGGGAACACTACTGCGGCTTCCATCCCCATTGCCCTGACCGAGGCTTGGGAAATGGGAAAAATAAAAGAGGGCAACATAGTTGTTTTGGCGGCTTTTGGAAGTGGGTTTACGTGGGCCAGCGTGATTATGAAGTGGTAATTTGTTCTATATTCCTTTTATCTTAAAAATAACAAACCCGAACTCAACCTAGGTTGGGAACGGGTTTGAAGCTTTACCGCATTATTTAACACTAACCATCAACGAAAAAAACCTGCGGCAAAGACTATTATATAGACGGTGGAGATTTGAAAATGTTTCATTGAAGATAGTTTTTTAACGAACATTTATGAAGTTTGGTCAAAGGGGAATCGTATTTTCATAAAAAAGCAAAAATGAAAAATACACTTGTAATTGGCGCGAGTTTAAATCCGGGGAGATATTCCAACCTAGCTATTAACCGTTTGGTAAATTACGGCCACAAAGTGGAAGCCGTTGGTTTGAAATCTGGCGTGGTCGCGGGCGTGAACATTTCAACCGAAAAAGAACCTTTTGAAAATATTGATACCGTTACCCTCTATTTAAACCCACAACGGCAACAGGAATATTATGATTATCTCGTTTCATTAAAGCCCAAACGCGTCATCTTCAACCCCGGCACCGAAAATCCGGAACTTTTTTCTGTCCTTAAAAAAAATAATATTGAAGTTGAGGTTGCCTGCACTTTAGTGCTCTTGGGTACGAATCAGTATTAATCCCAAAAACATGAGGGCTCCGTTTAAAATTAGAATAAAAAACCCAAAATCAAACCCAAACCATTTCATGCTATTTACACTAATGAAGTAAGAAAGGATAGGAGAAAGGACGGCAATTATTGGCACAATTTTATCGCGTACCTGCCATTTAGTAAACAGCCCGAAAGCATACAAACCGAGTAGCGGTCCGTATGTATAACCTGCAAAAACGAAGAGCCTTTCAATTACGGAAGCGTCATCTACAAGATATTTAAAACCAACCATCACTAAAATAAAGAGAAGGGAAATGCCGATGTGCACTTGTTTTCTTATTTTAATTTGCCTTTTTTCCTCATATTTTTTTTCAATATCGATAATATCGATGCAAAATGAAGTTGTCAAGGCTGTTAAAGCCCCATCCGCGCTTGAATAGGCGGCAGCAATCAATCCTAAAATGAAAACTACTGCTAAACTTAACCCTAGCCCGGATTGGGTGGCTATGGTAGGGAAAAGGAAATCCTTTTCCGCATCTATCCCATTTTGTTGGGCGTAAACTGTTAAGAGCAAGCCCATAACCAAGAAAAGCATATTCACGATTACGAGGATAATTGTGAACCAAAACATGTTCTTTTGAGCATCCCCCAAATTTTTGCACGTAAGGTTTTTTTGCATCATATCCTGATCCAGCCCCGTCATTACGATGGTGATGAATGCCCCACTCAGGAATTGTTTCCAAAAATAATTTGCGTTTTTGAAATCATCGAAAAAGAATATTTGTGAAAGTTCACTTTGGCTAACGTAAGAAACAAGATCGGCTCCTGCAATTCCCAACCCATCGGAAATATAATAAATGGCAATGCCCACTGCGGCAAGCATAAAAAGCGTTTGCAACGTATCTGTCCAAACAATGGTCTTGATACCGCTCTTAAAAGTGTAAAGCCATATCAAGGCAATAGTAATTGTAACGGTTGCCCAAAAGGGAATGTTCAGCGCATCAAAAACCAAAAGCTGCAGTACAATGGCCACCAAGTACAGCCTAAAACTGGCGCCAATGGTTCGAGAAAGCAAGAAAAATGTGGCCCCGGTTTTATAGGAATAATTCCCGAAACGCCCTTCCAAATACGTATATATTGATGTAAGATTTAAACGGTAATAAAGTGGGAGCAACACCAACATGATAACCACATAGCCTACAATGTACCCCAAGACCACTTGAAAATAGCCGAATTTTGAGGCTTCCACCCATCCGGGAACAGAAATAAAAGTAACCCCGCTTAACGAAGTTCCAATCATCCCGAAAGCTACGAGGTACCAAGGGGATTTCCTGCTTGCCTTAAAAAAATCGGCGTTGCTTTGGCCTTTATTGGTAAAGAGGGAAATGATCACCAAAATCGAAAAATAACCTGCGATCAATAAAAGGATATATTCTGGCTGCATAGGTTTTGGGAATGAAATTTCGTAAAAATACAAAGTTTGTGAACCAATTAATCCGCTTTTTTAATACATTTGGAAACTTTTGAAAATTTATTCATAATCCTTTAAAACTGAAAATAATGCGTTTAAAATTATTACTTTTCCTTGCCTTGATTATTGGATCTTTCGGTGCACAATCACAGGAATATCTTCAAATGATAGATGCCGGTACATATACTGTACAGGAAATTATTGACAATGCCGAAGCTTACTTTGCCGATAAAGATAAAGGCAAGGGTTCTGGTTACAAACAATTCAAACGTTGGGAATATAATGCCATACGGATGGTGAAAGAAAATGGATACCTTCCTACCAGCGAAGAGCGTTTAGCCGAATTGGAACGTTATAACGCTTACTTAAACGAAACCGCGAACGAGAGGCAAGTGCTGAACGATAATTGGGAAGAACTGGGTCCTACAAGTTGGAACGCCACTACTGCCTGGAGTCCAGGTGTTGGGCGCATCACGGCCATAGCCTTTGATCCCGCGGATATAGACCATATTATTGTTGGGGGAGAAACCGGAGGCGTTTGGAGAACCATCGACGGAGGCCAAAATTGGGAGCCTTTAAATGATTATTTCACAAACCTTTACGTTTATTCGGTGGCTATGGATCCTTCCAATACCAATACCTATTTCTTCGGATCCACAAACGGAAGAGTTTTTAAATCCACGGATTCTGGGGCTACTTGGAGTTTACACGGAACCATGGGAAACAGTATCGTTAATAAAATATTGATAAACCCATCGAATACCAATATTATGTTCGGTACTGCGGAAAACGCTGGTATTTACAAATCGTTAAACGGAGGTGTAACTTGGACGCAAGCCGTATCAGGAGACAACCGTGGTTACGATATTGAGTTCAAACCAGGAAATTTATCGGTGATGTATGCTTCGGGAAATGGTTTTCATAAATCGATAGATGGCGGAAATACATTTACAACCATTTCCGGTATGGGCAATGGGCCCAAAATGATCGGGGTTTCCCCGGACGATTCAAGTATTGTTTATGTAATTCAAGCTAACAATGGCATGTTTGGTGGCTATTTTACCTCATCGAACAGCGGCGACAGTTTTACATTGCTAAATCATGGAGGGTTAAACTTTTTTGGCTATAGCACAACCGGTAATGATAATTCGGGTCAAGCACCCCGCGATATGGATATTGCTGTAAACCCTTCAAATGTGGATGAAGTCCATATTGCGGGAGTATTAACATGGCGTTCCACCAACGGCGGGGTTTCTTTTTCCATCACGTCGGACTGGATTCCAGATAATGCTGCTGCCGCCAACATTGGCTATTGCCATGCCGATGTGGACATCCTTGAATTTTATGGTTCAACCTTGTTTGTGGGTACCGATGGTGGGATTTTTAAAGCTGAAAATACCGCTAACGTAAATGCCAATTATTATGAAGACATAACCGATGGATTGGGGATACGGCAGTTCTATAAAATAGGAGTTTCCCAAACCGCGGACGTAATTGTTTCTGGCGGATCTCAGGATAATGGCACTTCTTTTTATGAAGAAGCAAACGGTTGGATAGACTGGATTGGAGCAGATGGCATGGAAACATTTATAGATAAAGCCAATACGGATTTTATGTATGGTACTAGCCAATTGGGTCAAATGTACAGGACCGTTAATGGTGGCGTAACTTTGTTTTCAATTAACGAGCCTGGATCGGGCTCCGGAAATTGGGTAACCCCATTTGAGCAGGACCCCACAGTGAACAACGCCATTTATGTAGGTTATAATATTATTTACAAATCCCTCAACAGTGGGGCTTCATGGTCACCGATATCCCAAAATTTTGGGAGTAATCTCAATAATTTAAAAATTGCTCCTTCCAACAATCAAGTAATGTACGCTTCCCGTTCCGCACTTCTATATAAGACTGAAGACGGGGGCGCAACGGCTTGGTTGCCAACTACTAACCCGGGTGGACTTATAAATTCCATTGCCATTCACCCTACGAACCCGCTTAAAATTGCCGTAGCCGTTACTGCCGCTAACCGTGTATTTGTCTCCGAAGATGGTGGTACTACTTGGATTGATTACAAAAAGAACCTCCCCAATTTCAGTTCTTTGGCCGTGGTTTGGGATAATAATGGTAAGGACGGTCTATACTTAGGTATGGACTATGGTCTTTTTTATATAGATAATACCCTTACCGATTGGCAACCATACAACAATTTGCTTCCAAACGTGATCATCAACGAGTTGGAGATTAACAACGCTACTGATATGCTGTATGCAGGTACCTACGGCCGCGGCCTTTGGGCATCGCCGCTTGTTGAAAGCATCCTTAGCGCGGAAGATAATTTTTTTGAAAGTAACCTGAGCATTTATCCAAATCCAGCCAACTCCGAAATCACGATTTCGTTAAAAGAATCGATGGAAGCTGAAATAAGGGTTTTCGATATAACAGGGAAACTTTTGATCTTTGAAAATGATGTTTTGATAGCAAATACTTTTTCAATGGATGTTTCGTCCTTGCCATCCGGAGTTTATTTTATCCGTTTGAACACCGAATCCGGAACGGTTACTAAAAAGCTTTTAAAGAAATAAAACATATTTATTGAATTAGAATGCTTCAGCAAAGGTTCGCCTTTTCTGAAGCATTTTTTTTATCTTGGCGGCAGGAAAAAAGCTATGGAATTTTCTTCAAAATTACTTGAAAAAGCGGTCAATGAAATGTCTCAATTGCCGGGGATTGGCAAGCGAACTGCCCTACGGTTAGTGCTCCATTTGTTAAAGCAGCCAAAGGAGCAAACCGAAAACCTTTCCGGTAGTTTGGTCAACATCCGGGGCAATATTAATTTTTGTTCCAATTGCCATAATATTTCTGACCATGCAGTTTGCGAGATTTGTTCGAACCCCCACCGGCAACAACATTTGGTTTGTATCGTTGAAGATATTCGAGATGTTATGGCCATTGAAAATACCGGCCAATATAGGGGTCAATATCACGTGTTGGGCGGCAAAATATCGCCCATGGACGGCGTTGGCCCCGCCGATTTGAATATTATTTCCTTAGTCGAAAAAATCAAAAAAGGAAATATCACCGAATTAATCTTTGCCTTAAGCTCAACGATGGAAGGCGACACCACCAATTTTTATATATTCAGGCAAATTGAGCCATTCCAAATCCTGACCACCACCATTGCGAGGGGCATTTCGGTGGGCGATGAACTGGAATATGCCGATGAGGTTACCCTTGGCCGCAGCATCCTTAATCGGATTCCTTTTGAATCTTCCTTAAAAAGTTCATAATTTGAAGCTCTCGGTCGTCATTTTAAACTACAATGTTCGTTATTTTTTAGAGCAATGCCTTTACAGCGTTCAGAAAGCCATTGAAAAGTTGGATGCCGAAATCATCGTTATAGATAACAATTCCACAGATGATAGTTGCGAAATGGTGAAATCCCTTTTTTCCAATGTAATTCTTTTGGAAAACAATGAAAATAAAGGGTTCAGCAAAGCGAACAATCAAGCCGTAAAATTTGCAAAGGGTGAATATGTCTGTATTTTAAACCCGGACACTGCCGTGGCAGAGGATACTTTTTTAAAAGTGTTGAATTTTGCAGCAACACAAGAAAACCTCGGAGCCGTTGGGGTTTATTTTATGGACGGCACTGGTAATTTTTTACCCGAAAGCAAACGGAACCTTCCTACACCAAAAGCTTCCATTTTAAAATTGACCGGCTTTGTAAAAAAATATTATGCCTCTTATCTTCACGAAACCGAAACCGGAGAAGTTGCCGTACTTGCAGGGGCTTTTATGCTTTTAAAACGTACTGTTTATAACGAAGTTAATGGCTTTGATGAAGATTATTTTATGTACGGGGAAGATATTGACTTGTCTTACAAACTGATGAAAGCGGGATATAAAAACCATTATTTTGGTTTTGCGGGCATATTGCACTACAAAGGCGAAAGCCCTCAAAATGATGAAGCTTATCTTGAGCGTTTTTACGGAGCCATGCGCATTTTTTATAAAAAGCATTTTAATACCAACATCGTTTTTGATGTTTCGGTGAAAGTTGCGGTTACGATGGCAAAGCAAGCCCGGATGATGAAGAAATCAAAAAAACCTTTCAAGGTACTTCTGCTTCAGAAAGCCTATTTTATTACGGAAAACCCTACTTTGATTGAGGCGATTTCTCCTAAATTGAACATTCCTTTGCAAATGGTTTCTAAAAATTTCCCGGAGGGAACACAGATTGAAAATACAATGCTCATTTTTGATGCTGAGTATATTGAATATGCGCAGATTTTCAGGTTGATGCATCGGTTTAAAAACAAGGGCAATGCGTTCCGAATTCGCCCGCCAAAATGTAATTTCATAATTGGCAGCGACCGAAGTGATGAAAAGGGCAGCGTGGTTTTATTTTAATTTTAAAAGTGGAAACCATCTATTTTAACTAATTTTGCGGTTCTAAAATAAGTTTTATGTAGTCAGTTGCAGTGGTCTATTTAAAATTAAATTCTGAAAATCGTAAATCGTACATCGTAAATCGTAATTCACAATGGCTAAATTTGAATTGAAACTCCCCAAAATGGGCGAAAGTGTAGCGGAAGCAACCCTTACCAGTTGGCTAAAAGAAGTGGGCGACCGTATTGAAGCTGATGAAGCCGTTCTTGAAATAGCCACAGATAAAGTGGATAGTGAGGTGCCCAGCGAGGTTACGGGGATTTTAATTGAAAAGCTATTTCAGATTGATGATGTGGTGCAAGTGGGCCAAACCATAGCAATTATTGAAACCGAAGCTAAGGGAGAAACCCAAACCGAAACTGCTGCGGAATTGTCTGTACCCGAATCCGTTTCGGAAGTTGAAAAACAAATTCAATCTGTTACACAAGCCCCTCAACAAATTGAAAACACAGAGGATCGTTTTTATTCGCCTTTGGTAAAGAATATTGCTTCTGCAGAAGGGATTTCTCAAGAGGAACTGGGGAATATTTCAGGTAGCGGGAAAGAAGGTCGCGTTACCAAAGCGGATATTTTGCAATATCTTGAAAACCGCTCACAGCCTTCAGCGAAAACAGCAGTTCCCGAAATCCAAAAAACCAGTCAACCCTCTGATGCACCGACTAAAACCAAAGCTCCGGTTTCCGTTAGCGGTGGAGATGAGATTATTGAAATGTCCAGAATGGGCAAACTTATAGCACATCATATGGTGGAAAGTGTGCAGACTTCCGCACACGTGCAGTCTTTCGTGGAGTGTGACGTCACCAACATTTGGAACTGGCGCAACAAGGTGAAAAATGCTTTCGCCCAGCGCGAAGGTGAAAACCTAACATTTACGCCCATTTTTATGGAAGCCGTGGCCAAGGCATTGAAAGATTTCCCGATGATGAACATTTCGGTGGATGGTGATAAAATCATTAAACGAAAAAACATAAATCTTGGAATGGCCGCAGCTTTGGCCGATGGAAATTTAATAGTCCCCGTTATCAAAAATGCTGATCAACTCAATTTGGTAGGAATGAGCAAAGCCGTAAACGACCTTGCAACCCGCGCCCGAACCGGCAAATTAAAGCCGGACGATACTCAAGGTGGCACCTATACCGTAACCAATGTGGGTAATTTTGGCAGTATTATGGGTACCCCGATTATCAACCAACCTCAAGTGGGGATTTTGGCCTTGGGGGCCATCCGGAAAGTGCCCGCCGTTATCGAAACCCCCGAAGGCGATTTTATAGGCATTCGCTACAGAATGTTCCTCTCGCACAGTTACGACCACCGTGTGGTGAACGGAGCATTGGGCGGACAATTTGTAAAGCGCGTAGCGGATTATCTGGAGGCTTGGGATATAAACCGAGAGGTTTGATTTAGTTATGTATAACGTGAAAATATAATTTATAATTAATTAAACTATTCGCTTTTCGCTTATTGTTTATCCCCATAAAATAATCAATGCAGTTAAATTTAAAAAAACCCATTTGTTTTTTCGACCTTGAAACCACCGGCACCAATGTTGCTTCCGATAGAATTGTTGAGATTTCAATATTAAAGGTTTTCCCGAACGGCAACAAAGAAAGCAATACTTGGCGCGTAAACCCCGGAATGCCCATCCCGCCAGGATCCACTGCGGTTCATGGCATCACTGATGAAATGGTTGCCAACGAGCCACAATTTAAGGAACTGGCCCCGAAAGTGTTTGCAATTATGAAGGACTGCGATCTTGGCGGTTTCAATTCCAATCGTTTCGATATCCCTTTATTGGCGGAGGAAATGCTTCGCGCTGGCATTGATTTGGATTTGAAAAAAGCGCAATCAGTGGATGTGCAAACCATTTTTCATAAAATGGAAAAACGCACTTTGGGCGCAGCCTACAAATTCTATTGCGACAAAAACCTCGAAGATGCCCACAGTGCTGAGGCAGATACGAACGCAACTTACGAAGTGCTGATGGCACAATTGGCAAAATACGATGCTATCGAAAATGATATCGCCTTTCTTTCCGAATTTAGTTCGCATCAGAATTTTGCCGATTTTGCGGGTTTTATCGGTTACAATAAAAAAGGAGAAGAAATATTTTGCTTCGGGAAGCACCGTGATTCGATTGTGGAAGAGGTGATGGAAAAAGAGCCGGGCTATTTTAGCTGGATTTTAAACGCCGATTTTCCGCTGTACACCAAAAAGGTTTTGACCCGAATTAAACTTCGGAAATTAAACACCAAACTTTAAATGAAGATTATTTGCATCGGGCGTAACTACGAAGCCCATACCGCGGAACTAAAGAACGAAAAACCCACGGAACCTGTCATTTTCCTAAAACCGGAAACAGCGGTTTTATTGAAAAAACAACCTTTTTTCATTCCGGATTTTACCGAAGATGTTCAGCACGAAGTTGAGATTTTGGTTAAAATAAATAAAACGGGGAAGCATATCGATTCAAAATTTGCCCATAACTATTATGATGAAATTGGATTAGGCATCGATTTCACTGCCCGAGACCTCCAAAACCAATTAAAAGAAAAAGGGCTGCCATGGGAAAAAGCAAAGGCTTTTGATAGTTCCGCCGTTATTGGTAAATTTTTCCCAAAGAATACGTTTAAAGAAATAAACAACATTAATTTTAGTTTAAAGAAAAACGAAAACACCGTTCAGCAAGGCAATACATCTAAGATGACGTGGAAAATTGATGTTTTAATCGAATATATTTCAAAATATTTCACCCTAAAAATCGGGGATATTATATTTACAGGAACCCCTGCGGGTGTTGCTAAAGTTTCCGCAAACGACACCTTGACGGGTTATATTGAAAACACTGAGGTTTTTTCCATTAAAGTAAAATAAATACATGGCACACTATTCAAAACAAACCCTGAACGAGCTTGCCGGAGGCGATGAAGAATTCATGCTCATATTGGCACAAACTTTTTTGGAAGAAATACCGCCCGACCTTGAAATGTTGGATCAGGCTATAGTAAACGACAACCGGGAAATGGCCTATCAATTTGCCCATAAAATGAAGCCCAACCTTGAAATGTTCGGCATTGACCTGTTGAAGGATATTGCTTCTATCGAGGCTTGGTCCAAGACTTCAAAAAACAAAAGTACCGTTATTCCCAACCTTGAAAAGATTTCTTCCACCTTGACTCATGTTTTTAAGGAGATGAAAGAAGACTTCAATCTTTAGATGTTAGCCGAAATAATTACCATTGGCGATGAAATCCTCATCGGGCAAATAGTTGATACCAATTCTGCACATATTTCAAAAGAGCTGAACAAAATTGGTGTTCAGGTTTATCAAATCACTTCAGTGCAGGATGACCGCGAACACATTTTACAAACTTTGAAAGAAGCTCAAATTCGTGCAAACATTATAATTATCACCGGCGGGCTCGGACCAACCAAGGACGATATTACCAAGCAAACTTTATGTGATTTTTTTGAAGACACCTTGGTTGAAAACCTTCAAGTGCTTGAGCAAATAAAAAATATTTTCAACAAGCTCGGACCCCGAAAATTACTTCCTTCCAACCTTCTTCAAGCAATGGTACCTTCAAAAGCCATTGTTTTGCAAAATCTCCACGGCACCGCTCCAGGAATGTGGATCGAAAAGGAAGATAAGGTTTTCGTTTCGCTGCCCGGGGTGCCTTATGAAATGAAATACCTTTTGGAAGCTGAAGTTTTGCCAAGACTTACAAAAAGGTATCAAAGGCCCTTTATTTACCATAAAACATTGCTTACATACGGTTTGGGCGAAAGTACTATTGCAGACCGGATTTCGGCTTGGGAAGATGCCTTGCCAAAAGAAATAAAATTGGCCTATTTGCCTTCATTGGGAAAAGTTCGTTTAAGGCTTTCTTCAAAAGGAACGGATGAAACTGTGTTAAAAAAGGCAGTGGATTCGCGTATGGAAATCCTTTCCAAAATGCTTGAGGATATTGCGATTGGTTATGAGGATGAAACTTCCATTTTGGAAAAGATAGCAGCTGTTTTTAATCAAAAAAGCCAAACCTTAAGCCTGGCCGAAAGTTGTACGGGCGGGTACATTGCTGCACAAATCACTTCGTTGGCTGGGGCGAGTTCCTATTTCAAGGGTGCTATCGTGCCGTATGAAACACTTTTAAAATCAGAACTTCTGGGTGTTCCTAAAAATGTTATTGAAGAAAATTCAGTGGTCAGTATTCCCGTGGCGGAATCCATGGCCATGAATGCCTGTAAAATTTTTAAAACAGATTATGCCATTTCGAACACCGGAATAGCGGGGCCAACGAAGGGGGATGGGAAAGATGAAATAGGAACGGTATGCATCGCCATCGCTTCGCCTAGAGGAATTTTTTCAGAAAAATTCAATTTTGGAAACGTTCGGGAGCGGATTATAGAAAAAGCATCAAACAAGGCTTTGGAGCTATTGCTGAAAGAAATTTTGAAAAACTAAATTCCTTTTGTTGTGCATCAAAATTTAATTACTTATTTTTGCACCCTGTTTTAAATAATTTAAACCGTTTAAGAAATGTCAAGAGTTTGTGAACTTACAGGAAAGAAGGCAATGGTTGGGAACAATGTGTCCCACGCGATGAACAAAACCAAACGGAAATTTGATGTGAACCTTTTGAAAAAGCGTTTTTACATTCCCGAGGAAGGCAAATGGATCACCCTTCGTGTTTCTGCTTCCGCAATTAAAAACATCAACAAAAAAGGGATTGCCGCAGTAATAAAAGAAGCTCGTGAAAAAGGGTTTTTAAGCAAATAATAATTACAAAATAATAAAGTCGGTTAACAATGGCTAAAAGAGGAAATAGGGTTCAAGTGATTTTAGAGTGCACCGAGCACAAAGAATCTGGTATGGCAGGGACTTCCCGCTACATCACCACCAAGAACAAAAAGAATACCCCGGATAGGATGGAGTTGAAAAAATTTAACCCTATCATGAAGAAAATGACAGTTCACAAAGAAATTAAATAACAAAACGCCATGGCAAAGAAATCAGTTGCATCATTACAAACAGGATCCAAGCGTTTGACCAAAGCCATCAAAATGGTAAAGTCACCGAAATCAGGAGCCTATACCTTTACAGAATCCATTATGCCACCCGAAATGGTTTCAGACTGGTTGAACAAAAAATAACAGTATAATTTCATACAGCTAAAGCCACTTTTTATTGAAAGTGGCTTTTTTCGTTTTTATCTATAGATCCCCAATTGAAATAGAACAAAAGAAATGAGTTTTTTTAAAAAAATATTTTCAAAGGAAAAAAAGGAAAGCCTGGATAAAGGCCTTGAAAAATCGAAGACCACTTTTTTCGATAAACTCAGCAAGGCTGTTGCCGGGAAAAGCAAGGTGGACAATGACGTGCTGGACAACTTAGAAGAAATTTTGGTGGCCAGCGACGTGGGTGTTACCACAACCCTTAAAATTATCGATAGAATAGAAGCTCGCGTTTCCAAGGATAAATATTTAGGGACGGAAGAACTGAACCTAATCCTTCGCGAAGAAATAGCCGGTCTATTAAGTGAAACAAATACGGGCAACGCAAGAGATTTTGAAATCCCCGCACAAGCCGATCCGTACGTAATTATGGTAGTTGGTGTAAACGGAGTGGGGAAAACAACAACTATCGGAAAACTTGCCCATCAATTTAAAAAATCCGGCAAAAAAGTAATCCTCGGAGCGGGCGATACATTTCGGGCCGCGGCCATAGATCAGTTGCAAATTTGGGCAGACCGCACTGGCGTGCCCATTGTCCGGCAAAATATGGGCAGTGATCCTGCAAGCGTGGCTTTCGATACTTTACAAAGCGCCATTACTCAAAAAGCGGATGTGGTCATTATCGACACCGCGGGAAGGCTTCACAACAAAGTGAATTTAATGAATGAGCTCACCAAAGTAAAAAAAGTGATGCAAAAGGTAATCCCGGGTGCACCACATGAAGTGCTGTTGGTTTTGGATGGTTCTACGGGTCAAAATGCTTTTGAACAGGCAAAACACTTCACCGCTGCAACAGAAGTTACTTCATTGGCCGTTACCAAACTGGACGGCACCGCCAAAGGAGGCGTGGTTATCGGCATCAGCGACCAGTTTCAAATACCCGTAAAATATATCGGTGTGGGCGAAGGCCTTGAAGATCTTCAGGTTTTCAATAAAGTTGAATTTGTGGATTCGTTTTTTAGGTAATAATACAGACAGTTTCCTTTTGGGATAAGAAATATTTACTTTAATAGTAACATTTATTAATTACAATTTTGAGAACCAAAACACTTAAAAAAAACAAAATAAACGTAGTAACCCTCGGTTGCTCCAAGAATGTGTACGACAGCGAAGTGTTGATGGGGCAACTGCGCGCCAACAACAAAGAAGTGGTGCACGAAGAGGAGGGCAACATCGTGGTGATTAACACTTGCGGGTTTATTGCAAATGCTAAAGAGGAAAGCATTAATACCATTTTGGAATATGTTCAAAAAAAGGAAGATGGTTTGGTGGATAAGGTTTTCGTGACCGGGTGCCTTTCCGAACGCTACAAGCCGGACCTTCAACGGGAAATTCCAAATGTTGATCAATACTTTGGCACAACCGAACTCCCCGCTTTATTGAAAGCTTTGGGAGCCGATTATAAAAACGAACTCATCGGCGAACGCGTTACTACTACCCCTAAAAATTACGCTTATTTTAAAATTGCCGAGGGTTGCGACAGGCCTTGCTCGTTTTGCGCCATCCCGATAATGCGTGGGAAACACCGCAGCACGCCCATTGAAGATTTGATTATCGAAGCCGAAAAGCTGGCCGCAAAAGGTGTAAAGGAATTGATACTCATAGCCCAAGATTTAACCTATTACGGCCTCGATTTATACAAAGAACGCGCTTTGGCCAAATTGCTGCGCGAATTGGTAAAAGTTGATGGCATTGAATGGATTCGATTACATTATGCTTTCCCTACCGGTTTCCCAATGGAAGTTTTGGATGTGATGAGTAATGAACCGAAAATTTGCAACTATATCGATATTCCGTTACAGCATATATCCGATCCCATTTTAAAATCTATGCGGCGTGGGACGACCAAAGAAAAGACCACAAAACTTTTACAGGAATTTCGACAAGCAGTCCCGGGAATGACAATACGCACAACTTTAATAGTAGGCTATCCGGGGGAAACGGAAGAAGATTTTCAAATCCTGAAAAATTGGGTAAAGGAAATGCGTTTTGAACGTTTGGGTTGTTTTACGTATTCCCACGAAGAAAACACCCACGCTTACAATTTGG
>JBBQKI010000035.1:0-20483 GCA_038326725.1 Flavobacteriales bacterium
AAACCCACTTCCGGTTCATTTACCATCGATGGCTTGACTTTTAAGGAAAACAAACATCAATTAAAACAACGAATTGGCATCGTGCCGCAAGAATACGCTTTGTACCCCACGCTCACCGCTTATGAGAATCTCTTTTATTTCGGAAGCATGTATGGCATAAAAGGCGAAACTCTTAGAAAAACCATCATCGAACATTTGGAGATATTGGGCCTTTCTAAATTCGCACATAAAAGAACGGCCACTTTTTCCGGAGGAATGAAACGGCGCGTAAACTTGATAGCAGGAATTCTTCACGCTCCAAAAGTGCTGTTTTTGGACGAACCCACTGTTGGGGTTGACGTGCAATCAAAAAACGTGATTATTGACCATTTGAAATTATTGAATAAACAAGGCACTACAATCGTTTATACTTCGCATCATTTAACTGAGGCGGAGAATTTTTGCACCCACGTGGCCATCATCGACCACGGAAAGATAATTGTAAAAGGTGTTCCTTCGGAGCTGATTAAAAATCAAGAAAACGCCAACAACCTTGAAGATGTGTTTTTGATGCAAACCGGTAAAGCCCTTCGCGATTATGCATAAACTCTGGGCATCCATATATAAAGAAACACTTTTGTTGATACGCGATATTGGGGGAATTGCAATCCTATTCATAATGCCTTTGCTATTACTCGTGGTTATAACTTCGGTACAGGACAGCACCTTTAAAACCATCAGCGATATAAAAATTCCTGTGCTTTTGGTGGATAATGACAAAGGGGAAGTTTCCAAAAACATTATGGAAAACCTTGCCGCTTCAAATTCTTTTGAAATAATTCAAACTAACTCCGAACCCGAAGCCCAAGAAGCTGTTTTTTCTGGAGAATATCAGCTTGCCATTGTAATCCCAAAAAATTTATCAAACTCGCTTCAGGGAAAAGTGGATCAAAATGTGGAAAATATTTTGGCGGAGTTTGGCTTGGAAGCAGATAGTCTCATTTCCCCAATATCTAAGCCCAATATTTCCACAATACCCAACGAAGTCAAGCTTTATTTCGATCCTGCAACACAGATGTCTTTTAAAACTTCGGTTAAAAATGGGATCGATAAAATGATTTCCAAAATCGAGATACAAAGTATTTACAAAGCCTTTCAAGGGGAATTGAGCGATGACCCATCCGAAGAAATATTTGATACCGAAAATTTCATCACTTTTATTGAAATACTTCCTTCAAAAAACAATGAAGAAATCATCCCTAACTCGGCACAGCACAATGTTCCGGCTTGGGCGCTTTTCGCTGTTTTCTTTATAATCGTTCCACTTTCCATCAATCTTGTAAAAGAAAAAAATCAAGGTACTTTCGTTCGTTTGCGCACCAATCCGGTGAGTTACGCCACAGTTTTAGCGGGAAAAACCGTAGTTTATTTGGGCGTTTGTTTAATTCAGTTTACGTTGATGTTGCTCATTGGGGTCTATCTATTCCCGCTCATTAACCTTCCGGAATTGAATGTTTCGGGCAGATTGTCTTTGCTATATGTTGTTGCGTTATTTTCAGGTTTGGCAGCCATTGGTTTGGGATTATTATTGGGGACCATTGCAAAAACACAGGAGCAAGCTGCACCTTTTGGGGCCACATTTGTGGTTATTTTGGCTGCACTTGGAGGGGTTTGGGTGCCGGTATTCGTAATGCCCAGTTTACTCCAATCGCTCTCCAAAATTTCCCCAATGAACTGGGGGCTTAACGGTTTCTATGATATCTTTTTAAGAAATTCGGGTTTTATGGAAATCCTGCCCGAAATTTCGTTATTATTGTTGTTTTTCGTCATCACGGTTTCGATGGCAATAATCTATAATCAAGGTAAAAATGCGGTCTGAGTTCAAAAAGGAAATAAGTTTCACTTCGGAAATAAGGGTGCGTTTTACCGAAACCGATCCGTTGGGAATTGTATGGCACGGAAACTACATTCAGTATTTTGAGGATGGGCGGGAAGCATTTGGAAGGGAATACGGCATTTCATATTTGGAACAAAAAGCTCACGGATTCACTTCCCCCATTGTTAAATCTTCCTGCGAGCATAAGTTGCCACTGCGCTACGGCGATGTTGCGACCATCGAAACGGTATTCGTAAATGCGCTTGCCGCAAAAATGATTTTTCGCTATAAAATTTTTGACCCCAATAATAAACTGGCTTGTATTGGCGAAACTACTCAGGTTTTTTTAAATGATGACGGCGAGCTGTCGTTGACGAACCCTGAATTTTTTAAAAACTGGAAACAAAAAATGGGGCTTTAAATTTTGACGACATTCCTTTCACATAACAATATAATTTCAAACTTGGGTTTTGACAGCAAAACAGTGGTTCAGAATATCTCGGACGGTGTTTCGGGACTTCAAATAATCGATAATCCTTCACTTTTGCCCGAACCGTTTTGTGCTTCCATTATTTCTTCCGAAAAAATTCAAAATGAATTCAGCAAAATAGCCAACCCTTTTGAATTTACACGGCTGGAACAATTGATGATTCTTTCATTAAAAAAAGTGATTGATAATTCGAATATTTCTTTGGATGAAAAAGTGGGATTGATAATTTCCACAACCAAAGGAAATATTGAAGTTCTTGAAACCGAAAGTGCATTTCCAAAAAATCGCGCTTATTTAAGCGAATTGGGGAAAACCCTTCAAGATTTTTTCAATTTTAAGAATGAAGCGATCGTGCTTTCAAATGCCTGTGTATCCGGTGTTTTGGCCATTTCCGTGGCAAAACGGTTTATCATGGAAGGAAAATTTAAGCATGTTTTTATCACCAGTGGAGATATTGTGAACAGATTTATTATTTCAGGATTCAATTCCTTCCAAGCCCTGAGCCCGGAGCCTTGCAAACCTTATGACAAATATCGTGGCGGAATCAATTTAGGCGAAGTGGCCGCAAGTGTTTTGGTTACTTCAAATGGAGAGGATTTGGCTCCGGAATCGGTCGAAATTTTGGGAGAAGGCACTTGTAATGATGCCAACCATATTTCTGGCCCATCAAGAACCGGGGAGGGATTGTACCGAAGCATACTTTCGGCCATGAAAGAATCACAAGTAACAGCATCAGAAATTGACTATATTTCAGCTCACGGAACGGCCACCCCATTTAATGATGAAATGGAGGCTATTGCTTTCAACAGATTGGGAATGGAAAAAACGCCTTTGAATAGTTTAAAAGGTTATTTTGGCCATACCTTGGGAGCTTCCGGTTTGTTGGAAACTATTATTGGAATGCATTCGCTTAAGCAAAATGTGCTTTTCAAATCCAATGGATTTGAGGAACTTGGAGTTTCGCAATCCATAAATGTTTTAAAAAACAACGAATCGAAAGAGATAAATTTATTTTTGAAAACCGCTTCAGGTTTTGGGGGATGCAATACAGCGATATTATTTAATAAAATACACAACCAAAAAAATTCAATAGCCAACTAACCATTAAAACCAATGTCAAATAATACAATGAAAGCTTGTGAAGCACTAGATGAGGCCCATAAAATAGCCTTTGCCCCTTTTGTGTTTCAAGCCACGATATCTCTCCGAAAACTTGGAATTTTAGACCTCATTTTCGAAAAAAGAACGGATGGCGGCGTAACCGTGGACGAAATCTCAAAAGAACTTTCCATCAGCGCTTATGGCGTGGGGGTTTTATTGGAAATTGCCGAAACCTCAAATATTGTGAATAGGAATGAAGAAAATAAATTCGAACTTACCAAAATCGGATATTTTCTCAATTTTAATACTACGGCCAATGTAAATATGAGTTTTGCGAACGATGTTTGTTATAAGGGTCTCTACCATTTAAATGACGCCATATTAAGCGGTAAACCGGAAGGTTTAAAGGAACTCGGCACTTGGAGCACCATTTATGAAGGCCTTTCGCAGCTTCAGCCACATGAACAGCAATCGTGGTTTGAGTTTGACCATCATTATTCCGATGATATATTTGATCAAGCCCTTGAAATAATCTTTACGGCACAGCCAAAAACACTTTTTGATATTGGTGGAAATACTGGCAAATTTGCGGTGAGGTGCTGCAATTTCAACGAAGAAATCGCGGTAAAAGTGATTGACCTTCCGGGTCAACTCAACAAAGCTTTGGCCAATGCCAAGGCAAGCGGTTTAAATGGCAGGGTTACCGGGCATGAAATAGACTGGCTTTCGGAAAATCCTCAAATTCCAGAAGGGGCAGATATTGTGTGGATGTGCCAATTTCTCGATTGTTTTTCTGAAGATGAAATTGTAAAGATTTTAAAAACCTGTGCGGAGTCTATGTCTGATACTGCCAAATTAATAATTGTGGAAACATTTACCGATAGGCAACGATTTAAAAGTTCCAAATTTATATTGGAAGCCACTTCGCTTTATTTTACGGTATTGGCAAACGGGAACAGTAAAATGTACCCTGCAAGTGTCTTATTGGGGCTTATTGACAAAGCCGGGTTAAAAATAAAAGAAGACATTCCCTTGGGCGAATTTCACACCATGCTAATCTGTGAAAAGCAATAAAATTTCCAACTTTTGCCTCAAGACATTTAGTATTTAACAAGGGTGAATAAAGATTATCACATTAAAAACTATTGCCATATAAAGGGCCAAACTGTTTCAGTAAACGGAAAGGTGCTTTTTCATGACGGGACTGAGGATTTTCCAACCTTTATAAAAAATGCTTATAAAAATTTGAATACCGCTTATCCCAAGTTTTTTAAAATGGACAACCTCAGTAAATTGGCTTTTTTGGCTGCTGATTTGCTTTTGAAAAAGGAAAACTTAAAACCCGAAAATGAATCAAATATCGCTTTGGTTTTTTCAAATAAAGCATCGAGCTTAGATACGGACCGAAAATACCAATCCTCCATCCAAAATGAAGCTGAATATTTCCCAAGTCCAGCAGTTTTTGTTTATACTTTGCCCAATATTTGCTTGGGCGAGATAAGTATCAAACATACCCTGTATTCTGAAAATAGTTTTTTTATCTTTGCCCGCTTTAACGCCGAATATTTGCACCTGTACACCAACAGTTTGTTGCGAAACGGGAAAGCTGAAAAAGTACTTTGCGGCTGGGTAGATATTGATGAAGATAGTTACGAAGCTTATTTGTATTTGGTTGAAAACGAAGGAAATTTTTCACATAGTATTGAAGAAATATACAGATTATATAACACATTATGAGCGAATTAAAACAAGAATTAAAAGCAAAAATCATTGAGCAGTTAAACCTTGAAGATATTTCAGTTGAAAATATTGCAGATGACGCTTCGCTTTTTGGGGACGGTCTAGGTTTAGATTCCATTGACGCATTGGAACTTATCGTGATGCTGGACAAAGATTACGGCATCCGCTTAAGCGATCCAAAAGAGGGAAGAAAGATTTTTGAATCTGTACAGGTAATGGCAGATTATATTGAAGAGCACCGCACGAAGTAAATTTTATCTAAAAACCTCTCGACTGCGCTCGAGGAGGCATTTTCCGGTCGAGCGCAGTCGAGACCTCTTAATTAGCACAATCATTAATGAATAAAGGCGTTGCCATAACCGGAATGGGAATTATTTCTGCCATTGGAAACAACGTCGCGGAAAATTATGAAGCGCTTTTACAAGAAAAAAAAGGAATTTCCCGAATAGATAATGTCGAAACCATCCACAAGGATGAAATCATGGTGGGTGAAGTAAAATTTACCAATGACGAACTGATTGCCCAGTTAAATCTACCCCCAGAAAATAACTATTCCCGAACAGCAATGCTTGGCGAAATTGCTGCCAAAGAAGCTATTGCAAATGCCGGAATCATTGATATTAAGAAATATAAAACCGGGCTAATCCTCGGAACAAGCGTGGGCGGGATGGATATGACGGAAAAATATTTCTATGAATACCTAACCGAAAAATCCTTTCAAAAATATATTAACAGCCACCACGCCGGCGATTCCACCCAAAAAATCGCTGCACAGTTAGGTATTGAACAAGGCTTTGTTACAACCCTAAGTACGGCCTGTTCTTCCGCAGCAAATGCTATTTTGTTGGGAGCGCGGCTAATAAAATCAGAAAAGCTAGACAGGGTAATAGTGGGTGGTGCCGATTGTCTTTCAAAATTCACCATCAATGGATTTAAAACATTGATGATTTTAAGCGACACTTTCAATACTCCTTTCGACGAAAACCGCAAAGGTTTGAACCTTGGCGAAGCCGCAGCGTTTTTGGTTTTGGAAAGTGACAAAGTGGTTAAAGCCGAAAACAGAAAAGTACTTGCTTACGTAAAAGGCTACGGAAATGCCAATGATGCTTTTCATCAAACCGCATCCTCGGATAATGGCGATGGAGCTACTTTGGCAATGCAGAAAGCATTGGAGGTTGCGGGGCTGAAATCTTCCGAAATAGATTACATTAATGCCCACGGCACGGCAACTGGAAACAATGACCTTTCCGAAGGCAGGGCAATTCAAAGAGTTTTTGGCGATAATGTTCCCGATTTTAGTTCCACAAAAGCATATACTGGACACACTTTGGCTGCGGCCGGAGCAATTGAAGCCGTTTATTCAATTTTGGCTTTGCAGCATAATGTGATTTTCCCAAATTTGAATTTTAAAAACCCAATGAAGGAATTTTCAATGATTCCGGAGGCTAAATTAAAATACAAAGAAATAAACACCGTGTTGTCCAATTCCTTGGGATTTGGAGGAAATTGTTCCACCCTCATTTTCTCAAAAAACGTATAATGAAAAGGGTTTATATCAATAGCGTAGCGGCCATTTCGTCCCAAAAAACTTTTGATAACTCCACTTTTTTGGATGAAGTCACCGAATATAATGCCACCGTTATTTCCGTGGTTCATCCGGATTATAAGGAATTTATTCCCCCAGCTGCTGCCCGCCGGATGGCAAAGGGAATTAAAATGGGTGTTGCAGCATCAAGAATTGCAATGGCTGAAGCCGTGGTGGAAACTGTGGATGCAATTATCTTAGGCACCGGAATGGGATGTTTGGTGGAATCCGAAAAATTTGTAAGCGGAATTATTAATGATCACGAGCAATACCTTACTCCAACTGCCTTTATTCAAAGCACCCACAACACCGTTGCCGGACAGATTGCGTTAGGGATGGAATGTAAAGCATATAATTTTACTTACGTTCATTCCGCTATTTCTTTTGAATCTGCATTAATTGACGCCAAAATGCAGCTGGAAAATGATGAGGCCAAGAATATTTTAGTGGGCGGGGTGGACGAACTGGGCGAGCATACCACAAAAGTACATTCAATTATAAACCACATAAAACAGGAAGCGGTTGCGACCTCGGAGCTTTTAAATAGTAAAACCGAAGGCTCAGTTTTTAGTGAGGGCGCTACTTTTTTTGTAATTTCAAATGAAAAATCCAAGGCTTCTAATGCCGAATTGGTTGCGGTTGAAACTTTTAATACGCTTCAAAAAGATAGGGTTTCCGAAAGCATCAAAAACTTTTTGAAAGAAAACAATTTAAAAATTGAAGATATTGATCTCGTTGTGTTTGGGAAAAATGGAGATGTACTTTATGATGAATATTACAATCAACTTGAAAAGGGAATTTTCAGCAAAACACAACAACTTTGCTACAAACATTTGACCGGGGAATATAATACCGTGTCTGCCTTTGGGGTTTGGTTGGGCGCAAAAATATTAAAAACCCAAACCGTACCCAAAGCTACCGAAATCAATGAATTGAAGGCTTCAAAACTAGAAACTGTTTTGCTTTACAATCAGTATCACGGGGAAAACCACAGCTTCGTTTTGCTGAGAAAATGCTAAAATTTTATACCATAAACGCGGTTGCCCTTACGGTATTTTTATTACTGCTAATGGCTGGCTATTTTGGAAATGTTCCCATTTGGATATATGTTTTATTGATTTTCCTGTGGTTTATAGTAACTGCGATTGGCTCTTTTCAAATGAAGTGGAACTATCATTTTGATTCTCTTCATTCAAATAAAAATAGTCCCGAAAATTGGGTTGCAATAACTTTTGATGACGGACCTCACCCGGAATTTACCCCCAAAGTTTTAAAACTTTTGGAGGCACACAACGCAAAGGCTACTTTTTTTTTAATCGGGAAAAACGCCGAAAATCATCCTGAAATTGTTAAAGAAATCCTTGAAAAAGGCCACAGCATTGGGAATCATAGTTTTTCACATTCCAAACAGTTCGGGTTTTTTAAAAAGGATAAAATAGTCTTAGAATTGAAACAAGCCAATGCCATTGTCAAAAAAATAACTGGTTTGGAAATGAAGCTTTTCCGACCGCCTTTTGGCGTTACAAATCCGAATATCAAAAAAGCATTACTGCAATTTCCATTGAACTCCATCGGGTGGAGCAAACGGTCTTGGGACACCACTTCATTGCCCCAAAAAACCATAATAAACCGGATTACTAAAAATCTTCAAAAGGGCGATATCATCCTTCTCCACGACAGCAGCCAGAAATCTGTGGAGGTGTTGGAACAATTATTGCTATTTTTGCGCACAAACCATTTACAGCCGGTTTGTGTGGACCAACTCTTAGAAATTTCCCCTTATGCGTAATTTATTATTTATTTTTTTTATAACCCTTTCCGCTTTTTTACAAGCGCAAGAAGTTAAAATGAATGCTACCGAAATTTCGAATTTTAAAGAAATGGTGAGCGACATCTCAAAAAAAACCACTTCCATAAAAACCGATTTTGTACAGTACAAGCATTTGGATTTTTTGGAAAATGACATCGAAACTTCCGGGAAAATGGTTTTTAAATCGCCCGCCAATGTGAAATGGGAATATACAAAAC
Organism: Flavobacteriales bacterium; assembly: GCA_038326725.1. Lineage (GTDB taxonomy): Bacteria > Bacteroidota > Bacteroidia > Flavobacteriales > Flavobacteriaceae > JBBQKI01. Next base: position 8,800 of record JBBQKI010000035.1, read on the forward strand.
CCTACAAATACAGCGTGATTTTTAAGGAAACGGAATTGCTGATAAACGATGGCGGCACCAAAAGCAATGTGGATATTGGGAGCAGTAAATTATTTAAAAAACTGAATGAGCTTATTGTGAACAGCGTAAAAGGGAATATGTTCGACGATGCCGATTTTCAGGTTTCCTATTTAAAAACCCCGAAATTTTATAAAGTAATTTTTACGCCAAAAGACAAGAAAATAGCTGAATACATTGCCTCATTTGTGTTGCATTTCAATTTAAATGATGCGCAGGTAATGGAGGTTAAAATGATTGAACCCTCACAGGATTTTACGCGAATCGTTTTCTCCAACAGGGTTTTAAATATCAAAGTCGATGATTCGGTTTTTACCAATTAGTTTTTTAATTCTTTTAATTTTTTCGTCCTGTGCCTTAAAAACCACGCAAGGCTTGCGCGATGTCCCCATCCTAAAAAAAGAAATTCAAAACCCTTACTTTTCAAACGCCGAAAAAGACTATGTTTATAAAGCGAAACTCGATATTTACGGGCGTTATTTCGGGGGGATTTTGATTATAAAAAAATTGGGACCCGAAAAGCACCGGGTAGTTTTTACCACGGAATTTGGCAGTAAATTGTTCGATTTCCTTTTTGAAGGTGAAACATTTACAAAAAATTTTATGCTCGAGGAGATGGACAAAAATATAGTGGTGAATACATTGCGGAAGGATTTTGAAATCCTCCTTTCAGAAACTGCGAAAGTCCAACAACAGTACGTTTCGGAAGAAGTGGAGGTATATAAAACCCGGGATGAAAACAGGTTCAATTTCTATTTTTTTGAAAATGAAAACGGTATTTTAAAAAAAATTGTGAACACTTCAAAAAGCAAGGAAAAAGTAATCGTTAGCTTTGATTCCCAAAATGTAAGTATTGCAGATAAAATTGAAATAAATCATTCCAACATAAAGTTGAAAATCTCTTTGGAAATTTTTAAAAACGAATAAATGCTAATAAAAGACCTTTATACAATCACCGAATTTGAGCGAACCGCAAACGAACTGAACGCCGTGGTTTTTCTCAATAAAGAACACGAAATATTTAAAGGACACTTTCCCGGAAATCCTGTAATGCCCGGTGTTTGCATGATTCAAATAATAAAGGAACTCACTGAAAAAGCAGTGGGAAAGGAACTTTTTTTAAGCGTTTCGTCCAACATAAAATTTATGGCGATCATTAATCCCGAATTAAACCCAACCCTAAAATTGAACCTTGTTTTGGAAGAAAATCCCGGGGAAATAAAAATAAAAAACACCGTGTTTTTTGACGAAACCCTTGCACTAAAATTGAGTGCAACCTTTAAAATCCTGGCCTGATGAAATTATTGTTTTTGATGTTGTTTTTCATTTCCTCCGTTTCTGCCCAACCGGATTTGGTACAGCTCCGTACCGATTACCCGAAAGCGGTTTCAAGCGAAGAACTCACCTTAAAGCTTTATAAAAACCTATCCGGAGTAACGAAAACCGATAGTAAAACCCTGCTTGTCTATAAAGGCGCGGTACTCACGTTGATGGCAAAATTTTCCAAATCAAAAAAAGATAAAAAAGAGTTTTTCAAAGAAGGAGTCTCGTTAATAGAAAGCGCCGCCAAGGCAGAGCCTTCCAATATTGAAATTCGTTACATTCGCATGAGTGTGCAGGAAAATTCCCCCAAGTTTTTGGGTTACCATAAAAATATTGAAGAGGATAAAAAATTCATTTTGGAAAATTATAAAACCACAAATTCTAAAATAGAAAAAATGTTGGTGAAAGCATTTGTGTTGCAGTCAGAAATATTTGAGGTTTCGGAGAAAGCCATATTTAATTAAAATCAAATATTCTTCATTTTGCATTTTATAGGTTTTCTTTGATACTTGCTCCTTAAAAGTATATTTTTACCCCTCAATATCCTCTTATTAAAAAATGCCACAAACCCTGAACCATAACCTTCGAACGTTTTCTTATTGTGTTGTAATCCCAACATACAATAACTCCAAAACACTCCAAAAAGTTATTGAAGAAGTCTTGGTTTATTCCTCGGATGTAATTGTGGTCAACGACGGCTCCACCGATACCACTTCCGGGATACTAAATCAGTTCCCGCAAATCCAACAAATACATTTATCTAAAAACAAAGGGAAAGGCAATGCGTTGCGCCAAGGTTTTAAGCACGCTGATAGGTTGGGATATCACTTCGCTATAACTATTGACAGCGACGGGCAGCATTTTCCGGAAGATATTCCGATCTTTTTGGAAACACTTGAAGAAAGCGCAAACAAAAAACTTCTTTTGATAGGTGCTCGAAATATGGCTCAAGCGGGGGTTCCCAAGAAAAGCAGTTTTGGCAACACCTTTTCCAACTTTTGGTACTGGGTGGAAACAGGAATCCGGTTGCGCGATACCCAAGCCGGATTTCGATTATACCCGCTCTTTGCAATGAAAAACCTTAACCTCTGCACCAACAAATTCGAGTTTGAAATTGAAGCCATCGTAAAGGCAGCTTGGAGCGGAATTGAGGTAAAAAATATTCCCATAAAAGTACATTATGAATTGGTAGACAGAACTTCCCATTTTAGGCCTTTTAAGGATTTCACAAGAATCAGCATCTTAAATACTTGGTTGGTCTTGGTTGCTTTTTTTTATATAAAACCACGAAACCTTTTTAGGAAACTAAAAAAAAAAGGATTTAAAAGGTTTGTTATGGAAGACCTTTTGGCCAGCGATGATTCCTCCGAAAAGAAGGCACTATCCATTGCGCTTGGAGTTCTTATCGGGCTTTCGCCGCTTTGGGGATTTCACACGGTGCTTGTTATTTTTCTTGCAATTCTTTTTAATTTGAACAAAGTAATCGCGTTCGCCTTTTCAAACGTAAGTTTGCCACCACTGATTCCATTGGTGTTTTTTTTCAGTATAAAATACGGGAGCTGGATTTTGGGAAAGGAATTCTCTTTTTCAATGAATGAAATTGACCTATCTTTTTCAGCCGTGAAATACTTAAAACCTTACATTATTGGCAGCGTTGCCTTGGCGGTAACGGCTTCGGCTGTTTTGGGTTTGACGAGTTATGTTTTCTTCTTGATTTTTGAAAGAAAAAAAATCCTCAATAATGGATAGTTTTTTCTTCAAACTGTATCAGCGACTAAATTCCAACAAGCTTTTAAGTTTGATTTTTTTTGTGCTCCTTTTTGCGGGGCTCACTTGGCTTACCTCAAGAATTACCTTTGAAGAGGATATCACAAAATTGATTCCGACCAACAGCGAAACGGAGGAATTTCAAAAAGTGCTGAAATCCGTGAATTTTGCGGACAAAATAATCGTGAATATCCGGCGGCAACCTGGAGGTTCGGTGGAAGATTTGACTCAATACGCCAACCTATTTATTGAAAGTGTCCAACAAAATGCCGAACCCTATATTAAGCAAATCCAAGGAAAAGTAAAAGATGAAGACATCCTTGGCACCTTGGATTTTGTGTATCAAAACCTTCCGATTTTGTTGGATGAAACCGATTATAAATCTATTTCCGAAAAAATTAAAGTGGACAGCATTGCTACAATTACTGAAGCTAATTATAAAACCCTGATTTCCCCTTCGGGAATTGTAGCGAAGAAAACCATTCTAAAAGACCCTTTGGGGATTTCGTTTATTGCTCTTAAAAAACTGCAACAGCTTGCAATTGGCGAAGAGTTTACGCTGAAAGATGGGTTCGTTGTCAGCAAAGATGAGCAAAACCTTTTGCTTTTTATTACACCAAAATTTGCTTCGAGCGAAACCTCGGAGAATGCCGTTTTTTCTGATAGTTTATACAATATTCAAGACAAGTTGGACAATGAATTTTCCGGAAAAGTGGAAGGCGATTATTTCGGGGCAGCTTTGATTGCGGTTGCCAATGCGAAACAAATAAAGAACGATATCAAGTTTACCACGGGCATCACCACGGTTTTCCTGATTTTGATGCTGATTGTTTTTTATAAAAATGTATGGGTGCCCTTACTGCTTTTTGTTCCCACGCTTTTTGGAGGGGTGTTGTCCATCGCCATTTTGTATTTGCTGCGAAGCGAAATTTCGGCTATTTCCCTCGGCATCGGGTCGGTTTTGGTTGGCGTTACCTTGGATTTTTCGTTGCATATTCTTACGCATATTCGGAAAAACGAAAACATTCGGGAACTCTATCGAGACGTTACCGAGCCCACGATAATGTGCAGTTTAACGGCCGGCACCGCTTTTATTTGTTTGGTGTTTTTGGATTCGCAAGCTTTGCAGGATTTGGGAATTTTCGCTGCCCTTAATATTTTGGGGGCCGCGGTTTTCGCTTTGATTTTTATTCCTTTGTTTTATAAAAGCAGCACCAACAAAATGGCTGCGGACACCGTTTTGGACCGGGTTGCGGCCTATCCTTTTCATAAGAAAAAATGGCTTTTGATTTCGTTGTCACTTTTAATTTTTATTAGTGCCTTCACCTATAAACAGGTTTATTTTGATAATGATATTTCAAAATTGAATTATGAACCTCAAGAAATTATCGAGGCCAAAAACCGGCTCGATGCTTTGACAGATCTTTCCTCAAAATCCATGTATCTCGCGGCCTACGGGAATTCCGTGGAAAGTGCGCTTCAAAAAAACGATTTAGTTTTTGAAAAACTGCAGCAGTTAAAGGAAAATCAAATATTACTTGATTTTAGCTCCATTGGCGCGTTGGTAAATTCCGAAAAACTTCAAAAGCAAAAAATAGAAAATTGGAACCGGTTTTGGAGCCTACCCAATATTGAAAATACAAAAGCAAACCTCATCGAAAGCGGCTTGCAATATGGCTTTAAGCCTTCAACTTTTTCTGAATTTTATGGGCTACTCGAAAAAGATTTCAATCCCATTCCCATTGAAGCTTACGCTGCCATCAGTTCTTTTTCAACTGCCGATTTTCTTGGTTCCGAAGCAGGTTTTACAACGGTTACTTCCTTGGTGAATGTTGATAATGAAAATGCCCCGAAAGTGCGGGGAGCTTTTAAGGAAATCCCCAACGTTTTGGTGATTGACCGGAAAGAGTTGAACGAGGCTTTTTTGGGAAGCTTAAAAGACGATTTCAATAACTTGATTTTCCTTTCTCTTTTCGGGGTATTGCTGGTGCTTTACCTGTTTTTCCGAAGTGTTTCCCTAACGCTGGTCACCATTTTGCCCATTTTCTTGAGTTGGTTTATCACCATTGGAATTATGGGGATTTTTAATATAGAATTCAATATTTTCAACATTTTGGTTACCACTTTCATCTTTGGATTGGGGATCGATTACAGTATTTTTATAACCAAAGGATCGTTGCAAGAACTCCGAACAGGCAAGGCGGCGTTGCAAATCAACAAAACGGCCATTCTCCTTTCCTCGATTACCACAATTTTGGGAATTGGCGTTATGATTTTCGCCAAACACCCGGCACTATTTTCCATTGCGCTGATTTCGATTATCGGAATCCTTTCCGCAGTACTGATTTCCTTCACGGTGCAACCTTTGCTTTTTAAATTGTTTATCGGTAGCAAAACCAAACGCCCGATTACGCCACGGGTGTTTTTGCATTCCGTTATTTCTTTTGGGTATTTTGGGTTGGGTGGAATATTGCTTTCCTTATACAGTGTTAGCGTGATGCGGATAATTCCCTTAAGCAAAAAAATAAAGATGTCTTGGTTCCATAAACTGATTTCAATATTCATGAAATCGGTTTTATACACCAATCCTTTTGTGAAGAAAACCATTATAAATAAAGGAGGTGAAGACTTTTCAAAGCCGGCGGTCATTATTGCCAATCACACCTCTTTCTTGGATATTTTGGCTATCGGGATGCTTCACCCCAAAATATGTTTTTTGGTGAATGACTGGGTTTATAAATCGCCTGTTTTTGGTAAAGCCGTGCAGCGTGCCGATTTTTATCCGGTTTCAAGCGGCATTGAAAATAGTTTGGAACACCTTCAGAAAAAAGTGAAGCAAGGATATTCACTAATGGCTTTTCCCGAAGGAACACGCAGTACCAACAATAAAGTCCGGCGTTTTCATAAAGGCGCTTTCTATTTGGCGGGCCAATTTAATCTTGATATTCTGCCGGTGCTAATCCACGGGAATTCCGAATTGAACCCCAAAGGGAGTTTTGTAATTCAAGACGGCAGTTTAACTTTGGAAATATTGCCACGTATTAAAACCGATGATCAATCTTTCGGTGAAAATTATACCCAAAGGGCAAAAAAGATCGGGGCACATTTTAGAAACGAATTTTCCAAACTTCGTGAAAAAATGGAAGGGCCAAAGTATTTCCACAGGATTGTTTTGGAAGAATTTCGTTATAAAGGCAATGCGCTTCATCGTTTGGTTAAAAAGGATTTAAAGGAACGGGGCGATAGCTATTTCAAAATTATTTCATATTTGGATAAAAGCGGGATCGTTGCCCATATTTCTGAAAATCGTGGGCAATTGGATTTTCTGTTGACGCTTGATGGCCCCGATAGAAAAATTTATAGTTTTATTGAAAACACCGAAGTAAAAGCGATACTTCAAAATAGCTATGTCACCAATTATTACGAAAAACTTTTTTTCACGGATTCGTTAACCGAAACGTTGAAACCCAACCTTGATGCGCTAATTTTATGTTCCGAAAAAATGGCATCGGAAGTTTTGGAAATATTACAGGAACAAAGCGTGGAAATTATTGTTTTATTTAATGAAGTTGGAGCAGGACAAGTTAATAAGGTGATTAGTTTTGGTTATCAAAATGTTTATGAAGATGCGAATATCAGTATCTTTAAAAAATAAGGAAATAAGTAGGAATGAACGAAAAGTATGATGTTGTAATCGTTGGAAGCGGCCTTGGGGGTTTGGTTTCCGCCATTATCCTTGCCAAGGAAGGCTACAGCGTTTGCGTGCTCGAAAAAAATAATCAGTTCGGTGGAAATTTGCAAACTTTTGTTCGCAACAGAACCATTTTCGATACCGGTGTTCACTACATTGGCGGGCTTTCCGAAGGTCAAAATCTGTATCGCTATTTTAAATATTTGGACATTCTTGATGATATAAAACTCAAAAAATTGGACGAAGATGGATTTGATGTCATCACGTTTGATAACGATCCTGTGGAATACCGACAGGCCCAGGGTTATGAAAATTTTACAAGAGTACTTTTAAAGCAATTTCCCGAAGAAGAAGAAGCCATCCGGGTTTATTGCGATAAACTAAAGGAAACCTGCTCTCAATTCCCACTTTATGGCCTTAAATTGGGAAAACCCTATTACGAGAATACCACGCTTTTTGAAGTTAAAGTAAAAGATTTTATAGATTCCATTACCACCAACAAAAAACTGCGGGCCGTGCTCAGCGGGAGTAATATGCTCTATGCCGGGGAGGGCGAACGCACGCCGTTGTATATGCATGCCCTTTCGGTGAATTCCTATATTGAAAGCTCGTACCGGTGTATAAACGGCGGAAGCCAAATTACCAAAGCTCTGTTGAACCGTCTTCGTGAAAACGGCGGAAAAGCCTACAAACGCCATGAAGTGGTGAAATTTAATACCGAAGACGGTATTGTGACTTCCGTGGAAACGGCAAACGGAAAAACCATTGAAGGCAAACTTTTCATTTCAAATGCGGACCCGAAGTTTACCCTAAATATGATTGGTGCGGAACATTTCAGAAAATCATTTTCCAGCCGTATCGAAAATATTGAAAGCACCGTTGCTGCTTATACCCTTTATTTGGTAATGAAACCCAACTGTTTTGAGTACAGAAACTATAATTACTACCATTTTAAGGATTCGGATTCTGTTTGGAATGCCCATGATTATACACAAGAAAGCTGGCCCGAAGCCTATATGGTTTCCATGGGAATCAAAAATAATATGGATCAATGGGGCGATAACCTTACTGTGATGACGTATATGCATTTTGATGAAGTGGAACCGTGGGCGGATACTTTCAATACTGCTGCAGAAAAAAATGAGCGCGGCCAAACCTATGAAGATTTCAAAGCTTATAAAAATGAAATTATAATCAAAGAACTCGAGAAAAAATTCCCGAACATCCGCGAATGCATTGAAGCGGTTTATGCCTCCACGCCCTTGTCCTACCGAGATTATATTGGTTGCAACAAAGGTTCCATGTACGGCTATGCAAAAGATGCCAACAATCCGCTAAAATCATTTGTTTCAGCACGCACCAAAATAAAAAATCTTTTTTTTACGGGTCAAAGCCTTAATATGCACGGTATTTTGGGGGTTACTATCAGTGGGGTTGTAACTTGTTCCGAAATTTTAGGAGGCGAATATTTGTTGAATAAAATACTGGACGCCACAAAAGAAGAAAAAATCAGTTAAATTTTCAGTGAAATGGAAAAAATCAAGACCACAACAATCATTAGGGTTCGTAATATTTCAAAGAAAGATTTTATTGAGAATTATTACAAACCTCAACGCCCTGTTTTGTTGGAAGGGCTAACTGAAAACTGGGAAGCTTTTCAAAAATGGAATTTGGATTATATTCAACAAAAGGCGGGAGAACAAATAGTACCGCTTTACAACAATGAGCCCACCAAAGGAAAACAATATTCCGCCGAACCTGCCACGGAGATGAAAATGAAGGATTATATTGAACTGATAAAAACCAAACCCACCGATTTACGAATATTCTTTTACGACTTAAAAATAAAATTGCCCGAACTTTTGAAGGACTTCGAATACCCGGACATAGGCTTAAAGTTTTTTAAACGCCTACCCGTTCTTTTTTTTGGGGGTGAAGGCTCAAAGGTTTTGCCCCATTACGATATGGACCTTCCAGATTTGATCCATTTTCACTTCCATGGCACTAAACACGTGATGCTTTTTTCGCCCACACAAACAAAATATTTATATAAAATTCCATTTGCTGTGCACAATTTGGAAACGCTGGATTTGGACCATCCGGATTTTGAAAAATATCCCGCACTGCAATATTTGGAAGGTCTCGAAACCATTATGAAGCATGGTGATGCACTCTACATGCCAAGCGGTTACTGGCATTACATCAAATACTTGGACGGGGGTTTTTCAATGACCCTGCGCGCTTTACCCCGTCATCCTGTACGTTTTGGAAAAATGATCTATAACGTGTTATTTATGAGGCATTTTGAAAACGGGATGCGAAAAATTTGGGGGCAAAAATGGATTGATTATAAAGAGGAACTTATCGTAAAAAGGACAAATAAAAGATTTGGGAAATAGAAAACAAAATAAGCAATTTCTGAAAAACCTGAAACCTTTTCTTGGCTTTTCCGCACTCTTGTTTTTCCTCGCTTCCTGTGGTACATCTAAATCAATCAACGATCGGCCGAACATAGGCGGATATGTGTTGGAAATTCCGGAAAGAATCAAAGTTTCCGATTCCACCTTTACGGCTGGAAATAATTTCATCACCAAAAACAAACAAGGCCTTTGGGAATTGTACGTGGAAGGAAATCCTTTGGAAATTGGAACCTACACAGGATTATTGACCCAAGAGTTGATGAAAAAACAGGAAACCGCTTTCTTTTCGAAAGTAGAGGATTTGGTGCCTTCAAAATCCCGACAGAAATTTTTGCGAAAGTTTTTAGCTTGGTACAACCGCAAAATGTATTTGCATATTCCCGAGGAATATAAAACTGAGATTTACGGCCTCTCGCGTTATTCTTCATCAAATTATAACTTCATTGCCGAGCCCTATTTACGGCTTTTGTATTTGCACAGCGCCCATGATATTGGCCATGCCTTGCAGGATTTGATGCTGGTGGGCTGTTCCTCTTTTGCTGTTTGGGGCGAAAAATCCGAGGACGGAAAATTGCTTATCGGTCGTAATTTTGATTTTTATGCGGGCGATGAATTTGCCGAGGAAAAAATAATTGCCTTTATAAATCCCGAAAAAGGCCACAAATTTATGTCCGTAACTTGGGGAGGAATGCTGGGGGTGGTTTCCGGGATGAACGACCAAGGTTTAACGGTAACCATAAATGCCGGAAAATCAAAAGTGCCTTTGGTAGCCAAAACCCCAATTTCCATTGTAACCAGAGAAATTTTGCAATATGCTTCCACCATCGATGAAGCTATTGCGATTGCTAAAAAGCGGGAAGTTTTTGTTTCCGAATCTATTTTTGTTGGCAGCGCAAAGGACAGAAAAGCGGCACTTATTGAAATTTCACCCACGGATTTTGGGGTTTTTGAAGTTTCAAATTCCAGCGAATTGATATGTTCCAACCATTTTCAAAGTGAAACTTTTTCCGAGGATAAAAGGAATTTAAAGCAGATTGAAGAAAGCCATTCCGAATACCGTTTTTTACGGATGCAGGAATTGATTGGCGAAGAGGAAAAATTGAATCCAACGGAAGCAGTTGAAATTTTAAGGAATAAAAATGGTTTGAACGATAAAGAAATTGGTTTTGGCAACGAAAAAGCATTGAACCAATTATTGGCGCACCACGGCATCGTTTTCAAACCCGATGAATTGTTGGTTTGGGTTTCGTCAAACCCGTATCAGTTGGGGGAATTTGTGGCTTACGATTTAAATGAAATTTTCAAGGACAGCCTTCGGATTAAATCACTTCAATCGATTTCCAACGAAAATTTGAATATTCCGGAAGACCCTTTTGTAAATTCGGAGGCATTTAAAAATTATGAAGAGTATCGGCTTTTGGAAAAGAAAGTTGAACTTGCTTTAAAACAAAAATCTGAAATTGATGCAGCAACTCTTTCAACCCTAATTTCAAAAAACCCGGAATTTTGGAGGGCGTATTTTTTAAGCGGGAAGTATTATTTTGAAAACAAGAAATATACCGACGCTTTAAACGCTTTTGAAACCGCGGCAACCAAAGAAATTACTACCATTCCGGACACGGAAGAAGTTGCGGCTTACATTAAAAAAACAATAAGAAAACTGAGATGATCCCTGAAATTGAAACCCGGTCTGCAGAAGAAATAAAATCGTTTCAAGAAAAGGAACTCCGAAAAGCGGTGCGTTATGCTGTGGAAAAATCCCCTTTTTATAACAGGGTTTTTAAGGAAAACAAACTTGCGATCGAAGATATAAATTCGTTGGAAGAACTTTCAAAAATCCCCGTAACCACTAAAGAACTGCTGCAAAAACATAATGACGAATTTTTGTCCGTCCCCAAAAATGAAATCATTGATTATGTAACCACTTCCGGCACTTTGGGGGACCCGGTTACTTTTGCGCTGACGGACAAAGATTTGGACCGGTTGGCTTATAACGAAGCAATTTCCTTTGGCTGTTGCGGGATTGGAAAAGAGGATACAATACAGCTGATGACCACAATGGACCGTCGGTTTATGGCCGGCTTGGCGTATTTTTTGGGTGCCCGGAAATTAGGGGCGGGTATTATCCGAACTGGTTCCGGTATCCCGGAATTGCAATGGGATTCTATTTTAAAATTCAAACCCACTTTTTTGATCACGGTGCCTTCATTTTTGTTGAAACTGATCGAATATGCGCAACAGCACGATATTGATTTGAAAAAAACAAGTGTAAAATCTGCAATTTGCATTGGCGAACCCATCCGCAACGAGGATTTTTCACTGAATATATTGGCTGAAAAAATAAAAAAAAATTGGGATATTAATTTGTTTTCAACCTATGCCTCCACTGAAATGGCGACGGCTTTCAACGAATGCGAAAACCACAA
>JBBQKI010000036.1:0-19492 GCA_038326725.1 Flavobacteriales bacterium
ACCCTTATGAAAAAACAGGGTTTTTCCTCTTGACACGCATGTGGGAGATGTTGCACCTTTATGGCATAAATTAATTGGGGAGTTAATTTTAAGTTGGGAAAGGGCCGTCTGTTTTGGACGGCCTTTTCTTTTGGGGGAAAACCGCCCAATAAAAAAAACCCTAATCCCAAAAAATAGGAAAAGGGCTTACTAATTATTTAAATCTAAAATCGTAGCGTTCTAACCTCTAGCCTGTAATCTCTAAAATCTAATACCTGTAATACTCCGGTTTAAAAGGTCCTTCCACTTCCACACCTATATATTCGGCTTGGTCCGGACGTAGTTCGGTAAGCTCTATGCCTATTTTTTCCAAATGCAGTTTTGCCACTTTTTCATCCAAATGTTTGGGGAGCATATATACTTCATGTTCATAATTTTCACCATTCTTCCACAGCTCTATTTGGGCTAGGGTCTGGTTGGTAAAAGAGTTGCTCATCACAAAACTGGGGTGGCCGTTGGCACAGCCCAAATTCACTAAACGGCCTTCAGCCAAAAGGATGACATCTTTTCCGCCAATGGTGTACTTATCTACCTGTGGCTTAATTTCAACCTTGGTATGTCCATGGTTTTTGTTCAGCCAGGCCACCGCGATTTCGTTATCGAAATGCCCGATGTTGCAAACTATGGTTTTATCCTTCATCACTTCAAAATGCTCGCCGCGAACAATATCCTTGTTGCCGGTAGTTGTGATGATTATATCGGCTTTTTCGATAACGGTTTCCAGTTTCTTTACTTCAAAACCGTCCATGGCTGCCTGCAGGGCACAAATGGGGTCAATTTCGGTAACGATAACGATGGAACCCGCGCCCTTGAAGGAAGCAGCGGTGCCCTTGCCCACATCGCCATAACCGCAGACCACCACGCGTTTTCCGGCAAGCATAATATCGGTGGCACGGCGGACGGCATCCACGGCACTTTCGCGACAACCGTATTTATTGTCGAATTTCGATTTGGTAACGCTATCATTAATATTGATGGCAGGCATGGGCAAAGTCCCTTTTTTCACGCGTTCGTACAAACGGTGGACGCCCGTGGTGGTTTCTTCGGAAATACCTTTTACTCCGGCGGCCAGTTCCGGGTATTTGTCCAAAACCATATTGGTAAGGTCGCCGCCATCGTCCAAAATCATGTTCAAAGGTTTTCGGTCATCACCAAAAAACAATGTTTGCTCAATGCACCAATCAAATTCTTCTTCAGTCATCCCTTTCCAGGCATAAACCGAAAAACCCGCTTCGGCAATGGCCGCAGCGGCATGGTCTTGAGTTGAAAAAATATTGCAGGAGCTCCAGGTTACTTCGGCGCCCAAGGCTTTCAAGGTTTCAATCAATACAGCGGTTTGTATGGTCATGTGAAGGCATCCTGCAATGCGCGCACCTTTCAAGGGTTGCTCATTTCCGTATTCTTCACGTAGCGACATCAAGCCCGGCATCTCGGCTTCGGCCAGTTCAATTTCTTTTCTACCCCAAGATGCAAGGGAAATATCTTTTACTTTAAAGGCGGTGTAAGGCACTGTTTTCGTTGACATATTGTTATATTTGTGAATACCCAAAATGGGAAATTAGTTTTTATTTTAATTTAAAATACGGAAGCAAAAGTACATAATATACCTTTAATTTTTATGCCACTTTACAAAACTATAACGGTAAATATCAATACGAAAGTTCTCATTTGGAAGATTGAGGAATCTTTTGAATTTCTTTCAAACAAAATGGAACTTACCAATATTTGCGGACAGCGGGTAATGAAAATGAAGAGCGATTTGCACAAACGAGGTTTTATGAGCATCCGGCATTTGCTGGCTTTGGAGGGCTATACGGATAAGGATTTGTTTTACGATGAAAATGGAAAGCCGCATTTAAAGGATGGAAAACATATTTCCATTACTCATTCCTTTATTTTTTCGGCTATAATCATAAGTGACACCGAAGTGGGACTTGATATTGAAAAACAGCGGAACAAAATTTTGAAAATTGCGCATAAATTCACGCCTATCGAAGAATACCGAACGCTTGCGAATGATGATGCTATTATCCGGAAGCTCACCATAGTTTGGGGTGCCAAGGAATCTTTATACAAAAGTTTTGCGAACGTTGGGGTTAGTTTTCTGCAACACATTTATGTTGAAGAATTTCCGCTGGACGAAAATAAAACCACTGCCACGGTAACTTTTGAAGATAGAAGAAGCCAGTATGACGTTCATTTTTTGGAATTTGAAGGCTTCACTTGCACTTACGCACTTCTGGCAGAAAAGGCTTCATAATGCAGGAACCCAAATTTTACGAATCTTTATGCCAAATTATTCCCGATGGAAAAAAAGGCTTGGCCATACTCATAGACCCCGATAAATTCAAGGCTGAAGATGCAAAATCGTTTTTAAAAAAAATACCAGAAACAACCACTCATCTCTTTGTTGGGGGCAGTTTTGTTGAAAATGGGGCAACGGAAGCTACCGTAAAAGCATTGAAAAGCTGTACCAAATTGCCCATTTTTTTATTCCCCGGCGATAGTTCACAAATAACGGAAGAAGCAGACGCCCTGCTTTTTCTATCTTTGCTTTCCGGCCGAAATGCCGAATATTTGGTGGGGCAACAGGTGAAATCCATTTCAAGATTGAGAAACTCCAAACTGGAAATAATCCCCACGGGTTATTTGCTTTTGGATGGTGGCAATGAATCTGCCGTAGCGCGAGTGAGCAATACATCGCCGCTTTCGCAGGAAAATATTGAAAATATTGTTTACACAGCTTTGGCCGGACAATTTATGGGGGCAAAACTGATTTATTTGGAAGCGGGGAGTGGTGCCAAAATCGCCGTAAGACCGGAAATAATTTCTGCCGTAAAAAAGGAATTGAATATCCCGCTCATCGTGGGCGGCGGCATCAAAACGGAAATGCAAAAAAAGACTGCTTATGCTGCCGGGGCAGATTTGGTTGTCATGGGAACGGCATTTGAAAAAGCCCCCTGACCCCCTGAGGGGGAATTCTAACATCATTTAAAAGCGCCAATTTTCTCTACCACGGGAGCACTTTTATAATTGTAACTTTGGAGATAAAATTACATCCCTATGAAAATTTCTGTTGAACTTACTCTCACCCCAATTCAGGATAACTACGAGCCTGCAATAATAAATTTCATCAAAAGCCTGCGCAATTCCGAGTTGACGGTTTTGGAAAATCCATTGAGCACACAAGTTTATGGCGATTATGACATCGTGATGGCTTTGCTTCAAAAAGAAATGAAAACCGCATTGGAAGCGGTGGACAGGGGATTGATATATATGAAAATCGTAAAATCAGACCGTAGCGATTATGAACCAAATTTTTAATTGGCTTTTTTCGCAGTATGAAAATACCCCGGTCCATTTGGTGATTTTGGAATTGGCCGCGGTTTTTTTTGGAGTATTGAGTCCCATTTATTCCAAGGACAACAATATTTTGGTATACCCAACGGGGCTAATCAGCACTGCGATTTATGTTTATATCCTTATAGTTTATGAGCTTTTGGGCGATATGCTGATCAATGCCTATTATTTTGGAATGAGCATTTTCGGGTGGTATTTTTGGACCCGAAAAACCGGACCAAATAATTATACCCCAATAACCCGTACTACCAAAAAAGAACATTTAATTTCCCTTGGTATTTTTATAGCTACAGTAATTTTTGTATTCGCCATTTATAAATTTTTCGGGAAATGGACGAGTTGGACAGCATACGTTGACACCTTCACCACAGGTTTGTTCTTTGTCGGGATGTGGCTTATGGCAAAAAAGAAATTGGAGAACTGGATTTATTGGATCGTGGGCGATTTGATTTCGGTCCCGCTATATTTTTATAAAGGCCTTTTTTTTAGCGGAATTTTATTTATTTTAATGACAATCATCGCCATTTACGGCTATAAAGCATGGAAAAATCCCTTGAACAACAGGCTTCGAACTGTTTAAAAATTGTTTTGTTCGGCCCGGAATCTACAGGGAAAACAACCCTTGCGAAGCAATTGGCCGATCATTACAAAACCCTTTGGGTACCGGAATTCATGCGGGAATACCTTCAGAAAAAATGGGATTTGCATCAAGAAAAAGTTTCAAAAGCAGATTTGCTTCCCATTGCTTTTGGACAAATGAAGACAGAAAACGAAGCAGCTTTAAAATGTACAAATCTGCTGCTTTGCGATACCAACCTTTTGGAAATCAAAGTGTATTCCGAATATTATTACAAAGGATTTTGCCCGCCCAAAATAAAGAAAGCGGCTTTAAGTAATAACTATGTTCTTTACTTTTTAACAGCTATAGATACCGTTTGGGAGGCCGACGATTTGCGCGACAGGCCTGAAGAAAGGGAAAAATTGTTTCGTATTTTTGAAGCCGAATTGATAAAAAATAGCCTTCTGTTTCAAACTTTAGAGGGTTCCGAACCCGAAAGAATGAAGGCCGCCATTGAAACTATTGATGAATTGCTGATGAAAAATAAAAAATGCTGACAGAAAAAGATTTACTGCAAATAAAGGCATACGGACTTTCCGAAAAGGACGTCCTTTCACAATTGGAAACTTTTTCAAATGGAATTCCCTTTGCCGAAGTGGTCGAGGCGGCATGGATTGGTAATGGGATCGAAATATTTTCAAAAGAAAAAGAAGATGAACTTATCTCCCTTTTTGATGAAAAGATTAAAGGTTTGAAAAGTGTAAAATTTGTTCCGGCATCGGGCGCGGCCACAAGAATGTTTAAGGATTTGCATCAATTTTTAGAGGAATATTCAAAAGAAGAAAATTTCTCTGATTATCTTCAAAAAACAAAAAACTCTGCAATCAAAACTTTTTTTGAATCCAAAAATAAGTTTGCTTTTACCGAAATGGTTTTCAAAAAACTAAGAAAGGATTTTCCCGATTTTGATTCCTTTTCGAAGGGAAAACAAAACCTACTTTTTGTAAAAATGATGTTGGACGATGGGCGTTTCAATTTTAATGAAACTCCCAAAGGGTTAATTCCTTTTCATAAATATCCAAACAAAGCGGCCACTGCTTTTGAAGAGCAATTATTAGAAGCCTCACATTACGTTTCGTTCAAAGACAAAATAAATCTTCATTTCACTGTTTCCGAAGAGCATCAAGTGAAATTCCATACTGAATTTGAAAATATAATAATCGAGCTTAAAAAAAAGACCCATTCCACTTTTGAAATCTCGTATTCCTTTCAGCAAAAACATACGGACACCATTGCAGCCACCATGGAAAATCTGCCTTTTAAAGATGAAAGCGGAAATCTTGTTTTCCGTCCGTCAGGGCACGGTGCTTTGCTTAAAAATTTGAATGAAATAGATGCGGATATTATTTTCATTAAAAACATCGATAACGTTGTGCCGGAAAATGAAGTGGAAAATATTGCCTTTTATAAAAAGATTTTGGCCGGAAAATTAATTGAACTTCAAGCGAAAATATCCACATTCCTAAAAAATTTGGAGCAATCGGATGATTTTGAAACTGAAGAGGAAGCCATTTTTTTTCTTCAAAAGGAATTGAACGTAAAATCCATTCCAAAAAATAGGAACGAAATAATAAATATTCTCAATCGTCCGATCAGGGTTTGCGGGGTTGTGAAAAATACGGGAGCACCCGGTGGTGGACCTTTTTGGGTGAAGAATGAAAAAGGAGAAATTTCTCTCCAAATCGTGGAAACTGCGCAAATTGATTTGTATGATTCAAAACAAAAAGCGAAAGTGGAAGCTTCCACCCATTTTAATCCTGTTGATTTGGTTTGCGGCGTAAATAATTACAAAGGCGAAAAGTATGATCTTCAAAAATTTTCGGATCCAAATACTGGTTTTATTTCAATAAAATCTTTCCAAGGGAAACCTTTAAAAGCTTTGGAGCTTCCAGGTTTATGGAATGGGGCAATGGCAAACTGGAACACGGTTTTCGTTGAAGTGCCACAAATAACCTTTAATCCGGTAAAAACCGTGACCGATCTTTTGCAGGAAACACATATCCCTAAAACTAAATGAATATTGAAAAACTGATAGGGGAACTTACCTTTAAGGCCGTAAGAAGTAGCGGTCCCGGCGGACAGCACGTAAACAAAACTTCTTCAAAAGTGGAAATTGGTTTTAACATTGAAAACTCGGAAGCCTTTTCTGAAACTGAAAAAGAAAGGCTTTGTGAAAAATTGGTTACAAAAATTACCTCTGAGAAAACCTTAACCATTTCCTGTAGCGAAACCCGAAGCCAACACCGCAACAAGGCATTGGGAATAGAAAAATTGGTTGAATTATTACAACAAAACTTGAAAGTGGCCAAGCCAAGAAAGAAAACAAAACCTTCAAAAAGCGTTATCGAAAGACGGTTGGCATCCAAAAAAACAACTGCCTTAAAAAAAACCAACCGTAGGCCTCCCAACCAAGATTAAGAATTACCCAAAAACGGTGTATTTTTTTTTGGCTTATAACTCAAAACGATTTTCCTATCTTTGGCCCACATCTCAAAGGGGTGCCAATCCTAATTAAGAATTAAGAATGCAGAATTGAAAAATTCATAATTCTGAATTAAGAAAAGCTGAGATCATACCCAAAGAACCTGGGCGGGTAATGCTGCCAAGGGACAATGCACTAAAGGTGCATTTGCGTAAACCCCTGTTCGGTTTTTAAATAAATCGGTACAGGGATTTTTTATGCGGAAAATTTTAAAAGAAAAGTAACCAAGGATAACGCCCCTTTTATTCGTAAAATCTAATAGTACGAATGAAATACCCAATTTTTTACATTGCGATTTTTTTTACCGTTGGAATTTCCCTTGCCCAAGAAAAGGCGAATGATTCCACAAAAGTGGAAAGCCTTGATGAGGTTTTCATAAATGCTGTGCGCGTAGATGCGGATTCGCCCATCACACATTCCAACCTTGAAAAAGATGAACTTGAAAAACGAAATCTGGGTCAAGACATCCCATATTTGTTGAACTATTTACCTTCTGTTGTAACCACAAGCGATGCCGGTGCGGGCGTCGGCTATACCTACATCCGAGTACGTGGTAGCGATGCCTCACGGATTAATGTTACATTAAACGGCATCCCTTTTAACGATGCGGAAAGCCAAGGCAGTTTTTTTGTGAATTTGCCGGACTTTACTTCTTCTGTTCAAAGCCTTCAATTACAACGCGGGGTTGGTACTTCCACCAATGGATCCGGGGCTTTTGGGGCAAGCTTGAATATTTTGAGCGATGCAGTTTCAAAAAATGCATTTGGTTCATTTTCAAATTCTTTTGGATCCTATAATACACGGAAACATAATGTAAAATTTAGCACCGGGTTACTCAATGAAAAAATTGAAATTGCCGGTAGGCTTTCCACCATTCAATCCGACGGTTATATTGACCGGGCTTATTCCGATTTGAAATCCTATTTTCTTCAAGCCGCTTTTGTGGACGAAAAAACTTTAATAAAAGCGCTCGCTTTCGGCGGAAGGGAAGAAACCTATCAGGCATGGAACGGTATAGATGCCGAAACCTTGGAAAATGACCGCACTTTTAATCCTTCGGGAATCTACACCGATGAAGATGGATACATAAAATTTTACGACAACGAAGTGGATAATTATGCACAAGATCATTACCAAATGCTTTGGACCCAACTTTTTTCAAAAAATTGGAGCAGCAATGTTTCGCTGAATTATACTTACGGCACGGGTTATTTCGAGCAATACCGGGAAGATGATTCTTTTGAAACCTATAATTTTCAGCCCATAGAAATTGGTGGGGATACCATAAACAGCACAGACCTTATCCGACGCCGTTGGTTGGACAATGATTTTTATGCCGTCAACGCAAGTGTGAATTATAGAAAAGGAAAACTGGATATTTCTGCGGGGGCGTTTTACAGTTATTATAATGGCGATCATTATGGCGAGGTGATATGGGCCCAGTTTTCTGGCGGTTCGGAAATTAGGGAACGCTATTATTTCGGGAACGGACTTAAAAATGAAGTCAGCATTTTTTCTAAAGCAACATATAAGCTCAATTCAACATGGAGCTTTTTTGGTGACCTTCAGGGGAGGTTCATCAATTACAAAATCTCGGGCATCACTTCGGAACTAATGCCTTTGGAAGTGGATGATAACCTTGAATTTTTTAACCCAAAAGCAGGGGCCACTTTTACCATGAATTCTAAAAACCAGCTCTACTTTTCATACGGAAGGGCCAACCGCGAGCCCAGAAAAAGTGATTATGAAGTGGGTATTTTTACTCCCGAGCAACTCAATGATTATGAACTTGGCTGGCGATTTACTTCTACAAAAACAGCTGTTAGCACAAATTTGTTCTACATGGATTACCAAAATCAATTAGTACTTACTGGTGCTTTGGACGATGTGGGCGCGCCCATACGTGCTACGAGCGGCAAGAGCTATCGGTTGGGAATTGAGATTGATGCAGCGATTCAAATTTCAGAAAAATGGAAAATCGTTCCAAATATTGCGCTTAGCACAAACAAAAATGTGGATTTTGTAACTTCCATCGATGGCGAATTGAAAAATTTGGGCAACACCAATCTCTCTTTTTCCCCTGAAATAATAGCGGGGAATATGCTGGAATACCGACCGGTTGAAAACCTGCAAATCAATTTCCTTTCAAAATATGTGGGAGAACAATTTATGGGGAATATTGACAGCGAAGCTTCAAAACTTGAGGGTTATTTTGTCAATGATTTAAATGTAGTTTATTCTTTACAAAATCTGCCATTTGTAAAAACCATTGTGCTTTCAGGTTTAATGAACAATATTTTCAATGTAGAATATGTCTCCAACGGCTATTTTTTCACTTATGAAGACGATTTCAGCAATCCCGGAACGGTAACCACTGTGGAAGGTGCGGGATATTACCCGCAAGCAACAATCAATTTTTTGGTGGGGGCAACGGTGAGTTTTTAATTGCTGACGAATATTTCATCCCCGCTTCGCTCCACCCGGTACTGTTGCATCGGATATAGATTTTCGTCCGCAGTATGAAGCCCTGTTATAATATCATATTCGTTACTGTCCGTAGTGCAGGGGCAGGAGGCAAGTACACCCTCAATTTCCATTCTTGAACAATCGTTCGGGACATGGTTGGGATCGCTTAAATCAAAAGCGGTGTAAAGCTCATTGTTTATGTTATAGATAACGATACCACGAATGCCCTGCGAATTTATGATAATATGGTTTCCCGGAAATTGCAGCGGAGTGTATTCCGGAAGGTTCAAGTTAAGGTTTAAACTAACCACAGGATTTTGCAAGTAAGGATTGTTGTCCCGTTCATCATCATCATTGTTGCAAGACAGGCAAATACAGAGCAAAAATAAGGTTGCGATTTTCAATTTCATATTTTTAAAAATTTAAACCTAAAAAGAACGGAATTCCCGAGTTGGTTTTTTTTAGTATATTTGCTGAACAAAATCCCGACATCTTGTATGGGATTTTTTCTATTATATAAACAGTGCTTTTCTTTAAAAATACCATTGTTTGCAGTAATAAAACGAAGAAGTTATGACTAAAGTATCTTATTATACCGCCGAGGGATTAAAAAAATTGAGGGATGAACTGGATCAGCTACGCGATGTGGAACGCCCGAAAGCTTCCAATGCCATTGCCGAGGCTCGCGATAAAGGCGACCTTAGCGAAAATGCTGAGTATGATGCTGCCAAAGAAGCTCAGGGCATGCTGGAAATGCGTATTGCAAGAATGGAAGAAGTGGTGGCCAACGCTCGCCTTATCGATGAATCGCAATTGGACACTTCCAAGGTTTTGGTACATTCTACGGTAAAACTTAAAAATAAAGCTAACGGAACAGAAGTGAAATACAAATTGGTAGCTCAAAGTGAAGCCGATCTAAAAACCGGAAAAATATCCGTGGACTCGCCTATAGGTCAAGGTTTACTGGGAAGAGAAGTAGGGGAAATGGCCGAGATAAAAGTTCCCAATGGGGTCTTGAAATTTGAAATATTGGAAATAACAAGGGATTAAATCATGGCTTCTATTTTCACAAAAATAATTGAAAGGGAAATCCCCGCATACATCGTGGCCGAAGACGACACATTTATTGCTTTTTTGGACGTTAATCCCAATGCAAAAGGCCACACGCTTTGTGTTCCCAAGGAAGAATCTGATAAAATATTTGAAATGGGGGAACACTTGTACCTTCAATTGATGCAGTTTTCAAGAAAGGTGGCCATCGCTCTTGAAAAAACCGTGCCCTGCAAACGCGTGGGAATGGCCGTGATTGGGCTGGAAGTGCCGCATGTGCATGTCCACCTCATCCCGCTAAACGATATGAGCGAGATGACGTTTAAGAATAAAACTACAATGAAACCTTCAGAATTTGAGACTTTGGCGGAGAGGATACGAGAGAAAATCGGATAGTTCAATGCCATTTTAAGGATTATTTTCATTTTACCCCTCCACACGAATTGCTATTTCCATAATTGTTCCTTCCGAAGAACTTTTCAGCACCCGTATTTTCCCATCGTGATATTCGCTTATAATGCGTTTGGCCAACGAAAGCCCAAGACCCCAACCACGTTTTTTTGTAGTAAATCCGGGAGTGAATATTTTTTTAAAATTCTTTTTTGGAATTCCCTTCCCGGTATCGGAAACTTGAATTAATGCATATTTTGAATTCTTTGAAATAGAAACCAAAATAGAACCCTTTCCCTTCATTGCATCTATCCCGTTCTTCACCAAGTTTTCAAGGGTCCAGCTGTAAAGGTGGGGGTTTAAATTCACGAAGACCGCTTCATTGGGTATTTCAAGTTTGAAAGCGATCATTTTTGAGGTCCTTTTTTTAAGGTATTCAAATGTTGTTTTGGTTTCTGCCACAATATCCGTCCTGTCCAGTTTTGGTACCGACCCGATTTTGGAAAACCGGGCGGTAATGGTTTCCAAACGGTCGATATCCTTTTCCATTTCCGTGATATATTCAGGGTTCACGTTTTCGGTTTTTAAAATCTCCGCCCATCCAACCAAAGAAGAAAGCGGGGTGCCAATCTGGTGTGCGGTTTCCTTTGCCATCCCCGCCCAAAGCTTGTTCTGTTCCGCGGATTTGGCCGTTTTATAAAAGAAATAAATAGCTATGAAAAACAATACAATAATGATGATTAAAGATGCGGGATAATATTTTAGTTTGTTGATCAACGATGAATTCCCAAAATAAATAGTGGACAGCACCGTCCCTTCATATTTAATATCAATTGGCTTATATTCCGATGAAAACTGTTCAACCAGTTTTTTAATTTTTTCGGGAGAGTCTACTTTATCCGGATCAATATTCCGGTCTACATAACTTTCTTCCTTATGTGTGTACAAAATCATCGGGGTGGTGGTGTTGCTCCGTATCACTTCCAATGCGGTTTCGCTAATATTGCCCTCGCCTGCCATTCCCCTATCAAGTTCCTGTTGCGCCTCTGCCCAAACTTGCATTTTCAACCGTTCATTTTCCTTTAGCTGGTTAAAAAAATCGTAGGTGTTCCATAAAATAAGCCCAATGATCAAAACAGAAGTCAGGATAAAAAACCAACGGCTAAAACGTTTACTGTAAAACATAAAAAGAATTTTCGGTTTTAAATATAAAGCAATTCCCGTAATATTATTGCACGGCATATTTTTATGGGCTGTAATCTTTAAATACCTTTGCAGCCTATGATTTCCATTTCACCAAAAGATATAAGTACGGGACAATTGCACGGTTACCTCTTGGCTGCCGTTTCGCCACGCCCCATTTGTTTTGCGAGTACGGTTGATAATGAGGGAAACGTAAATCTGTCACCCTTCAGTTTTTTCAATGTTTTCAGTGCCAAGCCGCCCATTATGGTTTTTTCGCCTGCTCGGCGTGTTCGGGGGAACACTACAAAACATACCTTGGAAAACGTTTTGCAAACCAATGAAGTGGTTATAAACATCGTGAATTACGAAATGGTGCAACAAACCTCTTTGGCTTCAACGGAATACGAAAAAGGCGTGAACGAATTCATAAAAGCGGGTTTTACCGAAATAGCTTCCGATCTTATAAAACCCCCACGCGTGGCCGAAGCACCAGTGCAGTTTGAATGCAAAGTGAACGATGTAATTTCGTTGGGAAGCGAAGGCGGGGCAGGCAACCTCGTGATCTGCGAAGTGTTGAAATTGCATTTACATGAAAATATTTTGGATGAAAACGGCAACATTGATCCTATGAAAATAGACACTGTAGCGCGTATGGGCGGAAACTGGTACAGTCGTGCCAAAGAAGGGATTTTTGAAGTCCCAAAACCAATTTCCACCTTAGGGATGGGATTTGACAAATTGCCGGAAGCTATTCGAAAAAGCAAAATACTTACTGGCAACGATTTGGGAATGTTGGGAAATGTGGAAAATTTTCCCAGCCGCGAAGAAATCGGTATATTTATGAAAAGTTCCGAAGAAAATATGAAACTGGTTTCTCACGGCTCATCTGAAGCAATTCATAAAAAGGCTCAACAAATGCTTAGTAACGGAAACATAGCTGATGCTTGGAAACTTTTATTGGCCGGAAAAAATTAAAATTTCAAATCAAATAATAACAAGTAAATAAAGTAAACATGGAAATTCAGGGAAAGATCAAAGCAATTGATGAAACCAAAACCTATGGAACCAATGGTTTCAGAAAGCGCGAACTGGTTATCGTTACCGAAGAACAATATCCTCAAACTATTTTAATAGAATTTGTACAGGATAAAACCGATTTGCTCAACAATTATAAGCCCGGACAGGACGTAAAAGTAAGCATCAATATTCGTGGCCGTGAGTGGACCAACCCTCAAGGAGAAGTGAAATATTTCAATTCCATCACGGGTTGGAGAGTAGAATCTGTAGATCAAAACATTTCCAACAACATACCGCCCATGCCCGCAACGGAATCTTTCGAGCCAGCGAGCAATTTTAAGGAAGAAGACCACGACGACCTTCCTTTTTAATTTCTGATAGAGAATATTCTTTAAAAGTATAAGCTTGAAATTGCCAGAATTTATTCAGGTATTTCAAGCTTTTTTACCCTGTTTAAATATGAATTTAAAAAAGTATCTTCGTAACCTTAAATCATTCGCCATGAAGTCATTTTATTTAAAAATCCTGCTCGTTATTTTCTTTTTTGGTTGTACTAATTTTACTTTTTCACAAGAAAAGGAATTCCTTCCCAAAGGTCTCACAGAAACAGAAAAGGGGCTGGTTTCCTCTTTTCAATTCAAAAATTCGCGAATGACCCCACCGCCTTCCGGACCTGTTCGGGCTGCAGCGGAATGGGAAGAAGTGGAATATTTACTGATCACTTGGGAATCAAATTTTGAAAACATACTCCGTCAAATTGTGGAAGTTGCTGTGAACGAATGTAAAGTAATCATCACCACTGAAAATCAAACATCGGTTGCAAATTATCTTACTTCCGCAGGAATTTCTTTAACAAATATTACTTTTTTGGAAGTTCCGTGGGACAGTATTTGGATACGTGATTACGCAGGAAATACTATTTATTCTAACGATGTGGGCGAAAGGGCTTTGGTGGATTGGATCTACAACCGACCGCGGCCAGATGACGACGTGATGCCAAGTGAGCACGCTGTACAAACCGGGCTTCCCATTTTTATCACCGATTCCGGAACCAACGATTTGGTAAACACCGGAGGAAATTATATGTCCGACGGGTTAGGCAATGCTTTTGCTTCAGAACTAATCCTTGAGGAAAATGAACCCGGCAATCCCTATGGCGTTTCCCCTAAAACCGAAGCACAAATTGACGATATCATGTTCGAATATATGGGCATCGAAAATTTCATAAAAATGCCCGTTTTACCTTACGATGGCATACACCACATAGATATGCACATGAAATTACTTGATGAAGAAACGCTTTTGGTGAGCAGATATCCTGAAGGGGTGGCAGATGGCCCGCAAATTGAAGAAAATATAGATTATGTTTTGAGCAATTTTCAATCAACTTTTGGAACCCCTTACGAGGTAAAATGGATTGATGCCCCACCCAGCTCGGGCGGAAATTATCCCGACACTGGCGGTTATTACCGTACGTACAGTAATTCTTTGATATTGAACAAAACCATATTTGTGCCCACTTATAGGCCCGAAGTTGATGCCACCGCGCTTGCATATTATGAAGAATTGATGCCCGGCTACAATATTGTGGGAATTGACGTGGACAATCCGGGTGAAAACTTGATTGCTTCTTCCGGGGCGCTGCATTGTATAACGCATACTATTGGCGTTGACGAACCTTTATGGATAGTGCATCAGTCAATAGATGAAGCAAATGCGGGAACTAATGTGGCTGTTGATGCAATGATAAAACACATTTCCGGCGTAAGCGGAGCCACTGTTTTTTGGAGGGAAGAAGGAACCACGCCTTTTACCGAAACTGCGATGACCTTTGACAGCGATGATATTTGGACGGCAGATATTTCGATACCCGCAGATGGTTCAGAAATCGAATATTACATTTTAGCGGAAGCCAATTCAGGGAAAACCCTCGCCAGGCCAATTGTTGCCCCGGAAGGTTTTTGGACAATTAATGTGGAAATGTTATCGGCTCAAGATTGGGCTGATAACCATATTTCTGCACCTTACCCTAACCCCACAGATGGAAACGTGAGTTTTGATTTGGACAACATCAATGGCCCCATTGAAATCAGCATCCATAATATTTTAGGACAAAAGCTTTATGAAAATTCAATTGAAAGTGGCGATGGAGTTGTAACATTGGAACTCAACCCCGAATGGAACGGAATGCTGTTGGTTTCACTCGAAGGGGATTTTGGGAAAGTGGTGAAAAAAATTATCAAGAATTAATTATCCCCCACTATACTTCATCATATCGAAAACAGCTCGTTAAATGATCGTTTACCATGCCAGTGGCTTGCATATGAGCGTAAATAACAGTGCTGCCCACGAATTTAAACCCACGCTTTTTTAGGTCTTTGCTAATTGCATCACTTAATGTCGTTGTAGCCTGAATTTCTTTATGAGAATTTAAGCTGTTTTTTACAGGTTTTCCATCAACGAATTTCCATATATAATTGCTGAAACTGCCAAACTCCTCTTGTACTTTTATAAACGCTTGCGCATTGGAAACGGCAGATTTTATTTTTAAAGTATTCCGGATTATACCCGCATCCTGCAATAATGAATTTATTTTCTCGTCTTTATAATTCGCAATGGTTTTATAATCAAAAGCATTAAAAGCTTTTTTGAAATTCTCGCGCTTTCTTAAAATGGTAATCCAACTCAAGCCCGCTTGAAATGTTTCCAATAAAAGAAATTCAAAAAGTACTGCATCGTCATAAACCGGGACGCCCCATTCTTCATCGTGGTAGGCCACATAAAGTGGGTCGGTTCCGCACCAAGTACATCGGGTTTTTTCCATTTAAAAAAGAATTATTGTCCGGGAAAATTAAAAGTAATGGTTCCCATTTGTTGGTCTTTGGATGCATCGGTGGAAAACCTTGCTTGGGCAGCATATTCCAGAGCACTGTCTATCAAACATTGGTTTGCCGTGGTTGAAGCTCCTTTGTTATATGAAATTTTTTCCACCCTCCCCGTTGCGTTTACATTTATGTTAATCACAACTTTTCCAAAACCATCACAAGTATAAACAGGGTTTGGAAGTTCCATAGCACTTCGGTTCACCAATTGATAACTTATCGTGGTATTCCGGTTACCGCCTTTAACAACAGCGGTGGATTTTTTTTTGGCATCTGAGTTTGAAAATGCTGGTTTTTTTTCCTTTTCAGGTTTTGGCTTTTGAATATCGCCTTGAGTCCCGGTTCCATTTGCCTGTTCAATGGCTCGGTTCATTTCTTCCATTTTGCCCTCGGTGGTTTCTGTAATTTCCTGATTTTCATCCTCTAGGTTTGAAATGAATTTTTCAGCTTCATTATAGGCGCGGTTGGTTTCAACTTTCGACCTTTCCGGGGGCAGCGCAGCCAGTTCTTCTTCGGGGATTATTTCTTCGGAAGCATATTCAATATCATATTCCTTAAGGGTTTTTTCGTTTTCGGAAGAAAGATTAAAAGAATATAAAAGCAGCACCAAATTCCCCGTAAGCAGGGAAGCGATCAAGAAAGCGCGATATGAATAATTGAAATTCATGGTTGCAAGTACCGATTTTTTATGGAAAATGCCATAAAACCATCTTTTTTTAAATCGTAATTAGCTTTATTTTAACGTAATAATATTTCTTCAAAGCCTTCAATAGTAATGCCATCTTCTACAGAAAAGTCCCCGATTTTGGTGCGCCTCAAAGCTGAAAGATGTCCGCCGTTGTTCAACGCTTTTCCAAAATCGTGGGCCAGAGACCGTATATAAGTGCCTTTGCCACAAACTATCCGAAAGCCAATATTTGGCATTTCGATTTTGGTAATTTCAAATTCTGAAATATGAATTGTTCGTAGTGGAATTTCAACTGCTTCGCCTTCGCGGGCAAATTCATAAAGCCTTTTCCCTTCTTTCTTTAATGCTGAAAAAATAGGGGGTTGCTGTTGGCTTTCACCAAGAAAACACAATGAGGTTTCACGAATTTTTTCTGCTGTGATGTTTGAAATATCAAAAGTTTTATAGATTTCAGTTTCCAAATCGTAGCTGGGGGTTGTGGCACCCAAGGTGATGGTGCCAGTATATTCTTTTTGTTGAGCTTGATACTCATCAATTTTTTTAGTGAATTTTCCAGTACAAAGAATCAATAGTCCCGTGGCCAGTGGGTCTAAAGTACCCGCGTGGCCCACTTTTAGGTTTTTTAAATCGAATTGTTTTTTCAGTAGCCACCGCACTTTGTTCACCACTTGAAAGGAAGTCCAATGCAAGGGTTTGTCAATCAAAAGTAATTTGCCTTGAATATATTCTTCTGCATTCATTAAAGCACCGTAAGTTTTTGAACAAAAAAGTGAATCAATAATATTGCGGTTCCGGCTATTATTCTATAATATCCAAAAATTTTAAAACCGTGCCTGTTCAAATAATTGATAAAGGATTTTATGGCGATAAGTGCAACAACAAATGCAACAACGTTTCCGATGATCAAAAGGTTTACCTGTTCGCTGGAAATTTCAAAACCGGCTTCATAATAATCATAGGTTTTTTTCACTGTGGCACCCAGCATAGTTGGCACTGCAAGGAAAAATGAAAATTCTGCAGCTACTTTCCGGGAGAGTTTTTGCGACATTCCCCCTACAATACTTGCCGCACTTCGAGAAACCCCAGGAATCATCGCCAAGCACTGGAAAAAACCAATTTTTAAAGCTGTGGAATATGAAATTTCGGTTCCCGTGGAATCGCCAAACCAATCATCCACTTTTAGAAGTAAAATTCCCCCGATAATTAATGAAATAGCAACTGTAATTGGGTTTTCAAGTAAGCTGTCAATAAGATTACTAAAGATTAACCCAAAAAAAACTGCGGGAAGAAACGCAATAAAAAGCTTATAATAAAAATCCATGGTCTGGAAGAAACGCCTAAAATACAACACAATCACTGAAAGGATGGCACCCAGTTGAATCACGATTGTAAATAATTTTGTAAAATTGTCTTCGGCAATCCCAAAGAGGGAAGAAGCTATAATCATATGCCCCGTGGAAGAAACGGGCAAAAATTCTGTTAATCCTTCAATAATTGCAAGAACAATGGCTTGGAAATAATCCATTGCTTATTTTGGGGTATCGGGTTTCAACAAAATCGCGTAAACTTCTATGGCAAAACCAAGCAACACCAAGGCGGGGGCCAAACGGATTCGGCGCCAGTTGTAGATTTCAGGGTTGAAAACATTGGGATCGTCACTTCCGCCACCGGTCATCAATATAAAACCGAGCACTATAAAAGCCATGCCAATGAGCATGAACTTGTAGTTTTTCCTTTCAAAAATGAAATTGGCCTTTACTTCTTCTTTTCGTTTTTGTTCTCCCATTTTTTTTGTTGTTTGATGGTTTCTTGTTTGTTGTTTGTTGTTGAGCAAGGATGAATAAGCTTAAAGTTGTACTCCCAAACTCCATTACCAAAAACTAAAGAATACCCACTAATAATACAAATCGTCTGTCCTTAAGTTTAAAAAGCGTTGGGTGGCGAAAAACGTGCTGAACCATGTTATCAAAACACCCATCATAAAAATGAACACGAACAATACAAATAGCAACAATTCATCGTTCAAAAGCTGCAATTGCGGAAAAGTTTTGTTCAAATAATACAGCACCACGCCCATCCCGATCATCGCTACCCCGGCGCCTATCATTCCCAAGCGAACACTTTTCCAAACAAATGGACGGCGGATAAAGGTTTTTGTGGCACCCACCATTTGCATTGTTTTTATTGTAAACCGCTTGGCATAAATGGCCAGCCGGATGGAACTGTTGATCAATAAAACCGCAATAAAAGTAAAAATACCGCTGATCACCAAAATCCAAAAACTGATACGGCTCACGTTTTCGGTGAGCTGCGCAATTAAGGGACGGTCGTAAATAACATCGTCCACAAAATCCTTGCTTCGTATTTCGGTGGTGATTTCCTCCATTTTTTCAGGGGTTACAAAATCTGCATTTAAATATACATCGATGCTGTTCTGCAATGGGTTTTCGCCCAAATATTCCAAAAAATTTTCCCCCAACGTTTCTGTGTGTTCTTCGGCAGCTTGTTCTTTGGAAACAAACTCAGCCGATTTGGTATAATCTGCCAACGCCAAACTTTGTTGGAGCTGCGTAATTTCAACTTCCTTTGCGCTGTCTTTCAGGAAAATGGTAATGGCGATCTGTTCTTTAAAATAATCAGCCACTTTTTTTGAATTCAAAACCAAAAGCCCCAATAAACCAAGTAAAAAAAGAACCAGTGAAATACTGATGACCACTGAAAAGTAGGAAGAAATCAACCTGCGTTTTTGATACTTGTCAAAATTGGAAGCCATAGGGATTTTGTGGTTTGATGCCGTAAAAATACAATGAATTTTTCAGCCTTGGTTAAACAACGCTTAAAGTTTTGTCTTTCGTCTTTGCTTGATATTTTATTTAAAGTAATACTTCGTCTGCGATCAACACAGGTTCGGAATGCCTCTTTGCAATCTGCATACCTTTTTAAAATTGTTACGGGGCATTTCGTACAATAGCTGTAAATTTGCCCTTTCCCGAAAAAATTACAATGAGCAAATATCACTTCAACGAAATAGAAGAAAAGTGGCAAAAATATTGGGCCCAAAACCAAACTTTTAAAGCGTCCTCCCCCGACCCCTTCAAAGGAGGGGAGAACTTAAAACCCAAATATTACGTTTTGGATATGTTTCCCTATCCGTCCGGCGCGGGGTTGCACGTTGGGCACCCGCTTGGTTACATTGCTAGTGATATTTATGCGCGCTACAAACGCCACCAAGGTTTTAACGTTTTGCATCCTCAGGGTTACGATTCTTTTGGACTTCCAGCAGAACAATATGCAATCCAAACAGGGCAACATCC
>JBBQKI010000037.1:0-19483 GCA_038326725.1 Flavobacteriales bacterium
TTGAACACGGCCGTTTGTTGAAGAGCGGTCTCCCCTGATATGCCCAGGAAATAATTTTCTTGTTTTGGTTCTTTTTTAGGGACACCTCAGCTTTAATACCAAGGCACCCCCATTTGTCAATTTCAGTATATCAAGGAACTTATTTATGCTTTATTTCGCGTTTTTCGAATCGTGTTTTGTAGTCATTCATCGTTTTAGCGGGTGCAAATTTACATTAGTTTTTTTATCCTGCAATACTTTTATTAAAATATTTCAAAAAAAATCAAAACTAATTTTTCGCCTCACTTTATCAAAACTTTCAATCCTCATCTTTTAAGCGGCTGCAAATATAGATTTGTTATTTGTTAACGCAAACTTAATGTTACCTTTTTATCAAGAAATTTCTCATTTATTTTATAAGAGGTTCAAAATCTTATAACTTCAATTAAAAAAATATTCGAAATTTTAAAAATGAGTAAATATTCACCCCGAAAAATAAAAATATACTTTATAGTGAAACACAATCGCACAATTGAATATTGCGAAACGAAGAAACTCGCACTATCTTTGCCGATTAAAATTTAGGATATGATAGCCATTACCTTACCGGATGGAAGTATAAAGCAATTTGAAAGTGGCATTACGCCTATCGATGTTGCCAAAAACATTAGTGAGGGGTTTGCAAGAAATGTTATTTCTGCTCTTTATAATGATACTGTTGTGGAAACATCCACTTCCCTTAAAAATGATGGCAACCTGGTACTATATACCTGGAACAACGATGATGGCAAAAAGGCTTTTTGGCATTCTTCCGCACATATTCTTGCGCAGGCTTTGGAGCAATTGTACCCGGGTGTGAAACTTACCATTGGCCCGGCCATTGATAATGGGTTTTATTACGATGTGGATTTTGGCAATGAAACTGTTTCCGAAAAAGATTTAAAAACCATTGAGGATAAAATGCTGGAAATAGCCCGGGGCAAGCACGAATTCAGTATGCGGGAGGTTTCCAAGGAAGAAGCCTTGAATTATTATAAAAACCAAAAGAACGTATATAAAGTAGAACTCATCGAAAATCTTGAGGATGGCACTATTACTTTTTGCGACCACGATACTTTTACCGATTTATGCCGCGGCGGGCATATTCCCAACACAGGGATTGTAAAAGCAGTAAAATTGATGAGCATTGCCGGTGCCTATTGGCGGGGCGATGAAAAGAACAAACAACTTACCCGCATTTACGGGATTAGTTTCCCAAAACAAAAAGATCTTACCGACTATCTTGAATTGCTGGAAGAAGCCAAAAAACGCGATCACAGAAAATTGGGGAAAGAGCTTGACCTTTTCACATTCTCCCAAAAAGTAGGCCAAGGCTTGCCGTTGTGGTTACCAAAAGGGGCTGCCCTTCGTGAACGGCTGGAAAATTTCTTAAAAAAAGCACAAAAAAAAGCGGGTTATGAAATGGTGGTGACCCCGCATATCGGCCAAAAGGAATTATACGTTACTTCGGGCCATTTTGCTAAATACGGCGCGGACAGTTTTCAGCCTATAAAAACGCCTAATGAGGGAGAAGAATTCCTTTTAAAACCAATGAACTGTCCCCATCATTGTGAAATCTACAACTCCCGGCCTTGGTCCTATAAAGATTTGCCGAAACGTTTTGCGGAATTCGGAACAGTTTATAGATATGAGCAAAGTGGAGAGCTTCACGGCTTGACCCGCGTAAGGGGTTTTACACAGGATGATGCTCATATTTTTTGTACTCCGGATCAGTTGGATGATGAATTTATGAAAGTGATCGATCTTGTTTTATATGTATTTGGTTCTTTGGGATTTGAAAATTTCAGCACCCAAGTTTCTGTCCGGGATATGGAAAAGCCCGAAAAATATATCGGCAGTTTGGAAAATTGGGAGAAGGCGGAAAAAGCAATTATAAATGCTGCAGAAAAGAAAGGACTTGATTATAAAATTGTAACCGGCGAAGCAGCTTTTTATGGGCCGAAACTGGATTTTATGGTGAAGGATGCGCTCGGAAGAAGCTGGCAACTAGGCACCATTCAAGTGGATTACAATCTTCCGGAGCGGTTTGAACTTGAATATAAAGGCAGTGACAATGAAATTCATCGTCCCGTCATGATTCACCGAGCTCCTTTTGGAAGCATGGAACGTTTTATAGCTATTTTATTGGAACATACCGGCGGCAATTTCCCGCTTTGGTTAATGCCGGATCAAGTGAGTATTCTTTCGCTAAGCGAAAAATTTGAAAAATACTCCCAAAAAGTTTTTAATTTGCTTGAAAAAGACGAAATTCGCGCCCTCGTTGACAACAGGAACGAAACCATAGGCAAGAAAATACGGGACGCCGAAATGAACAAAACCCCGTATATGTTGATTGTAGGGGAGCAGGAAGAGAAAGATGGGACGGTTTCCGTAAGAAAACACGGTGAAGGGGATTTAGGTACGATGACCATTGAAGAATTTTCCAAAAGGATTCAGCAAGAAGTAAAAAAAGACATAAAAGAATTTTAACGTTTAACTAAATAATTTTTAGCCATAGCAATACGAAGAAAAAGAAGTCGCGGCCCTGCAAGGGTGATCAAAGAAGATCAACACAGGATCAATGGAAAAATCCGTGCAGAAGAAGTGCGCCTTGTAGGTGACAATGTGGAATTGGGGGTTTATCCTTTAAGGAAAGCCCGTGATATGGCTGAAGAGCAGGAATTGGATTTGGTTGAAATTTCACCAAATGCCATTCCACCCGTTTGTAAAATCATCGATTATAAAAAATATGTTTACGAACAGAAAAAGCGGGAAAAAGTATTAAAAGCAAAGGCTACCAAAGTTACCATCAAGGAAATAAGGTTTGGACCGAATACAGATGACCACGATTATGAATTCAAAAAGAAGCACGGCGAAAAGTTTTTGCAGGATGGTTCAAAATTGAAAGCTTATGTCTTCTTTAAAGGAAGATCGATCATATATAAAGATCAAGGCGAGATATTATTATTAAGGCTTGCGCGCGATCTTGAAGAATTCGGAAAGGTTGAACAAATGCCGAAATTGGAAGGAAAACGGATGATTATGTTCATTTCCCCCAAGAAAAAGTAAACAGTTCTAGTTAGCAGCATATTAGTTTTAGAACAAATAATTATAAATAAAGCGGAATAATTAATAAATAAAGTAGGAAAACATGCCGAAACAAAAAACAAAATCCAGTGCCAAAAAGCGTTTTAAGCTTACCGGTACCGGAAAGATTAAAAGAAAGCATGCGTTTAAAAGCCACATCTTAACAAAGAAGTCCAAAAAACGCAAGCTTGCCTTAACCCACGACACTTTGGTGCACAAACGGGATGAAAATAGTGTGAAGGAAATGCTTTGCCTGAAGTAATCCTTTTACCGGTTAAAAACAAAATGTATAACCCTGGAGCAGTGCTTTAAAGAATTCATAATTCAAGAATCGCCTGCTACAAAAAACTTTAAATTATGCCAAGATCAGTAAATTCAGTTGCCAAAAGGGCACGAAGAAAAAAAGTGTTCAAACAAGCCAAAGGTTTCTTTGGAAGACGTAAAAACGTTTGGACCGTAGCTAAAAACGCTGTTGATAAAGCAATGCTTTATGCCTACCGCGACCGTCGAGCAAAAAAGAGGAATTTCAGGTCCCTTTGGATCACCCGTATCAACGCAGGTGCACGCCAGCATGGGATGAGCTATTCGCAATTCATGGGAAAAATAAATGCCAATGAAATTGGGTTGAACCGTAAGGTTTTGGCCGATTTGGCAATGAACCATCCGGAAGCTTTCACGGCAATCGTGAACAAACTAAAATAAAACAAATATTTATTCCGCTCAAAACCGTCCCCAAGAAAACTTGGGGACGGTTTTTTTTATGGAAATCCTTTATTTTAAAAAAAGGGATTAAAACACACAATCTTTCATTGTTCGGATAATTCTTTTATTTTTACTCAATGCGATCGGTTTTTATTTTTCCCATTATATTGCTTTTGCTGTCCGGCAATACTACCAACGCTCAAAAACTTCTAAATAATTTTTACAAAGAATCAAGCGGGAACGAAATTTATATTCCTTTGGGCAAGATTTCATTTGCGGATGAAGTAATAAAATTTTCACTCGGCACCCCCAAGCCTTTCAAAATTTACCGCGACAGCACTCAATGCCTGCACGAACCAAATTATACCAAATACGAAAGCCCCGATTTTATATCATTGGGCTGCGGGGGTAGCATTACTGTTGCTTTTACCAATAACGGTTTTATGAACCTGAAGGGAGACGACCTCTACATTTTTGAAGTTGGCCCCTCAAAAGAAAAAGCAAAGATCGAGATTTCAACCAACGGGGAGAATTGGATCTATGCCGGTTCCATTACAGGTGGAAAATCTAGTATCGAACTGAGCGATGAAAAAATAGACACCGAAACTGTCTTCAATTTTTTAAGGGTAACCGATCTTAAAACACTTTGCAACAGCAAAACCGCAGGAGCTGACATTGATGCCATCGCGGCCATAAACAGCGTTATCGTGGTAAGCATAAACGCAGATGTTTTGTTTGATACTGCACTTTTTGAATTAAAAGAAAGCGCAAAAAACACTTTGGATTCCATCGCCCAAACAATACTTCAAGTACCCAATGCAACTTTGCGAATTGATGGGCATACCGATAGCGATGGCGATGAAGCCTATAATTTGGAACTATCCAAAAACAGGTGTCTTTCCGTGGAAGAACGTTTAAAATCTTTATTGGGGGGAAAAGCGTTATACAGTTATGAAATAAATGCCTTTGGCGAAACCAACCCAAGGGTGGAAAATGATACCGAATTAAACAAACAACTAAACCGCCGGGTTGAAATCATGGTTTTACCTCCAAAAGAATATTACGATGCCTTGGAAAATGAAGATTAGGTTTTCTGTTTTTTCTTTTTTGCGGCGGGAAACAAAACATTGTTCAAAATAAGCCTGTAGCCCGGCGAGTTTGGATGAAGTGCCAATTCGGTTTTTGCATCTCCCACCCGGTGCTGATAATCTTCCGGATCGTGGCCACCATAAAAAGTAAAAAATCCTTTCCCTTTTATCCCGTGAATGTACCTTGCTTCCCCATTGCTTTTATTTTCACCCATCACCAACACATTGGCTTTTATCTCGTTGCTGTCAAAAGAAGTGGTCTGTCCCATAAAACCTTTTACTAAAGCTGTGTGGTTTTGAACCAACATCGTCGGGATCGGGTCCCATTTCGCGGAATAATCCATCAATGAGAAATAATCTGTTTCTTTAATGACAGTTCGCTTTTCGGTCATATCTATGGAAGAAAATTCATAAACCATCGGGCTGCGTTCCAAAATAAAATCCTTGAAAGCAAAAGTTTGTGCATAATCTATTTTGCTTTGGTAAGCCGCCTCGCTAGGGTCGCCATCGAACATGGGCTCACAAATGTCCACCCCTTCCGAAGCAAGTGCTATATCGAAACTATCGGTAGCACTGCACATGGCAAACATAAACCCGCCACCAATTACATAATCGCGGATTTTTAAAGCCACATCCAGTTTTGCTTCGGAAACTTTATTATAGCCCAATTTAGTTGCTAATGCCTCAGCATTCTTTTTCTCTTCAATATACCAAGGCGCTGAACGATAAGCGCGGTAAAATTTCCCATATTGACCGGTAAAGTCTTCATGGTGAAGGTGCAACCAATCATATAAAATAAGCTGATCGCTCAAAACTTCTTCGTCATAAATAACGGTATATGGAATTTCTGCATAGGTAAGCACCATCGTTACCGCATCGTCCCAAGGCAAATTTCCTTTTGGGGAATAAACTGCAATCTTTGGGGCTTTTTCCAAAACCACCGCTTCCATATTTTGGGAAGGACTGCTTATTTCTGTCAATATTTCCTCGGTCTTGGCATCGGAAACGATTTCAAAGGAAACCCCACGGATTTGGCATTCCTTTCGTATTTCTTCTGCATCGGGTAAAAGGAAGGAGCCGCCACGGTAGTTGAGGAGCCATTTTACTTTTTGCTGTTTTTCAAGTGCCCAATAAGTAATGCCGTAAGCTTTTAAATGTTGTTTTTGGCTTTCCACATCCATGGGAATCAAAATATAGGAAGCCGAGGCCTGAAATGAAAACAATAATATGAATGCTATTGAAAGGAATTTTGCCATAGGGCTAAGATAGCGACAAATTTTGAGCCAAAGTTTTGGCCCTTCATTTAAAAAACGATTAAATGTTTATTGAAAATTTTAAAACGGGACGTCATTGCCGTCCTCACCCGAAAGATCATCGTTCATTGTACTGCCAAAAGCCTCGCCCGGAGTGGGCAAATTACTTGTTTTGAAAGTATCATCATTGGCTGCATTGTTCATTCTCGAGCTGTATTCAGCGGGATAATAGTCGGTTTCAAGATTTTCGAATTTTCCGAGGTGGCCCAAAAATTTCAAGCGTATCTCATCCAAACCGCCGTTCCTATGCTTGGCTATAATAATCTCTGCTTGACCTGCGGTTGGCGAACGCTCTTCATCATCCCATTCATCCATTTTATAATATTCGGGCCTGTAGATAAATGAAACAATATCCGCATCCTGCTCAATGGCACCCGATTCCCGAAGATCGGAAAGCAATGGGCGCTTTGTGCCGCCGCGGGTTTCCACGGCTCGCGACAATTGCGATAACGCGATAACTGGAATGTTCAGCTCTTTAGCTAAAGCTTTTAGGTTTCGAGAAATTGTGGAAATTTCTTGTTCGCGGTTTCCTCCTTTTTGGCTTCCTCCAGCCGTCATCAATTGCAAATAATCAACAACTATTAGTTTTATTCCGTGTTGGGAAGACAGTCTTCTGGCCTTTGCCCGCAAATCAAAAATGGACAGTGACGGAGAATCATCAATGAACAATGGCGCTTTTTCAAGGGCTTTTACTTTTACGTTTAATTGTTCCCACTCATGCTTTTCCAAACTTCCTGTCCTTAGTTTTTCTGAACTTAATCCTGTTTCCGAAGAAATCAAACGGGTGATCAATTGCACGGAAGACATTTCCAATGAGAAAAAAGCTACTGGCATATTATGATCCACGGCTATATTTCGTGCCATCGAAAGTGTAAGTGCGGTTTTTCCCATCCCGGGTCGGGCAGCAATGATAATTAAATCGCTGGGCTGCCAGCCGGATGTAAGCTTGTCCAGTTTACTGAAGCCTGACGGTACCCCGGAAAGTCCTTCTTTATTCGCTATTTCCTCTATCCTTTTTTTCGCTTGAATTACCAAGTTTTGTGCTGTTTCTGAAGAGCGTTTGATGTTGCCTTGCGTAATTTCGTAAAGTTTGGCTTCGGCATTGTCCAAAAGATCAAAAACATCGGTGGTTTCGCTATAAGAATCTTCGATGATTTCGTTGGAAATTTTTATAAGGCTTCTTTGAATAAATTTTTGAAGAATGATGCGGGCGTGAAATTCAATATGAGCCGAAGAGGATACTTTTTGGGTTAATTGAATGAGGTAAAATTCACCACCAACCAAGTCAAGTTTCGCCATTTTCTTAAGTTGGGCAGAAACGGTTAATAAGTCCACCGGTTGGCTGTTTTCAAAGAGAATATGAATGGCCTCAAAAATATGCTGATGCGATTGTTTGTAAAAAACATCGGGATTCAATAAATCAATCACTTCATCAACCCCTTTTTTGTCAATCATCAAAGCTCCAAGCACAACCTCTTCTAAATCAATGGCTTGTGGCGGAATTTTTCCTTTCTCAAGCGAAATTACTTGGGGAGAACGAGTTAAAAAATTGGGTTGGGGCTTTAATTTTTCCATATGGCGAATGTAAATAAAATGTTAAAGGAATGTATTGTTTTTTTTATTCCTATGTTCACCGTTCATTAACATTCCAACTGTTGAAAACTTAAAATTATTGTTGATAACCCAATAAAAAACCCGAAGCAATAACTTCGGGTTTATGGAAAGGTTTGATATGAGTAGCTTTAACTTTTGAAGCTTCCCATTTCGGAATATTTTTTCATCCGTTGGTTTACCAATTCGGTTGGGGATAATTTTTTTAATACTGAATAAGCAGTCGTAATTGCTTTTGAAACGGTAATAAAAGTGGTGGCCCTATCGCTGTGCGCCCCGCCCAAAGGTTCCTTTACTATTTCATCAATAAGCTTTAATTTTTTCATATCGATAGCGGTTAGTTTCAAGGCTTCGGCCGCTTGTTCCTTAAATTCCCAACTACGCCACAAAATGGAAGAACAACTTTCCGGTGAAATCACGGAATACCAAGTGTTTTCAAGCATTAAAACCCTATCTCCTACCCCAATGCCCAACGCGCCCCCACTTGCGCCTTCACCAATAATGACAACAATAATGGGAACTTTCAAGCGGGTCATTTCCAAAATATTTCGAGCAATTGCTTCACCTTGGCCACGCTCCTCGGCTTCAAGACCGGGATATGCCCCTGGGGTATCAATCAAGGTAACCACCGGAACGCCAAATTTTTCGGCAGATTTCATTAACCGCAAAGCTTTTCGGTAACCCTCGGGGTTTGCCATGCCAAAATTCCGTATTTGCCGGGTTTTGGTATTATACCCTTTTTGCTGGCCAATGAACATAAAACTTTGGTCACCTATTTTTCCTAAACCACCCACCATGGCTTTATCGTCTTTAAAATTACGATCGCCATGAAGCTCCAAATAAGAACTGCCGCAAATCGCCCGGATATAATCATTGGTATAGGGCCTGTCCGGGTGTCTCGAAAGTTGCACGCGCTGCCAAGCCGTAAGGTTTTTATAGATTTCCCTTTTGGTATCGTTCAGTTTTTTTTCAATCTGTTTGCAGGTGTTAGTTACATCCACGTTGCTCTCCGAGCCAATAAGGCACGCCTTTTCATACTGCTCCTGTAATTCTTTAATGGGGAGTTCAAAATCAAGATATTCCATGGTAATTTCTTGTTGTTTTTTTGATAGTTTACAAAGATAAATTTTTGTTTTCAGGTATGGGGATTCTCCTTCGTTTTCTTTCCAGTACAATTTTAATAATGCCATTGGCAATCACGGTAAGCAAAATAATGCCCGCGCCGTAGTAAAATTGCGGGCTCATTTTTTCAGATTCGCCAAAAACAATGACTGCTAATATTATCCCGTAAATGGGTTCCATGTTTATGGTAAGCATAACGGTGTACGGGCTTATCCATTTCATCACGTGAACTGATGCTATAAAAGCATAAGCGGTACAGACGGAAGCCAAAATGAGAAGATAAATCCAATCTTTCATTGTAAGAACAAAAAACGAAGTTTCAAAACTGCCGGTAAAAGCAAGGTAAATAGTAATTCCCGAAACTCCGAACAATAGTTCATAAAAGGAGATTGCCGAAGCTTCGTGCTTTTCAACAAATTTCCCATTTATCACGGAAAAAAGAGCACTTAAAAATGCGGAGGCCAAAGCCAATAAAATCCCCAAGGTATATTGCGTTTCCACCTCAAATATCAAGTAAAGCCCCACGATCACGATAAGTCCAAAGAAAACTTCGTAAAGGATTATTCTGCGTCCATAAAAAAGCGGTTCCAAAAAAGATGCAAAAAATGCACCGGTGGACAAAACCGCAAGTGTCACCGAAACATTGGAAGCTTTAATAGCACCAAAAAAAGTTAGCCAATGTAGTGCGATTACAGTACCACCTATAAGGAAACCAATAAGAGTTTTGGTTGAAAAGCGTAAATTTTTGTTTCTGATTTTAAGGAAAATAAACACAAAAGCCGTGGCCAGCAACATCCGAAACCAAACCAACGGAATAGCTTCAAGGGAAATTAGCGCGCCCAACACGGCGGTAAATCCCCAAATGAACACTATGAAGTGTAGGTGAAGGTAATTGACTAACTTATCGTTTCGCATTTCTCAAAAGATAAATGGCAAGGGCAGCAAAAACAAAATTAGGGAACCAAGTGGCAATGAAAGGCGAAAATGTGCTTTGCTCGGCCATAGTACCAAATATTTTATCGAAGAATATAAATATCATCCCGATGCCAATACCGATTGCTAAATTTATTCCCATCCCGCCACGCCTTTTTACCGAGGAAACAGCTACTGCAATAATGGTTAAAATATACGCCGAAACTGGCAGGCTCCAGCGTTTGTACCGAACCACTTCGTATCGGTTTATGTAGGATGAGCCACGGGCTTTTTCGCGTTTAATGAAGGAATTCAGTTCGTTGAAATTCAACGTTTCGGCAATATAATTTACTGGGGTAAGATCGGTTATCTCAAAATCGAAAACAGTGTCGAGCTTAGCTTTGCTTTCTATGATGTCTTCGTTTTCACCAATTATCCTTTTTGTGTAATTAAAAAGTGAATAGGTGCTGTCCGCATCGTTGAATTTTATTTGGTTCGCGGCAAGTTTATAGGTCATTTTATTGCCCTCAAAATGTTCCAAAGTGAAGTTGCTGCCGGATTTTTCTGTAACATTGAAATAGCTTACATAAATATAGTCGTTATCATTTATCTGTGTAAAAACATTGTTTTGCTCTCGCGCACTTTTTCCTTTTTTTAAATAATTATAAGAAAATTCATTAAACCCTTTACTTGCTTTGGGTGCTAAATACATGCTTAAAACCAATGCCCCAAAACAAACCAAAGTGGCCCCAATAACGTAAGGCCGCAAAAAACGATTATAGGAAACCCCGCTACTCAAAAAAGCGATGATCTCGGTATCGTTTGCCAATTTTGAAGTGAACCAAATAACTGATAAGAACAAAAATAATGGGAACAACAGATTGGCGAAGTAAATGGTGAAATCCAACAGGTATTGCGCCACCTCCATAAGTGGGACTTCGTTCTCCAATATTTTATCTATTTTTTCTGCAAGGTGAACAGTGATGCCAATGGGAATAAAAAGCAAAAGCAATAACAGGAACGTGCCCAAATATTTCTTAAGAATGTATCTGTCCAGTATGCTTAACATAATCAATTAAAGGCGTTGATCCATTTGTTTGACCATGGTGTTTTTCCAGGCCGTGAAATCCCCGGCTAATATATGTTTTCTGGCTTCACGAACCAACCAAATGTAGAATCCAAGGTTATGGATAGTGGCTATTTGCCGTCCCAGCATTTCGTTAACTGTAAATAAATGGTGAAGGTAGGCCTTGCTGTATTCTGTGTCCACCCAAGTTATGTTCATTGGATCAATGGTAGAAAAATCCGCTTCCCATTTTTTGTTCTTGATATTGATGGTGCCATGTGCTGTAAATAACATCCCATTCCTGCCATTGCGTGTCGGCATCACACAATCAAACATATCAATTCCCAACGCAATGTTCTCCAAAATATTGATTGGCGTGCCAACCCCCATTAAATACCGGGGTTTCTCTTTTGGAAGAATTTCGGTTACTATTGATGTCATTTCGTACATTTCCTCAGCAGGTTCGCCCACAGAAAGCCCACCAATGGCATTACCTTCCGCGCCCGCTGAAGCTATATATTCCGCCGATTGCTGTCTTAAATCTTTATAAGTGCTGCCTTGAACAATGGGAAAAAAAGTCTGCTCGTAACCGTATTTCAAAGGGGTTTTTTCCAAATGCGAAATGCACCTGTCCAGCCAGCGGTGGGTCATGTGCATCGACCTTTTCGCATAATTATATTCACATGGATAGGGCGTGCATTCATCAAAGGCCATAATAATATCCGCACCAATAATCCGCTGTATTTCCATAACGTTTTCCGGTGTAAAAACGTGGTAACTCCCGTCAATATGCGATTTAAACTTAACCCCTTCTTCCTTTATTTTCCGATTGGCCGAAAGCGAATAAACTTGATAGCCACCACTATCGGTCAAAAGGTTTCGGTCCCAGTTCATGAATTTATGAAGGCCGCCTGCTTTTTCGATGATTTCGATGCCGGGCCGGAGGTAAAGGTGATAGGTATTCCCCAAAATAATATCCGGGTTAATTTCCTCTTTTAATTCCCGC
Source organism: Flavobacteriales bacterium (assembly GCA_038326725.1). GTDB lineage: Bacteria > Bacteroidota > Bacteroidia > Flavobacteriales > Flavobacteriaceae > JBBQKI01. The sequence continues at coordinate 11,926 of JBBQKI010000037.1, forward strand.
TGATGCACTCCTTTTACTGACCCAACTGTGCCAACGGGCATAAACATTGGCGTTTCAATTGTTCCGTGATCTAAGGTAATGGTGCCAGCTCGCGCTTGGCTTTGGATATCTGTACTCTCTAATTTAAACTGCATGAAGCTTTTTTGCTGAGGAGCAAAGATAGAATGAAATACCAAAAGCCCGAGAGGAAATGAAAAAAATGGCGTTCAGGGGGTAAAATGTTTCCAAGCCTCGAAAACAAAAAGGGTGGTCATTTTTAAATCATTTTTCCCTCAATATTCCAAAGGTTCTTTTCTTGCGTAACGTACGCGGATAATATAAATAGCATTTTCTTCAACAAGGTAAGATATTCGGTAAGTGTGTTTTTCGTATGCCCTAATATTTCCTTTGGTGTTTTCCTTGAGTGTATCTGTTTTATAAATCTCAGGCTTAGTCGCTAATATGGAGGTGGATTCATAAATTTCTATAACGATTCTGGTTGCGGTTTCAATAGATCCGGATTGTTAAAATAAATCCAAAAAAGCCTCGTTAAGTTCTGCGTCTGCTTGATGCGTCCAGCTTATTGTTTTGTCCATTGTTTAATACGTTCTTCCATTTCTTTATGCGTGTAGGTTTTTTCATTTTCTGTCTGTGCAATAGACGCATCAATTTCAGAATTGTATTGCTCTAGGCTAATACGTTCCAACGATACTTTTTTCCGGTATATCAACATATTTTTAATCGCATCTATAAACGTAGGGTCTTTTACATTTTCCAACTCTTGGCGTATCCATTTTAAATCTGCTTCTAAATCCATAACCTCGGTGTTTTAATATATCAAAGATAAATTATATTTCATTCGGGCAATTTATAAATTTTCTAACCGTGAACTTTGAACCCAAAACCCAGAACCCAGAACCCAGAACTGAGAACCTAGAACCCATCCTGTTAACAAAACCCCTAAATCGTTGATAACTGCAATGGCTTCCATTTTGAAGGCCGTGTTTATTGGTATATTTTTGAAACTGAAAAAAAGAACAACTTCATGAACGAAACAAAACGGCTTGAAAACCTGGTAATCCAAGTTCGCCGCGATATTCTTCGCCAAGTCCACAAGGTAAATTCCGGCCATCCCGGGGGCTCCCTCGGCTGTGCCGAATTCTTTGTCGCCCTTTTTCAAAATATCATGGAAAGGAATGAAACCTTTACCATGGATGGTAAGGACGAAGATCTTTTCTTCCTTTCAAATGGCCACATTTCCCCCGTGTTTTACAGCGTGCTGGCGCGTTCGGGCTATTTTCCCGTTGAAGAATTGCGGACATTCCGTCATTTAAACTCCCGCCTGCAGGGTCACCCCACCACCCACGAAGGTCTACCGGGAATCCGCATTGCCTCCGGTTCGCTGGGGCAAGGCATTTCAGTTTCCATCGGCGCGGCCCAAAGCAAAAAACTAAATAAGGATTCTCATTTAATTTACACCCTTTGTGGCGATGGCGAACTGCAGGAAGGCCAAAACTGGGAAGCCATTATGTACGCCGCAGGGAACAAGATCGATAACCTAATTGTAACCATAGACCTCAACGGCCAGCAAATAGACGGTTCTACGAACAATGTACTGCCTATGGGAAATTTGGAGGAAAAATTTAAGGCTTTCGGCTGGGATGTGTTGAACATTCAAGAAGGAAATGACCTTGCCGCCATAATTTCTGGGATGAAAAAGGCCAAGGCAAAAACCGGAAAAGGAAAACCAATTTGCGTTTTGCTGCACACTATAATGGGCAACGGGGTCGATTTTATGATGCACACCCACGATTGGCACGGCAAGGCACCCAACGATGCCCAACTGGAAACCGCACTTTCTCAGTGTGCCGTAACTCTAGGAGATTATTAAAACACCCGAAAGCCCCTCCTAAGGAGGGGTTGGGGAGGACTTTTTATATAAGGACAATAACATTAAAACCCAAAACCCAAGCTCCCTCCTTTTGGAGGCGTTGGGAAGGCCTATGAAAAAATACACCGATTCAGGAAAACAGGATACCCGCTCCGGCTTTGGCGCAGGATTGACCGAACTTGGAAAAACAAACCCCGATGTTGTTGCCCTTTGCGCCGACCTTACGGGCTCTTTAAAAATGGACGACTTCAAGGCGAACCACCCCGAACGGTTTTTTCAGGTGGGCATTGCCGAGGCCAACATGATGGGCATTGCCGCGGGAATGACCATTGGCGGAAAAATTCCTTTTACGGGCACTTTTGCAAATTTTTCCACCGGCAGGGTTTACGACCAAATCCGCCAAAGCATTGCCTACAGCGGGAAGAATGTAAAGATATGCGCCTCCCATGCAGGGCTTACACTGGGTGAAGATGGCGCCACCCACCAAATTTTAGAAGATATTGGGTTGATGAAAATGCTTCCGGGTATGACGGTAATCAATACTTGCGATTACAACCAGACCAAGGCCGCCACCATTGCCATTGCCGATTATAAAGGCCCGGTTTACCTTAGGTTCGGAAGGCCAAAAGTGGCAAACTTCACCCCGGAAAACCAAAAATTTCAAATTGGGAAAGCCGTGCTTTTACAAGAAGGAAACGATGTAACTATCGTGGCTACGGGCCATTTGGTTTGGGAAGCGTTACAAGCTGCTGAAACCTTGTTCGAAAAAGGCATTCATGCCGAAGTGATTAATATCCATACCATAAAACCGCTTGACGACAAAGCCATTTTGGACAGCGTTAAAAAAACCGGTTGCATCGTTACTGCGGAAGAGCATAACTTTTTGGGTGGTTTGGGCGAAAGTGTTGCGCGGGTTTTAAGTACAAACCATCCAGCACCGCAGGAATTCGTGGCCACTCAGGACACCTTTGGCGAATCTGGCACCCCTGAAGAATTAATGGATAAATATGGCTTGAACGCAGCTGCCATCGTTGGAGCAGTAATGAAGGTAATGGCAAGGAAATAACTGTTTTGCGTTTATTGGTTTATTCGTTTAAGAAAAACTATTCGCTTTTCCCTCGCTATTCGCTAATTCCTAATTTTAGAAATAGCTCCCACCTTTAATCTTCCGTTACTATAACTGAAAACTGAGAACTGAAAACTGAGAACCGAAAACTGAGAACCGAAAACTCACTACCCATTAAAGACTACCCACTAAAGTCTAAATACTAATTATCCTCATCCAAATAATCCGGCACCCCATCGCCGTCAACATCGGGAAAGGTAATATTCCCTTCATCGTCTATTTCAATTTCATCGCGGGTGGGTCGGCCATCATTGTCGTCGTCCACGTCTGCATAATTCGGGATATTGTCGTTATCGGTATCATCATCAAGTTCATAACCATTATCGTTCAAATCTTCCATAAAGGAAGGGATGCCGTCCGAATCGTGATCTTCAATTTCAGATTCGTAGAGTTGAAAAGTAAAAATGAGCTGTTCATAAGCACTAATGCCTGGAGCTCCAAAATTATAATACCCTAATCCCGCAGGTACAAATATTGCCCCAATCCCATAATTTTCAAAAGACAAAGAGCCATCGGGATTGTTTATAATCTGCTCCGCCCCGTTAAATTCAATTATACCTGCTTGATACCCTTCTACCACTTGTGTTAAATCAAAACGCACCGGAATAGTCGAACTGTCAAAAAGTTCCAAATCCAACAATCTGCCCTCATAGGAATTTATCACCACATCTGTAAAATGTGGCCGTTCTCCCCCACCCTCGTTTACGTTCAAGTAGTAAAATTTATAGGTCACGCTTTCGTCGATACGGTCAAGAACGTTTTTAAATTCCACTTGCTCCATGAGAGGAATTTTATCGGCATTATCACCCGCTATAGTATCAAATACTATTTTATAATCAAAACCTAACGGAGGGGTTTGAAATTCTTCGTAATTATAAAAGTGGGTTTCAAGAAACTGTTCAATTGAATCTTGGGCTCTAATTGCCTCCGGACCTCGGTCCCGGGGCGGCACAATAACTGGCCCGCCATCGTCATCTTTCTTGCAGGAAGAAAGCATTGAAACCACTAAAATTATAAGGGGAAGGATATATTTTATTTTATGCATCATTGTATTTTTGAGGGCGCAAGATACAATTTTAAGCTATTTTTGCTGCCAATTAAAGATAGATTTTATTGCGATGAGGATCGATAAATATTTATGGTGCATTCGGTATTTCAAGACGCGCAGTATTTCAACGCAGGCTTGTAAAAAAGGGTCGGTACGGGTAAATGGCGATATCGTGAAACCTTCTCGGGAAGTGTATCCTTCCGATAAAATTCAGGTTCGCAAAGAACAAATCAATTATCAAATCGAGGTTTTGGACCTGCCCGAAAGCCGTGTGGGTGCTAAGTTGGTAGGGCTGTACCGCACGGACACCACCCCCAAAGAGGCTTTTGAAACCAACGAACTGCTTCAATATTCCAAGGATTATTACCGCAAAAAAGGCGTGGGCAGGCCCACCAAAAAAGACCGGCGGGATATTGAGGATTTTACCGAAACCCCTTCTGAAGAAAGCAAAGAAGAAACACAAAAAGAAACCAACGAAGAATCAAAATAAAAAACAAAATCCGAATAGCTACCTTTGAAAAAAACTTCTCTCATGCAGCCCACCACCATTCTTGACAAAAAACAGATTGCACATAAAATTAAAAGGATTGCCTACCAGATTTATGAAAGCAATTCTCGTGAAAAAGAAGTAGTGATTGCTGGGATAAAAAGCAATGGTTTTCTTTTCGCACAAAAACTAAAAGCAGAAGTTGAAAAAATATCCCCATTAAAAGTAGTGCTTTGCGAAGTTGTTATCGATAAAAAAAAACCAACAAACCCTGTTGAAACTTCCCTGAAACCCGAAGAATATAAAAACAAATCCTTGCTCTTGGTGGATGACGTGCTGCACTCCGGCACTACGCTCATTTATGGGGTGAAGCATTTTCTGGATGTGCCGCTAAAACAGTTCAAGACCGCCGTTTTGGTGGACCGAAATCATAAAAAATATCCGGTAAAGGTGGATTTCAAGGGCATTTCCCTTTCCACTTCCATCAGCGAAAACATCTCTGTTTTCTTTGAGAAAAATAACGACCGCGCCATTTTAGAATAGCTTTTCAAGGATTTTATCAATGGTTTCCGTTGTCGAATTTCCATCTGTTTTTATGATCAAATCCGCTTGGCTGTAATAATACGACCGCTCAAAAAGGTGTTTCCGAATAAAATCAAAAACTTCCGCTTCACTTTTTAAATGCGAAATCAATGGCCTGGATTCCCTTTCGGGAAAGAGCCGTTTTGAAAGTTCGGGGATTTCGATTTTCAAATAAACACTAGTTATATCGGAATTTTCAAGTAGAAAATCCATTGAATCCCCATAACAGGGCGTCCCGCCCCCGGTTGCCAAAACCAAGTTTTCTTCACTTTGAAGGATTTTCTTCAGCAATTCGTTCTCAATCTTTCTAAAATATATTTCCCCTTTTTCAGAAAACAATGCTGTAATGGTTTTGCCTTCCTTCCTTTCAATTTCCGAATCCAAATCTTTAAATGGGAATTTAAGTTTTAAAGACAAGGCTACCCCCACAGTGGATTTCCCGCTTCCCATATAACCTAGCAAAACTATTTTCATAAGCGGAATGTAGTGAAATTTCAATTCCCCCTCCAACTCTTAGGAACATTTCCGGTATTTTTTGCTGCCAATTCCCTAAAATAAAAGGGCTTGCATTTTTGCGGAAATTTATTCGATTTTCGTTTTAATTATAAATTTAATGATGGTATATTTGCACCCGCCTACCAAAATGGCGGGCAAGCATACAAGGAAGACTTGGTAGCTCAGCTGGTAGAGCACCTCACTTTTAATGAGGTGGTCCTGGGTTCGAATCCCAGCCAGGTCACAAAGCCTCACTATCGTGAGGCTTTTTTTATTTGGAACCTCCGAAGCTTGCTTTGAAGAGGTGACAAATGAAAAAAGACTTTTCCTGCGCATGTAGGAAATGAGGCTTTGGGTAAGGCCGCCATTTAGGGATCATGGAATAATCCCAGTAGCTTGCTTCGAAGAGGTGAACAAATGAAAAAAGACTTTTCCTGCGCATGCAGGAAATGAGCCTTTGAGTAAGGCCGCCATTTAGGGATCATGAAATAATCCCAGCTAGGTCACAAAATATATTACATCTTTACATTATACTGAACGTCCAACAAATAAAACTTCCCATAAACAAAATCGTCATCAAGAAAGTGCCAAACAACATCCGCAGCAACGGGTAAATTATAATCGTTTATAATCCCGTACTTTTTCACTGGCGTTGAAAACGGAACTCTTTGATTGGAATTCACTTCCATCCTATCTTCAGAAACAAAATTGATTAGTTGATCCTTTTCATTGAAATACAAAATAGCTGAAATAGTCGCTTCCTTGTTGGTGTAGGTTGCTTTTACGGATCTATCGTCAATAATTTGCCATTCAATTTTTTTATCAATTAATGCGGCCGGAGCAAAGAGACACATATCATTAAAATAGGTTACCGTTTCTGTTTTGAACATTTTGGGCTCCTTTATCTCCGCAACAGCGAAAACCGATAAGAGTTTTATAAGCATAGAAGCCTTTCCATCTTTATAACGATGGTATCCGTGGGTAGGCAACCCTTTAAAATTCGCCTTCATAAAAAACAAACGGGTCGGATTCTCAAAAAAGTTATACTGCTCCGAAGTGAAAGCAAACCAATCCTTTCCTTTTTCGCGCATTTCCCCTTTAAAAATAACTTTGACTGTTTTTATTTTAGGCTTCCCAAGTACGCCTGCGTATCTCAAATATTTTTGAACGGGAACGGGGAGATTTTCAATATCCTTTTCAGAAACTGTTTCTTCGGAAATGGTTGCGTTTTCAAAAGATTTGGATACATCCTTTTTGTATTTCCTTTCAAAATTCCAACCAGCCAATGCTAATATCGCAACAACCAAGACAATCACATTGGCAATGGTGGCAAATTTTGCATCCTGCCAATTCATAAAAATCAATATCTGTGAAATTATCCCGGCAACCATGGCCATCCAAAACCAAAGATTGTTTTTCATCAGAAAAAGTACTCCCACTAGCACAAATGACAAAGCAACCGCTAGCCATAAAAGCCCCTCAGATTTAGAGAAATTGATTGAAACTTGTGGGATTTCAGCAAGGCTAAAAGCCTTCAAAAACCCCATCAAATGAATAAGACCGTGAATAGAGAGAAGAATGACAAATGAAATTTTCATTTCAAAAAGCTTTTAGTGAATTCAAAAAAATGTTAAGAAACCTGCAATCAAAAATAAAATCCTCAATCCACTTCAAAAATCAAAAATCCCAAGCCAGCCCAATCCCGAAAGAAATATAATTGAGCTTTAGTTCCGTGGAAACACTTGCAATCTCCAAATCCCTTGAGAGCGAATGGTAGCGGAGCATGGGGCGTAAAGAGAGGTTAGGGGCAAATTCATAATCTACACCCGCTGCCACTTGCCATCCCAATCCGTGCCCCGTGTCTGCAGTGCTTTCCCCCGCATTATTTTCCAGTTCTATATGGTTATAAATCGCGCCAGCCCGCGCTACGTAAGAAAATGACGAAGTACC
>JBBQKI010000038.1:0-18894 GCA_038326725.1 Flavobacteriales bacterium
AATTTAAAAGTGGTTTCGCCAATAGTAACCTGTTTTTCCTGCATCGCTTCAAGTAAAGCGGATTGTACTTTTGCAGGGGCGCGGTTGATTTCATCGGCCAAAACGAAATTGGCAAAAATAGGCCCTTTTTTGATGCTGAAATCGTTCACTTTCATATTATAGATCAACGTTCCAACAACATCTGCCGGCAAAAGGTCCGGGGTAAATTGAATGCGGCTGAAAGTGCCGTGAACGGCTTTCGCCAGTGTATTTATGGCTAAGGTTTTTGCAAGTCCGGGAACGCCTTCAAGCAAAATATGCCCTTGGCCCAAGAGGCCAATCAGCAATCTTTCAACCATGTGTTTTTGCCCAACAATAACTTTTCGCATTTCCATGGAAAGGATGTCCACAAAGGCACTTTCCTGTTCAATTTTTTCGTTCAGCGCGCCGATATCAAACGCCGTATTTGTTTGTTCCATAACGTATTTTGTCCGTTTTTTTATTAACCGTGCAAATTGGAAATTTATTGGCGGAAATGATGTTAACGATTGGTTAAAATAAAAAAGAGGAAAACCTTAAATTTTCCTCTTTTTTAAAATGTATATTGAAGGTTTAGGGTTCCAAATTAATTTCTCCCAAAGTTGTAACCTCACCTTGAACAACGGTTACATTCTCAATTACCACGGGTGGAATTCCCAAACCTAAATCGGCCTGAACAGTAACAGTATATATTCCATCTGGAACACCGCTTAACAAAAATCCTCCTAAAGGATTTGCGTAAGTTGAAATTTCTGTAGTTCCATTATCTGCTGTGATCATTGTTAGAATTCCGGGAGGAACAATAGTACCAGAAATTGCACCACTTTCAGCAACGGTTGTCGCCCTAATAACGGGTTTAAGACTATAGCCTCCGTTTCCTTGAGCAACAATGGATTTGTCTACATCAAAATCGAGCATAAATTCATATAAAATTCCTGGTTCGAGCGTTTCGTTCACCTGAATTTTTAAACCTGATTGCTGTGCGCTTGGAGTTGCCAAAGGCAACTGCTGACCATCAACTACTATTGTATTATCGTCTCCCAAGACTAAACGAATTTGGCTTATGTTTCCAGCAGGTATCTCATCGTTAAATAATAACACATTTACCCCTGCGGTTAGTTCTAAAAGATCATAAATGCCAGCATTAATGCCCAGAGTAACATCATCCTGACCTCCATTGTATTTTATAACTACTTCTTCAACATCAATAAAAACAGCGTCATAATCTCCAGGAGCATCTGTTAAACGCAGTGATAATATTGCATTGCCTTCATTTGTATTGCTAGAGTCATCTTTATTGCAAGAAACAAAAGAGAACATTACAATACCAATAAAACTCAACTTAATTAGATTTTTCATATTTGTAGGTTTAGAAAATTTTCACAAACTTAAGTTCTGAATCAGAGGTTGAAATTTTATTTAACACTACTTAACTATTTAATTAACGTGAATATGATCCTTTAAAATTCTTCAGAAATAGTATTTTTAGAAAAAGTTTGAAGTGGAAAACAAAATAGCGTTTATAACTGGATCAACTTCTGGAATTGGTATGGCAACTGCAAAGCTTTTCGCCAAAAACGGAGTGAAATTAATCCTCTGCGGAAGAAGGGAAGAGCGGTTAAAAAAGATTGCGGAAGAGCTTTCAGCCATTGCGGAAGTTCACGCTTTGAGTTTTGATGTTCGCAACAAAGAAGAAGTTTTTAAGGCCATACAATCCCTTCCGAAGAATTTTTCAGAAATAGATATTTTAATAAACAATGCTGGTAACGCCCACGGGATGGACACTATTGATGAAGGTAGTATAGACGATTGGGATGACATGCTCGATATTAATGTGAAGGGGTTGCTGTATGTAAGCAAAGCCATTCTTCCAAGAATGATTAAAAGAAAAAGTGGCCATATCATAAACATTGGCAGCACAGCTGGAAAGGAAGTCTACCCCAAAGGCAACGTTTACTGCGCCAGTAAACATGCCGTTGACGCCATAAACCAAGGAATGCGATTGGATCTAAACGGAAAGGGAATAAAAGTAGGCGCCATAAATCCAGGTTTGGTGGAAACTGAATTCAGTGAAGTACGATTTAAAGGTGACAGCGAACGCGCCGAAAAAGTCTATAGAGGTTTTACGCCTTTAAAACCTGAGGATATTGCAGAAATTATTTGGTTTGCGGTAACGCGTCCCCCTCACGTTAATATTGCAGATTTGACGGTGATGTGTTTGGATCAAGCCTCTTCTACAATTGTGAATAAATCATGATTAACAAGCGCCTTTTAATCAAAAACCTGCTCGCCCATAACGACGAGAGCAGTTTCTATGATAAAAAACGAAAAATAGACTTGGGTACAAAAGAAGGGAAAGCTAAGTTTTTAAAACATATTTGCGCCCTCAGCAACAGTAATCCCAACAATAATTCTTATATCGTCATTGGGGTTGAAGATGAAACCAACGAGATAAACGGGGTAGATTTTTTTGACGACAGCAAAATCCAAAATCTGGTAAATGCCTATCTCACTAACCCGCCATTGATCATTTATGAAAATGTGGCCTTTCCGCATTTGACGACGGATAAAGTGGTGGGATTGGTTACCATAAGGCCCAATGGAAAAATTACTTCACTTCGGAAAAATATTTGGAAATATTGGGGGGGCTCCATTTTCCTTCGTGATGGGAGTATTTCGATGCCCAAAAACTTTGATATTGAAATCAAGGACGTGAACTCGGGTATCGTTAATTCTATTGAGAACAATGCAAAAAACAATATCGAATTGACCTTGGACGGGGTGATTGATTTTATAAACCACAGGCATCCGGACCTAGATTCCAATTACAAAGTATTCAAAGAACTTTTCGTGGTTTGTTGGGCTGGAAAGTCAAAAAAAACAAAAGAAGAAACCTATTATTCCCGTGTCGATATTGAACTGATCAATGAACAGGTGCGGCTTTTTTATTCGGAACTGGACGAGGTGAGCATCTCGTTTACGGAAGATTATTTCAAAATAATAGAGTATGTGCATTTGGGCCTAAACGAGAAGTTTAAATATTATCCTTTGGAAGAAGTTATCATTTGGTTCCAGGAAAATGGTTCCTATCAAATGGATTCAAAATTGATCTTTGAACCACCGCAATTTGATAAAAAAACCTTGCACCATATTTACAATACAAATAATTCCATTATGGAAAAGCTAAAGAAAAACATTAAGCTTACTCCTTCGGAAGAAACAGACCTGCAGCACCTTCCGGCAACCTATCTCATTTGTTCTTTGAACGATTTCAGCGAGGCAAAAAACAAGCTCTTAGAAGCCCAGCCTTTGCTTAAAATATACAACAATGAGGTGTATCAATCCTTTAAAGAATCTGTTCGGATATTAAGGAAGGTTAGATACAATTGAGGGTTTCATTTCATATCAATAACTTTATACTTTAATATTTTTAATTCATTTTAAAATGAAAACATTAGTAATTGGTGATATTCACGGCGGCTTTCGAGCTTTGAAACAGGTTTTGGAAAAAATTGAAAACCCCACTGGCCATCGTTATATTTTCGTGGGCGATTATGTGGACGGTTGGAGTGAATCTTCGGAAACAATTTCCTTTTTGATCGGGTTTTTAAAAACCCATGACTGTATTTTCCTTCGCGGCAATCACGATGAACTGCTTTATAATTACCTGAAATTTCAAGACAACAACCTGCTTTGGTTGAATCATGGAGGCGTAAGCGGGAAAAAAAGTTATGAAAACCTTCCGGGGAACGAAATAGAAGAACACATTCTTTTCCTTGAGAAACTTCAAAATTATTACATAGATACTGAAAACCGATTGTTCGTTCACGCCGGTTTTACAAGCCACTACGGCCCACAGGAAGAATATTACCCCAACACCGTTTCTTGGGACCGCACGCTTTGGGAAATGGTTTGCGCTATGGATTTGTCCATTTCCGAAGAAGATGAAAAATATCCACGCCGGTTAAAACTTTTCAAGGAAATATTTATCGGCCACACTCCCGTAACACGCCTCGGGGAGACAACCCCGGTAAATTTCGGCAATGTTTGGAACGTTGATACCGGCGCTGCTTTTAAAGGCCCGATAACAATTATGGATGTTCAAACCAAGAAAATTTGGCAAAGCGATCCTGTTTATCAATTATATCCATCGGAAAAAGGCAGAAATTAAGATTATCTTATTAATAAAAACTTGCCCTTATTTGTACATTTGCCACTTATAAGAAAAAAATGGCCCTCAAGAACATTCGCTTGGAAGTGATGAAGACCGTCGAGAAATCGATTGATGATTATGTGGACAAATATTTAATTCCCGTTGAAGAAATTTGGCAGCCAACAGATCTTCTCCCCAACCTTCAAAAAGAAAATTATATGGACGAAATTGTCCAGATCCGTGAAGAAGCCAAGGAACTGGGATATGATTTTTGGGTGGTGCTGGTGGCCGACATGGTTACCGAAGAAGCCCTGCCAACCTATGAATCTTGGCTTATGGATATGGAAGGCGTGGATCAGCATGGCCGAAATGGTTGGTCTAAATGGATCCGCCACTGGACTGGCGAGGAAAACCGCCACGGCGATACGCTGAACAAATATTTATATTTATCTGGAAGGGTAAACATGCGCGAAGTTGAAATTACCACCCAGCATTTAATAAATGATGGTTTTGAAGTAGGCACCGGCCGCGACCCTTATCGCAATTTCATTTACACCAGTTTTCAAGAACTCGCTACTAATATTTCACATAAGCGCGTGGGACAACTTGCCAAAAAGAAGGGCAATAAAATGCTTTCTAAAATGTGCAGCGTTATTGCGGGTGATGAAATGCGCCACCATTTGGCTTATCGCGAATTCGTAAAAACCATTTTCGATTATGATGCCAGCGAAATGATGATTGCTTTTGAGGATATGATGCGAAAAAAAATAGTGATGCCCGCACAATTCATCCGCGAATCCGGCGAGGGCATCGCCACGGCTTTTGAGAATTTTTCAAATGCCGCACAAAGGCTGGGGGTTTACACCACTTATGATTATGTCGATATCTTAAGGAAACTCAATGATTATTGGGAAATCGATAAAATGAATTCGCTTACGGATGAGGCTGAGAAAGCCCGTGATTATTTGATGAAACTGCCGGACAGGATGCACCGTATCGCGGAGCGCATTGCCATCCCGAAAGACCCCATGGCATTTAAATGGGTAGAGGCAAATGGTGTGATTTAATTTTAAAAAAATTAATTGGGTTGTAAATCTATTTGCACCAACTCAGGAATTACGTGACATACATCTGTGCCAACCTCAATAATTTCAGAAATATAATTTTGATATTCATTCCCGGTTATTTTTAGGATGTAGCTCCCGGGTCTTTCCCCTGCTCCTGAATAACTATCTGCAAACAAAACCAGTTCTTCTGCATAATCCCCTTCACTTGCCAAAACGGTTATGCCGTTAGTAATAATTTCATTTGAAACCGCATTTTTCACAGTGACATTTAAACCGTAAACATAAATTTCGGTACAAGCCACAGAATTACCATCATTATTGTTACAGCCAAAAATCATTGTGATTAGAAAAAATAAAGGAAAATATTTCATCTGCTTACAAATCAAACTTTATCCCTTGGGCCAATGGTAATGATGTGGTATAATTGATGGTGTTTGTTTGCCGGCGCATATAAATTTTCCAAGCATCACTTCCGCTTTCACGACCGCCGCCGGTATCTTTTTCGCCTCCAAAAGCACCACCGATCTCTGCGCCGCTTGTTCCTATGTTTACGTTTGCGATCCCACAATCACTTCCAATTTGGGATAGAAACGCTTCCGCTTCCCGAAGGTTATTGGTCATAATTGCCGAGGAAAGTCCCTGCCGCACCCCATTTTGAATTTCTATTGCGTTTTCCACTCCACCTGAATATTTTAATAAATAAAGTACAGGCGCAAAGGTTTCATGCTGCACGATTTCAAAACCGTTTTCAGCTTCGGCAATGGCAGGTTTCACGTAGCAACCGCTTTCGTAGCCTTCTCCTTTAAGAACACCGCCTTCAACAAGGATTTTACCCCCTTCGGAAACTACTTTTTCTAAGGCTTGTGAATACATTTTCACTGCATCTTTATCAATCAATGGCCCCACATGGTTTTTTTCGTCCAACGGGTTGCCAATCCGAAGTTGTTTGTAAGCTGCTACTATTGCATTTTTTACCTTTTCATAAATGCTTTCGTGAATAATGATCCGTCGGGTAGAAGTGCAACGTTGGCCGGCGGTACCCACGGCACCGAAAACGCCGCCAATAACCGTCATTTTTATATCGGCATCGGGGGTTACAATTATGGCATTGTTCCCGCCAAGTTCCAACAAGGATTTTCCAAGACGCTCGCCCACTGTACTGCCCACTATTTTCCCCATTCGGGTGGAGCCTGTGGCAGAAATCAATGGCACGCGGGTGTCGGTTGTCATAAATTCGCCCACTTTGTAATCGCCGTTGATCAAACAAGAAATGCCTTCGGGCTGCTTGTTATTTGCAAAAACCCGCGCCGCAATTTTTTGACAGGCAATGCCACAAAGGGGGGCTTTTTCCGAAGGTTTCCAAACACAAACATCGCCACAGATCCAAGCCAAGGCAGTATTCCATGCCCATACCGCTACCGGGAAGTTAAACGCAGAAATAATTCCTACAATTCCAAGGGGATGATATTGTTCGTACATCCGATGGCCTGGGCGTTCGGAATGCATCGTAAAGCCGTGCAATTGTCTTGAAAGGCCAACAGCAAAATCACAGATATCTATCATTTCCTGCACCTCGCCCAAACCTTCTTGGTAGCTTTTGCCCATTTCGTAAGAAACAAGCTTCCCTAAAGGTTCTTTTAATCTTCGTAAATCTTCCCCGAACTGCCGAACAATCTCCCCGCGCTGGGGCGATGGAACAAGTCGCCAGGTTTTAAAGGCTTCGGTAGCTTTTGCCATTGTTTTTTCGTAATCTTCCTTGGACGTTGTGGTTACTTTGGCAATCAATTTTCCGTCAACGGGCGAGAAGGACTCCATTTCCTCTCCGCTGGAAAACCAATCTTTTCCGGTGGAAGTGCCTTGGTTTACGGCTTCAATTCCAAGTTGTTTCAATGCGTTTTCAATTCCAAAGGAAGTGGCTATGTTGGACATAAATATTGGATTTTTTATTCGTGAATTTGCTGGGGCGAAGGTACGGATTATGAAGGCTTCTTCAAAGTTTTAAACTTTTAAAAAACCAATTTGGAAAGGGAATAATTAAATAATTAATAAATAAGAATTCTAACTTTCGTAAGCTGTAAACCGAGCATCCGCCTCCATCACCGTCCCACATTTATCGCAGGTGCGGAGTTCAATGGAATTATAGAAATTTTTGTAGTGGGGCAGGAAGTCTTTTTCAATATCGTTCAATTCAAAATAAACCTCATGTAGCTTGTGGTTGCAGTTGTCGCAAAACCACAAAAGGCCATCTGTAAAGCCTTGACCGGCCCGTTTCCGCTCGATCACCAAACCGATTGAACCGGCACTTCGGACAGGGGAGTGTGGAACTTTGGCTGGATGTAAATACATATCCCCTGGGCCAAGCTCCATTATTTTTCTTTCCCCGTTTTCTTGAATGATGGCTTGAATGTTTCCTTCAAGCTGGTAAAATAATTCCTCTGTTTCGTTATAATGGTAGTCTTTACGGGCATTGGGCCCGGCCACTACCATCACGATATAATCGTCGGATTCGGTGTAGAGGTTTTTGTTCCCAACGGGGGGTTTTAGCAGATCGCGATTCTCCGCTATCCATTTGTTTAGGTTGAAAGGTGTTTTAATAGCCATTGCCGCATTTTTACAGTTATGTAAAAATACGGCAAAAAGCTAAATAGAAAGCAAGATTTGGGGAGTTTACTTCCTATAAAAAAGTTGTGTGAAATAATTACGTCCCTCCGAAGATTGAACGATCCCAAAACCAGAATGGGTATAATTTCCTTCAATCACGGATTTGTGCCCGGGACTTAAAAGCCACGCTGAAACTGCAGCTTCAGCAGTTTCGTATCCGTAAGCTACATTTTCGCCAACGTTTTCGGCTCCGTGATGCTTAAGGGCCTCTGTGCGGTAAGGAAAATTATCGTGGTTTATTTGCTCCACGGAAATCATATATTTTGTATGTTCTACCGCATAGGCACTCGCGTAACTATCATCAGCCTGAATTGAATTAAGGCCAATCGAAACACGATGATCGTTTACAAGGGATAAAATTTCATTTGCCATTTCCCAGTCTGTTTCATTAACCAAAGAAAGGTCAATAGTATAATCAAGTTCTTCTGTTTCAGGGGAATCTTCCTTTGAACAGGACGTCATTACAAGGCATAGCACGGCCATGGCAAGTAGGTTGCTTCTTAATTTCATAATTGGGGCAACATCAAATTTGGGGCATGATGTTAGATCAAATATATAAAAAAAACCAAACGAAAAACGCTTTTAACCGAAATAATTTACACTTAATCGGATAAACATTAAATATTTGAAATATTAAAAATGAAAATATAATGGAAAACCCACTGAAATCAATTGATTCTGAATTATATTTGATTTTTAAAAATATTTCGATAATGAAAACTTTAACATATTTTTTGGCCTTTTTTGTGCTATTTGCCTGTAAAAAAACTCCTTTAAACGGATTTATTTCGGAAAAACCATCACAAACTTTAGAGAATAAAGCAGAAAATTTCGGAATTGTGATTCATGGAGGTGCTGGAACTCTGCTTAAAGAAAACATGAGCGACTCCCTCGAAAAAGTTTATAATGATAAATTAAAAGAAGCCATAGTAATAGGGCATACTATTTTAAAAAATGGTGGTACCGCTATGGAAGCGGTAACCAAAACCATCAATGTCTTGGAAGACTCACCACTTTTTAACGCAGGTAAGGGCGCTGTTTTTACCAATGAAGGCGCCAATGAATTGGACGCTTCGATAATGGACGGCGCAACATTAAAGGCCGGAGCAGTGGCCGGGGTTCGGCATATCAAAAACCCGATAAACCTTGCCTATACTGTGATGACACAATCGGAACATGTGATGCTTGCCGGGGAAGGCGCTGAACGCTTCGCCGTTGAAAAAGGATTTACATTGGTTGACACTTCATATTTTTACACAGAAGAACAATTTCAAACGTTGAAGGGGGTTAAGGAAAGTGAAAAAAGAAAAATGGGAACGGGAAACGTTTCCAATGAAGATCCATTTATCAAAAACACCAAATTTGGTACCGTGGGCTGTGCGGCTTTGGACAAAAATGGAAACCTCGCAGCCGGGACATCCACCGGCGGAATGACCAATAAACGGTGGAACCGCATTGGAGATGCGCCAATTATCGGCGCGGGGACTTATGCCAACAACGCTACCTGTGCAGTTTCCTCTACGGGCTGGGGTGAATTTTTTATCCGGTCGGTTGTGGCGTATGATATTTCTGCGCTGATGGAATATAAAGGTTGGACATTGCAACAAGCCGCTGAAGAAGTAATTCAGAAAAAAGTGCCAGCCTTGGGCGGCGATGGTGGCATTGTTGCCATCGACAAAGACGGCAATGTAGCAATGGAGTTCAACACTTCCGGAATGTACCGCGCGCACATGAACGCTAAAGGGGAATTGGTGATCGGGATCTACCGGGATTAACAGAAATTTTTGGAGTAGATTGGCGTTAGAAATTAGGGAAAGCAGAAATTTAGTTGAAATCTCTTCTTCATTTTTTCCAATCTTTAAAGGGGTTTTTGCTTAACTGGGAATTATAATATTTTATCTCGCCAGTTACTTCTCTACCTAGCCAGCTTGGTTTTTCGAAAGTTTCTTCCTCTGAATTCAATTCAATTTCAGCAATTTTCAACCCTATGTTTTCGCCTAAAAATTCGTCGATTTCAAAAATATGGGTTCCCGCTCTTACTTCGTAACGGATTTTTTCAATAATTCCTTTTTCACAAAAAAGCAATAAAAATTCTGCATCTTTTAAAGGGATTTCTTTCTCCCATTCCACCCGCGTAGTGCCGGAAGGATTGGATTTTCCCTTTACGGTTAAAAATGCTTTTTCCCCTTTTATCCGAACTCGGACCGTCCGCTCTATGTTTGAATTTAAAAACCCTTGGACGATGCGCGATTTTTGAAAAGCATCCTTTTTAAAATCCTCGGAAAGCACTAGAAATTTTCGTTCTATTTCAAGCATGCGCTGCAATGTGTTTTATTTTATCGGAAGGGATTTTGGTTTCCACATAACCATTTGCCGCAAGCTTTTGCATTGCTATTGCAATGGTTTCGGGATGTATGGGTTGGTATTTTTTGGGAATAACAGGTTTCAAAATCCCCATGAAAAATTTCGCCATTTTTTCACCAAAACGGTTTTCTTTTCGATCTCCTGCAATTAAAGCGGGTTGCATGATATATGTGGTTTTTATATTCAGTTGAAGCACGTCCTGCTCCATTTCCCCTTTGGTTCGGTTATAAAACAGCCGGCTTTTTGGATCTGCGCCCATTGCGGAAATAACTATAAAAGTGTCAATATTGTTTTGCTTGCAAAGGTTGGCCGCGGCCACGGGAATGCCGTGGTCTATTTTTTTATAAGTTTCATTATCGGGGGTTTTGGCATTCGTGGTGCCGATACAGCAAAAAACAATATCTGCGGTGAAATCGTTGGCGTAATTTTCCAATTGAAACAAATCGATTACATATTCCTTTATTTTTGGGTGCTTCGTGTCTGTAGCGGTTCTTGAAAAAAGCTTTACCACAGTATAATTGGGATCTGCCAAAAGCCTTTTTAGCAAAGTGCTACCCGTTAAACCCGTCGCGCCTAAAATGATTGCGGTTTTGTTCATTTGAAAAACATTTCAGAAAAATTTCTCACTAAGATATTCTATTTTTATGGAATGGATCCGCAGGGTAAAATCAGAAAAATAATACATGTGGATATGGATGCTTTCTACGCCTCGGTGGAGCAGCTCGACAATCCGGAACTGCGGGGGAAAGCTTTGGCCGTGGGCGGCAGCGAAATCCGGGGCGTTGTGAGCGCGGCCAGTTATGAGGCAAGGAAATTTGGGGTACGCAGCGCCATGAGCGGCGTAGCGGCAAAACGCAATTGTCCTGAACTCATTTTCGTAAAGCCACGTTTTGAACGGTACAAAGAAATTTCAAAAAAAATACGGAAAATATTTCAGGAATACACAGATTTGGTGGAGCCGCTTTCCTTGGACGAGGCCTATTTAGACGTTACCCAAAACAAAAAAGGCAACCCCAGTGCTACTTTAATTGCAAAGGAAATCCGGGAAAAAATAAAGGAAAAAACCGGGTTAAACGCTTCTGCGGGCATTTCAATAAATAAATTCATCGCCAAAGTGGCGAGTGATATCAACAAACCCAACGGACAAAAAACCGTACCGCCGGAAGAAGTGATTTCTTTTCTGGAGGCGTTGGATGTTAAAAAATTTTACGGCGTTGGGAAGGTAACTAAGGAGAAGCTTTATCGTTTGGGGATTTTTACCGGAAAAGATTTAAAAACGAAAACCTTGGAATACCTCGAAGAACATTTCGGGAAAAGCGGCAGCTATTATTATTACGTTGTCCGCGGTATCCACAACAGCGAGGTAAAACCTTCCCGAATCGCAAAATCCCTTGCGGCAGAAAGAACGTTCAATGAAAATATTGCAAGCGAAATCTTTATGCTGGAAAGGCTTGACGAAATAGCTGATGAAGTAGAGCGCCGGCTTTCAAAATATAAAATCGCGGGCAAGACCGTGACCTTAAAAATCAAGTACAGTGATTTTACCTTACAAACCAGAAGCAAAACATTGCCCTTTTATGTAGCCTCAAAATCGCTTATTTTAGAGGCTGTTCGGGAATTATTGTTTCAAGAAAAAATGAAGGATTCGGTACGATTATTGGGCATTTCCCTTTCAAATTTGAATACTGAACCCGGAAAACCAAAAGTTGAAGTGGAATTAAAAAAGACAATAGATGTGCAATTAAACTTTGATTTTTAACCTTTCCAGCTTCACAAAACAAGGAGCAAAGGGATTTTTAAAAAGCTACGTATCTTTAATAACACAAAACCTTAAATCATGAAAACAGTTGCTTTTTCCATTATGGCATTTTTAATTTTAATTTTTTTCGGTTCATGTAAAAATGAAAACGAAAAGCCGGTTTCAAATAACGCCGTAAGCGACAGTATCCCGAAAGAGGAAGCCCCAAAATTTCTGTATGTGCTCGCGCCAAGCGGACTAACGCTTCGGGAATTTAACAACCTGCAAAGCAAGAAACTGGCGGTTATTCCTTTTGGCACCATAGTGAATATTATAAAAATAGAAGAAAAAACCACCATGGACGTGGGCGGAATTGCAGGCGGCATGGATGAAGTGGAATTCAATGGCCAAAGTGGTTTTGCTTTTAATGGCTATCTTTCAAGGTTTTCACCCCCGCAGCATACAATTTCTGCTAAAGATTATGCTTTGATGATGAAGGAAACCTTCCCTTCTGTTACTTATTCCGAAACCACCGGAGGCTCGGCAAGTAACCCAAGCAGTTCGCAAACGCTTTTATTCCCAAAAGCAAAATGGCACGAAGCATTTTTCATTGCGCAAAGGCTTTTTAGTTTTCCGAAGGAATTTGATTTTCCCAATCCAAAAGGCAACAATAGCGAAGTTTTAAAAGATCCAAACATGAAAAAAAATGTATGGACTAGCGAACTTTTGATATCCCGAAATAACAATACCCTGGATACCCTTCAATACAGTTACCGCACTGAAGGTTCTGGCAGCCAGGTTTTCATTACCCAAGAAGGGGAAGCGATGAAAATAGAAAAAAGGGGATTCGCGGATTGAGTTATTTCACCATTGAAACCCGCAATGTGTTCACCATTCCTTTATCAACAATAGGCATGGCGGCAAGGTTTATTAAATAATCCCCTTTTGTTACAAAGCCATATTCAAAAGCCATTCGGTTCACGTCTTCCACGGTTTCATCGGTACTTACGAACTTATCGTAAAAATAGGCCTTAACCCCCCACAATAAATTTAAGCGGGAGAGCATCCGCCGGTTCGAGGTAAACACCAAAATATGGGCCGCGGGCCGCCAAGCAGAAATTTGGAACGCCGTGTAACCGCTATTGGTAAGGGTACAAATAGCCTTTGCCTCTATTTCGTTGGCCATGTGCGCGGCGTGGTAGCAAATTGATTTGGTGATGTAGCGGTTGGTTTTAATTTGCGGCGGTTCTTGGGGAACGCGGATCAATGACGAATTTTCCACACTTTTGATAATCTTGGCCATGGTCTTAACAACCTCTATTGGATATTTTCCAACTGAGGTTTCGCCGGAAAGCATTACGGCATCGGCGCCGTCCATTACTGAATTCGCAACATCATTCACCTCTGCCCGGGTTGGCGTTAGCGAGGTGATCATCGTTTCCATCATTTGCGTGGCAATGATTACGGGGATGCGTGCCCTTTTTGCGGTCAACACCAATTCTTTTTGAATCAATGGGACTTCTTCAGCAGGAACTTCAACGCCCAAGTCGCCACGCGCCACCATTAAGCCATCGCAATAGGAAATTATTTTATCGATATTGGCAACAGCCTCCGGTTTTTCAATTTTTGCAATAATGGGAATTTTGTATTCGCTGTGCGCTTCAATCAAAGCCTGCAGTTCTTTCAAATCTGCAGGATTTCGGACAAAGGAAAGCGCTATCCAATCCACTTCCATTTTAATAGCGAAGATGGCATCTTTCTTATCTTTTGCAGTAAGCGCGGGCAATGAAATTTTGGTGTTTGGGAGGTTCACCCCTTTTTTGGAACGCAACGGCCCGCCTTGGATTACAAGTGTTTTTACTTCATTTTTCCCGTTGGTTTCCAATACTTCAAAAATAAGTTTGCCATCATCAAGTAAAACGCGCTCGCCCGGTTTTACATCTTTTGCGAAATCTTTATAATTCATAAATACTTTAGTTCGCGTGCCTTCAAATTCCTTTCCGGTAAAAAATGAAATTTCGTCTCCGGGCTGCACCACCACTTCTTCTTTCATTATTCCCACACGGAGTTTCGGGCCTTGGAGGTCGCCCATAATGGCGGTGGTCGTGTTCAATTCTTCCCCTAATTCACGGATTAGCGAAATGGTACTTTTCACGTTTTCATAATCGGCGTGAGAAAAATTGACCCGAAAAACATCTACGCCTTCCAAAATCATTTGTTTTAGCACTTCCCGGGTTGAGGTGGCCGGGCCCAAAGTGGCCACTATTTTTGTTTTTTTCTGGTTTGGCATTAATCGAATATTAAATTGTTCTTTGATTTTATGGATTCAACATCAATTGAATATGCTGAAACAACTTGTTTTATTTCGTTTATTTCCGAAATGAACTTCCTTAAGGGAATGTTTTCAAAATCGGAATATATTTTCAAAATGTAATCTGCTTTTTTATGTTCGGGCAATAAATATGTTACAATAAACTTTTCCGAACTGGTATTTTCGAACAAGCTTCCCGAACTATGGACAATGGCTTCAGGCGATTTGCATTTATTTGAAATGAGGTGAAAATCTCTATATTTCAAAGCATCATTATAAACGTAATGTGGAAAGGATATTTCAAGGCCGTTGTTGGAATAAGCCAAATCTACGGCCTTTCTCTTTAAACGAAACTTCACGGATTGATTGAGCAAAAACGCCATTTTATAGGGTTCTTCACTACAGTGAATTGCAATCAGCGAAAATTCTTCCACATCAATTTCATCCAAAACCAATTTGTGTTGTTTCATTACAAATTTTATGGATAAAAATACGTTATCCGTGGGAGATTATAAAACAGTATCAGGGCCTTTCGGCATCTATTTTCAATTTTAGTTTATAGAAAGCCCTTTTTGCTGCGCGTTCCTCGGCCTTCTTTTTGGAAGTGGCCCTGGCTTTTGCAACCGTTTCATTGTTCACTGAAAGTTTTACTGCAAAGTGTTTTACGATGTCCTTTCCGGTGTCTTCGTAAACATCAAAAATGAAGTTTTTTTTGTTTTTTTGGCACCATTCAATCAACAAACTTTTATAGCTGATTACCTTTCCCTCAAGTTTTTCGATATCAACGTAAGGTTTTATTACCCGTTTTGTGATGAATTTTTCGCAGTAGACAAAACCCCGGTCCAAATAGATGGCGCCAACCAAAGCCTCAAAGACATTGCCGTGGATATTCCCGCCAAATTGCTCCATGGGAATTGTCGTTTTTAAAAAACTTATTAATTTCAGGTCCCGGCCCAATTCGTTCAAATGCTCGCGGCTCACAACTTTTGACCTCATTTTGGTAAGATAGCCTTCATTGCCGCCAGGCACTTTTTTGAATAAATGGGAAGCAATGACCGCTCCCAGCATGGCATCGCCCAAAAATTCCAAGCGTTCATAGTTTTGGGGTTTTCCTTCAATGTTTTTTTCATTGGTGGAGCGATGGGTAAATGCAGTTTCGTAAATGGAAATGTTTTTTGGGGAAAAACCCAATATTTTTTTTAGGGAATTAAAAAACTCCCCCTCCTTAGCAGAACGGGCTTTGAATATGTTTTTAAATAAAGGCATTAATCGTTTTAAGCGTCAAATTTTTTGAAGAGCACACAGGCATTATGCCCCCCAAACCCGAAAGTGTTGCTCATTGCCACTTTTATATCGCGCTTTTGAGCCTTGTTCAAGGTGAGGTTTAGTGAAGGGTCTATATTTTCGTCGACCGTGGTGTGGTTAATGGTTGGGGGGACTATCCCGTATTTCATTGCCAAAATGGAAGCGATGGCTTCAATGGCGCCCGCCGCGCCAAGCAAATGGCCCGTCATGGATTTTGTGGAATTTATGTTTATATTTTTTGCGTGTTCGCCAAAAACTTTTGTTATGGCTTTAAGTTCGGCCACATCGCCTAAAGGAGTTGAGGTGCCGTGAGTGTTGATGGCATCTACTTCGTTGGGGCTCATGCCCGCATCGCGAAGGCAATTCAGCATTACGCGTTCCACCCCAATACCGTCCGGGTGCGGAGCCGTCATGTGGTAGGCATCGCTGGACATGCCACCGCCGACCACTTCAGCATAAATTTTTGCGCCCCTTTTTTT
Source organism: Flavobacteriales bacterium (assembly GCA_038326725.1). Lineage (GTDB taxonomy): Bacteria > Bacteroidota > Bacteroidia > Flavobacteriales > Flavobacteriaceae > JBBQKI01. The sequence goes on from JBBQKI010000038.1 coordinate 16,097, forward strand.
AGCATGTTCGTATTCTTCCAATATCAAAGCTCCACCACCTTCGCCCAAAACGAACCCATCGCGGGTAGCGTCAAAAGGCCGGGAAGCCGTTTCGGGGCTTTCATTTCTGGTCGATAAAGCATGCATGGCGTTGAAACCGCCTATTCCCGCTTTGGTTACCGCTGCTTCGCTCCCTCCGGTAACAATAATATCACAATGCCCTAATCTAATATAATTAAGGGCATCTATCATTGCGTTCGCGGCAGAGGCACAGGCAGAAACCGTGGTATAGTTGGGGCCCATAAACCCATGCTTGATGGAGATATTGCCGGGGGCAATATCTGCTATCATTTTGGGAATAAAAAAGGGGTTGAAACGTGGAGTTCCATCCCCTTCTGCAAAATTTATTACTTCATCCTGAAAGGTTTCCAATCCGCCAATTCCCGCGCCCCAAATAACACCTACTCGGAATTTATCAATAGTTTCCAAGTTGATGCCTGCATCTTTAATGGCTTCGTCCGAAGACACCATGGCATATTGGGCAAAACGGTCAAGTTTTCGGGCTTCTTTCCTGTCAAAATGATCTTCTGCGTTGAAATTTTTGATCTCGCAAGCGAATTTTGTCTTGAACTTTTCAGTATCAAAATAGGTTATGGGCGCACAGCCGCTCTTACCACTAATTAAGGCTTCCCAATATTCATTGATATTGTTGCCAATAGGGGTAAGTGCGCCAAGGCCTGTAACTACAACTCGCTTTAATTCCATAAGGAAGAGTTGGTTATTTCGCTGCTTCTATGTAGGAGATTGCTTGACCAACAGTGGCAATGTTTTCTGCCTGGTCGTCCGGGATTTGGATATCGAATTCTTTTTCAAATTCCATAATAAGTTCAACGGTATCTAAGGAGTCTGCTCCCAAGTCGTTGGTGAAGCTCGCTTCGTTCACAACTTCGTTTTCGTCAACACCTAATTTGTCCACGATAATCGCTTTTACTCTTGATGCAATGTCTGACATAATCTTGTTTTTTTAAATTTAAGTATAAGTGGCAAAAATAAAATATTTTAATTGAAAACACCATTTAAAGTTCAAAATGTGAAAGTGGCTTGGTTAAAAAATTCAATATTTATAAAATTGCTTGAAACCAAATTTCACAAAAGATAAAGATTGCAGTTAAATGTGAAACCAACTTTAAACAAATTTAAGCTAAGTAAAATCCTATTGCTTTACTTTTGTGAATTATTTTCAACGAATATTAAAACCCCCTATTTTCATCAAAATGAAGAAGCGTATCGTGATTTTAGCTTCCGGGAGCGGCACAAATGCCCAAAGGATTATAGAACATTTTCAGCAAAATCATAAAGCGTTGATGGCCGAGGTTGTTTTGGTTATTTCCAATAATAAAAATGCAATGGTTTTGGAACGGGCTAAAAACCTAAATGTCAAGGCTGAACATTTCAGCAAGGAAGATTTTTTTGAAACAGACAAGATTTTAAAAATGTTAAAGGCAAGTCATCCCGACCTCATAGTATTGGCCGGATTTCTTTTAAAAATCCCCGAAAATATATTGAAAGTATTTCCCGATAAAATCATCAACATCCACCCTGCCTTGCTCCCAAAATATGGTGGGAAAGGAATGTACGGTACGCGCGTGCACCAAGCCGTGATTGAAAACAACGAACCGGAAACGGGCATCAGTATTCATTATGTGAATGAAAATTATGATGAAGGCGCTATAATTTTTCAGAAAACCGTAAAAGTTTCCAAAGAGGATACGCATGAAACCATAGCGAAAAAGGTGCATAAATTGGAGCATGAATGGTTTCCGAAAATAATTGAAGAAGTTTTAGCCCACCCCTTAATCCCCTCCCCAAAGGGAAGAGGAAATAATAATCTATGACAAAAAAGCAAAATTTTTATGTGGTATGGTATGGCCACAAAACAGGGATTTTCAAAACCTGGGAAGCTTGCAAAGCCGCGATCCATGGCATAAATTGCGCACAATATATGGCCTTTCCAACTTTAGCCGAGGCCGAAAAAGCGTACTCAAAAGAATATGCTGATTATAAAGGAAAGAATCCAAAAAAGAAAACCATTTCTGCCGAAGCACTTCGAAAAATCGGGGAACCCAATTTATATTCCATTGCCGTGGATGCGGCTTCAAGCGGCAATCCCGGGAAAATGGAATACCGCGGCGTGGAAACCCAAACCCAGAAACAACTTTTTCATCAAGGGCCTTTCCAACAGGGAACTAACAATGTTGGGGAATTTTTGGCACTGGTTCACGGTTTGGCATTTTTAAAAAATAAAAACAGCGACCGCATCCTTTACACGGATTCGCGAATTGCCATGGGTTGGATTAAAAAGAAAAAATGCAATACCAAATTAAAACAAACTTCAATAAATGCCACGCTTTTTGAGCTCATCGAAAGAGCGGAAATTTGGTTAAAAACCAACAAATACGAAACAAAAATTGTAAAATGGGAAACCAAGGCTTGGGGCGAAATTCCGGCGGATTTTGGGCGGAAGTGAAAAAAATAGAATTGCAATAAAAGCTTGAATATTGCCACGATAAATATTAAATTTTGGATATTGCCCTTGGTTTTTAAGATTATTATGTTACTTTTAAAAAATTATAACTCCCTAATTAGCAAGTGAAAATCCAATTTTTGGTTTTTCTTTTACACAGTGTTTAAAATTTTAATCTAATCATTAATCTTTAAAAACTTAAAATTATGGCAGTTATCGTTGGGGGGGGGGCCGGGGGGGGGTGGGGGGGGCGGTGTGGGGGGGGGGGGGGTTGGTGGGCGGGGTGGTGGTGTGG
>JBBQKI010000039.1:0-17797 GCA_038326725.1 Flavobacteriales bacterium
CACATTTATAGCCTTCTGAAAGATTCAACAGAAATTCTAGGCTTTCCCGAAGATGCCTGTTGTCCTCAAAAATGACTACGTTCTGTTTTTTGTCCATAATGTCAATATTACAACACAAGAAAATTAGTATCAATACCTAAAATGGGGGATGGAATAGATTTCAGATTTTAGACGTTAGATTTTAGATTGCTTTATAATTCTCACGTCTCAATTCTAACATCTCAGGTCTATATTGGAAAGCTAAGTTGAACAGTGGTTCCCATTTCTGGGGTGGAATCAAACTTTAAATTTCCGTTCAATTCCGTTGCGCGGTTTTTCATATTGTCCAGACCATTGCCCTTAAGGACGGTTTTCTCGTGAAAACCTTTTCCAAAATCCTTGATTTCCATTTCCAATTGCATATCGTGCTGTTTTATCTTTATCTCCAATTTTTTGGTTTCTGAATATTTTACGGCGTTGTTTACTGCTTCCTTAAAAATAAGATATACATTCTTCTTTTGCATCATATTGAGCTTCACTTCATTTAAATCATCAGCTAAAAAGGTACAGGTAATATTCTGGGCGTTGCATATTTCATGGACGAAGCGTTCCATTCTGTATTTTAAACCTTCGCCTTCATTTTCAGTGGGTTTTATCATCCAAACGATATCGCCCATGCGTTCCATGGTTTCCTTGGCGTTGGTTTTTACTTTCTCTAGTAATTCTCCTGTGGAATCAAATTGGGTTTTTCCGGCCATCTGGCTGAGCATATAGATACTGCTAAGTGAACTGCCCACCTCATCGTGAAGATCTGCAGCTATGCGGTTGCGCAGTTCAAGCTCCTGCATACGTTGCTTTAAGCGGTTTTTGGAAACTAACATATAAATGCCCACGGCGGATAGGAGAATTACCAATATAAAAATAATCATCAAAAAACGTTGACGGTTGAGTTTCTGTTCGTTTATCTGTTGGTCTTTTTGGAGCAGGACTATTTGTTTTTCGTTTTTTTCCTTATTGTATTGTTCCTCTATTGTTTTAAATTGGGCCAATATTTCATTGTTTTTGATGCTGTCCCTTATTTCGTGGAATTTCTTTGTGTACTCCAATGCTTTATCATATTCCTTATTTAGAGTATAATAATCTGCAAGGTTTTTGTACCCAAAGGCTTCATCGCTTTTTTGCCCGGCTTCTTTAAATGTCTGTATTTTGTTTATTGCCTCGGTTTCAGATTCTATAGCTATTGCATCACGTTTTTTTATGGCCAAAACTTCAAGTTCAATTTTTTTAAGGAGGGTACTATCCCTATTTTTAATGGATAATTTTTTGCTTTTTTCAAAATAGGAAACAGCAGTTGTTGGATCCCTTTGAGAATTCAATCTCCCCAGATTGAAATAATTTCCTGCCAGCCCTACATTATTTTTTAAGCCCGAGTTAAGGGCAATAGCATTATTAAAATGTAATGTTGCTTTATTAAATTCGCCCATTCCCATATAAATGTTTCCCAAATTTTGTTCTGCATTGGCCATCCCGCTTTTATCACCCAATTCTTTTTTGATTTTTATTGATTTATTGAGATAAGTCATTGCCTCCGCCAAGCGATTCATTTCATACAAACAGTTGGAGATATTGTTATATGAGAAGGAAATGCCGGATTTATTTCCCACGCTTTCAAAACCTTTTAAAGCAAGAAAATAATATTCAAGGCTTTTTTGGAAATCAGAAAACTGGTAATAACATCCTCCCAAATTTAAGGCCTGTCCGGAAGCCTCTGTAACATTTCCCATTTTAGTGGCTTGCTCATAAGCTTTTAGCAAATACGGGAGCGCCTCCTTACCTTTTCCACTATTTTTATAATAAAGACCTATTGTGCTGTTGTAATCTAAATTTATATAATCAGATTCAGCTTTTGATGCATTGGCCGCCAGATTTTTTAAAGCTTCCAAGTAAAACTCCACACTATCCAATTTGGAAGTGTTTTTATAGATATTAATTAAAAGGGTATATGATGTGGATAATGTTTTATTATTATTAAGTTCCTTGGAAAGGGTTTTGGCCTGCCACGCGTATTTTATTGCCTTTTCTGTATCCCGCTTTCTATATTGCGAAGAAATAGTGATATAAGCCTTTGCCATTTCAACATCGCGCTTGTTTAGGGTCAGTATATTTTCAAGACTGTCAATAACAGGCTGCTGGGCGTGGCTGGCAGAAATCCAGAATAAGCAAATAATCAATAGGCGTTGATTGATTCGCATAATAGGTTTTGGTTGAGGAAATTAAAGTATGAAAGTTAATCAAACTATGATAAATTTTTGCAAATTATTTAATAGTAAGGGTTTTTAAAATTATTAATAGGGAAGGAATGACTGATGGGGGGTTAAAAGGACGAAAGAGTTTTCCCTTCAACAAGCTCGGGACAGGCGTAGGACGTAATACTAAATGACAGATCAGTTAGGTATTAAAACCTGACAGACCTCGCTTTTATTTAAATTTTTCAAAGTTTAGTTTCATCCTCCCCCGTATATTCTTCATACAAAAAACTGTTGTATGGAAAACGCCGGGCGTGTATTTCCTTTACCTTTTCATAAACCAGTTTCCGGAATTCCTCAAAATTTTCTTTATGCAATGCAGAAATAAAGATGGCATCGCCGTTCAGTTTGGACATCCAAGTTTGTTTCCATTCTTCGAGGGTGTAGTGCGCTTTGGTTTTTTCGGTCATCAAATCGTCATCATCAATGGTTTCCGGTTCGTAGGCGTCGATTTTGTTGAAAACCATAATAGTAGGCTTCCCGGAACTGCCAATTTCATCCAAGATTTTATTTACCGAATCGATATGTGCTTCAAAGGAAGGGTGCGAAATATCAACAATATGCAATAAAAGGTCCGCCTCCCGAACCTCGTCCAAAGTGCTTTTGAAGGATTCCACTAATTGGGTGGGCAGTTTGCGGATGAAGCCAACAGTATCGGTCAACAAAAATGGCAGGTTGCCGATCACCACTTTGCGTACTGTAGTGTCTAAGGTAGCGAAGAGTTTGTTTTCGGCAAAAACCTCGCTTTTGCTGATAACATTCATTAATGTAGATTTCCCCACATTGGTATAGCCCACCAAGGCGACACGAACCAATGCCCCACGGTTGCCGCGTTGCACCTCCATTTGCCGGTCAATTTTAAGGAGTTTTTCTTTCAACAACGCAATCCGGTCTCGAACAATACGGCGGTCGGTCTCAATTTCAGTTTCCCCGGGGCCACGCATCCCGATACCCCCACGCTGGCGTTCCAAGTGGGTCCACATTCCGGCAAGGCGGGGAAGCAAATATTGGTATTGGGCAAGTTCCACTTGGGTACTGGCATAGCTGGTTTGGGCGCGCTGTGCAAAAATATCGAGGATGAGGTTGGTACGGTCTATTATTTTACAGTCTATTTCCCGCTGAATGTTCTTTTGTTGTGAAGGCGAAAGTTCATCATCAAAAATGACGACCCCAATTTCCTTTTCTTCCACATATTGTTTTATTTCTTCCAGCTTCCCGGTGCCGATGAAGGTTTTGGGGTTTGGCTTTTCCATTTTTTGGTTGAAACGTTTCAGCACTTCTGCACCCGCAGTATAAGCCAAAAATTCAAGTTCATCCAAATATTCCCTTGATTTGGTTTCGTCCTGTTGTTTGGTTATAAGGCCTATCAATATTGCCTTTTCGTATGATAAATCGGTTTTTTCGAGCATGTGAAATTTATATTCGGCTAAGGTACAAAAGCCATGGTTGCGGTTTTGGTGAATTTACAAGCAATTAACTTTATCAAATGTTTCAAACTTGTCCCGCATAATTCGCAAAAAAGGGAAAATCTTGTTCCGGATAAAAAAATATGCCGAGGTAATAGCTTGTATTTTCAATCTTTACTTGTTCTTCACAATCTAAAATAGAAGGAATTTTGAATTTAAAGTTTTTTTATTAAGAAAATTCATATATTTCGACTCCCAAAATTTTATTAAAACACAACCTAAAATTTACTTTTTAATAAACTTCAATTGCGTATATATGAATAAACTTCTACTTCTCCATTCCATAAATCGTTTTCATGCACAAGGGTTAATCATTAAAAACCTGGGCAAACTTTGTATAAGTTTTCTTTTTTTTATGGTGTTATCTTTAAACGGTTATGCACAAGGACCTGGGTCTTTGTTTATAAATGCTGGCCCCGACGTGGCCATAGATTGTGACGATTCTTCTGGTTGTACAGATATCACGGCAGACTTTCTTGAAATTTTTGAAACCATAAGCGAGGAATATACTGTAACAAGTATTCCATATAATCCTCCTTTTCCTTTTGATGGACTAGCAAACCCCCTGAACCCCAATATCGATGATGCCTGGTCATCCGTGGATGATCTTCCTTTTGATTTTTGCTTTTTTGGGAATTTGGAAACCCAATTTCAGGTAGGTTCCAATGGGGTGCTTCGTTTTGATGTGGATCCCGGCGACACAAGTAATGGTTGGTCTTTCACTGAAAATTTGCCCAATAATTCAAACCCCACCTTGGGTGAAGCTAATGTATTCACCCCCGTCCATGATATAGATCCCAGTGTTTCCAATACCGAAGAAATAGGTTATGAAGTTTTAGGAACTTATCCCAATCGGGTTTTGGTGGTTTCCTATTTTGAGGTTCCCATGTTCTCTGGAGCGTGCAATAATTTGTTGGCGACACATATGGCCGTGTTCTATGAATTTTCCAATGTAATAGAAATATATATTCAGGATAAACCCGTGTGCCCGGGCTGGAACAGTGGAAATGCTGCCTTAGGCATACAAAATAATGACGGCACCATAGCTTATGTGCCCCCCGGAAGAAATACTTCGGATTCTCCTTGGACGGCTACCAATGAAGCTTGGCGATTTGCTCCAGACGGAGTGGAAACCTTTGTTTTTGAGTGGCTAAATTCTGATGGAGATGTAATTGGTACTACTCCTACCATTAATGTGTGTCCTGACGGATCAGAAGTTTATACTGCACGGATTACCTATACAAACACCTGTAATGGGGAAGTCGTTGTCCTAACAGATGATGTAACTGTATCTACAGTGGCTACTTTTTCGGTAGACCTAGGCGGCGATCAGCAATTCTGTGATGAAGAATCTTATGACATTACCGCAGAAGTTATTGATGGCGATCCTGCGGATGCCACATTTCTATGGAGCACCGGCGAAACCACCCAAACTATCACCGTTACTACTTCTGGCGCCTATAGCGTAGAAGTAACAATAGATGATTGTTCCATAACGGAATCGGTAAATATCGTTTTGGAAGAAACCCCAGACATAGAATTGGGAGCGGATATTGAAACCTGCTTTGAAGAAGAAGTTATATTGGACGCATCCCCCTCAAATTACGATCCTTTGACGGCTACCTATGAATGGAGTTTGGACGGAACTGTGATCCCCGGAGAAACCAGTCCCACCCTTGAAGTTACACAAATAGGAACTTACAGTGTTATTGTTACTGTTGGAAATTGTGTAGCTACAGACAGTGTTGAAGTTACTACAAAAGATTTGATAATTTCCCTTGGCGAGGATATTGTAACCTGTTTTGACAGCCCAGTTGTTTTGGATGCCAGCCCTTCCAATTATGATCCCACACTCGCTACTTATGAATGGAGCGTGGATGGGAACATTATTCCTGGAGAAACCCAGCCTACATTAGTAGTTACCGGAGCAGGAGTTTACAGCGTTATTGTAACTGGCGGAATATGCACGGGTCAAGATTCCATATCCATAACCCCAAGCGATGACCTGATAGTATCCCTTGGAGATGACTTCCAAACCTGTCGCAACGAACCGCAGACCCTTACCGCTACCACTACCGAGGATGGAGTTACCTATCAATGGTTGTTGAACGGTGCTGTCATCCCAAATGAAACAGACAATACTTTGGACATTGTTTTGGATGGCTCTGATATGGGCACACAAAACTATACCGTGATTATTTCCAGCGGGGATTGCACAGGCTCAGATGATATAGCTGTTTCCTTTTACGATGTGGGCAACTGTACCATTTCGCAAGGAATTTCCCCCGATGGTTCCCCGGGCTTTAATGACAGCCTGGACCTCACGTTCCTGAATGACCGTAGCGGAATCGCCAAGCTCCAGATATTCAATAGACAGGGTCTCCTAGTTTTCGAGAGGACCAATTACACCAACGAATGGATTGGTCAATCGAAAGATGGGAACGAACTGCCCACCGGCACTTATTTCTATGTAATTGACCTTAACGCTAACGATCCTGTGTATAACAATCAGGCGACGGGCTGGATCTATTTGAACAGAGACGCTAATTAGTAACCATAATGCAAAAAAATATATGATATGAACTTTAAACTTTTTGTAGCTACACTCCTTTTTCTTTTTTCATCAATTGCATTTTCACAGATAACCGTTGATGATAGCCAAACCGTGGAAGAATTGGTGATAGATGTATTGATCAACAATGCCTGTACGGACATTACCAATATTTCCTCATCGACCGGAACCGATTTCGGGGATGTAAATGGAATAGGCTCTTTTGATGCCAACGGCTCCGATTTTCCCTTTAAATCAGGAGTTGTTCTGTCTTCTGGAAATCTTCAAAACGCGCCGGGCCCAAATTTTGACCTTAATAGCGATGGCGGTTTTGGATGGCCCGGTGATGCGGACCTGGAAGCTTTTACCTCGGCAACCAATACAGGTAATGCCTCTTCTATACAATTTGATTTTGTACCCGAGATAGATGTGATAAATTTCAACTTTATTATGGCTTCTGAAGAATACAACCAACTCTTTGAATGTACTTTTTCCGATGCCTTTGCCTTTATCCTTACTGATCAGATAACGAATATATCCATTAATCTTGCCGTCTTGCCAGGGACCAGTATCCCAATTGAGGTGACAAACATTCACCCGGATGTTCCCGGTCTTTGCGGCGCCGTCAATGAAGAATTTTTTGACCGCTATAATTTCGAACCTTTTTTCCCCGCTGCAGATGCCGCTATCGATTTTAACGGCCAAATTGTGCCCCTCACTGCAACAGGTCCTGTTGTTCCCGGAAATCCCTATACTATTAAACTGGTAGTGGCTGATGAATCAGATACTGCCTATGATATTGCCGTTTTCATTGAAGCGGGAAGTTTTGACTTTGGCGCAATAGATTTGGGAGAGGACATCCTTTTGGGCTCTGGGGACGCCCAGTGCGAGGGCACCATCATTACTTTGGATTCCGGCGTTACCGATCCCGATGCCACTTTTGAATGGTTCAAGGACGGGGTGTTGATTCCAGGTGAAAACTCCTCTACCCTGGACGTTTCCACTACGGGCGTTTATACCGTAGAAGTAACCTTTGGCGCAGCAGAATGTGTGGGTTCTGATGATATTCTGGTTGAATTTTTCGCAAATCCCGAAGTGGATTTGGGAGAGGATCAAATTATCTGCGATGGCGATTCTACCATATTGGATGCCACCCCTATCAATATCGCCGATCTCGATAATCCTACCTACCAATGGTTTTTGGACGGTGTGGAACTTGTGGGCGAAACTTCAAATACTTTAACGGTTACCGAAGATGGTATCTATACTGCGCAAGTTACGGCCAGCGGGTGCGTCGGCACCGATGAGGCTTCGGTTGGGTTCTTTGCGAAGCCCGAATTTGATCTGGGTGAAGAAAGGCTTCTTTGCGATGAGCAAACTATCATTTTGGACGCCACCCCCACAAATATAGATGATCTTGAAAATGTTACTTATCAATGGTTTCAAGATGGTGTTGCCATTGCCGGCGAAACCAATAGTACATTAAGCGTTACGGACCCCGGTCTTTACGCCGCCGAGGTTACCGGAAATGGTTGCTTGGTTCGCGATGAAGTGAACGTGGTGCCTTTTTCCTTCACCGTGGACCTTGGGGAAGACGTGCTGTTTTGCGATGGTGATTCTTTTGAAATCGTCCCGATAATCACTGGAGGGAATCCCGCTGATGCCACCTATTTATGGAGCACCGGTGAAACCTCTTCAACAATCACTGTTAACGAAACAGGCACCTATAGCGTGGAAGTAACCATCAGCGATTGTACCGAAGAAGACAGCATCACCGTTACCTTTCAGCAAAACCCCATAGTGGAACTGGGCGAGGATCAACTAAAATGCGCACAGGACATTATTGTTTTGAACGCATCACCCTCCAATTTTGATGAGGGAGAAGTTACTTATGCTTGGTCCGTTGATGGCGGGATAATTAGCGGTGAAACCGAAAGCACTTTAGATGTAACCGAAGAAGGGATCTACAGCGTTACCGTAACTGCAGGCGAATGCACGGGTTCCGACAGTATTGAAGTTAGTTTTTATGAAAATAAAAACTGCATAATAACTCAGGGAATTTCAATCAATAATGATGGTTTGAACGACAACCTTGACCTTGAATTCCTGAACGAAAAAGAAACCATTGTGAACATTTCGATCTTTAATCGTGATGGCCGCATTGTTTATGAAAAAGAAAACTACGTTAACGAATGGTTTGGCCAAACAAATGATGGCAATGATTTGCCCGTTGGCACTTATTATTACGTAATCAACCTATTGAACAATGATCCTGTAACGGGATGGATATATATCAACAAATAAAATAACACTTAAATTAAACAGACCATAATGAAAAAACTATCGCTATTAGTACTTTTCCTTGTACTGTGTACCGAAGTCGCCACGGCACAACAAGACCCGCAGTACACCCAATATATGTACAACATGAACGTGATGAACCCTGCCTATGCGGGTTCCAAGGAAAGCCTTTCCCTCACGGCATTGTACCGCAAACAGTGGTCGGGCTTTGAAGGCGCCCCGGAAACCTATACATTTTCCGCACATTCGCCCTTTGGAGATAAGGTGGGCCTTGGGCTTTCCGCCATTAAGGATGAATTGGGCCCAATCAGCGAAACCAATGTGTACGTTGATTTCAGCTATACACTCCAAATGAGCACCTCCCTGCAACTTGCCTTGGGCGTAAAAGCTGGGGCCACCTTCCATGATGTGGGTTTAACCGCCTTGGAACTTCAGGATCCCAATGACCCGTTTTTCTCGGAAAACATAAATAACGTATATCCCAATGTTGGGGCAGGCGCATTTTTATATACCGATAATTTCTATTTAGGGCTTTCGGTACCCAATTTATTGAACTCTGTGCATTTGGATGAAAACGGGCTGAAATACGGTTCTGAGACAAACCATTATTTTGCAACCACGGGATACGTTTTCCAGATTTCGGAAAATTTCAAACTTAAACCTTCCGTAATGGTAAAATCTGCATTTGATGCCCCTGTTTCTTTTGATGGGAATTTGAACGCCCTTTTCTACGAGAAATTTGAACTTGGAGCCTCCTACCGTTTGGATGATTCCTTTAGCGGCTTGGTAGGGTTTCAGGTAACCCCCAACATCCGAGTGGGCTATGCCTATGACCGTGTAACTTCCGACATTAAAACCGTGGCAGATTCCTCGCACGAGGTAATCGTTACTTTCGATGTTTTCTTTAACAAGCGTGCTTTACGTTCACCAAGATATTTCTAATAACCAAATCAATTTCACGAGATGAAAAAAATATACACATTCCTTCTACTTTTCGCGGTAAGCACTGCTTTTATGACCGCTCAAGATAGCAAAACCAAAAAAGCGGACCAGTATTACGACAGGCTTCAATATACCGATGCAGCCGAGGCCTACCAAAAACTTCTGAAAAAAGGAGAAGGCAGCATGTACGTTTACGAAAGGTTGGGAAACAGTTATTACTATATCAACGATACCAAAAAGGCCGAAACCTATTATAAGCGTGTGGTAAAATCTAAAAACGTTGATGCCGAAACGGTTTATAACTATGCCCAAGTTTTAAAGGCTAACGGCAAGTTCAGTGAATACAATACAAACATGAAAACTTTTGCCACAATGAAGCCTGCAGATTCCCGCGCGATGGATTTCATGAAGAATCCGGACTATCTTCCGCAGATCATAGATGAAAACAGGCAAAAATTTGCAGCCACAAATTTGGATCAAATCAATTCAAAATATTCCGATTTTGGAGGAATTATGGTAGGCAACGATTTCTATTTTTCTTCTGCAAGGAACACCACCCGTAAAAAATATGGCTGGAACGAAGAGCCATATTTGGATATTTACAAGGCTTCAAAAGTGGGCGAAACTGTAAAAAGTGCCAATTTATTGGACGGCGAGATTAATACAAAATATCATGAAGGCACAGTGGCTATCACCCCGGACGGAAAGCGGATGTATTTTGACCGCAATGACTATCACGACGGCGATTATGAAAAAAGCGCAGAGGGCATCAACCAAATCAATTTATTTTATGCCGAAAAAGTAAATAATGAATGGAAAGACGCACAGCCGGTACCATTCAACAGCAGTGAATTTTCAACAGGTCATCCCGCACTTAGCCCCAATGGCAACACCTTGTATTTCACAAGCGACAGGCCGGGAGGCAAAGGAAAATCGGACATCTATATGGTAACCGTGGATGGCAGTAATTTTGGTGCCCCACAACGTTTGAGCGACAATATAAACACCGAAGGAAAAGAAGTTTTCCCCTATGTGGACAGCAACGGAACATTATATTTTTCAAGTGATGGTCATTTGGGAATGGGTGGCTTGGACGTATTTATGGCCGAAGCAGCCGGAACCGGTTTTGGTGAAGTTAAAAACCCTGGGCTGGGTGTAAACAGCAGTGCCGATGATTTCGCATACAGCTACGATACCGCAACACAACAAGGATTTGTATCCTCCAACCGTGAAGGCGGCAAGGGCGGCGATGATATTTATATGATTAAAAAAATCGAATCCTGCGAAGTCATGATCGATGTTTTGGTGGTTAATGCCACCACCAACGAGCCTCTTTCAGGAGTACGCTTGGATTTTTACGATGGCATGGAAAACAAATTGAGCTCCAAAACCTCCGGGGCCAACGGAAAAGGAAACTTCAGCGCGGCCTGCAAGCAAGCACACATGATACAAGCAGTCCTTACTGGCTATGAAAGCAATTCCGTAACTGTGGCTGCCAACCCTACCGAAGGCACCAAGTCCGTGACCATACAGTTGCGGCCCATAGATGATATTATCGTGGGCGATCAAGTGGTTTTAAACCCCATCCTTTTTGATTTCAACAAACATAATATCAAGCCCCAAGCTGCTTTTGAATTGGATAAATTGGTGGACGTGATGAACAAAAACCCCGAAATGAAAATAAGTGTTGAAGGCCATACGGACAACCGTGGCAGCGATGCCTATAATATGGACCTGTCCGATAGGCGTGCTCGGGTTGCAGTACAGTATGTTATCTCAAAAGGCATAGCTACCGCCAGGATTAGCGGGAAAGGTTTTGGCGAGAGCCGGCCCAAAGTTGCCTGCGGCGATAGCTGTACCGAGGAACAACACCAACAAAACAGGCGATCGGAATTCATGATTGTAAAGTAATTTTAAAGTACGTTACCATTTGGTAACCAACCAGGAAACCCTTGCCAGCTTATTTTATGGTAGGGGTTTTTTGATTTAAGGAAATTCGTGGATGCCAAAAGATTAATCTGAATTAACAACAATTTCATCAAATTCATAGGTGCCATCAAATGCTTCCTCCCCACTCCCCACATAGCGGAAAGCAATGTAACCATTCCCCGTAACACAGGATAGGCTCACGTTTCCGGAGGACAACCAATTAGCAAACGGGTCGTTGTCCTGTACCACATAGGCATCGGAAAGAAGGTCCCAAGTGGCGGTTGCAATTGTTTCGGGATTACCGTTCCAATCATTGGAGAAAAAAACTTCCAACATACTGCCGTCCGCAAAACTGTTCGAAGTCTTGAAATTCAAGGTTTCCCCTTCTTGACCATCAAAATTGATTTGGGGCGTAATTAACCATGCCACAGAACTTTCATCGCCGGACCCAAAGGAATCAATTCGTGCCGAAATACCCAAAGAAGGACTGCTTCCTGTAGAAGTGAAGGCTTCCCAAAGCTGGGTACCTGCCTCAATATGGTTGGTCCAGCCGTTTCCGGAAATTGGATCTCCCGGGGATTGATCTTCAAAGAAATCGGTGAAGAGGATATTACTTCCCGTGGTTTCGGAAATCCCGCAAGTAATTTCATTGGGGTCGCAACGGGCTTCGCTCTCAAAATAAATTGTCGAAGGGTTATTCACATTAATGTTGTAGGCTTCCCCAAAAAAATCATAGCTTAAAATTCCGTCCAAATCTCCCCTTCCTCTAGGGAGAAGAACGGCTTTAAAATCGGCAAAGGTGCTAGTGCTGAAAGTAGTGGTGATGCCCTCGGCGCAACTTTCCAAAAGACGCTCGCCGTCAAACTGGTCCGTGGGCTCGGCCGCAAAGGTTTTTGGCTCCTCGCCCCCAACTTCAAACCTATGGAATTGCACATCGGATAACCGTACATATAGGTTCGTTTTTTCATCATTGAAATCGGAAATGTTGATGGGCAAAGGTTCGATGGTTTCCACAACCGCATCGCGGATCAAAAAATCGAATTGGGAAGCTTCGGCTATTTTTCCCAGCCCATTGCCATCGCGGATGCCCAAGCTTAACACCCCGCTGTTGATACCCACCGTTAGCCCGTCGAGTTTTACAAATATTTTTCTGCCAAATTCAAAAGTGGTGAAGAGCGGGTTTACATCGATCAATATTTTTACGCCCCGATTTGGATTGGACGGGGCATCTTGAAGTAGCAGCTCTTCAAAAAAATTGCCGGCCTCGTCACTTGAGATCACGTAACCGGTTATATATTTCCCCGTTTCCAAAAGTGTAAGCACTGCATCTGGATTGTTGGTGTTGGTTTGTTCCTGTAGCAAAAGATCGTTTAAAGCAGTAATGCCAATCACGTCATTAGCATTAATATTCGGGGCTATTACTTCTGTGTTCGGGACTTCAAATTCATCATCATTAACACAGGCTAACATTCCCAATAATAGAAAAAGAAACAAGGATAGTTTATAAAATGGTAGTGTTTTCATCGGAATATAGATTTAAAAAGTTTATCAAAATCGAACATATAAGTTTATGTAATAAGTAGTTCCACTCCCAAAAAAATATCGCGAACCAAAGACAGGGGTTTCCCTTTTACTTTCTTTAAGAACCTTATCATAATCAGCAACCCGGGAATCCTCAAACCCGCCCGTAATGTATTCTTGATCCAAGATATTGGAAACTGTTGCAAAAAACCCAACGAAATAACCTTTAAGCATCCAAGATTTGCCTCCCACAACGTTCACCAGAAAATAATCTTCAAATTCTTCTTGCTTCAATAATTTTTTGGCAATTTCCGGATCATATATACTATTGGTTTGGCCGTCCAACGATAAAGAAAAAGCATCGGAGCGTTTTAAATTGCTGATATCGATATATGCATTCGAAAAATAATTCAAGGTTGCGCCAAACCACCAAAACTCCGGTGATCGATATTCAAACCCAATTTGATATGCGCGTTCCGGACCTCCCGCCACGTGATAATTTTTCAGTTTGGTAGTGCCGTCGCCAAAGGTGAGCTTATCAAAATCCTCACTGCTTAAATACATTTTTGGATTATTGGTATAAAGATGTTGCCCAACCGAAGCGGCGACTTTCAGTTTTATGGTGGGCGTCATTTGTGCTTCGATGCCCAGTTCGCCGCCCATACTCCGTGTTTCGATGCCCGATGTTATTTCCTGAACAAATGCGTTACCCTCTTCAAAACCCTGTGCTGATTCAGTAAAGAAAAAACCAATCTCCGTCCGATCCATCATTTTGTTGTAATAGCCCGTAAGCCGTGCTTTTACAATAGCCGAACGGAAAATATAACTCAGCCCTGCGTTTTGGGTAACTTCACTTTCCAAACCAATAACTACATTATTACTTTGGCGGGAATTGCTAAAAGTATTCCGTAAATTCGGAGCTTTGGTCAAATATCCGGCGTTCAAATCAATCAAATGACGGCCCGTTATTTTAAAAATCATTCCTGCTTTTACGCCATAATTGGTAAAACTTAAAGCTTCACTTTCACCGAAAGATTTATTACCGGGAAAATTCCCGTTTTCAAATAACCCGTTGCGCTGGTATTTGGTTTGCGAAGCAGTTACAGCTGTGTAAAAATCCAATTTTCGGTATTTGAATTTGCCCTGCAAAAAACCAGAAATAACATCTGCATTCAGTTCAAAATTATACTTGTATCGATCGCCTTCTTTTACAATTCGGTTGCGGTTTTTGAGGTCGCTTTGTGCGACGTCTCCAATAATTACGTTATCACCACCTTCCGCGAAATAATCGATGTCCAAATAACCGTTTCCGCCCAACAGGTCTTTTAGTTCAGCAAAATTTTCACTTTTTAAATTTTGATAACTGAGGTTTCCGTTTAAAATAAAATTATCGGAAATCTGGCTAGTCAAAATAGTGTTCACAGTAATTTGGGTATCGTCCGTTCGGTCTTCCTGTATTGCATAAATAGAGTTCCCGCCATTTGCCGTTGAAATGGCATTTGCTTCATATATAGCGTTCCAATTTAATTGCCCATCATTTAAAAATTCCTGCTCTGCTAAATAGGCATATTGATAATCCAATGGTGAAGGATCATCAAATCTCAGAAAATAGCTAGGTAGTTTCTGATAATAATTGGGATACGGATTTCTTGCACCACCAATATAAGTTTGTTGCCCGTCCACCTCTATAAGCCGCGTACCGCCATAATCGATACGGGTGTTGCCTATTTTCCCGAATTGATACCCGAGATTTGTGTTTATGGTAGTTTTTTCAGATAAATTCCAATAATGGTTCAACATAATTACGGGCTCTTCCACGATCTTCATCCGGGAATTTCTCATTTCCCCATTTAGATTGCCCCAGTTTGGGTTATATTCAATTCCTTTTAAATCCTTTACTTCCTTCGTAATTGCAGTGGAACGGCCACGGCGGTTGGGGGTATAAAAAGCGGTAAGGTTAAGGCTGTGATTGCTGCTTAATTTTTTTTCCACCGAAGCAAAAAAGGAATTGGCATCGTAAAGAGTGCCGTCGTAAAACCCTTCTTCCCCAAAACGGCGAGACAGTAAAAAAGAATAGGCCCAACCCTTTAAACTTTGTCCACTGTGATAAGACCCCATCACCCGCCCGGTGTAGCTACGGTTGGCAGTGGCATAGGAAATTCTTCCACCCTGACGAAATTGGGACGCACGCATAATCATATTGGTTGTGCCTGCAACATCGCCAAAAGTGTAATCATTTGCACTTAAACCCATTGAAAACTCCTGGTTTCGTTGCACATCATTCAATCCCCCCCAATCTGCCCATTGCGGCCGGCCATCGTACTGCTTGTTCATTTCGATACCGTTGATGAGCACTTTCCCATTGGCATTGTCCAATCCCCGAGGGCGGAAAAATGTGGCACTAAAATCATATGCAGCAGCGTTCAAAAAAACATCTTTGGAAGATTGCAACAGGCCCGAAATTGAATAGGAAATACCCTCATCATCGTCCAGTTCAAGATCCGAAAGGCTTATGACGCCAATCTGCGATTCCACTTCGCTTAAATCGATTTCCAATAAAATGGGGTCGAGGTTTAGGGTTTTTCCACTTTCAATAATAATAGGGATACGGAGGGTGGTGTATCCTTTTTTTACAACAATTAAGACTTGTTCCCCCAAAGGAAAATCTTCGCTGCTCATATTAAAACCCCCTTCGGCATTTGTATGGGTGCCAAAAGGACTTTCATTTATTTCAATCTCAACATCAGGGATAACTTCATTGGAATAGGTATCCACAACACGACCTTTAATAATGGTGTTTTGGGAAATTCCCGAAAAAATACTGCCAAGCAGAACACCCCAAATAAAAATGATTGGTTTCATTTTAAAAAAATAGAGGGGAGTTGCTTAATTATTCGGGAAGTGAAAACTAAATTATGAAATAAATTTTAATTTACCAATATTGCATTTAATTTTATAATTAATTTCATAATATATAAATTAAAGCTCAATGAAAAGATTTCGATTCTTACTCTTAATTTTTATTGCTTCAAGTATTTCCATTTTTGGGCAATCCGAAAAAAATTACAAAATAAACACCATCGCTTTTTATAATGTTGAAAATTTATATGATTTTGAAAACGACACTTTAACCTTTGATGATGACCGTACCCCGGAAGGAAAGGACCGGTGGACCGAAGAAATTTATAATTTAAAATTGAAAAACACCGCCCGTGTACTTTCAGAAATTGGGGAAGAAGTTAGCGGCACTTCCCCCGCCATCATCGGGCTTTGTGAAATTGAAAACAGGCGGGTGCTGGAAGATTTGGTAAATCAGGAATCTTTGGTTCAAAAAAACTACGGCATCATCCATTTTGATTCTCCGGACCGGCGTGGTATAGACGTGGCTCTGCTATACCGGAAAGAAATATTTACGCCAACAAATTACAAAACTCACGCACTGTTGCTTTATGAAGAACACGACAAAACAAGGCGGATTTTTACGCGCGACCAATTGGTGGTGAGCGGGATGTTGGATGGGGAAAAGATTCATTTAATCGTAAACCATTGGCCCTCCCGAAGCGGGGGCGAGGAACGCAGCCGGCCAAAGCGCATAAAAGCTGCGGAATTGAACCGGTATATAATGGATTCACTCTTTAACGAAAATCCATATGCGAAAATCATAAACATGGGCGATTTCAATGATGACCCCACCAACGCAAGTTTAAAAAAAGTGCTTAACACCCAAAATGAAAGGGAAAACATGGGACTAAAACAACTGTACAATCCCATGGAAGCCCTGCTTAAAAAAGGGCTTGGCACCTTGGCCTACCGTGATGGCTGGAACCTTTTTGACCAAATGCTGCTTTCCACCGAATTGATGAAAAAAGAGTATTCATCTTATCGTTTTTATAAAGCTGGCATCTTTAACAAAGCCTATTTGGAAACCCCCAACGGGGCTTACAATGGCTATCCGTTCCGCAGTTTTGTAAATGGGTTTACCGGCGGCTATAGCGACCATTTTCCGGTGTATGGTTATTTGATCAAGGAGCGGAAACCGTGATGGGGTTTGGTTTTGGAAAGGTAATTGGTTTTTACCTTAGTTCTTTGTTGTGCATAGTTTTTACTCATTCGCCAAAAGAAGTAAAATTGTTTTATCTTCTTTTTTTAATTTCAAAGTATCATTGTCTATTTCCTTATATATTCTAAAAGGTGCCGAAATATCAGCTATTTGAGGAATATATTTGGCTTTTTTTGGCCTCCAAATTGCATGATCCTTTGAATATCCGTAATTACTTCCAATAACATAAGTTGAACTATTTAAAAAGTATTTATTATTCAGAAAATAAATTCCTCTTTCATTGTATGCGTCAATAACTTGTATATCATAGCTTTTATTTTTATCTATTTTTTCTAATCGTTCATAAAAGTCAGATTGTTTATTCATAAAGAAAAAAGATGAAATAAGTCCGATAACCAACATCATAATTACTATATAATGTGATTTCCATTTTATCATTTTATAGATGTTTTTTCACTATTATTCATAACTTATTTATAACCCTAACTTTATTGGGTTTATCCCCAAATATACCAAAATCCATTTTACTCGCCCACCACTGCCCTAAGCTCTTCCAGTTATGCGTGTTTGCAAATTGAAAACTTTTTGGTTATATTTGTCCCCATGAAAATTCTCGTAAAAAAAACGATTTTATTCTATATCAAAAAATATCCTAAAGCAGAAACGCAGTTATTGATATGGTACCACGAGTTTTCAAAACTTGAATTAGCAAATTTCAATGAACTCAAGAAAATTTACGGAA
>JBBQKI010000040.1:0-17253 GCA_038326725.1 Flavobacteriales bacterium
CAATTAATCATGGGCGGCCACGAGCATAACAATATGTTGGTAAATGTTGGCAATACCACCATTGCAAAGGCAGATGCTAATGCCAAATCGGTTTATGTACACACCCTTTCTTTTAATAAAAGGAAAGATTCCCTTCATGTTCATTCGGAATTGGTAAATGTAAATGATAAAACTGCCTCTCAACCCTATGTGGAAATGATTGTGGACAAATGGAGCAAAATTCTTGAAAATGAAATAAAACAGATAATCCCGAACCCTAATGAAGTAATTTATAAAGCTGAAATTCCCTTGGATGGCACCGATTCCGCCAGCCGGAGCCAACAAACAAACCTTGGCGGAATTATAGCACAAAGCATGGCAGCAGCGTTTAATGATGTTGACGGAGCACTTGTGAACGGCGGCTCCATCCGTTTGGACGATAAGCTGGAAGGCGACGTAAGCAGTTTAGATATTTTTCGCGTGCTTCCCTTTGGCGGCTCGATTTTTAAAGTGGAATTAAAAGGAAGTTTATTAAAAGAAATTTTGGATTTCGGGAACTTGAAAGCGGGCACAGGCGCTTATCTTCAACGGGATAATATTTCCCAGGATGAAAATGGGAGTTGGAGGATTACGGGAAATCTTTTGAACGAAACGAAAACCTATAAAATCGCTTTTTCGGATTATTTACTGAAAGGCTTTGACATCCCTTTTTTAACCCCCGAAAATCCCGGGGTTTTAAATGTTTATATTCCCACTGAAAATGAACCGGCGGCCGATATTCGGAAAGCAATTATTCTTTATTTAAAATCTATTCAAAAATGAAAAAAATCGTAAAAATCATTCTGGTCATTGCGCTGATTGCATTAGTTATACTTCAATTTTTTAGACCCGAAAAAAATTCCGGTGGTTATGAAAGCGTGGGCCCATTTGAATTCGAAACAAAACCATCAGCAAAAGTGGCGGCCATTTTAAAGGAAAGTTGTTACGATTGCCATAGCAACCAAACCCAATATCCGTGGTATTCCGAAATCGCCCCGGTTTCTTTGTGGCTTGAAGACCATATCGAGGAAGGAAAGGAGCATTTCAATGTTGCGGATTGGGAAAGCTATTCGGTGAAAAAGAAAGACCACAAATTGGAAGAATTATTTGAGATGGTAGAAGAGGGCGAAATGCCCTTACAATCCTATACTTGGGTACATGGCAATATTTCGGAAGCCGAACGGAAACTGCTTTTGCAATGGGTGGGCGTGGCCCGGCTTCAATTTAAACAGCAATTGGAAATTTCTTTGAAGTGATTTAAATAAAAATGATTATTTTGAATATTTTAAAACCTAAAAAATGAAAAAATTATTTTTCTTTTTTGTTATTATTGGCTCTATCATTTCCTGTAAAAGCAAACAACCAGCAATACTTAGTTCCAGTTCAAACCCTGTTGGTACCTCGAACCAATATGAACCGTTTTTTGATGTTACCGATTTTTCCGAAAACAAAGGATATGGAATTACAGAAAAGAATCCAATTATGGTTGGAGGCTTTACGGAAGGCGGTGTAATTAACCAACGTAGGTATATTGCTTCATTGGCTGGGCCCAACAATGAGGAGTTAAGTTTTCACAGGCGGGGTGCGTGTTGTCCGTACCCAAGTGAAAATAGTTTTGGAGGAAATGCTTTGGTAGATGTGTATGAAGTTACTTATGAAGGTATCAAAGAACCAATCCTGCTATACATAAGTTTGTACGATTCTGAAAAGCTTTTTATTCCTCAAGGATTTACAAAAAGGAAATAATGATTGGTATCTAAATTTCCGTACATTTGCACGCAATTAAATAGCAACTTTCATCCATTCTTCGGAATTAAAATTTAATTGCAATGACTGCACACAATAACAAAATATTGGGCGAAGGCCTAACTTACGACGACGTACTTTTAGTGCCCGCATATTCCGATATCCTTCCTAGGGAGGTTTCCATCAAAACATTATTTTCCAGAAATATATCCCTGAACGTGCCAATCGTTTCGGCAGCTATGGACACCGTTACCGAAAGTGCCATGGCCATTGCAATGGCCCGCGAAGGAGGTATTGGGGTATTGCATAAAAACATGGGCATTGATGAACAAGCTGCGGAAGTCCGGAAAGTAAAACGTGCCGAAAGCGGGATGATTCAAGATCCCGTTACACTTCCGAAAACCGCTACCGTTGCCGATGCACAAAACACAATGCGCGAATTCGGCATAGGGGGAATCCCCATTACCGATTCCGATAGAAAACTTATCGGCATCGTTACCAACCGCGACCTTCGGTTTGAAAAGGACATGAAACGTCCGTTAAGCGAAGTGATGACTTCCGGGAATTTGGTCACTGTTTCCCATGGTACTTCTTTAAAGGAGGCAGAAATAATCCTTCAAAAAAACAAGATTGAAAAACTGCCTGTTGTAGATAAGGACAACAAATTATTGGGGTTAATCACCTTTCGTGACATTACCAAACTCACCCAAAAACCAACGGCAAACAAGGATAGTTTTGGACGGCTTCGCGTTGCAGCTGCACTTGGAGTAACTGCCGATGTTCTTGAACGCACCGAAGCTTTGGTAAACGCCCATGTTGATGCCGTTATCATCGACACAGCCCACGGCCATACAAAAGGGGTAGTCGAGGTTTTAAAAATGGTAAAAAATAAATTCCCCAATTTGGATGTGGTGGTGGGCAATATCGCTACTGCCGAGGCAGCAAAATATTTAGTAAAAGCGGGCGCAGATGCCGTGAAAGTTGGGATTGGCCCTGGCTCCATTTGTACAACACGTGTGGTGGCAGGGGTGGGATTTCCTCAGTTTTCAGCGGTACTAGAAGTTGCTGCGGCTATAAAAGGTAGTGGAGTTCCAGTAATTGCCGATGGCGGAATTCGTTACACTGGCGATATACCTAAAGCTATTGCGGCCGGTGCAGATTGTGTGATGTTGGGGTCTTTACTCGCGGGAACCAAAGAATCTCCGGGTGAAACAATTATTTTTGAAGGTAGAAAGTTTAAATCCTATCGCGGGATGGGTTCCGTGGAAGCTATGAAAGATGGCTCAAAAGATCGCTATTTTCAAGATGTGGAAGATGATATCAAAAAACTGGTGCCCGAAGGCATTGTGGGAAGGGTACCGTACAAAGGTGATTTGCTGGAAAGCATGACGCAATTTATTGGTGGGCTACGCGCTGGTATGGGTTACTGCGGAGCAAAGGATATTGAAACTTTAAAGGAAACCGGGAAATTTGTGAAAATAACCGCATCCGGCATCAACGAAAGTCACCCGCACGATGTGACGATCACGAATGAAGCACCTAATTATAGTAGGTAGGGATTGATTGCCAATGAATATAATTATTCCTCTTTTACTGTAATCCCTAATTCCTGAATTATTGATAGCGTAAGGTCGTAAGCAGGGTCTAAATAAACAATATTGGCATCGGCCACGTGCACTTGGGTAAAGTTCTGTGCTTTGGCCACTCTATCCAAAGCTTCACCAATTTTCGTGTACAACGGCCTTAAAAATTCTTCCCTTTTTATATTGATAAGCGTAGCACCGTTCTGTTGAAATTTTTGAATATCAGCTTCCAAGGCAACTAAAGCTGTCTGTTTTTCTTTTTTTACGGCCTCGGTAAAACCAGCATCGCCAGTCCTGTATGCTTCAGCCAGCACTTTGTATTCATCTATTTTTTTATTCAAGTCCACGTCCAGTTGCTGTGCATAGGCTTCAATATTGGTTTGAACTGTTTCTAAACCGGGCATTTGTGCAAGGATGTAATCTACGTCAACTGCGCCAACCTTGCCTTGCGAAAATGCGGTAATGCTTATAAAAAGGAAAACAATCTTTAAGAATTTCATGCTATTATTTTGTTAGGGTTTAAGGCGGTAAAATTAGTATAAATAATCGGAAGAGGGAAGGGAGGTAGAAGTAAGAATCAAGAATCAAGAATCAAGAAGTAAAATTAAAGAATCAAGAAACTATAAACTTGAATTCTCCCTGTAAACCTGTCCCCGGCTGGGTTTTAGTTTTTCACGCAAACTATTCATTAAAGATTTCTCAACCACCAAAATGGCAAGGTGGTGAAGTGGTGTTATTTCTTCAGTAAAGTGAAAGGTGTTTTTTAAACCTTCGGCTTTTGAGAATTCCGCAAGATGATTTGAGTGGTGTTCTGCTATCCGTGCCGCGTTCGGGCCGTGAAAGTCCCAAATGAGCTTTATCCTTTCTTCCATTTTTTTTCAATAAAAGCAGGGCTAAGATACTTTTTTTAATATTTCAAAAAGGACATTATTTTTTAACCCCTTCAAAACACTATAAAGCCATTAAAAACGTTTGCCTTTTCAAACTTGCCCAACGCTGGGTTTTTGTTATTTTTGCCACGCTTTGTTTAATTTAAATTTATCAGTCAAAATGAATAAAAACAATATTTTTTTAGTAACGGTTTTATTTTTTGCCGCCACGGTTTTTTCACAGTCAAAAAAGGAAACTTTGATGACCATTAACGGCAATCCTGTTTATGCTTCAGAATTTAAAAGCGTTTATCAGAAAAATTTGGAACTGGTTCAGGATGATTCACAGAAAAACATTGACGCCTATTTGGACCTTTTCATTGATTATAAATTAAAGATAGCTGAAGCTCGCGCCCAAGGTCTTCACGAAAAACCTTTGTACCAAAAAGAGTTTTTGCAATATCAGGATCAGCTTTCGCGCAATTATATTTTTGAGGACAAAGTGACCTTGGAAATTGCAAAAGAAGCTTATCAAAGGAGTTTGGAGGAAATAAATGCTTCCCATATTTTGATCCGCATTGGCTATGATGCGATGCCCAATGATACACTGAGGGCTTACAACAAAATAAGTGAAGCCCGTGAAAAAGCTTTGAAAGGGGAAGACTTTGCCAAATTAGCCGCTACCTATTCCGAAGAACCAAATGCTAAGGATTCCGAGGGAAATTTGGGTTACTTCACCGTTTTCAAAATGGTTTACCCCTTTGAAACCGCGGCCTATAATACAAAAGAAGGCGGGATTTCCGAAATAGTGCGCACTCAGTTTGGTTATCATATTATCAAAGTAAACGATCGGAGGAAAAAAATGCCTAAAATCGGGGTTTCGCATATTATGATTTCCGATAATAAAGGCCCGAAAACTTTCAATCCCGAAGAACGCGTTAATGAAATTTATACTTTGTTGCAACAGGGCGAATCTTTTGAAAGTTTGGCAAAGCAATTTTCAGATGATAAAAATTCAGCAGTTAAAGATGGTAAATTGAACGCTTTCACCAAGGGCGATTTGAGATCCGAATCATTTGAGGATGCAGCCTATGCTATTAAAAACCCCGGCGAAATAAGCAAACCCGTAAAAACGGATTTCGGGTGGCACATCATCCGTTTGGACGAAACCTTTCCGCTCGCGACTTTTGAAAGCGAAAGGGAAATGCTTGAAAAACAAGTAGCCGAACCGGGCCGTTCAAAAATAGTGACCAATGCCGTAAATAAAAATATAAAGGATAAATACGGTTTCAAAAAAGGGAATGATTACACTGCCTTTTTTGACAAATATTTGGGTGAAGATTATTTAAACCGAAAATGGGACAAAGACAGTTTGCCCACTTCAGAAAATAAAGTTGTTTACACTATTGGGGAGCGCGATTTGTGGTTGACAGATTTTGGAAATTATGTCTATGAGCGAAAAAGTAAATCAAGACCATCTCAATTAAAAGGCTATAAAGCTGTAGATTTTTTCGAAGAATTTGAAACCCAAGAGCTGAAAAATTATTTTAAATACAAGCTTGAAGAAGATAACCCAGAGTATGCGTCCATTCTTGGCGAATATCGGGACGGCCTTTTGATTTTTGATGTGATGAACTTAAATATTTGGCAAAAAGCCCAGACAGATTCCCTTGGTTTGCAGGAGTTTTACAACCGCAGTAAAAATCAATACATTTCAAAAGAAGGTATTACAGGGGAAATCCTTTCCGCAACAGATAAAACAATTGCCGAACGGGCTCAAAAGTTGTTTTTGGAAGGAAAAACCGCAATTGAGATTAAACAACTATTAAATACCAACGAAACGGTAAATATAATATTGACCCACGGTCTTTTTGAGATTGGACAACGCGAACTTCCCGAAAATTTAGAAATGAAAACAGGTGTTTCAAAGGTTTATCCGCATAACGGCTCATTTGTTGTGATTAACGTAATTGGTGTAAATGCTCCAGGAATTCAATCTTTGGAAAATATAAAAGGAAGGGCGTTGAGCGATTATCAAAACGATTTGGAAGAAAAATGGATGCAGGAATTGCGCAATAAATATAAAGTTGAGGTCAACAAAAAAGTATTGAAACGCGTTAAAAAAGACTTGATGTGAAATATGTTTTAATGCTGATAGCGTCTAATTTGTTTTTTGTTTCCTGTGATTTTTTTACCGAGGAAGTAAATAAAAACCCTATTGCACGTGTAAATAAAACCTATTTATATGAAGAGGATGTTCAAAACCTGATTTCAGAAAACACTTCGCCCGAAGACAGTGTTTTAATTGTAAGCAACTATATTACCCGCTGGGCCACGCAACAATTGCTTATTGACCAAGCCAAATTAAACCTGGCGCAGGAAAAATTGAATGAATACGATAAATTGGTAAAAGAATATCAAAGCGATCTACTCACCGAAGCATATAAAAACGTAATCGTTGGCAAAAAACTGGACAGTACAATTTCCGGTACCGAATATCAGGAATATTATGAAGCCAACAAGGACAATTTCAGGCTTAACGAAGTTTTGGTGCAAATGCGCTATGTACAAGTGGCCCCAGATTATTCAGGCCTTGCAATGGTAAAAGAAAAATTTTCACGGTTTAATTTAAAAGATAGGAGCCAATTAAATTCACAGGATTTCAAGTTCATTTCCCATAATTTTAATGATTCGCTTTGGGTTCAAAAAGAAACCTTGTTGAAGGTTTTGCCGGTATTAAAGTCCAAAAGCGATGAGGTGTTAAAAAAATCGAATTTCACGCAATTGGAAGATTCATTAGGAGTATATTTGGTGAAAATTCAAAATGTATTAAAACCCAATGATATTGCCCCGCTTTCCTTCATTAAACCTACCCTTCAGCAAATTATATTAAACCAAAGAAAACTTGAGCTCATTAAAGAACTTGAAAAAGACATTACAAAAGATGCCATTAAATCAGAAAATTTTGAAATCTACAAAAATAATTAGTTCATTGCTTTTGGCCTTTTCCTCTTTGGGAATGATGGCACAGGAAGTAATAACCGCCGACAGTATGGGCGTGGTGCAATACAACGATTCGCTTGCGGTGTTGCAGCAACAGATTGTACGGAATGATACCTTAAAATCTTTTCAGCGCTATAAAGCCGAAGGGATTAGTGCCGTTATCGGTGAATATGTTATTTTGGATAGCGACATTGACAAAAGTTATGTAGAACTTAGCTCGCAGGGAATTTCAATTGATGGGGTAACCCGTTGCCAATTATTGGGTAAATTGATGGAAGATAAACTTTATGCCCATCACGCCAAACAAGACAGTATCATGGTTTCCGATCAAGAGATTAATTCTTATTTAGACCAGCAATTGGAATATATGGTAACCGAGATAGGCAGTGAGGAAAAAGTGGCCGCGTATTACCGTAAAGATAATTTCTCAGACCTGCGAAAAGATTTATTCGAAGTGAACAAAACCATCAAGCTTGCGGGTTTGATGCAACAGAAAGTAATTGAGAAAGTGGAAATTACTCCTGAAGAAGTCCGGAAATTTTTCTTTTCGATCCCGGAAGCTGAACGTCCTGTTTTTGGTGCTGAGTTGGAGATTGCTCAAATAGTGATAGAACCCGAAATCACAGCGCAAGCACGGCAAGACGTAATAGATAGGCTTAACGCAATGCGGGCTGAAATCATAGATCAAGGGGTAAGTTTTGCAACCAAAGCGGTTTTATATTCCAAAGATCCGGGTTCTGCTAAGAAGGGGGGGCTGTATGCCGGCATCAAAAGGGAATCGCCGTGGGCCAAGGAATTCAAAGATCAAGCTTTTTCATTAATGGAGGGCGAAATAAGTGAACCCTTCGAAACTGAGTTCGGTTACCATATTTTATTTGTCGAAAAAATTCGTGGCCAAGAAGTGGATGTAAGACATATTCTTCTTTTCCCCGAAGTTTCGCAGCAAATCATTGATGTGGCAAAAACAGAAATTGAGAATATCAGGGCAAAAATAATTGCTGGGGAACTTACTTTTGAAGATGCCGCTAGGCAATTTTCCGACGATAAGGAAACCCGGAATGATGGCGGACAGTTGATAAACCCTCTTTCTTTCGACACCAAGTTCGACCTTACTAAATTGGATCCAACGCTCAGTGCGCAGGTCTACAATCTTAAAGAAGGCGAGGTTTCCCCGGTTTATACAGACCGTGATTATACGGGTAAAAGCGATCTAAAAATCCTCACTATTACCAAAAGATATGAAGAACATGCCGCTGATTATTCCAAAGACTATGAACGCATAAAACAACTCGCCCTGCGCGAAAAACAAATCAGGGAAATTAACACCTGGCAGAATAGCAAAATAAAAGATACTTACGTGAACATCAACGAAGATTATCAGGAATGTGAATTTTCCGGGGATTGGGTGAAAATATAAATTTAGAAAAATAAATGTCAGACGTAGCAGCAGTAGCAAACCTCGTTTCAAAATATAATGCCTTACGGCAGGAAATAAAAAAAGTAATTGTTGGCCAGGATGAAGTGGTGGAGCAAGTGTTGCTTGCCATTTTTTCAGGCGGACACGCATTGTTGATTGGCGTTCCTGGTCTGGCGAAAACCCTTTTGGTTAATACAGTTGCGGAAGCCTTGGGCCTCAAGTTCAAAAGGATACAGTTTACGCCCGATTTGATGCCAAGCGATATTTTGGGTTCTGAAATACTGGATCAAAACCGCGAATTTAAATTCATAAAAGGGCCCATTTTTGCCAATATCATTTTGGCTGATGAAATAAATAGGACCCCTCCAAAAACCCAGGCCGCTTTGCTGGAAGCCATGCAGGAACGCGCTGTTACCATTTCTGGAAATCATTACAAACTGGATTTACCGTATTTTGTTTTGGCTACCCAAAACCCTATTGAGCAGGAAGGAACCTATCCTTTACCCGAAGCTCAATTGGACCGTTTTATGTTCGCCATTAATCTGGAATATCCTTCTTTTTCGGAAGAAGTGGAAGTGGTGAAAACAACTACTTCCGGGGAAATTTTAAAAGTAAATCCCTTATTCACTGCACAAGAAATAATTGATTTTCAGCAATTGATACGAAGGATTCCCGTAGCCGATAACGTGGTGGAATACGCTGTTACATTGGTTGGCAAAACCCGGCCAAACAGTCCCACTGCACCGGATATTGTTAAAAATTACATCGATTGGGGTGCAGGCCCCCGGGCTTCCCAAAACCTTATTTTGGCAGCAAAATCAAATGCCGCACTCCACGGGAAATTTTCACCCGACATAGTTGATGTCCAAAAAGCCGCCATCGGGGTGCTTAGGCACCGCTTGATAAAAAACTACAAAGCCGAAGCAGAGGGGTTGAGTATTGAGGATATTATCAGAGGGTTGTATTGATGAAGTTTAAAGAATTCATATATCCATTTATTTTATTTTTAATTGGGATTGTATTGACTGTTGGTGGGGCTTTTTTTTAAATTATTTCATTGGGAATTTGGATTAATAAATGGCAGCAACTTACTATTATTAGCTGCAATTTTAAATTTAATTGGTATAGGATTGTTGATTGTAAAACTAATTACATTTTATAGAATAGAAAGAAATACAAATTAGGATTAACCTACATTTTTCTTCAAAAATTTGACAAATTCAAACTTTTTTTACTGTTCATCTTTTCTTTGTTAAATACCAAAAATTTCAATTTCATATTTTTCCCCCTTCAGTTTTAAACATTCTTTAAAAATGGAGTATAAATATTTCCTTTTATTGAATTATTCTCATAGTTATCTCAATTTCCTTAATAATTTTTAAACGGCAGCAATTTTTGGTAAATTTGTATCACTTCAAAATATTAAAACCACCACTATGGCCTTCGATATAGAAATGATTAAAACAATGTATTCTCAATTCATAACAAGGGTAGATGCTGCCCGTGAAATTACCGGGAAACCCTTGACGCTTTCTGAAAAAATATTATATACCCATTTATGGGAAGGAAAGGCCAGTAAAGCTTTTGAGCGAGGCAAAGATTATGTAGACTTTGCACCCGATCGCATTGCCCTTCAAGACGCAACGGCGCAAATGGCATTGCTTCAATTTATGCAGGCCGGAAAGCCTAAAGTGGCCGTGCCCACCACCGTGCATTGCGACCATTTAATTCAGGCGAAACAAGGTGCAGTGCCAGATTTGAAAAGAGCAAACGAAACTAGTAGCGAGGTTTTTGACTTTTTGGAATCGGTTTCCAATAAATACGGCATTGGTTTTTGGCGTCCAGGCGCGGGCATCATCCATCAAGTGGTGTTAGAAAATTATGCTTTTCCGGGGGGGATGATGATTGGGACGGATTCGCACACCGTGAATGCCGGAGGTTTGGGAATGTTGGCAATAGGTGTGGGTGGTGCAGATGCAGTGGATGTAATGGCCGGGATGGCGTGGGAACTTAAATTCCCGAAATTGATTGGCGTAAAATTAACCGGGGAACTAAATGGGTGGACTGCTTCCAAAGATGTGATTTTAAAAGTAGCCGGAATTCTTACCGTAAAAGGGGGTACCGGCGCAATCGTTGAATATTTTGGGCCGGGAGCGAAAAACCTTTCGTGTACCGGAAAAGGCACAATTTGCAATATGGGTGCAGAAATTGGCGCCACCACTTCAACCTTTGGTTACGATGACTCGATGGAACGTTTTCTTCGGGCCACTGACCGTGCGGAAATTGCGGACGAAGCCAATAAAATAAGGGAATATCTCACAGGGGATGATGAGGTTTACGAAAACCCTGAACAATATTTTGACCAAGTAATCGAAATAAACCTTACTGAATTGCGACCACATTTAAACGGTCCGTTCACCCCGGATTTGGCAACTCCCGTTGGCGAACTTGGCGATAAGGCCCGCCGAAATGATTGGCCCTTAAAAGTAGAATGGGGCTTGATTGGTTCGTGTACCAATTCTTCATATGAAGATTTGACGCGCGCAGCATCCATTGCGCAACAAGCAATTGACAAAAAGTTGAAGCCCAAAAGTGATTTTGGAATAAATCCCGGTTCCGAGCAAATCCGGTTTACGGCAGAACGTGACGGCTTGCTTGACGTGTTTGAACAATTGGGTGCCACAATTTTTACCAATGCGTGTGGTCCCTGCATTGGTCAATGGGATAGAAGCGATAAAAAAGGGGATGAAAAAAATACCATTGTGCATTCTTTTAATCGGAACTTTTCAAAACGTGCCGATGGAAACCCAAATACACACGCCTTCGTGGGATCGCCAGAAATGGTAGCTGCAATTGCAATTTCCGGGCGACTGGATTTTGACCCGATGAATGATACATTGTTGAACGAAGAAGGGGAATACGTAAAACTAGATATACCGATTGGAGTGGAACTTCCGCCATTGGGGTTCGATGTTTTGGATAACGGCTATTTGGCACCCAAGAAAGATGGCAGCAGCGTGGAGGTGAAAGTGGCAAAAGACAGCGAGAGATTGGAGTTACTGGAACCCTTCCAGCCTTGGGATGGCAAGAATTTGATGGGCGCAAAACTTCTCATCAAAGCTTTTGGAAAATGCACCACCGACCATATTTCGATGGCGGGACCTTGGTTGCGATATCGTGGGCATTTGGACAATATAAGCAACAATACATTGATTGGTGCAGTAAATGAATTCAACAAACAAACCAATTTCGTAAAAAACCAACTAACGGGCGAATACGGTGGCGTACCGGATACGCAAAGGGGATACAAAGCAGAAGGGATTTCTACCGTGGTGGTGGGTGATCATAATTACGGCGAAGGATCCTCTCGCGAACATGCGGCCATGCAGCCACGGCATTTAGGGGTGAAGGTAATCCTTGTAAAATCTTTTGCGAGGATCCACGAAACCAACTTGAAAAAGCAGGGGATGTTGGGACTAACCTTTACAAATGATAGCGATTACGACCTCATTCAAGAAGACGACACTTTCAATTTTATTGACCTTGCAAATTTTGCTCCCGATAGGCAGATTACCATTGAACTGGTTCATAAAGACGGCAGTATGGATATTATTAAAACCAACCATACTTACAATGATCAGCAAATAGGCTGGTACCGGGAGGGTTCTGCTTTGAATTTGATAAAAAGACAGAACGTTTGAGTTTTCTAAAAAAGAATGCTGTTAACATTTTATTTTTTTTGTTCTTGGGTTTATTGATCATCCCACAAACCCGGATGCCAATTCAGGTTTTTGTTCAACGATTGATATCTTTTAGTCCTTCGGAAATAAAAAAGGAGAATACGGAAGTGATTGATGATTATGGATGGAAATTACAGTCGCTTGAAAATGGACCAGTCGATTTTTCTGTATCCAAAGGGAATGTTATCATCGTTAATTTTTGGGCAACTTGGTGCCCCCCCTGTGTGGCCGAAATGCCATCCTTTCAGAAATTGTATAACCTTTATGGGGGGGAAGTTGATTTTTATTTTGTTTCTTCCGAAAAACCCGAGGCTCTTCAAAAGTTTTTAAGTAAAAATTCTTATTCATTACCCGTTTATGTTCAAAATCAGCAAGCCCCTGATATGCTGCTTTCAAATGCTCTTCCAACCACTTTTTTGATTTCCAAAAAAGGAGAAATTATTATAAACGAAACAGGTGCGGCTGATTGGAATTCGGATAAGGTTAAAAGAATTTTAGATAAACTTTTAAAAGAATAGAAATCAAATCTTTTAGAAACAACTACTCCACCCGGACTTTATCCTCATAATGATTCTTCAATATCGATTCCATTTCCTTTTTTCCTTCGGTAATGGCGATTACTTCTGCCCAAGTGCTTTTAGGGATTAAATCTTTAAGGGGTTGGTCCAAATTGGGTATTTTATTAAATACGGCCAACACTTTTTCGTCCCAAACTTTATGATATTTCAAAAGGTCGTCGGGATATACAATTTTCCTTTCGGTGCCTTCTTCAATTCCCCGGAAGGGTGCTGTTACGTTTAAATATCCATAATCATCCGTCAACTCTTCGCCCGGATGGATATCGCGGATGGCAATCTCAAAATCATAGGCCGTGGAAAGGCAATTTGATTTGAAACTATGGTTAACGAAACGCCCGTAATCCCAACAAAGCACTAAGTTTCCTTTGTTGTTACGGTAGCAATATGTTTCAAGGATATTTTGATAAACGGGTTTCATCGTGTTGAATTGCTGTGGCGTAAACTCCCGGTCCAAATCATCAAGGGCCCACGTGATGGTTCCCGCGGGTATAAATTCTTTAGCCACAACACCGTATCCCACGGTTTCACTGATAAGTTTCAGCTCTGTTTTAGGATGTATCATTAAGATTTTTATTTTTTGTTTAAGGTTTTAAATATAATATAGTTTTTCATTAAAATGGAATGAATTTTTGAACACTTATAAACCCAGTATTTATTTAGTTTTATTCATTTTTTCTTCAAACCAATCCATCAGAAAAACTACGGTCAATAGCATTCCCAACGCATAAATAGCGTCCTCAACGGGAATGGTTCCCATCCGCAAACCAATAGTTTCAGCATCGTTGTACCAAACCACTGGCTCCGCAATCCAGCTTCCTGTTAATATCCCATTAATTATAAAAAAAGGAATTAATATAAAAAGGAAAGTTGGGAAAAAAGAATTCAGCAACCCACGCCTGTTATTGTAAACCAAGCCCAACAAAATGAGGGTATAAATAAAATTAACCGCAGTGTATAGACGGTCATAAAATATTAAAAGCAAAATGGCCAAACTAGCGGTTAAAAAGAAATAAACCTTCGCTGTTGCTTTATCTGAAAGTTTCAATTTTGGGAAATACAGCAACAATGCTTGTTGTGTAAAAATGCATGCATACGGGATGCAGATAAAAAACAGCCATTCCTCAATGGGCAGGTTGAAGATTTGCCTGCCAGAAATGTATGCCTCGTTAAAACCCCAAATTCCATGTTCCGTAAAAAGGACATCCCACGAAATAAAAAATACCATCATTATAAAAATGGCAGGGAAAAGGGATTTCCATTGTTTGTAAAATTGAAGTTTTGGATGAAAACTGAACAAAAAGGGGATTGCTAAGGAGCCAATATTCAACCACAGGTATAAATACTCCATTGCTATTTTTTAAAATATTTCAAAGGAGGGAAGAGCATCCCGAAACATTCGCCCTCACCTTTCCCCAAATGTTTGTGGTGCATTTTGTGGGCCCGCCGAATGCCTTTTGCATACCAATGATCGGCATTTCGGAACATTTTAAAGCGTTGGTGGATAAAAATATCGTGCACCAAAAAATAGGTGAGGCCATAAGCAAAGATTCCCAAACCCATCGGTAAGCCTTCGGTAAAACCAAAATAACTCCACCCTATAAAACATCCAATACTTACAAGCGCATAAAAAATAAAGAAAAGGTCGTTGCGTTCCCACCAACGTTCAGCGTTTTTGAGGTGGTGGTCTTTATGGACCTTCCATAAAAGCCCGTGCATAATATATTTGTGGGTAAACCATGCCATAAATTCCATGGCGCAAAACGAGAGGATAAAAACAATTAAAAAATATACAATTTCCATAAAACTTACTTCACCATGTTTAACCTGTACTTTACAAAACTTCGGGTGAAAAGCCCAATCTTTTCGTAGGCCGGAACGCGGATGCGGGAGTTTTTTATTTCCACGGCCGGAGTTTTTTGAAGCTTTTTTAGCAAGCGTTTGTAGTACCGATAGGCAATAAAAACCCCAAACTTGGCCTCGTTGGGCAGTTGAAGAATTCCCTGATACCCTTTTCTGAAGTCAGCCTCAATTTCTTGGATTATTTTCTCTTTTGAAGCTTCATCTAAAGTTTCCAGATTTGTATTGGGGAAATAGGTCCGGTTAAGGCCCTCGAAATCTTGCTTCAAATCTCGTAAAAAATTCACTTTTTGAAAAGCGGAACCCAAGTGCATCGCAGCTTCCTTTAAATGGTCAAATTTTTCGGCATCACCCTTTACGAAAACTTTCAGGCACATTAAGCCCACCACATCCGCCGAGCCATAAATATATTCCTTGAATTCTTCGTCCGTGGCATAAACGGATTTGGTTAAATCCAGCCTCATGCTTTGCATAAAATCATGGATCAGCTGTTTTTCAATCCCATATTTATGAACGGTGTGTTGGAAGGAATTTAAAATGGGGTTCAGGCTTATTTTTTCATTTAAGGCATTTTCCAAATCAATTTCAAAACGCTTAAAAAGTGCTTCTTTATCATAATCATGAAAGGAATCCACAATTTCATCGGCAAGCCGAACAAAGCCATAAACATTGTAAATGTCCTGCCGTATCGTTGGCGCCAGCATTTTGGTGGCCAACGAAAATGACGTACTGTAAGCGTGGGTAACTTGCTTACTGCATTGTTGGGAAACGGTATCAAATATATCTTTCACTAGTATTATTTTTCTTTTTCGATGAGGGCTGCCGCAAGTTTTCCCGAAATGAGCGAGGGCGGTACTCCTGGCCCGGGAACTGTCAATTGCCCCGTAAAATAAAGGTTTCCCACTTTGCCGCTTTTCAGTTTTGGCCTTAAAAACGCGGTCTGTAACAGGGTGTTTGCCAAGCCGTACGCATTGCCTTTATAGGAATTATAATCGGTTACAAAATCTTTTAAACAAAACGATTCCTTAAATATAACGTATTTTTTTGCTTGTTGGGTGGTGAGATTTTCAAAACGAGCGATGATTTTTTCAAAATATTTTTCCCTTAAATCCTCCGTATCCTCAAGCCCCGGCGCCAATGGTATCAAAAAGATACCCGCTTCATTTCCTGCCGGAGCAGCACTTTCATCTGTTTTTGAGGGAAAGCTGGCGTAAAACAGAGGGTTTTCCGGCCATTTGGGAGCATCATAAATATCGCGGGCGTGAGTTTCAAAATCCACGTCAAAGAAGAGGGTGTGGTGGTCCACGTTCAAAAGCTTTTGGCTGAAGCCCACATAAAAAAGCAGGGCAGAGGGGGCGAAGGTTTTTTTTGCCCAATATTTCTCGGAATATTGGCGGTGTTCTTTCGGCAGCAAACTTTCGGTGTGGTAATAATCTGCCCCGCTTAAAAGCAGGTCGCAAGTTTCTTTTTGACCGTTCACCATTATTGCAACTGCCTTTTTCCCTTTCACCAAAATACTTTCCACATTTTGGTTGGTTTTGATGGTTACGCCTAAGGATTCCGCCAAGGTTTTCATTCCCTCAATCACCGTGTACATTCCGTTTTTAGGGTGAAAAGTACCCAGCCCAAAATCGGCATAATTCATAAAACTGTAAAATGCCGGGGTGTCCGAGGGTTTCGCGCCCAAGAACAAGGCTGGGAATTCCAAAATAGAAATAAGCTTAGGATTTTTGAATTCCTTTCTTACTTCTTGGCTTATGGTGGTGAAAAACTGATGGACTTTTAGCACTGTTTTTGGCGTTATCAATTCCAAAGGCGACACCCCGGGACGGTAAACCAAATCTTTAATGGCAGTATTATAATTGTCGCGAGCCGTGGCCATAAATTTTTCCAGTTTTGCGGCACTACCTGCTTCTTCCTTTTCAAAAGCTATTGAGATTTTTTCCAAGGAATCTTCAATAACCATAAAATCATTTAGGCCAAAATAGACCCGGTATGCAGGGTTTAGCTTTATGAGCTCGTAATAATCTGATGGTTTTTTATTGAAATCCGCAAAGAAACGTTCAAAAACATCGGGCATCCAGTACCAAGTGGGGCCAATGTCGAAAGTGAAGCCTTCTTTTTTAAGTTGTCTTGCCCTACCGCCCACGGTGGCATTTTTCTCAAAGATGGTAACTTTATTTCCGGCTTTTGCCAAATAGCAAGCCGCGGCAAGGGAGGAGAAACCGGAACCAATAACGGCAATTTTCTTCAAAGGGAATTATCTGAAATGGAAGGTGAAATTAGTAAATAGAATTTTAAAAATTCTTAAATACAATGGAAGAAATCAAATAAAAATAGTACCCGAAGCGGGACTTGAACCCGCACGCCCTTTCGGACACATGGCCCTCAACCATGCCTGTCTACCAATTCCAGCATCCGGGCGGAATGTGTTTTTTCGTG
>JBBQKI010000041.1:0-16173 GCA_038326725.1 Flavobacteriales bacterium
CGGATCAGTTTTTTGTCTTCTTTGGAAAGAGTACGGTAACTAATCTTGAGCAATTGTTTATACTGCTTGGCGAGTTCTTTTTTTTCCTCTTCTATAGCGGCTTCTGTCATCCCCTAAAAGTATTACTAAGGAAAGGAATAAACAAAAATTAATTTAGTGGTGGGCTTTAAGCTTTAAGCAATATGCATTAGGATTTAGTTATGAGTTATGAGAATGGAGTTTTATAATATTAAAGGAAAAGCTTGAAGGTTTAAATTTTAAAACTGCAAGCTACTTTAAAAATTCAGAGCTAACTTTTCCATCAACCAACAACCAAATCCTCTTCCCGACTATCTTTTCGCCCTAAAAAAAATCATAAAAAAAACTCGGAGCAACGCCCAGAGTTTTTTAGTTTAAGAATAATAATTTTTATCGTTTATGATCCAACGGTTTAAATTCACCTCTGTCATAAAGTTTGTCACCTTCCGGATAATTTTTATCATTTCTGTTATAACTATCCAGCACCCAAACTTCGTAATTCCTATCCACGTTACGGTTTTTTTCTATACGCTTGGTTTCCGAAAAGGTTTGATGATTTATTTTATTGGTATTTACTTTTTTTGAATCTTTATCAAAAGTAACTAAGCCAATGGGTATAATTATGTGGTTTTCTCCATCCTCATTCAAAAATTCATGAACTCCATCATTCTCAGCACTACTGCTGTATGGTTGATGGTTAGCTTCTATTACAGATTCGTTTACTTCCACATCTAAATATACTACGCGTTCTGTAGCCTTATTTACAAGAAGGTTATCCACCTTTCCTATAGAGCGGTTATCAATGTCATTAACCTCCCAACCACGCACATCTTGGTAGTCACTATCTACTTTGTAATCTGAAAGCTCATGAAGGTAATAAAGGTTTTTATTTTTCTTTTCCATAATCATTTTTTTATATTGGTTAATAAATTTCCAGCCTTACTGTAAAACGTCTTTACAGCATCTTTTTGCTGAAGCGTGGGTGAGGCGGGATCAATGTTGGCAGTGGCGGTTTCAACCTCATTGTACTGCGATTTTAACTGAGGAAATTTTTCATTCTGTATAGTCCCTAATGCCCGCGAAATGTGTTCTGCGGCATTTTTTATGTTATTGGCATGTGTCAATGATTTGGGATTTTTGGTAATTTCATCCGCTTGAGCATTCGCTTTAGCGAGATCTGCCTCAATATCCACATCCAGTGCATCTGCCGTAGCCTTTGTTGCAGCGATAAGTTTTGAAAGAGCCCCATTTGAATATTCATGAGACATATCCATTTCCGGATCTGCTATGTAACTGGTATATGCAGTAATTTCTGTAACTCCATTTAAGTTTTCTTGAGTATTAATGTTATCTTCATTTATTACTTGTTCGGTAGTTACATCGTCATTGTAAATAGTATCGTCTGCGTTATCATTTGCAAACACAAAGAAATACAACAAGAGTAATATTACTATACCCCCCAATATCCAAGGCCATATTGGAGTTTTCTTTTTAATCTTAATTTCAGCCATAATTGATTTGTTTTAAATTATTTATAGTTTGTTTTAAATTCTTTTCAAGATAAAACTTAAATAAAGGCTGAAATAAATTTGAAAAATAAACTTGTGTTAATTGTAGCCTAACAAAATCCCAAAGGGGGTGGAGGGGTTTATTTGTGAGTAGGGGTTGCTACGAGTGAGGGCTTTGTAAAGGGGGAAAAACTACCCAAGAAGGGGAAAGTAGTACCTAAAAAGGGGAGATTTTGAGTTTATTAGTTTGTGTGGGCACGAGCGGGACGCTAGTGGTAGCGGGGGCCAAGATAACTATGGGTAAAATTTTTAAAGAAAAAGTTTGTTTTTTACATCAGTTCTTTGTTGTGAGCAGTATTTTTCAGAACGTAATTTTATCTCTTTTACAATACCAATTCGGTTCGCATTCCATTCCCAAACAACCTAAACTATGACATTTTCGATCATAAAACATAGAATGACAAGTTTGGATAACTCTATTTTCCTTTTTGCAAATCGGACAAGTCTTATCATTTTTGGATTTGTCATATTCACAATAATATGAAATCGGAATTTCTATTTCTTTCGTTTCATTATCTTCTAAATAAAAAGTAAAATTCGATTTTCTAATTGTAGCAGGCACAATTAAAGTGATTGAATCCGATTCTACATTTTCGAATATAAAAGTCAAATCCGCATTCACTTTCGCAAGTTTATGTTTCTCATTACTATTCGGCATAAAAACATATTCAATATTTTTAGCGATTTCAACATCGGAAGAGTCTATTGGAATTAATTTCCCTTTAATTGTAGCATTTTGAGCCAAACAGAAATTAATTCCATTTAAAAATAAAAAAAATATAAGTACTGTTTTTTTCATATTGCTGTCAACTATTGTATATACGCAATGTACCTAAAAACTACTTATATGCAATCCAATCCGTACTGTTATAGGCAAGTTCTAGTTTATTAACACATAAACAACTTGGTAGCTGTATATAAGTAGTATTTAGGTGACTGCAGGTTTTTTATATATCAAATACCGCTGTATAAATTCAATATTGCATAAAACTGGAAATCGCTGTTGTTCTTTTTCTTGAAGCTGTGGCATGCAATTAGCTCCCCCGCTGCCGTTTCGCTTCAAAAATCAAAATTCCCGCTGCCACCGAAACGTTCATCGAATCTATTTCGCCTTCCATGGGGATAATAATGTTTTGGGTACTTTTTTCCAGCCATGCTTCGCTTAAACCCTCATCTTCGGTACCCACGATTATAGCGGAGGCGGATTTGAAATCTGCAACTGTATAGGGAATGGAAGCCTGCAAAGCAGCGCAATACATATTGATTTTATTTTTATTTAAAAAAGAAATGATTTCCGCTGTACTTCCCGTTGCTATGGTATTTGTGAAAACCCCGCCCACGCTGCTACGGATAACGTTCGGGTTATAAACGTCGGTTTTTGGGTTTGCAATAAACACTGCATCCAGTTTAGCAGCATCGGCGGTACGTAAAATAGCGCCAATGTTTCCGGGTTTTTCGGGGGCTTCAGCAACTATAATTAAAGGGTTTGGGTTTTGGGTTTTGTAGTTTTTTATGCTTAAATCCTTGGCAAAAGCAATGGCCAAAACCCCTTCCGTGGAAGCGCGGTAAGCAAGCTTTTCATAAATTTCTGAAGAGATTTCAATGAATTCGGTTTCAGGGGTGACGGTTTTTTTTAGTTGAAAAAATGCTTCTTCGGAAACAATTTGGGGACAGAAAAGAAGGGTTTTCAATACATATTTTCCATTTAATGCCAACGAAATTTCGCGAAGCCCTTCAATTACAAAAAGCCCGCTTTTGTTGCGTTCGCGTGCTTTTTCCTGCAACAGCTTGTACTGTTTTACCAAGGTGTTTTGAAGGCTGGAAATGGATTTTTGCATCCGGTAAAGATAGGTTAAGGGTTTTTATATGCGGTGCCCAAGTTGATGCGGAGGCCGAAGTGCAGGCACGTCTTAATTTTCATTCAAAAACCTCTCGATCTCCCCTGCCAAAATTGATGTATCAACAGTCTCAATCGGGTGTTTGACGGCCGGCAAAAGCTTGAATTTGGCGTTTGGCAAAAGCTTTGTGGTGTTTTCGGATTCTTCTACACTTACCATGCTATCCAAAGCTCCCAAAGATATTAATGACCTGTTCGGGATTTTCTTTAAATCCTCAGCCGGAAGGTTGTTTTCGATTCCTAAACCGCGCATCATTTTGGCGGTTTTCAACACCACAGTTTTCCAATTGTTTGCTGGGTGCAATTCTTCCAAACGTTTTGCAAAGGCGGGGACTTTTTCCTCGATTTTTTCGGGATCCAGTTTTTTTATTTCCCCATCCGCGATTTCTGGGCTCCAATGAAATTTGGTTCCTAAAGTCATTATATTCCCCAAACGTTCCGGGTGTTTTCTTGCAAGGCATAAAGCAGCATAACCCCCCATGCTGTACCCGAAAACATCAGCTTTTTCGATGTTGTTCTCATTTAAAAAGGCTAAAATATTTTCAGAAAACAGTTCCATCGAAAAATATTTTCCCGAAGGAATTTGGCCATGGCCTTCAAAATCCAAACTAAAAATCGTTCGCTCTTTCGAAATGACATTTTGCAAGGCCTCAAATTGTTTTTTGCAACCAAGCGCACCGTGAAGCAAGAGGAGGGGAGTTTGGTGTTTATTCATTTTTTAAATAATTAATGGGTCACCACTTTTAACCCGATGATGGAAGCAATTAAAGTGAATATAAAAAACAGCCGCCAAAAATCTGCAGGTTCCTTAAAAAGGAAAATGCCCACCAGCACCGTGCCCACCGCGCCAATACCTGTCCAAACGGCATAGGCAGTGCCGAGCGGAAGTTCTTTAGTGGCTTTTAATAATAAAAGCATACTGGCCACCAAACAAATCACAAACGCTATATACCAGAAAGTTGCGGCATTTCCGGTACTTTCTTTTGCCTTTCCCAAACAGGTTACAAAACCCACTTCAAAAAGCCCAGCGATGATTAAAAGTATCCAGTTCATTTTTTTTAGTTGTTAGTCTTTAGTCCCCCTAACGCCCAAAGGGGGATTTGATTTTTGTAAATGAAATTTAATTCTTAATTCTCAAATCTAACATCTAAAATGGTTTTTCCTCAAAATAATTCACCACTAAA
This sequence comes from Flavobacteriales bacterium, assembly GCA_038326725.1. Classification (GTDB taxonomy): domain Bacteria; phylum Bacteroidota; class Bacteroidia; order Flavobacteriales; family Flavobacteriaceae; genus JBBQKI01. The sequence continues at coordinate 4,668 of JBBQKI010000041.1, forward strand.
GCCACCATATAATTATAGCTCATGATCCCTTGGCTTTGATTGTTCGCTTTCAGGAAATTGTCCCAAAACACCTTTGAAAATGTTTCAAAAGGATTTTCATAGCCTTCCCAAAAATCGCGCATTTCTTTATAGCTTTCTAATATCCCCGGGTTTATGGTGCTCAAAAGGTCGTAATATTTGCATTCGTCCACCCGAGCAATCTCATTGATGCAGTACCGCAGCGCAAAAATATAGCCCGAATATTGAATGTACGGATCGTCATTGTGAAGCGTTGCCAAAGTGGCGATGAAATTGGCTTCATTTTCGGCCGCATAGCCAATTTGATGCGCTTGTTCGTGGCAACTCACCACTGGAAATTTATACGTTTTTATCAAATCGTTTACCTGCGCCTCACCGGAAAAAGGGTTTAAATATCCGCTGTAACCCATATAGGTTAGGCCCGTACTCCAACCGCTCTTTTTAATGCTTTTTGGGGAATAGGCCAAGTTCGGGAATTCTTCTTCCAAATTTTCATAGCCATTTACGGACTTCTCAAAAACTTCTTTTTGTGAATAGGGCAAATCAATTTTTACACTGTCCGCATAACCCAGTTCGCGGTGCATGGCGTTTGCTTTAGCAATCAATCGTTCCGTGGTTTCGATTAATTGCTCGGTGGAATAATCCTTTTCCAAATCCAAGGATTGGTGCAAAGGCAGGCGGTAATAATTCAGCCCCCACATAATATGGAACATAAAATAGACCACCGAAACCGCCGCCGTAATATCCAGGAAAAAACTAATTGGGTTTTTCCGAAGCCGATGAAAATTTTTGAAAATCCACCGCAGCGCGATTATGGTTATCAATAAATAAAAAATATCACCCACCGAAAATGGTACCCAACCAAACAGATAGCGGGGAATTTTTGAAAGCAAGGGATAAATGCCTTGACTGTAATAGGTTTCTACGAATGCCGGGAAAAGTTTCAGGATTTGTAAAAGAAGTATCTGTACCAGCAGTAGAATGGTGAGGATAAGGTTGGTTTTTTTTACAAACATCTGTGAAGTTATTCCTTTATGATTTTTTTCACGATCCTGTTATCCCCTTCGGTAAAAACAATAAAATATACCCCGGCAACAAGGGAAGAAAGGTCTATTGTAAAAGTGCTAGTATCAACCTTTTGTTCAGCAAAAAGTTCCCTTCCCTGCATATCGTTTATAATATATTTAAAAGTTGATGTGTTTTTATTCATTAAAACCTCAAGATAACCGGAAGTTGGATTTGGATTTAAAATAATATTTGAAAAAGTATTTTGTTTTACTGAAAGAGCTTGCTCAAAATAAGTGCAAAGGGCAGCAAAAACGTCTTCTTCCACAGTATAAAAGGAGGAATTGTTTCCGGGTTGATAGCCGTTCCATATTCCGTTTATGAGTAGCGAAAAAGAAACTTCTTCTTCCAATAAAAAATAAACATCGCTAATTAAACCATACGCTTCCCCGGGATGTCCCATAAACGTTCCATAGTTTCCGAGGTTACAAATTTGGTCGCCACTGCCCACATTGGCATGGTGAAGCCCTAATCCCCAACGGTTAAAAAGACCGAAATAATTATCGCCATTGCTGCCGTTATAGTCCCATTGAATGGATTTCATTTCCTGTAGCGTTGCAAGGCTTATATCTAAATTGGAATTTGCCCCATCCTCTGCAATAAAAATGGCAATTTTTCCAGCATCAGCGGCCGAAATCCTAAGCCCTCCCTGTGGAGCAAAATACGCGCCATTGGTTCCCGGCACATAATTGCCCATATTGGGAGGCGGGGGCATAACCCCTTGATAATTGTCATATTGCGCCTGCCATCCACCAATGTTTCGGTAAAGTACGGCCACATCATTAATGTTTTGCAGGTCTTGCACATTAAAACTTCCCACTATTCCCAATGGGATTAAGATTTCGTTTTTCATATATACATCAAAGCGTTGCCCGCTAATGGCTTCAACGAGAGTTCCCAAAAGGCCATAATTAAGGTTGCTGTACATAAAAAAGGTGCCCGGCGATTCGGTACGCCACATATTCGCTGTATAAAAACTGCCGCCCGGTAGCAGCACTTCCGATATATTCGGGATGGGCAATTGACTGTAGGTAGCATTTAAAAAAGGACTGTAACCGCTTCCGTCCTGTAGACTGGCAGTATGCGAAAGTAACATCCGAAAAGTGATGGGGACAGCGGGGAAAGCAGGATTTCTTACCTGATAGCCCAAATATGAAGATATATCATCATCCAAGTTAAAGAGCTCTTCATCATATAATTTCATAATTCCCAAGGCGGTAAACGATTTCGAAACTGAAGCAATACGGTAATGCGTTTGGTCATTAATTTCCAAAGTACGGTCAAAGTCCCGGAGCCCAAAATGATATTCTTCTTCTACCCCGTTAACTTCTGTCCAAACGGACATTCCCATAAGTTGGTAGTCTTCAAAAACAGTTTCTAAATCACTTTGCAAGGTTTGGGCGAAGGTCAAAAATGAAATAAAAAGAGATAGTAAAAGGAGTGTTTTTTTCATTGAATCATATTTTAAGAATTTAGAGGTCTAAAACATATAGCCTCTGGATATTTGAAGTAATTGTTATATTGTAATGTGTTCTCTGAAAAGGGCATCCTCTTTCCAAAACTTTTATAAAAGTAATAAAACCTTGTAACTTTGTACTATTCGCTTTTACAAGATTAATGCATAATCTGTAACAATATCATAAAAAAAATTCCAACGAAAAATAAAATATGAACGAACCAATAAGAAACCTTGAGCCAAAAATCCTTTGGAACAATTTCGCCAATCTGAACGCCGTGCCGCGCCCTTCTAAAAAAGAAGAAAGGGTAATCGCCTTCATAAAAGATTTCGGAAAAAAACTGAACCTTGAAACTTTTGAAGATGAAGTGGGCAATGTGATCATTCGGAAACCAGCCACTTCCGGAATGGAAAATCGAAAACACATTGTGATGCAGTCGCATTTGGACATGGTGCACCAAAAGAACAACGATACCGATTTTGATTTTGAAAAACAGGGAATCGAAATGGTAATTGATGGCGATTGGGTTCGGGCAGAAGGCACCACGTTAGGTGCGGATAATGGCTTGGGCGTGGCCACGATTATGGCTGTTTTGGAAAGTGATAAAATAGCCCATCCTGCTTTTGAAGCACTTTTTACTATAGATGAAGAAACGGGGATGACAGGCGCGAAAGGTTTAAAAGGTGGGATTTTGAAAGGCGAAATATTGCTGAATCTCGATACCGAGGAAGATGACGAAATAGGTGTGGGCTGTGCCGGGGGAATGGACGTTACCGCCACAAAAAAATATGATGAAATGGATGCGCCCAAAAATGCGGAAGTATTCATAATTTCCGTGAAAGGCTTGCAGGGTGGCCACAGCGGAATGGATATCCACAAAGGTTTGGGCAATGCGAACAAACTGATGAACCGTATATTATATTCGCTGAATTCGGAAATTCATCTGTCAAGTTTAAAGGGCGGAAGCCTAAGAAACGCTATTCCCCGCGAAAGTGTGTCCACGGTTTTGGTTGAAATAAATAATGTTGAAGATTTTCTTTCAAAATTTGAAAAGATTAAAATAGACATTACTGCGGAATACAAACTTTTGGAGCCTCAGCTTTCCATTAAAATCGAAAAAAGTGGGGAAACTATTTCCAAAGTGATGGGGAAGAAAGATCAAAATAATATTATTAATGCACTACAAGCCTTGCACAATGGCGTTTTCCGGATGAGTCCGGCTATTGCAGATTTGGTGGAAACATCCAATAATATTGCAAAAGTTACCGCGGAAAATGGGGAAATCAAGATTGAATGTTTATCCCGTTCTTCCGTTAAATCTTCCATTGATAATTTGACGGATAGTTTGCAGTCAACTTTGGAATTAGCTGGTTTTGAAGTTTTCCTGAGTGGGGAATATCCGGGCTGGGCTCCGAATATGCAAAGTCCAATTTTAAAAGTAATGGATGATTTATATAAAAAAATGAACGGCAAAAAAGCAAATGTTGCCGCTTGCCACGCCGGACTGGAATGTGGCATTTTAGGACAGAACTATCCCGAAATGGATATGATTTCCTTTGGCCCAACAATCAAGGGTGCCCATTCTCCTGACGAAAGGGCGAGTATTTCCTCAGTTCAAAAATATTGGGCTTATGTTTTGGAAATTTTGAAAAATATTCCCGTGTCTGTTCCAGTGCAGTCGGGAATTTAAGGATAGGGGTAACTGGTTTTCAAAGCAGTAAGGTTTTACCGGATAATAAAAAAAAATCCTTCCCATATTTTGGGAAGGATTTTTTTATAAATTTTTAAAATAACTATTCCACAATCTCTACCAATTCCAATTCAAAGACCAATTCGGAATCGCTCGGGATCACGCCCGGAACTCCGTTTTTACCATAAGCCAAATGAGAAGGAATGAAGATGGTAGCTTTATCACCAACTTTCATACGTAATAAACCTTCTTTAAAACCTGGGATTAGGCCGGCGGTTTGGCTATATACTGCTTTTGCCGGAACGTATTTTCCACCCATTGTTTTGGCATCATCTGCAAGTTCAAATTTTGTTTCAATTTCTTGAATATTGGAATCAAAAAGTTTTCCGGTAGAGAGATAGCCCGCGTAATTCATCAAAATATTGGCGCCTTCTTTCGGCTGTGGCCCAGTACCCTTTTCGGTAAAAATCATTTTTAGGCCCGACGGCAATTCCTCGGCCTGTTCTTTAAGCGCGTTAAGTTCTACGGCTTTTTTTTCGGCAATTTTGTTTACCCGATCGTCCGCTTCTTTCCGCTCAGTTTCCAATCTTTTCATTTCTTCAGTGAAATACGAAACCTTCACATTGCCCCGGTTTATGATGTTCACTTTTTCAACAATAATAGGATCCACGGGTTTGTCGCCCGGGGCTGTTTTTACCATTCCAATGGAATCAACAACTTCCTGGCCTTCAACAATTTCTCCAAAAACGGTGTGCCTACCGTCCAACCATGGGGTTTCTTTCAACGTAATGAAAAACTGGCTGCCATTGGTGCCGGGACCTGAATTGGCCATAGACAAAATTCCTTTTTTGGTGTGTTTTAATGAATCTACAAATTCATCGGGAAAACGGTAGCCGGGGTTCCCGCTACCATCGCCTTTAGGGTCGCCGCCCTGTATCATAAAATCCTTGATCACGCGGTGGAACGTCAATCCGTCGAAAAAGCGTTTTCCTTTATAAGTGGAATCCACCATGCCATTTGTTCCTTCGGCCAAGGCCACAAAATTGGAAACGGTAAGCGGGGTAGCTTCATTATAAAGTTTTGCAACGAAAGTGCCTTTGTTGGTTACAAATTCAGCATAAACCCCATCTTTTAAGTCGGGGTATTTTTCCTGGCAAGATGCAAATGCCAATGTAAGAAAGAGGAATGCAACTGTTAGTTTTCTCATGATGTTCATTTTATTTTTCTGTTGTTTTTTCGATTGATTTTAAAGTGACTGTACTTTGGACCGGCACATTGGTGCCCAGTTTTTCTTCGATGCCGTAATAGCCAAAAGCTTTATATGAAGGAAGGAGGAAGGTTACCGTTTCTCCAACTTTCATAAGTTTTAGGCCTTCGCGGATGCCGGAGGCAAGTTCTTGATTGCTTTGATCGATCTTATAGGTTTGCAAACCCGTTTCTTTTTCCGAAAGGATAGGGGTGCCGTTCAAATTTTTTATATCAAAAGTAAATTGGACAATATCACCCAACATCGGCATTTGTGTGGTGGTGGTGTCTTTAATATTGTAATAATACCAAAACCCACTTTCGGAAGCGGTATATTGGTTGAGCGAATCTTCGGCAATCATTTTTTCGATAACTGCTTCCTCTTTATCGTAAATCAACTTGTTGCGTTCGGTAGATTCCTTGATAAAGGTGCCGGAAGTATTTTGGACGGGACGCCTTGCATCCGGGCTTTTGCAGCCCATTAAGGCAAAGAATAAAGCAAAAATATATATCAGGTTACGCCCCATTTGAAAGCTCATTTTTATAGTGGGGCAAGATAGTAATAAATTCATTTATTGTTTTACGCAGCGAAAGGGAACTTTTTCCTCCCGCGGCATTAGTGTGACCACCGCCTTGGTAATGTTTTCGTGCAAAATCGTTAACCGAAAAATTGCCTTTGCTGCGGAGCGAAAGCTTCACGATATTTTCCTGCTTGTTTTCAATAAAAATAACCGCAAAAACAATGTCTTTTACCGAAAGGGCATAATTTACAAAACCCTCGGTATCGCCTTTTTTAAAATTATGATCATCCAACTCTTTTTGTGTAAGGCTGATGTAGGCGGTTTTAAAGTCCGGCACAAATTTAAGGTTTTCCAATGCTTTCCCAAGTAACCGCATCCGGTCCGGAGAATTTGTATCGTAAATATTCTGATAAATTTCAGAACCATTTGCCCCCTCTTTAATTAAATGCGCAATCACTTTATGGGTATCCGCCGTGGTTGATGGAAATCGGAAAGAACCGGTGTCGGTCATTATGCCCGCATAAAGGTTTGTGGAAATTTCTTGCGAAAGATGGTCCAAACCCTCCAATGCTTCAATAAAATTATAAATCATTTGCGAAGTTGAACTCATTAAAACATCGCTATAAGTAGCCACTGCAAAACCATCGGGTTGCTGATGATGATCTATCAGGACAAAGGAAGCCTTGCTTTCTTCCAAAGGTTTTTGAACATCGCCAACGCGGCTGAAGGAGTTGAAATCTAAAGTGAAAATAACCTCGGCTTTCTCAATGGTTTTCAGTGCTTTATCTTTCTCTTTTTCAAAAACAAGAATGTTTTCTGCCCCGGGGAGCCACTTCAAAAAATCCGGGAATTCATTCGGCATTATTACCGTTACCGAGTGACCTATTTTTTTAAGAAAAAAAGCTAAACCCAAGCTGGAGCCGATGGCATCTCCGTCGGGGTTTTTATGGCTTATTATCACTATTTTTTTTGGGGTGACAAGCAGTTTTTTTACTGTTGCGGTTGTTTCAAATTTCATAGGGACAAAGATATGAAAAGCCCCCTAACCCCCAAAGGGGGAAATTTATTTGGAAAATTAAACTTTTGGCTAATTGTTGCATTTCATTTTCAAATGGTTATTTTTGCCAAAAATTAAAAAATGAGAAAAGACAGAACGTTTACAATGCTAAAGCCCGATGCCGTTGAAAAAGGCAATGTTGGCGCAATCCTTCAAATGATAAATGATGCGGGTTTTAAAATAGTGGCCTTGAAGCAAACCCAAATGACCACCGCCGATGCGCAAGCTTTTTACGCCGTGCACAGCGCCCGTCCATTTTACGGTGAGTTGGTTGAATATATGACCCGCGGCCCAATAGTGGCAGCCATTCTTGAAAAAAATAACGCAGTCGAAGATTTCCGAACCTTAATTGGAGCCACAAATCCCGCGGATGCAGCAGATGGCACTATCCGAAAATTATATGCGGCCTCTATTGGCGAAAATGCTGTCCACGGTAGCGATAGCGATGAAAATGCAGCTATTGAAGGAGCTTTTCATTTTGCGGGTCGCGAAATATTTTAAGCACTAACAACATGGTTTAATTGAAAACGCCTTCCGGTTCGGAAGGCGTTTTTTTATAAATTTTCTCGATACTTTATGAAACCGAAAACCTCAATTAAATCTTCCTTGGGTTTATCCTATAAACAATCGTATATCCTTTAAAAATTAAATCCCGGATATTTTCATCTTCAAAATAAATAGATTTTCGTTGTCTATAAGGTAGAGCATTTAAATCTTTCAAAGCGATTAGAATATCTTTTTTGAATTTTCGGGCGGCAAAAGGTTTGTCCTTTGCAATAAAATCCACTTGGTCTGCCAGTTTTAATGAAAAGCCTTTAAGGATTTTTATTTTCATATTTCGATATCCTTTCTTCCATCACTTTGTCCAATTCTTCTATTGTAATAAACTCGGCCGTACCATTATCAATTTCTTCAATTTGGTTTGAAAGATATATTTTGTGTGCATTATTATCTTCAATTATTTTAACATCTTCCGGATTGAATTGATTTAAAAGCCACAATAACTTATCATAAATTTTATTGCTGATTTCAAGTTTAAGGGTTTTCATATAAAAACTTTTATTTCAAATTTAAGGATATTTGAATGAAATGCTTGAGGATATGTCAGTTTTGCAAATTGTATTTAGCGTAGAATTAATTTACTAATCAATTCCTTCCCCAATTCCTCATTCAGGAGTTTTATTATTTTTTCTTTGCCGTAACTCAATTCCTCCCTCAAAACCGAGGAATTCAACTGCACAAAAAGCGTATCCCGATCCAATTTTATTTCAATGGTATATTTTGCGATTGCCACCCCCATCACCTTGTTCCACGCATCTTTTACTTCCACTTTGTCTAAGCCCTTTTCCAACCGGTTTGTTTGTATAAATTCTTTTAAAACTTCTCCCAAGGTGCTGTTTTCGTTGTGCCGCTTTGCCATTATTCTAGGTTGAAATTAAATTTTGTAAATTTTTTATAGGTATATATTTTTCCGTCCGAAACTTTCATTTTTAAAATACTGTCCTTTGCCATCACAACCGTTTCCTTCCACGAATCGAATGGGGTTTTGTAATGAAGCCTTAAACTATCCTCTTCGATTTTTAATGTAAATTCTTCAACAAAATTGTTAGTGCTAAATGTCCCATCAAGATTTGGGGAAACTTTGATTCGCGTGCCCAAATCTCCCTTAATGTTTATAAAATCCACGGTAGTACTGATGCTGAAATCCTTTTTCACACCATTGGGAAGTTTGACTTCGGTGATTTCCCAGTACCCTTTCAAATTTTCTTTTTGTTCCATCGGATCCTGTTTTGCACAGCAAAGGGCGAAGAAGGATAGGGCGAAAAGTAGGAACCGATAAGTGAAATGCATATTCAGAAAATTATAAATTAAATTTAAAATATTTTTAACCACCATCAACCATCAACCAATATCATAACGGGAACATTTTATAGGTTTGGTGCACTTTTTTGATTACATTTTCGGTTCGCTCCGCATGGGTATCGCTGATGAACAGTTGCCCGAAATTTTCATTGTCCACCAACGAAATTAATTGCTGTACACGGAATTCATCCAATTTATCAAAAACATCGTCAAGCAATAATATTGGGTTGACTTTATTATGGGTCTTTATAAAATCGAACTGGGCCAGTTTTAATGCAATTAAATACGATTTTTGCTGCCCCTGCGACCCGAATTTTTTTATGGGATGCCCACTGATTTCGAAAGAAAGATCGTCTTTGTGAATACCAAAATTACTGTATTGTGTAATTTTATCTTTTATAAAATTTTCCTTTAAAAGCGTTAAAAGATCATTTTCCTTTAATTGAGAGTCGTATTTCAAATCCACGGCTTCATTCCCACCGCTGATTGCCAAATAACGCATTTGGAAAATGGGCAGGAATTCCTCCAAAAAAGCAGCCCGTTTCCCATAAATTTGGGTGCCGAAATTATGCAATTGTTCGTTGTAAATTTCCAGGGTGTCCTGATTGTGTGTGTGGTTTACGGCAAAATATTTTAACAACGAATTGCGCTGCGCCAACACTTTGTTGTAACTGATCAACGATTGCAAATACGAAGGATCGCCTTGCGATATTACCCCATCCATAAATTTCCTCCGCGTATCGCTACCTTCAATAATGAGGTCCCGATCGGCGGGTGAAATAATAACTAAAGGCAAAAACCCAATGTGCTCACTGAACTTTTCGTAAATTTTGCCGTTGCGTTTTAGTATTTTTTTTTGGTTTCGTTTTGCACTGACCAATATTTTTTCGGCCCTTTTGTTTTTTTCATAAATGCCCTCGATGACGAAAAAATCTTCTTCATGCTTGATATTCTGCCCGGTAATGGGGTTAAAATAACTTTTCCCGAAGGATAAATGATAGATCGCGTCCAGTACATTGGTCTTCCCAACCCCGTTTGGCCCCACAAAGCAATTGATCTTTGGATCGAATTCAAAGGTTTCCGATTCAAAATTTTTATAGTTGAGCAATGATAATTTTTGTAAAACCATAAAAATGAAAGGGTTGTAATTTATATTTTAGGATAAAAATTCTTAAAAACAGCATTGCAAATTATTGAAAAATAAGAAATATTAATCCTTTTAAATTCCATTAAAAATTTTATTTTTGCCCCTCAATAAAGCTGAACTATGGCAACTTACAATAAACGCGGGGGCAAACCTAGAACCAAGGAAGAAAAAGACGAAAATTTCGAGGAAAACAGCACCACGGCAGGCGTGTTCAATACCTTGGATGAAGGTGCTTCGCGTTCAGAAGCGTTCATTGAAAAAAATCAAAAAATCATATTTGGTTTTATAGGCGTTGTGGCCGTTGCAGTACTTGGCTATTTTTTATACCAAGAATACATTCAAAAACCCAAGGAAGCCGAAGCGATGAACGATATGTTCCAAGCACAAAGCTATTGGGAAGAAGCCTTAACAGCAACTGCTAAAGATTCATTGTACAATCTTTCCCTTAATGGTGGAAATGGAAAATACGGATTTATCGATATTATCGAAAATTACGGGGGTACCGATGCTGCAAACCTTGCAAATTATTACGCGGGGACAGCATATTTGAATACCAAACAATATCAAAAAGCCATTGAGCATCTTGATAATTTCAGCAGTGATGACGAAACCGTTGCACCCATTGCCAAAGGTGCTATTGGTGATGCCTTTGTGCAATTGAACCAAAAAGAGGAAGCCTTGAAATATTATGAAGAAGCGGCTTCTATGCGGGAAAATGAATTTACAACCCCTCGATTTTTGCTTAAGGCTGGCTACATTGCAATGGATTTAGGCAATACCGATGCAGCCCTAAAACATTTCAAAAAAATTAATGAAGAATACCCAAAATCTGCGGAAGCTGTAAAAGCTACTGTTTATGCTGCCCAAGCGGAAGCAATGAAAGAGTAAAAATGGCAACATCCGAAAAAAATTTATCGGCCTACGATAAAGCTACAATCCCAAACGCGAAAGACTTTCGGTTTGGGATTGTTGTTTCAGAATGGAACCCCAAAGTAACCCAAGGTATGTTTCAAGGCGCTTTTGATGCTTTGAAAGATTGTGGCGCCATCAATGATAATATCGTTCGTTGGAACGTCCCCGGCAGTTTCGAGCTTATTTATGCCTGCAAGCGAATGCAGAAATCCTATGATATGTTGGATGCCATTATTGCCATTGGAAGTGTGATTCAAGGCGACACCAAGCATTTTGATTACGTTTGCGAAGCTGTCTCCCAAGGCATAAAAGATCTGAACTTGGAAGGCACCATCCCCGTTATATTTTGTGTATTGACCGACAATACAATGCAACAAGCCATCGACCGAAGCGGGGGCAAGCTGGGCAACAAAGGAATTGAAGCTGCAATAGCTGCCATCAAAATGGCACAACTGAAAAAAGATTCTAAATTTTAAAATTCTAAATTCTAAATTTTAAAATTCCAAATTCCAAATTCCAAATTCCAAATTC
>JBBQKI010000042.1:0-15659 GCA_038326725.1 Flavobacteriales bacterium
GGCGAATGCACATTCTTTGGCTGCATATCCAAAATTATATTCCCAACCCCAGCCAAAACCTGTACTATTCACAGCACTTCTCGCAGAATGTATAATATTATTGGCTTTTATATACACGGCAAATAATTGAGAATTATCAACATATGAATAATCTACATCTATATCAAAATCTTTTATACCGGTATTAATAGTTTCTGAGTCCAACGGTCCTCCTGCCATATTGAAACGTAAATTTTTTAGAGCCCCGCCCACAGAAAGATAAGTTGTAAAAAGATATTTGGTAGCACCTGCGTCCATTAAGGTCATTTTCATTTTTTTTATATCGTCCCCAACACTGGCGGTTCCCCATAATGAGAAAGATTCTCCATTGTTCGTAGACCTATAAATACGGATGTCATCATTTCCCAATCCATAACGCACTCTGTTTTCATATGCCGCTACATATATTGTCCCGCTTAAGGCTGTATCTACATCAACACCGCTAATAAAGCCCGCATCCAATTCCAGATCATCCATCCACTCTGGATTTTTGTTGAAAGCCAAATCAGGTCTGGTTTGTATAGCATTCGGAGCGAACGGTTCAGTTTCTGTAATCTGGATAGGTTGAAACTCTGCCGCTACAATTGGGTCTACAGCTTGCCAAGCAGCGATGATGGCTTTTTGGTTTGCTTGCAGCCCAGCAACATCCTCTGCATTTTTAAGTGCGCGTTCCTTTGCATAGAGCGCTTTTAATTCTGGTGTTTTTTGTGGCACAGGTCTACCTGGTCCATCCGCATTCTGTGCCATTAATCCGCCAAGGCAAAAAGTACACATTAAAATTGTAATTAGATTTTTCATAATTTCTTAGTTTTTATTTTGTGAATATTTTGATTTATGAAGCGAAAGTATGAGCATGCTGAAGTATATAAAAGGTGTTATATACGAGCAACGGTTTTAATAGATAAACAACAATTTTTAACTATATTTGAAAGGCTACACCCCAAACAATGAAACGATATAACTGCATTATTGTAGATGACGATGAAATAGATAGGCTTACGGTTACCTCTTTTGTAAAAAGGTTCCCAAATTTCATAATTAGTGGCATTTTTGATAATGCCAAGGAAGCTTTGGCAATTTTAAACACCGAAGAAATAGACATTCTATTTTTGGATATTGATATGCCTGGCGATAACGGAATAGAACTTCGAAAAAAGGCACAACATGTGCCCGTTTGCATTTTTATTACTTCCCATCCCGAACATGCTGTGGAAAGTTTTCAGCTTGAAACGCTTGATTTTATTATAAAACCATTAAAATTTGAACGGTTTTCGCAAACAATTCACCGAATTGAGGAATTTATGGAAGTACGCGAAAAAGCCTCGCTTTACGAATCATCTTTAGGCGGTGACGCCATTTATATAAAAGAAGGTCATGATCAAATAAAGGTGAAACTTCACGAAATAATATATTTGGAAGCATTAAAAGATTATACCCTTTTGGTAACCGAAAAAAAACGCCATTGCGTACTTTCGAGCCTTGGAAACATATTGGACACTGAACATTTTGTGTCGTTTATTCGCGTTCATCGAAGTTTTGCAGTTCAAAAACAGCGTGTAAAAAAAATTTCAACTTCTGAAATTTTAATGGATAGTCTCGCAAAAGTGCCCGTGGGAAGAAGTTTTAAAGATAACTTAGCATTGTTGGTCTAAAATGCAACGTTTAAAGAACATAGCTTTAACTCTTATAGTATGTTTTTACACTGCAATTGGTATTTCGCAAACTGTACATCAAAAAATAGACTCACTCAAATTAATTTTAATAAAGGAATCAAATATTGATACTATTATAAATATTAAGTACAATATTGCAGCGCTTCAAATGAACAATCAGTTAATTAATGAAGCTACAACTACACTACAAAATTTACTTCATTATAGCACAATAAATAAAAGAGAAATTGGCGCAGCTAAGTCATCCCTGTTGCTGGGGCGCATCTTTGTGGCTTATAAACATCAAAATGATTCGGCTTCCTATTATATTGATAATGCCATCAAACTCTTAAAAAAAACAAATACAAATACTGAATTGATCCAGGCATATATGATCAAAACGCGTATTTATGAATCCCAATCAGATTTTGAAAATCAATTAAAGAGCAATCTGTTGGCATTGGAAATCGCCAAAAACAGTAAGGACAATTACCAAATTGCTATATGTTCCAATGCATTAGCATCTTACTTTCTTACACAAGAAAAATATGAGGAGGCATTGAAATATGCCAAATATGGCCTAAAATATGGGTTGCTTTCAAAAAATAATGATAGAATTATCAAGAGCCATCTTATGCTTGCACAAACGTATAATGCGATGTCCGACACTGTAAACGCAAGTATTTATTTTGAGAAAACATATCATTTTGCAAAGGAAATTAATAATAAATATATTTTAGCTGCGCTCCTGCCAGATTGGGCGAATATTAGTGAAAACCGCAAAGCTTTAGAAATGCGCCTCGAAGCAGAGGAAATTTTGAATACCTCTGAAACTGGAGCTAACCAAACGCACAATAAAGGTTTGTTGGGTATTTTATATTTTAATATGTTTAAGAATGAAATGAACCCTGTACAAAAAAGGGAATTTTTCGATAAGGCAGAATTGTATTTAACACAATCCATTAAAAATATTAATGATCAAGAAGATATAGCATACTCCATCAGTTTAAATACAGCATTGGCGGAATTATATTTCACTAAAAAAGATTTTGAGAAAGCCTATATATATTTAGGGAAATCAACAAAACTGAACGATTCCTTAAACTCACAGGAAATAAAAAATAGGCTTGCAAAAGTTGAATCCCAAAAAGAAATAGATTTACGAGATAAAGAAATTGAAGTAAACCAACTTAAACTTCAAACCCAAAGAAAACAGCAGCTCTTTTTAATCGGTGGACTTACCCTATTAGCCATAATTGGGGGTTTGCTTTTTTACCAAAACCGAACCCGAAAAAAAACAAACAATATCTTACTTAATCTTAACAAAGAACTTGATGAAAGCAACAAAGTGAAGGCGCGTTTTTTCGGAATTTTGAACCACGATTTGCGCAGCCCAGTTTCCAATTTGATTCATTTTTTGCACTTGAAAAGTGAAAGTCCAGAATTGTTTTCCGAAGAAAATAGAGCAAGACTTGAGCTGAAAACAATTTCCGCCGCAGAAAATCTTTTGGTTTCTATGGAAGATATTTTGCTATGGAGCAAAGGGCAGATGGAAAATTTTAAACCCCAATTCAAAAATGTAACGATAGATGAATTGTTTATGGATATATCCAAACATTTTTCCAGTGAGGACAAAGTGAAAATAAGATATGAAAATCCTGAAAGCCTAAATTTTCAAACCGATGAAAATTATCTAAAAACCATTATGCGCAACTTAACCGGAAACGCAATAAAAGCAATGGTTGATACCAAAGACCCTTTAATTGTGTGGAATGCAAAGGAAGAAAACGGCAAATCACAACTCTCAATAACCGACAACGGACCGGGCGGTAGCGTTGAGAAGTTCAGAGCGCTTTATGATGATACTGAAGTTGTAGGTATAAAAACGGGCCTGGGGCTTCATTTAATTCGCGATTTGGCAAAAGCGATTCATTGCGAAATTGAGATAATTATAGAGGAGAATAAAGGGACAACAATTATCTTAAATTTTGATTAATCGCCTGAATATAAAAGGAAGCAGTTCCTCCCCTTCGGGGAGGTTAGGAGGGGCTTTTCCACTTTATGTTACAGCCCATGCTGGGTTTTTGATCCTTGCGTTGCGGACTGTTGTTGAGCACGTTGTCCAAGGCTTCGCGTAGATCGCGGCCATTCACGGGAATACTGTTCCCGGGCCTTGAATTGTCCAATTGGCCACGGTAGATTAGCCTTAATTTTGCATCAAACAAATAAAAATCGGGTGTGCAGGCGGCATCGTATGCTTTTGCTATTTCCTGCGAGGGATCAAAAAGATAGGGGAATTCGTAAGTATTTTTTTCTGCGGTTTTCACCATTTCCGCAGGCGAGTCCTCGGGATATTTTTCAGTATCGTTGCTATTTATGGCAGCAAATCCAAAGCCCGAAACCCGATAATCATTAAATACACGCACTATTTCACTGTTTACATGTTTGACGTAAGGGCAGTGGTTGCAAATAAACATGATTACCGTTCCCTTTTCGCCACGTATTTTTTCCAAAGAAAAAGTTTTAAGCGAAATCACGTCCAATAAATTAAAATCGGGGGCTTCGGTGTCAAGGGGAAGCATGTTTGAGGGGGTAAGTGCCATGATTTTGGAATAAGTTTAAAATGAAAGAGGAAAGTTACAATTATTAAAGAAATTAAAAAGAGTTGCCGATTTACATTTAGTGGGTTAACTTTATAGGCTAAACCAATAACAATGAAAGAAGGATATACATCGCTTTCCGTTGCCATTAGCGAATTGCAGAAAGAAGGTTACACCGTAGATTTCAATTTAGTGGATGAAGGAATTGAATCGCGGGCACTCAAGAACAAATGGAAAGCGGGGGATTGCGATGTGGTGAAGTTTTACCGTTTTGAAGGCCCGTCCGATCCCGGCGATAACACCATTTTATATTTGATAGAAACCACCGATGGTAAAAAAGGTCTTTTGGTTGATGTTTATGGTGCCGACACGGGTAACGTTTCCCCTGAAATGTTAAAAAAACTCCACATACATCACGATGAATAACCTTTCTTGGGCGGATTTTGAAAAAGTGGAAATGCGAGTTGGCACAATCACCGAAGTAAAAGATTTCCCAAACGCGAGAAACCCTTCCTATCAACTTCGCATCGATTTTGGGCGTGAAATAGGGTATAAAAAATCCTCTGCCCAAATTACCAAATTATATTCCAAAGAAGATTTGATGGGAAAACAAGTGATTGCCGTAATCAATTTTCCGCCAAAGCAAATAGCAGATTTCATGAGTGAATGTTTGATTTTGGGAACAATGAATGCTTCGGAAATTACATTGTTGAAACCCGATATAATCGTTGAAAATGGATTACGGGTCGGCTAATTTTAAAATTTGCATTTGAAGTTTTAAAAAAAAAGAAAACCGCCATTTTCTTGAAAATGGCGGTTTTTATTTTTTATTGAATTGGATTAAATGTCGTCAAAATCTACATCCGTGAAATTGGCGGGTGGTGGGGAATCAGTGGCCACACCAATTTGCTGTGCTGAAACCTCTTCGCCTTCTCTTTTGTAATCCTTTTGGTGGCGTTCGCTGATCACTTCTTCGCCCTTTTCATCAATCACGTAGTTTATCATTTCATCCAAATGATCCTTAAACTCGGCAAAATCTTCTTTATAAAGGTAGATTTTGTGTTTTTTGTAATGGAAAGAACCGTCATCATTGGTGAATTTTTTGCTCTCGGTGATGGTCAAATAAAAGTCACCTGCCTTTGTGGCCCTCACATCAAAAAAATAGGTACGCCTTCCGGCACGCATCACTTTTGAAAAAATTTCTTCTTGCTCCATCGAAAATTGCTCGCTCATAATTGTATATTGTTAATTAGTTATAGCCAAAAATCCAAAAAAAATCCAAATATGCCAACTTAATGGCTACATTTCTTTTTCAAGTAATTGTTTTGCGTACAATTCCTTGTAATATCCCTCAGCGTTCACAAGCTCATTATGTGTGCCTTGTTGAATAATTTGCCCTTCTTCCAACACAATAATCTTACTTGCGTTTTTTGCTGAAGAAACCCTATGGCTTACGATAATGGTGGTTTTGCTTTGGGAAATTTTGTTGAGGTTTTGTAAAATTTCCTCTTCGGTTTCCGTGTCCACGGCCGAAAGGCAATCGTCGAACAACAAGATTTTCGGGTCTTTTATTATGGCCCTTGCAATGGAAACTCTTTGCTTTTGACCCCCGCTCAAGGTAATGCCGCGTTCTCCTAAAATAGTATCGTAACCTTTGTGGAATTCCGCAATGTTGTTGTGAACAGCAGCATATTTGGCAGCTTGTACCACTTCTTCTTCCGTGGCATCTTCTTTACCAAATTTGATATTGTTACGTAACGTATCGCTGAAAAGAAATGCATCCTGCGGGACGTACCCAATGCTGTTTCGCAGGTTGTGGAGGTTTACTTTTTTAATGGGAGTTCCATCAATCTTTAATTGACCTTCGGGAACATCATAAAGCCTGCCGATGAGTTCCAGAATGGTGGATTTCCCCGAACCGGTATTGCCCACAATAGCAAGGGTTTCTCCCGGTTTTACGCTGAATGATATATCTTTCAATGCGGTTATATTGGTATCGGGATACGTAAAGGTGAGGTTAGCGAATTCAATTTTTCCCTCAACCGGGGTTTCTTCGAGCACCAAATTCTGAATGGAAGGCTCTTCATTTAAAAATTCGTTTATCCGCTTTTGCGAGGCTTCCGCCTGCTGTACCATGGAGGTTACCCAACCCACAACAGCCACTGGCCAAGTGAGCATGTTCACATAAATTAAAAATTCTACAATGGTTCCAAAATCTTCTATTTGACCATTAATGTAGCGGCTCCCCCCGATATAAATTACAAGGATGTTGCTCACCCCAATCAAAAGCATCATCAGCGGGAAAAAAAGGGCTTGCACTTTGGCAAGATCAATATTCTTTTCCTTGCTGCCTTCTGCAAGTTCCATAAACCCCGCATTGGTCCGTGGCTCGATTCCATAAGCCTTAATCACCGCTATGCCGCTGAAACTTTCTTGTGTAAACGTAGTTAGTTTTGAAAGGTATTGCTGAACAATGGTGCTTTTTTTATGAATAACCACACTCAGTTTATAAATGGCGATGGAAAGTATAGGAAGGGGAGCAATTGCATAAAGCGTTAAAACGGGGGCTTTATAAAACATATAAACAATGACGACGATAAAAAGCGTAATTGTGGTGATACTGTACATAAGTGCGGGCCCCACGTACATCCGTACTTTTGAAACATCTTCACTAATTCGGTTCATCAAATCGCCAGTTCGGTTCTGCTTGTAAAACCCGAGCGAAAGTTTTTCGTAATGCCGGAAGATTTCGTTTTTAAGGTCGAATTCAACGTAACGAGAAACCACGATAAAGGTTTGACGCATCCAAAAAGTAAAAAAAGCCGATAGCAGCGCAGCACCCAAAATAAGCAAAATATTGAAAAGCAATTCCGACTTCACAAAGGCAAGATCGGTTATTTCGCCGTTGATGTATTCCTTGACCACCGTTATCGAATCGCCCACTTTCATGGGGACCACTAGTTTAAAAACGGTTGCTATTATAGTTATAAAAACTCCCAACAACAAGCGCCCACGGTATTTTAAAAAATAACGGTTTAAATATTTTAATTCTTTCATTTAAAAATTTGGGGAAGTTTAATGAATTCCTAATTTAACATCGATTCCTTTGTAAAGCCAATAAGTAAATATTATTTTTGCACCTCCTTATAAAAGGGTTTGTAAAAATATCAAAGCTATGATAACTGAAGTAATTAAAGCGAATGAACTTCACAAAATGGACCCTGTTTTTGGGCAATTGTCCTTTGATGATCACGAGCAAATAATGTTTTGCAACGACAAAGATACTGGTTTAAAAGCAATAATTGGGATTCACAATACCGTTTTGGGGCCTGCTTTGGGCGGTACCCGGATGTGGAATTACGCCAGCGAATGGCACGCACTAAATGATGTATTAAGGCTTTCCCGCGGAATGACTTTCAAAAGTGCGGTAACGGGTCTGAACCTTGGAGGTGGCAAGGCGGTTATTATCGGCGATGCAAAAACCCAAAAAACCCCGGAGCTTATGTTGAAGTTTGGGGAATTCGTCCATTCCCTTGGCGGAAAGTACATCACTGCGGAAGACGTAGGGATGGAAACCTCGGACATGGATTTGGTGCGAACCGTTACCCCATACGTTACCGGAATTTCAGAAAGCAAAGGCGGCGCAGGGAATCCTTCCCCAATCACCGCTTATGGTGTTTTTATGGGAATGAAAGCCGCTGCAAAATTCACTTTCGGAAGCGATGTTTTAGAGGAAAAGGTTATTTACGTTCAAGGAATTGGCAATGTTGGTGAAGCTTTGGTGGAAAACCTGAGCAACGAAGGTGCGAAAATTTATATTTCCGATATAAATATGGGGCGTTTGGAAGAAGTTCGCGACAAGTATGGCGTTACCATTTACGAAGGGGAAAACCTTTATGCCGAGCAAATGGATATTTATGCTCCCTGTGCGTTGGGGGCAACCATAAATGATGTAACCATAAATCAATTTAAAACCAAAATAATAGCCGGTGCCGCTAACAATCAATTGGCCGATGAACAAAAACATGGACAAATGCTCCGCGAAAAAGGCATTGTATATGCCCCCGATTTTTTAATTAACGCGGGCGGAATAATAAATGTTTATGCCGAGCTTGAAAATTATGGAAGAAAAGAAATCATCCGCAAGACTGAAAATATTTACAATACCACTTTGGAAATTTTGAACAATGCCGAAACCAATGGAATTACCACCCATCAAGCAGCGTTCAATGTGGCCCAAGCCCGGATCGATTTAAGAAAAAAAGAAAAATAGTTCCAGCTTCAAAATACTATCTTTACAGCGTAGTGGAATTTCCCCCTACGCTTTTTCTTTATAAAGTTCTTTAAAACTATGCTTACAAGAAGACATATCAGGGTAAAGGTGTTGCAATCGGTTTATGCCCATAATCAGCGGGAATACCCGGATATGGAAACCCAAGAAAAGTTTTTGTTGTACAGCATGGATCAAATGCTGGACCTTTATTTACTAATGCTTCAGCTTTTGGTATCACTTCGCGGACAGGCTGAAAACTATCTTGGAAAATCTCAGCAAAAACATTTGGCCACCGATTTGGAAAAAAACCCGAGCCGCACTTTCGTCGACAATAAATTGATTCAATTAATTGCTTCCCACCCAACCTTTACCGATTCCATTAAGAAAAAAAAGCTCAATTATTGGGAACTGGATGATGAATATTTAAAAATCCTTCTCAAGGAATTACGGAAGCAAGAATTTTATGATGAATACCTTTCAAATAAAGAAACCACTTTTAAGGAAGATCAAAAATTCATCCTTTGGTTATTCAAGGAAATCATTGCCCCCAACGAAAAACTTTACGATTATTTGGAAGACAAACGGCTAACGTGGGTGGATGATATCCCCATCGTAAACACTGCTTTGGTAAAAATGCTTTCTAAACTTTCCGAGAAAAATGCGGCTTCGGTTTTAATTCCCGAACTTTATAAAAATGAGGAAGACCGAGATTTTGCTGTTCAATTGTTCCGAAAAGTAATTTTGAACGAAAACAAACTTGCTTCGGAAATAGAGGGCAAAACCCCAAACTGGGACCAAGAGCGGATCGCCGATCTCGATATGATCATTCTAAAAATGGGAATTTCTGAATTTTTGTATTTTCCATCCATCCCGGTTCGTGCCACCATCAACGAATACCTTGAAATCGCAAAGGAGTATTCCACTCCAAAAAGCAGTATTTTCATTAACGGGATTCTCGATAAATTGGTTAAGGATTTTACTGAGGAGAATAAAATCAAGAAAATAGGGAGGGGACTTCAATAAAAATATTTTTTTTGCCTACTTTTGGCACTCTCAAAATTAAAAATAACAACATCATGAAAAAATCAATTTTAGTAATTGCCCTTATGTCCGTTTTCGCTTTTTCTTCTTGCAAGGATAACGCTGCGGATAAAGTAAACGAAGAAAACGTGGCAGACGCTGCGGACCGCGATGCCAATGATGGCAAATTTTCAGTAATCACTTTTGAAGAAAGCGAATTCGATTTTGGGACCATAGATCAAGGTACCAATGTAGAGCACCTTTTCAAATTCACCAACACAGGTGATGCGCCATTGATGATTGTTGATGCAAAAAGTAGCTGTGGTTGCACCGTTCCGGAATATACCAAAGCACCAATTGCCCCTGGCGATTCCGGTGAACTTTTGGTAAAATTCAATGGTAGCGGTCAAAACCAAGTGAGCAAAACAGTAACCCTTACTACAAACACTAAAAATGGTACTGAAACCCTTACAATTAAAGCTTTTGTAACCCCTAAAGCAGGTGCACAAACGGGAACAATGACCCAAACGAATACAAAATAATTTTTTTGACAAATTAAATAATGGAACAAATAACAGGTTTTCTTCCCATAATTTTATTGTTTTTGGTTATGTACCTTTTCTTGATACGCCCCCAAATGAAACGGGCCAAGCAGGAAAAGAAATTCAGCCAAGACATAAAAAGGGGCGATAGGGTAATCACTAAAAGCGGTTTGCACGGAAAGATAATGGATTTGAACGATGACGGCACCTGCATTCTTGAAACCAGCGCAGGGAAACTGAAATTTGAAATTTCCGCCCTTTCTATGGAAATGAGCACCAAGCTCAATCTTCCGGAAAAGAAATAAAACCAATGTCTTTTAATTAAAAAAACCTTCAGCGAAAACTGAAGGTTTTTTTTTATTAAAAATTGGTAGCGCAGTCGAAACCTAAATGCTGTCTATTTCGGTGCTTTTTTAACAGCCACCAATTGCGCAATATTTACGATAACTTCAATCGCCTTTTGCATACTTTCCACGGGCACATATTCATACCTTCCGTGAAAATTATGCCCACCTGCAAAAATATTTGGGCAAGGCAAACCCATAAAGCTCAATTGCGATCCATCGGTGCCCCCACGGATAGGTTTTATAATTGGCACAATGCCGGCCTGTTCCATCGCTTTTTTAGCAATTTCCACAATGTGGATCACCGGTTCTATCTTTTCCCGCATATTGAAATATTGGTCTTTAATTTCAACCGTGATTAGCTCTTTTTCATATTGGGAATTCAATTCAAAAGCCAATTTTAAAATCATTTCTTTTCTTGCCTCAAAATGTTCCCGGTTGTGATCACGGATGATATATTGTAATTTGGTTCCGTCCACTTCACCTTTTACCGATGTTAAATGAAAAAATCCCTGCCTGCCTTCCGTTAATTCCGGAGTTTCCAGACGAGGGAGCGAATTGATAAAATCTGTCGCAATGTACATACTGTTTATCATTTTCCCTTTTGCATATCCGGGATGCACTATTTTTCCTTTTATGGTAACCACTGCACCCGCTGCGTTGAAATTTTCAAATTCCAATTCGCCGATCTGGCTTCCGTCCATAGTGTAAGCCCAAGCAACACCGAATTTTCCCACATCGAATTTATGCGCCCCGCGACCAATTTCTTCATCGGGAGTAAACCCCACACGGATTTTCCCGTGCTTAATTTCCGGATGGTTAATGAGGTATTCCATTGCTGAGATTATTTCCGCAATCCCGGCTTTATCATCAGCGCCCAGTAAAGTTGTGCCGTCCGTGGTTATTAAGGTTTGGCCTTTGTAAAGTAACAAGTCGTCAAAATCCTCTGGAGATAGTATAATGTTATCGGCCTCGTTCAAAACAATGTCCTTGCCGTCATAATTATCGATTATTTGAGGCTTTACATTTGCTCCGGTAAAATCGGGAGTTGTGTCAAAATGCGAAATAAACCCAATCACGGGAACTTCGTGGTCCACATTTGATGGTAATGTAGCCATTATGTATGCGTTTTCGTCTATGGTTACTTCTTGCATCCCGATGCTTTTCAGTTCTTCCACCAAAGCATTTGCAAGGTTCCATTGTTTTTCGGTACTGGGCGTAGTTTTACTTTCGGGATCGCTTTCGGTATCCACCGTTACGTAACTTATAAACCGATTTATGAGAAGTTGTTTTTCAATCATTTTTTATTTTAATAAATTTTCTATTTCTTTTTGCAATTTAGGCAGGTGATTTGTTATTACGCCCCAAATAATAATTTCATCAACATTATCATAGGAATGGATAACCCAATTTCTTGTATCTACTATTTTTCGGGCATTTTGGAGCTTGAAATCCGGCTCATTTTTTAAAATTCTATTGGTAGCTTCCCCAATTATTTCAATTTCTCTTTCTACAGCTCTTCTTACTAATTTGTTATTTTGGTATTTTTCGAGAGTATCGATATTATGTAGAAATTCAAAAATGGAACGAATGGAAATTTGAATATCGTGGAGGGATTTTTTTATCTCATCCTTCATAAATCAATAATTTTTCTTTATCAATTGTTTTGATGAAATAAGGATTTGAAAGGCTTCTTTCTGTAATAATATCTATCTCCCTATTCAGTAATTCACGCAATTTGTGGTGAAGTGTGAAATAATTTTCGGAATATTCTTCATTTGAAATATTATCTTCAAAACTTATCAATAAATCTATATCGCTTGAAAAATCACCAGTATTTCTGGCCATGGAACCAAATACATACATACGCTTAATCTGCAATGTTTTACAGATTTCGCTTATTGCTTTTTTATATTTTATAAAAATTGGATTCATATTATTAAAATCGGTCAAAGTTACTAAATATTTCAGGCTTTCTTTTAATTATGGAATTTATAAGATTTAAATAGCGCCCTATCAAATTTGTATTTCATTAATGTATTTTTGTATCACAATTTTTAACCATGTACAAAAGCATCCTTCGCCCCATCCTGTTCCAATTCGATCCCGAAAAAATACACCACATTTCATTTTCTGCAATTCGCTTTTTTAATAAAATTGGATTTGGCGGCCTATTCCGAAGCCTTTATAAAGTGGAAAACAAAGCATTGGAACGAGAGGTTTTTGGTTTGAAGTTTCCAAATTCCGTTGGGCTTGCTGCGGGTTTTGACAAAAATGCCGTGCTGTACAAAGAACTTTCCAATTTCGGTTTCGGATTTATCGAGATTGGGACCGTTACCCCAAAACCACAAGCGGGAAACCCCAAAAAAAGACTGTTCCGCTTAAAGGAAGATTCGGCTATCATCAACCGCATGGGCTTTAATAATTTGGGTGTGGAAGCTGCTGTTGAAAAATTGAAAAATAATAGCAAAATTGGCGAAAGGACCCTTATTGGCGGGAATATCGGCAAGAACAAAAACACGCCCAACGAAGATGCCGTTGCCGATTATTTGATTTGTTTTGAAGCCCTTTTCGATTTTGTGGATTATTTTGTGGTGAACGTAAGCTCTCCAAACACGCCCAACTTGCGGGAACTTCAAGAGAAAAAGCCGTTAACGGATTTATTGCAAACCCTTCAAAATAAAAATAATGATATGTCCCTTCCCGCGCAGTCGAGAAGAAGAAAACCCATACTTTTAAAAATTGCGCCCGACCTTTCCGATGAGCAATTATTGGATATTATTGAAATTGTTTCGGCAACGAGGATTGATGGCATTATCGCTACGAACACCACGCTTTCCCGGGAAAATCTTTCTTCCGAAAACAAAACCGAAACGGGGGGTTTGAGCGGTAAACCGTTAGAAAAAAGGGCTACGGAAGTAATCCGGTTTCTTTCCGAAAAAAGCGGGAAATCTTTTCCCATTATCGGGGTTGGCGGGATACATTCCGCAACGGATGCATTGGAAAAAATAGAAGCCGGAGCTACTTTGATACAGCTTTACACTGGGTTTATCTATGAAGGCCCTAATTTGATAAAAGAAATAAACAAAGCGATTTTAAGATTTACGGAAGACATAAATACAAAGACTAAGTCCTGTTCACAAATATAGTCGAGATTCAAAACGTCGTGGTTATAAAAATCATTTATGATTGAACCCCTAATTTCATTTTCTATTGCAACGCTCGCACTGGCAATAGCTCCGGGACCGGACAATATTTATGTGCTTTCCCAATCTTTGGTGAACGGCACCAAAAGTGGGATTGCCACCACCGCCGGTTTGGTCAGCGGCTGCATCGTTCACACAACCTTACTTGCATTTGGCATTTCGGCACTCATTACAGCTTCCGAAACTGGATTTTACATTATTAAAATTTTAGGGGCTTTATATCTGCTTTATTTGGCATACCGGGTTTTTAAAAGTGATCCGGATATTACATTGTCTAAAAATGCACCAAAGCGGGATTACTTCCAATTGTTTAAACAGGGCGTGGTGATGAATTTGCTGAACCCCAAAGTGATGATTTTCTTTTTGGCTTTCTTCCCCGGTTTTCTTTGGGATAATCCCGAAGCTTCGGACGGAAATACCATTTTTCAATTTTACGTTTTGGGAGGTATTTTTATGCTGGTTTCTTTTATTACTTTTAGTTTAATTGCTTTGCTGGCAGGAAGCATTTCATCGTATTTGTTGAAAAACAAATCGGTGGGGCTTTATTTGAAATGGCTGCAAATTATTGTATTCGTTGGAATCGCGGTTTATATTTTAATTCCTTAATTTATTTAATCTCACACAGACCGCTATATTATCATTTAATTAATTTCCTTGTTTTTTGCCCGATTGCTTCTTTAAAATATGGAATATTAGAAAAACAGAAATACTATCTTTGAAGCTATGCAACAGGTGAAACTGATAGAATGTCCACGCGATGCCATGCAAGGCATCAAAATGCAAATTCCCACTTCAGAAAAAGTGAAGTACATTCAGGCCCTTTTGCGTTGCGGTTTTGACACCATAGATGTGGGCAGTTTTGTGTCTGCCAAGGCCATCCCTCAAATGCAGGATACTGCCGAAGTACTTTCCCAACTCGATATTTCCCAAACTCAAAGTAAACTGCTTGCCATTATTGCAAATGTTCGTGGCGCGGAGGAAGCGGTGCTTATTAAAGAAATTGATTATTTGGGCTATCCTTTCTCGATTTCAGAAAATTTCCAAATGCGGAATACCCATAAAACCATTTCGGAATCCATCGATATTTTAAGGGAAATTTTAAAGCTTGCGGACACCCATAACAAAGAAGTGGTAGCCTATCTATCCATGGGTTTTGGAAACCCTTATGGCGACCCGTGGAGCGTCGAAATTGTTGGCGAATGGACCGAAAAGTTGGCGGCCATGGGCGTAAAAATCCTTTCTTTGAGTGATACCGTTGGGTCTTCCACCCCCGAGATCATTACCTATTTGTTTTCAAACTTAATTCCCAAATACCCGAATATCGAATTTGGGGCACATCTGCACACTACGCCAAATTCTTGGCATGAAAAAATTGATGCCGCATTTAAAGCAGGTTGCCGAAGGTTCGATGGGGCCATTCAGGGCTATGGCGGCTGCCCCATGGCAAAAGATGCGTTGACGGGAAATATGCCTACTGAAAAAATGTTGAGTTATTTTACCGCAGGGAAAATCGATTGCAACATAAGTCCTACCTCCTTTGAAAGTGCACATAATGAAGCCACCAAAGTTTTTTCAAAATATCATTAAGATGAAAATTGTATTGTTCATTTTTATTGCTATCAGTTATTTAAGTTGTAAACCAGCGGCGGGTCTTTCCGGACTTTCCGATGATGGCGAGATAGTTTTAAAATTTGTACAAGTAAACGATGTTTATGAAATCGCGCCCTTGAACAATGGGAAGGTTGGCGGTATGGCAAGGGTGGCGCATATTCGAGATTCCATTAAAAAGGAAAATCCCAATACTTTTCTCTTTATGGCGGGCGATTTTTTAAATCCTTCTTTGGTGGGTACATTAAAAGTGAATGGCGAAAGGGTTTACGGAAAGCAAATGATTGAAACGATGAATGCGATGGGTTTTGATTTGGTCACTTTCGGAAACCATGAATTTGATATTCCGGAAACCGCTTTACAACAAAGATTAAA
>JBBQKI010000043.1:0-15659 GCA_038326725.1 Flavobacteriales bacterium
GAGCGAAGCCACGTCTTTATAAAGTTCATCCTCTGTCTCTTCAAACGACATTAGAATGCCCGGCTCGTTGAAATCTGTGGCACCTTTGATTAAAAAATCAATCCCAAAAAGGGTTTTTCCGGAGCCGGCATTGCCGGAAACTAAGGTAGTTCTGTTTTTCGGAAGCCCGCCTTCGGTAATTTCGTCAAAACCTTGGATGCCGGTAGGGCATTTGAGTAATTTATTACGTTTAGTGGTAATTTTTTCCCTGTTAGTTTTTGTCATTGTATATTATTTTATTAAGCTTGAGTTTCCACAGAAATTTTTTCAAGTTGAATTTAATAAACTATTCATACTGTTGATATTAATGAGGTGTTAATTGTGTAGATATTAATATTTCCTCAATCACCTCAGCATGAATGCTAATTCCAAAATATACGAAACCCATCTAAATAAAAAACAAGCCCCTATGTAAAGCATTGAAGATACAATAACATAGTCACAACTTTCGGGTATCCCCTAATAATCGCTGTAAATACATAAACCGTCCACTTTGTTACTCCCGCTCCAATCGCTATCTTTGCCCCCTTTAAAACCCGCAAAGAGATATGTTCGATAATTTAAGCGAAAAACTGGACAAAGCGCTGCACGTACTGAAAGGCCACGGCAGCATTACCGAAGTGAACGTGGCAGAAACCCTAAAGGAAGTGCGCCGCGCTCTTTTGGATGCCGACGTCAACTTTAAAATTGCCAAGGAGTTTACCAATACTGTAAAGGAAAGAGCCCTAGGCCAAAACGTGTTGACCACTTTGCAACCGGGCCAATTGATGGTAAAACTCGTAAAAGACGAGCTAACAACCTTGATGGGTGGCGAAACCGAGGGCATCAACTTGAGCGGTTCGCCAACCGTAATTTTGATGTCTGGCCTGCAAGGAAGTGGAAAAACCACGTTTTCCGGCAAGCTTGCCAATTATCTTAAAACAAAAAAGAACAAAAAGCCGCTGTTGGTGGCTTGCGATATATATCGGCCCGCGGCAATAAACCAATTGCACGTGGTGGGCGACCAAATTGGTGTTGAGGTGTACAGCGAGCCGGAAAACAAAAATCCGGTGCAGATTGCCCAAAACGCAATTGCCCACGCCAAAGCAAACGGCTTTAATGTAGTTATAGTGGATACCGCAGGGCGTTTGGCGATTGATGAAGCGATGATGGCGGAAATAGCTGAGGTTCATAAAGCCATTAACCCGCAAGAAACCCTTTTTGTGGTTGATGCCATGACCGGCCAAGATGCTGTGAATACTGCCAAAGCTTTTAACGACCGCTTGAATTTTGATGGGGTAGTGCTAACCAAATTGGATGGCGATACCCGCGGCGGGGCGGCCATTTCCATTAAAACGGTGGTGGATAAGCCCATTAAGTTTATTGGGACGGGCGAAAAAATGGATGCCATAGACGTGTTCCATCCCGCGCGGATGGCGGACCGTATTTTGGGGATGGGCGACGTAATTTCTTTGGTGGAACGTGCTCAGGAGCAGTTTGATGAAGTGGAGGCAAGAAAGCTTCAGAAAAAAATTGCCAAAAACCAATTTGGTTTTGATGATTTCTTGAACCAAATACAACAGGTCAAGAAAATGGGGAGCATGAAGGATTTGGTGGGTATGATTCCCGGCGCAGGAAAGGCATTGAAAGATGTGGATATTGATGATAATGCTTTTAAGGGAATAGAAGCCATTATCCATTCGATGACCCCTCAGGAACGCAGTCAGCCCACAGTAATAAACGCAAACCGCAAAAAAAGGATAGCGGGCGGCAGCGGCACTTCGGTACAGCAAGTGAACCAACTTTTGAAACAGTTTGACCAAATGAGCAAAATGATGAAAATGATGCAGGGCGGCGGCGGCAAGAAGATGATGCAGATGATGGGGAATATGAAATGAGTTCGTTAGTGTTCAGTTTTCAGTATTCAGTTGCAGTATGCAGTAAATTTTTATAGTAATGGGTTTCAAATCTTTAATAGCTTATCAAAAAGGGTTTAATTTGGCAATGGAAATATTTGAGGTTTCTAAATCTTTTCCTAAGAACGAAACTTATTCCCTGACAGATCAAGTTCGAAGAAGCTCACGGTCAGTCTGTGCGAATATTGCTGAAGCATATCGAAAAAGAAGGTACGAAAAGAGTTTTATCAGCAAATTAACAGATAGTGATGCAGAGAATTCCGAGACACAGGTCTGGTTGGAATTTGCCAAATCCTGTAAATACATAGATGAAGAGATTGAGACGAAACTTACCAAGGAAAACTTGGAAGTGGGAAAGCTAATAAATTACATGATCAATAACCCTGGCAAGTTTGGTGCTTAAACTGCGAACTGCAACTGCCAACTGATAACTTTAAGGAATGAAGATTCTCGACGGAAAAAAAATAGCCAACGACATCAAAAATGAAATTGCTACCGAAGTTCAAAAAATGAAGGAAAACGGCGAGAAGGTACCTCACCTTGCCGCGATTTTGGTGGGCGATGATGGGGCTAGTTTGACCTATGTGGGAAGTAAAGTGAAATCCTGCGAACAGGTGGGCTTTAAATCTACCCTTATTCAACTTCCTCATATTACCAGCGAAGTTGAACTTCTTAAAAAGATAAAGCAATTGAACGAGGATGATGACATCGATGGTTTCATCATCCAGCTTCCGTTGCCGCCGCAGATAGATACCCAAAAAGTGCTTTTGGCCGTAGATCCAAGCAAGGATGTGGACGGTTTTCATCCCGAAAACTTTGGGAAAATGGCTTTGGATATGAGTACTTTTATTCCCGCCACTCCATTCGGGATTTTGGAATTGCTAAAGCGTTATAACGTGGACACCAAAGGAAAACATACGGTTGTTATTGGCCGGAGTCATATTGTGGGCCGCCCAATGAGCATTTTGATGAGCCGGAAGGGCTGGCCTGGAAACAGTACCGTTACCTTAACACACAGCAACACAAAAAATATAGCCCAAATTACCACCCAAGCGGATATTATCATTTCAGCGTTGGGTGTTCCCAATTTTTTAAAAGCCGAAATGGTAAAGGACGATGTGGTGGTTATTGATGTTGGCATCACCCGCGTTGCGGATGAAAATAATCCGAAAGGCTATAAATTAACTGGCGATGTGGATTTTGAAAACGTGAGCAAAAAAGCTTCTTTCATCACTCCGGTTCCGGGCGGGGTGGGGCCTATGACCATTGCGATGCTACTTAAAAATACCTTATTGGCTCGGGAACAACGAAAAGGGATTTAAGCTTTATTTCCTTCGGAAATTTTCCAATCCAGATAACGGTGCAGGTCGCTTTCAATCCAGCCCATACCAATGGAAAGGATGGCCAAATCATCAACATAACCTATGCCGGGAATAAAATCGGGGATGATGTCCAAAGGGTTTAAAACGTAAAGCAGGGTCATTACCACCGTAGCAATTGTAAACCACGGCACATTTGGATACGCCCCGCGCTTCACATCCTTGACCATGGCAATCATCAGTTTGCCGAGTTCTTTGTATTTGGCCAAAGAATTTGAGCCGCTAATTTTTTTTGATATTTCTTCTTCATTGTCCATTAAAATCTCGACATCGCCATCATCGATTTTTGAAATTTTTTCTTCAACGTAAGCTTCGTCTATTTTTTTGTCTTGAAGGGGTTGATTCTGTTGACTGTTATTTGTTTTCTTTTCGAAGAGCATGATTTTTTTATTTAGGATTTAAAGATATGAAATGGGAAAAGGAAAGAGTTTTAAAATTTTGTTATAAAAATTTCAAAAAAACAAAAATGAAAACAACTAATAGAGATAGGTAAACAATCCAGTATGGTTTTAAATTTTCCGGGTCATTGCCAAAAAAGATTTTGGTTAGCCGAAACATCAAAGCCCGGTTCTTGGCAATAAAATTATAGGTGTGGTCGCTTAAATCGCGAAACCATTTATATTTTTTATACCACAAATGCCAACGGGTAATTTTGTTTTCAAAATAAACAAAACTGCGGTAAGCAGAATCCGGCCCGCTGTATATGGAGCCATCGGTTTCAATAAGCCTGGAAGCTTTTTTGAATTCTTTTAATGGAATATCTGGAAAATTCTGGGCGGCTTCCTGAAATGTTTGGAAAACCAGCTTCCCTTGGGTTTTTGCTTTCCAACGCGTAATCCAGTATTTGCAAAAACCACACTCGCCGTCCCATATAAAAATGTTTTTATGAACGGGGGGAAAATTGGTTTTAGGAATTTTCGTGAGCATGGTTACTGAATTTACAAGTGCTCCTCTTCCACTTCCACAATCTCATCTTGAGGGTGTTTCTCTTCCCCAATGCCATCTTTTCCGTATTCCTTTTTATAAATGCGTATCACCACCAAAAAAAGGCTAATAAGTAAAGGCCCAAAGATAAGGCCGATAAAACCGAACAAGGGAACTCCAATGATAACGCCTAAAAGTGTAATCAAAGGGTGCACGTTGTCCAATTTTTTCAAGGCGTAAAGCCGAAAAATATTATCGGTTGAGCCCACAATTACGAAGCCATAGATTAAAATTGCCCAAGCTTGAAAGTTTTCTCCCGCCGCGAGCGACAGAATGAATACGGGAAGAATCCCTAATAATGCTCCAATAAAAGGAACCATGGAACCAATCATTACGATAACGAACCAAAAAAACGGTTCTTCCACTCCAAAAATGAGAAAACCAATGAGGGCAACAATACCTTGCGCTACTGCCACTAGAGGAATCCCAATTGCATTCGAGCGTACCTTGGCATCGCCTTCATTACCGATTGTTTTAAGATTTTCATGGCTTATGGGAATATATTCGAACAAAGATTGCCTTAGTTCTTTCCGATTGGTAAGCATGTAATAAAGCAGAAAGTACATTATACCCACAGCGATAAACACATTGAAAGTCCCGCCAATGAAATTCTGTAGATTTTGTGAAATCCAGGTTGAAATTGCGGTGGGGTCAATTTGGGAATGCAGGTCATATCCCACTTTTTGTTCGATAATGCTCAATTGGGTTTTAAATGCCAAGATAACTTCTTCCGAATTTTCAACGGTTTTTCCAATCTTATTGCCCAACATCATTACTATTCCCGCAATAGGGAGCAAAATGCAAACAAAAGAAAGGAGCATCAAAAGCACTGCAGCAAGATCGGGGTTCCATTTCCTCCTTAACATTTTAATCATCAAGGGGCGTAACAATACATATAATGTAATGGCCCCGAGTACTCCCGAGAAATAGGGCAGGATTTCAACGAAAATTAGCCCTCCCAACAAAAGAATAAGCAACAAAACAAATACTTGACGGATGGTGTTTGGATTTATGGGTGTCATGGAAGAGAGTTTGCTGGTTGAAATTAAAATCCGGTTTAAGTAATAAACGTACTATATTTTTTGAATCTTTTTAAAAAAAAACCGGATGTCTTTTACATCCGGTCTTGTTTTTATTTCCATAAGGAAGTGATTAGTATTTAGTCTGAATAATTAAATTCACTTAACTATTCTTTTCAGCATCAATGGTATCTGTATCTTTTCGACGTTTTAAAATTCCTATTCCGGCAAAAAAGAAAATCACGCCCAAAATAATCAATGCCCATGGGCTCATGCCTATGGCCAAACTTCCGAAAGCACCAAGTATGCCCATTACCAAGCCAATACCACCGAAAATGGTTAAAATGAATCCTAAAATTTTTATCATGATTTTTGTTTTTTAATTAGTTAACGGATAAAGTTAATCGAAAGCCGATTATCAAACCATACCGTTAACAAAACCTTTGCAGCAATTAAAAATTAATCTTCGAGGTCCCATCCAATCATAAAATATTTGATGGGGGCGGTGTCGGGGATTTGACTTGCCTCTACTTTATTTTCCATATCAAAACGAAATTCTTCAGAGAGGTGTTTTTTGTCGATGGTAATGTAAACGTCGGTTTCCTTTAGAAAAATGACTACAGAATTTATCGTGGTTTCCATGTTTACAATGGTGTAATTATCTTTTATGTCTTTAAAAGTGCTGGCAGTAGTTAGTCCTTTTTCGGTTTTGTAGCGCAGATCGAAAACCTGGATATTGGATATTTTTGAAGTGGGCTCGTTTTCATCGTGCGGGCTAAGAAGCAACAATTTTTCTCCTCCCTTTTCATAGATCTCCACATCGCCCTGAGTGCCCAAAGCTCCTTGGATGGAGTTTAATTTAACAATGGAATCATTTTCAAAAATGGAATCTATTTGCAGCATTTTAGTCTCTTTTGTAAGATTTCCAATCGAGCCGTTTTGGATAAGGAAAAGGTCTTTTTCCTTTCCGCATTGTACAAATAATAAAGTAGCAAGCGCACCAAAAATAATTGTTTTTTTCATGTAAGGTTTAGTAAATAATATTTAAAAATTAACGCATCATTTTGCCAAGTATCCCAAGTACGCTGCGTATTACGGTGGGGCTTGTTATTGTTTTTAATAAAGTGTTTTGGGTGGTTCTGCCGGAAGATCTCCTGTGGGTTACTTCTCGTTCAATATCTTCTTTTT
Organism: Flavobacteriales bacterium; assembly: GCA_038326725.1. Lineage (GTDB taxonomy): Bacteria > Bacteroidota > Bacteroidia > Flavobacteriales > Flavobacteriaceae > JBBQKI01. The sequence continues at coordinate 6,505 of JBBQKI010000043.1, forward strand.
CCTTCCTGGTTTTCTCTCGGGCGGCTTCTTGATCAGCTATTTCTATTTTTCTGTTCAAAATTTCATATGCACTTTCCCTGTCTATTGCTGTATTATATTTTGAAATGAGTTTGGAATTGGCACAAACCTGCTGTAATTCCAAATCACTTAAAATGTCCATTCGGCTCATGGGCGCTCGCATCATTGTAGCAGCAAGTGGCGTGGGAATTCCTTTTTCGTTCAAGGCACTTACCAATGCTTCCCCTATTCCCAAAGAGGTCAATACTTCATCGGTTTTGTAGTACTCGGAAAGCGGATAATTTTCCGCTGTAAGTTTTATTGCTTTTCTGTCATTGGCTGTAAAAGCGCGTAAGGCATGTTGGATTTTCAAACCCAATTGGCTTAATACCGCTTCGGGCACATCCGTTGGGTTTTGGGTCACGAAATATAGTCCCACGCCTTTAGAGCGAATAAGTTTTACGATGCTTTCCAATTGGTTCAGTAAAGCACTACTGGCTTCATTGAAAATAAGGTGGGCTTCATCAATAAAAATCACCAGTTCCGGCCTATCGCTATCGCCTTGCTCGGGAAAGGTGGCATAAATTTCGGCAAGCAAGCTAAGCATAAATGTTGAAAATAATTTCGGGCGATCTTGAATATCCGTTAACCTAATTATATTTATATACCCCATCCCGTTTTCATCAATACGCAAAAGATCCGCTGGATCAAATGATGTCTCTCCAAAAAAATTATCAGCACCTTGTTGCTCGAGCTCAACTACTTTCCGTAAAATGGAGCCCGTGGAAGCTGTTGAGATCCTGCCATAGTTTTCGGCAAACTCATCCTTTCCTTCGCCAGTGGAATACTGAAGAACTTTTTTAAAATCCTTCAAGTCCAGTAAAGGGAATTTGTTGTCATCACAATATTTAAAAATTACTGAAACGATGCCGCTTTGGGCTTCACTTAGTTCCAGTATCCGCGAAAGCAGCACGGGACCGAACTCGCTAACCGTGGCACGTAGCCTAATCCCGTTTTCTTCTGAAAGGGAAAGGATTTCTATTGGAAATTTTTTGGCTTGAAATGGGATGCCAATTTTTTGGCTTCGTTCATTAAGTTTTGGATTTGCATCAGCGGCCTGGGCCAACCCGCTCAAGTCACCCTTTATATCCATCAACAAAACTGGAATCCCTTTTTCCGAAAGATTTTCCGCCAACACTTGAAGGGTTTTTGTTTTTCCGGTTCCCGTTGCTCCGGCTATTAAGCCATGACGGTTTAAGGTTTTTAAGGGAATTTTCACCAAGGCATCGGTCAGGGTTTCGCCGTTAAGCATTGCGGCTCCCATCACAATAGCGTCGCCTTTTGTAGCATAACCGGTAGTGATATGATTGAAAAATTCGTCTTTGTTTGGCATCTCGAAGAGTTTAGGCAAAAGTAACAATTCAGGTTCAAGTTTGAGGGTTTGGTATAAAATTTCCAAAAAGCAAAAACCAAATTCCCTAATCGTAAATCGGTAATCCCTACCTTTGCCGCCTATGCAAGAAGAAATAAAATTGTTGGTTGACCAAGGCACGATGCTACCTTTGATGGAAGAATTCTATACCATTCAAGGCGAGGGTTTTCATAAAGGCACAGCGGCCTATTTTATCCGCGTGGGTGGTTGCGACGTGGGCTGCCATTGGTGCGATGTAAAAGAAAGCTGGAACGCGGAGCTGCACCCGCCAACGCATATAGTTTCTATTGCTGAAAATGCCTCAAAATATTCAAAAACTATTGTCATCACCGGCGGCGAACCGTTGACATGGAATATGGACCCGCTAACGAAAATGCTTAAAGAAAAAGGGATGCAGGTTCACATCGAAACTTCCGGAGCCTATCCGTTAACCGGGATTTGGGACTGGATTTGCCTTTCTCCAAAAAAAAACAAATTGCCCACAAAAGCTATTTATGAGGTTGCTCAAGAACTAAAGGTGATAGTTTTCAATAATGATGATTTCCGTTTTGCGGAAGAGCAAGCTGCCAAGGTTAATGAAAATTGCATCTTGTACTTACAACCCGAATGGAGCAAGCGTGAAAAAATGACGCCCTTAATTGTGGATTACGTAATGGAAAATCCTAAATGGAAGGTTTCCCTACAACTACATAAATATTTGAATATTCCTTAAATATTCTTGAAAGGGACTTCAACATAAGCATTGTCCCATCCAATTAATAGGGTAGTGCCATCGCTTTCGGGACGAAAAATCATAGAAAGGGATTCAATGGGCGCGGCGGCATCACGTGCTGGCACGCTAATGCGGACAATATCTTTTTCCTCTTTGTAACTGTATGCGCCCCACGTGTTCATATCGGCATTAATGATGACTGTCCACATTTCCTCGCCCGGAATAGTGTAGAGGGTGTAGGTGCCCGGCTCCAAGGTTTTATTGCCCACACTCATTTTTTTGTACAATGTAAGTTCGGTAGCTTCATTTGCCCCGGTACGCCACACTTCGCCGAAAGGTACAAGTTCACCAAATATTTTGCGGCCATTTTTTTGAGGGCGGCTGTAAATCACACGTGCCATCGGCGCAGTTTTCCTGTCCGCTTGTGCCATAGCTAAATCCATGGGAGAGGCATCTATTTTAGGGAAAGTTTGTGCGTGGGTAGTTTCTGAAATAAAAAGGGAAATGATTACTATTAAAAAGGAGAGTTTAAATGATTTCATGATGTATAGTTTTTTAAAATTTAAAGTCATTTCCAAAAATATTAATTTTTATGAATAATTATGGAACAATAACGTTATTTCAATAATTAAAAGTATAAAAGAAGGCTTGAAATTTTATATAAAAAAACCTTTCTTTCAAACCGCTTTTTTTTCACACTATTTTGTTGATAACTTAAGGCTCGTGAATATCCGAAACCCTATATTTCATTGGGGTTTTTGTTATATTTGCTGGTTTCCATTTTATTTGAAAAACAATATAAAAATTTTATGAGCGAAGAACAAAAAAAAGGCAGTTACGGGGCCGATAGCATTCAGGCGTTAGAGGGGATGGAGCATGTGCGCATGCGCCCATCAATGTACATTGGAGATACCGGAACCCGTGGCTTGCACCATTTGGTTTATGAAGTGGTGGACAACTCCATTGATGAAGCCATGGGCGGCCATTGCGACAAAATAGATATTTGGATAAACGAAGACAATTCGGTTACGGTAAAAGATAACGGCCGGGGAATTCCGGTAGACCTTCACAAAAAAGAAAATGTTTCCGCGCTTGAGGTGGTAATGACCAAAATTGGGGCAGGGGGAAAATTCGATAAAGATTCCTATAAAGTCTCCGGAGGATTGCACGGCGTTGGAGTTTCCGTGGTGAACGCGCTTTCCGAAAACCTGAAAGCCACTGTATACCGGGATGGCAAAATCTGGCAACAGGAATATAAAAAAGGGAAATCGCAATATCCTGTGAAAAGTGTTGGCGAATCCGATGATAGGGGAACTGTAGTAACTTTTTCGCCCGATGTCTCCATTTTCCAACAAACCATCGAGTTCAGTTACGATACCCTTGCCGGAAGGATGCGCGAGCTTTCTTATTTGAACAAGGGCATCACCATTACGTTAACAGACAAAAGGGATGTTAACGAAGACGGAAGTTTTGCCTCGGAAGTTTTTTACAGTACAGAAGGTCTAAAGGAATTTATCCGTTTTTTGGACGGAAACCGCGAGCCTATTATCAAGGATATCATTTCGTTGGAATCGGAAAAAAACGATATTCCAGTGGAAGTGGCAATGACTTATAATTCCTCGTTCACAGAAAATTTACATTCCTATGTGAATAATATCAACACCCACGAAGGCGGAACCCATTTAGCGGGTTTCCGAAGGGGGCTGACCACTACTTTGAAAAAATATGCCGATGCCTCGGGGATGCTCGACAAGTTAAAATTTGAAATATCGGGCGACGATTTCCGTGAAGGTTTAACCGCAATTGTTTCGGTGAAAGTTGCTGAGCCTCAGTTTGAGGGACAGACCAAAACCAAGCTGGGCAACCGCGAAGTGACCGCTGCCGTAAGCCAAGCGGTTTCCGAAATGCTGACCGATTATTTGGAAGAACACCCCGATGATGCGAAAATAATTGTTCAAAAAGTGGTGTTAGCTGCGCAAGCCAGGCATGCGGCTAATAAGGCCCGCGAGATGGTGCAGCGCAAAACCGTGATGAGCATTGGCGGCCTTCCGGGGAAATTATCGGATTGTTCCGAACAAGATCCTTCAAAATGTGAAGTATTTTTGGTTGAGGGAGATTCCGCAGGAGGTACCGCAAAACAAGGGCGGGATAGGGCTTTTCAAGCTATAATGCCATTAAGGGGAAAAATCCTGAACGTGGAAAAAGCAATGCAGCACAAGGTTTTTGAAAACGAAGAAATCCGAAATATCTATACTGCACTTGGGGTTACTATTGGTACCGAAGAAGACAGCAAGGCCCTCAACCTTCAAAAATTGAGGTACCATAAAGTGGTTATAATGTGTGATGCCGATGTTGACGGGAGTCATATTTCCACTTTGATTTTGACTTTCTTTTTCCGATATATGAAGGATTTGGTAGAGGCCGGGCACGTTTACATCGCCACGCCCCCGCTTTATTTGGTAAAAAAGGGCGCAAAGAAAGCTTACGCTTGGAATGATAAAGACCGTGATATGATAAACGAACAATTTGGAGGCAGTGCTACCATACAGCGGTATAAAGGTTTGGGGGAAATGAATGCCGAACAACTTTGGGACACCACCATGAACCCAGAATTTAGAACGTTGCGCAGGGTTGCGATTGATAATGGTACCGAGGCGGACAGGATTTTTTCAATGCTGATGGGCGATGAAGTACCGCCAAGGCGTGAATTTATAGAGAAGAATGCCGTTTATGCAAATATTGATGCGTAAAGCCCCCTAACCCCCTAAGGGAGGATTTTCAAAATTTAAAGGCTCTCGTTTTGGGAGTCTTTTTTTTTATTTTTATCAAATTGTTTAAAATGAATTTAGCCTCATCCAAAAAAATAGGTTTTTTGCTTTTAGTAGGTTTGCTTATTTCTGCCTGCAATACAAATTCGAGAGATTTAAAAGTTTCCAAAACTGTATCTCTTACTGTTTTCCAAAAGGATTCCATTGTAGAAAATGTTATCTATTCATTGCGGAATTATGGTCTTAATTCACAGAAAAGAAGAGATGCTTTGGATAGTGCAATTGTAAAATATCCAACTATTGCAAATTTCCAGCAACAACGCGCAATGCCATTTTATAAAGAAGATAAAGATGAGATAGGCCATCCTTTTTTGGAAAAAGCTGCTCAATTAGATCCTCAAAAATATTTGGACTATAAAGGCTTTATGGAGTGCATTTTCTCAAAAAATTATAAAGTTGCCATCGCTGATTTTAAGAAATATTTGAAAATGTTTGGGGATGGTTATATAATGGACCACACGTATTATTTTTACATCGGGATAAGTTATCTGCAACTAAATGAATTTGAAAAAGCAAAGATTTATTTGGATAAAAGCATCGCTCAAATAGAGGCAAAGAGTGAACGGGAATGGGTTCATCATTTGGATTTAATGTATTTGGGAATTGCAAATATGGAATTGGGTGATTGTGAAAACGCTATAAAAGCATTTGACGAAGCACTGAATAAATATCCAAGTTTTGGTGATGTAAAATTCTATAAAGCAGGTTGTCTCTTTAAATTAGGAAAAAGCGAAGAAGCGCTGAAATTATTTCACGAAGCAAAAGAAGATATTGGAAAAGGTAATACAATCAATGAAGACAATGTGATTTATGAACGCTATCCTTACCAAGTTCGCAAGGATTGGTTTGGGAATCATTAAGTTGTTTTTAAATAATTCCTTGGGTTTTTAACCCTTATTACCATTATTTTAAGCAGATATTGGTACTTTTGTGCAACTTTTAATTCTTATGATATTTGAATCTGAAAAATAAGATTTACCATTCAATAAAAAATTTAATAATCAATAACAATTAATTAAATGAAAATAACAATAGTTGGCGCAGGTGCCGTGGGTGCAAGTTGTGCAGAGTATATCGCCATTAAAAATTTTGCGAGTGAAGTTGTCCTTGTGGATATTAAAGAAGGCTATGCCGAGGGCAAGGCGATGGACTTGATGCAAACCGCTTCATTGAACGGTTTTGACACTAAAATTTCAGGTTCCACAAATGATTATTCAAAAACTGCCGGAAGCCACATTGTGGTAATCACCAGTGGCATTCCACGAAAACCGGGGATGACACGGGAAGAATTGATAGGCATTAATGCCGGGATCGTAAAAGAAGTTTCTTCGAACCTTGTTAAACATTCGCCCGATACAATTATAATCGTGGTCAGCAATCCTATGGATACAATGACCTATTTGGTTCATAAATCAACAAAACTTCCCAAAAACCGAATCATCGGGATGGGCGGGGCTTTGGATAGCGCCCGTTTCAAATACCGTTTAGCCGAAGCTTTGAATTGCCCACAATCTGATGTGGATGGTTTGGTTATCGGTGGCCACAGCGATACAGGCATGGTGCCTTTAACGCGTTTGGCTACCCGAAATAGTATTCCGGTTTCCCAATTCATTTCCGACAAAAAATTGGAAGAAGTTATGGAAGAAACCAAAGTTGGGGGCGCAACCTTGACCAAATTATTGGGTACTTCTGCCTGGTACGCTCCGGGAGCAGCGGTTTCATCACTGGTGCAGTCCATTGCCTGCGACCAGAAAAAAATGTTCGCTTGTTCCGTGATGTTGAATGGCGAATATGGAATGGATGATATTTGTATTGGTGTTCCCGTTATTCTTGGTAAAAATGGAATCGAAAAAATTGTGGAACTTGAACTCAACGATGCCGAAAAAGCAATCATGAAAGAAAGCGCAAAGGGTGTTCGGGACGTGAACGATTTATTATAAAATTATCTTCATAAACTATTAAAAAAAAGCCGCGGTCAGCGGTTTTTTTTTGTTAAGCATTTCAAAAAAAAATATTGGCATTTCCTTTTTGAAAACCTATATTTGCACGTTTCAAAAAAAATTATCTAAAGAACCACAGAATGCAAAATAAAGGACTCGTTACAGTATTTGCAATATTATTTGGATTGGTGAGTATCTACCAATTATCTTTTACCTTCATTGCAGGCAATGTTGAAGATGATGCAAAAGCCTACGCCCATAGTAAATTTACCGAAAATCAACCCGATGAAAGGGAGACGGCTGAAACACGTTATTTGGATTCGGTATCAAATTTCCCGGTTTTCATGGGGATTGATTATGAAAGTGCAAAAGACAAAGAGCTTAACAAGGGCCTTGACTTGAAAGGTGGGATCAATGTAATACTTCAAATTTCCGTTAAGGATATCCTTAAAGGTCTTGCCAATAATTCTAAAGACCCCGCATTCAATCAAGCTTTGGCCACGGCAGATGAACTTCAAAAAAGCAGTCAGGAAACTTACGTAGATTTATTTTTTCAAGCTTTCGAAGATCTTCCCGGCGAAAACAATTTGGCTTCCCCTCAAATTTTCTTCAACAAAAACCTGGAGAATGAGATTGGTGTTACCATGTCCAATGAAGAAGTAAAGCAGGTTATCGACAGGAAAATTGATGAATCCATTACCTCAGCCTTTGAGGTTTTAAGAAGTCGTATCGATAAATTTGGAGTAACCCAACCCAACATTCAACGTATAGGAAATTCCGGCCGTATTTTGGTGGAATTGCCAGGGGCAAAAGATATCGAACGTGTTAAAAATTTACTTCAAAGTACCGCCCAACTTGAATTTTGGGATGTTTACCGTTTTGAAGACATGGCCGGTTTTTTACAGGCAGCGGATGCCAAAGTTGCGGAACTAAATAAAGGTGGCAACGAAACTGCCCAAGCGAATGACACTACCAAAACTGTTACCGATACTACCCAGACCACCGAAGCGGGTGATATCAGCAAACTATTGGGCGGTGAAGATGTTAATGATACCCTTACAGACCCTGAATTAGCAAATCCAATCCTTTCAAAAATGGTTTTCCCTGGATCACAGGGCGGGCCGGTAATTGCAAGTTTCAATTTAAAAGATACCGCCCAGGTAAACAGTTATTTAAGGATGCCGGAAGTACGCAGTTTATTGCCGAACGAAACTCGTTTCGTAAAATTTGTGTGGGGACTTCCTGAAGAGTTTCCTGATTTGGATGACGCTCAGGTAATCGCATTATATGGCTTAAAAGGAAATCGCGATAACACACCTCCCTTGAGCGGCGGCGTGGTGGTTGACGCCATGCAGGAATTCGATCCAATGAATCGCGTTGCAGTATCAATGCAGATGAATGGGGCCGGGGCTAAAACTTGGGAAGAAATGACTGGGAATGCATACTCCAATCAAGGCCAAATAGCTATTGTTTTGGATGATATTGTGTATTCAGCACCGGGTGTAACCACAGGCGCCATTGCGGGCGGAAGAAGCCAAATTACCGGAGATTTCAGTATTGAGGAAGGACAAGATTTGGCAAACGTACTACGTGCGGGAAAACTACCGGCTTCTGCGGAAATAATACAGGCAGAGGTTGTCGGCCCATCATTGGGCCAAGAAGCCATAGACAGTGGGATGAGTTCTTTTATTGTTGCCTTGTTTTTGGTTTTTATGTTCATATTGGCATATTACGGCAAAGGTGGCTTTACGGCAATTATTGCTTTATTGATTAACCTTTTGTTCATTTTTGGGATTATGGCAGGTATAGGTGCTGTACTTACCCTTCCCGGAATTGCGGGTATCGTACTTACCATAGGTATGGCGGTAGATGCCAACGTACTTATATTTGAAAGGATAAAAGAGGAACTTGCAAAGGGGAAAGACCAAAAAACAGCTGTCCACGACGGATTTAAAAATGCTTTATCAGCTATTCTCGATTCCAACGTAACAACGGCATTGACCGGGGTAATTCTTTTGATTTTTGGAACGGGACCCATCAAAGGGTTTGCAACCACCTTATTAATTGGTATTGCCACCTCATTGTTCACTGCCTTGTTCCTTACCAGGCTTTGCATCGAGTTTTATTTAAACAGAAACAAAAGGCTTACTTTTAGTACAGCTTTTAGTAAGAATTTCTTTGTCAATACTAATATTGATTTCCTTAAAAAGAGAAAGATTGCTTATATCATTTCAGGGGTATTTATT
>JBBQKI010000044.1:0-15105 GCA_038326725.1 Flavobacteriales bacterium
TGCAAGGCATGCTGAGAGGAAGATAAAAATCCGCGGGTGGGGTTGTATTGTTCCGTTAAAACCGAGCCATCGTTCAAATACGCTTTTGCGGTAGTGCCCAAGAAAACCTCGTTGGGATTATGTTCAAATTGGACTTTTAGAAAATGGTTTTTCAGATTTTGACTTCCCTTGTTTTTCATAATGAAGGGAGATTCGCCAATATTGTTTACCACAACATCCAAAAACCCATCGTTGTTTAGATCGCCATAAGCCGCACCCGATGAAAAGGCAGGCCCACCGCTGTTCCAGGTGTTGGAAACGTCTTCATAAGACAGTTCGCCCGTGTTCCGGAAAAAAAAGGACGGCACTTTATTACTTGGGATGGCCTTCAACCAATCCATTAATTTTATTTCTTTGGCATTCAGCTTTTTTTGAAGGGAATCCATGGTGTACCGGGCATAATCATTGTTCGTTATGTCCCGAAGATAGCCGTTGGAAACAAAAAGGTCCTTATAGCCGTCATTATCAAAATCGGCCAGCAAAGCGCTCCAGCTCCAGTCCGTGGTTGCTATATTGGCCATTAACGCAATGTCGGAAAAATTCCCTTCGCAAGAATTCAACTGTAAGGAATTTGCAGAATACTGCGGTTGCAACCCGTAATCGACCATTTTTTGAAACTTGTCATAATTTTGGGCCATTCCCATCATTTTTTGGCGATAATTGTCCCTTGGGAGCATATCCAATGTTATTAAATCTAGGCAACCATCATTATTAATATCTGCAAAATCGGACCCCATCGAAGAAAATGAACTATGCCTAAAATAGGTTTCAAACTCATCCTTGAAGGTATTGTTGCGTTGGTTTATATAAAGATTATCGGGCCTTATGTAGTCATTGCAAACATAAATATCCTGAAACCCATCGGCATTAAAATCGGACACTACGGCGCTAAGACCAAAAGCTTCGTTCAGCATTCCGGCTTTTTCGGTGATATCGGAGAATTTATTATTATCATTTTTATAAATCCTCCCTGAAATATAATCGTATGATTGAGGTTTTGCGACAACCAACTTTCCATCCGCGTCCTTTACCAGATTGATATTATTGCTTTCCCACAGATTGTTGGGATGATTGACGAGGTAAACGTCCAGATCATTATCGTTGTCCATATCAAAAAAATAGGCCTGGGATGAAAAACTGGGATCATCCAAGCCATATTCTTTACTTTTGTCGGTGAAGGTTTCGTTTCCATTGTTTATGTACAGTACATTCCTTCTAAGCTCAAACTCATTAAAGGCCGATTTGCACACATAAATATCAAGAAAACCATCGTTGTTCACGTCTGCCATGGTTACTCCCGTCTTAAAGCCCAAACCCCCGTTGACCCCTGCTGTTTCGGTGATATCCTTGAATTTAAAATCGCCCAAATTCAGATATAGTTTATTGATGACCATGTTCCCGCTAAAGTAAATATCATCCAGCCCATCGTTATTAATATCACCAATTGCAACCCCACCGCCGTTATAGAGGTATTCATATAGGAGAAAATTGAAATCTTCGGTCTCGGTGATGGTGTTCAAAAAATTGATCCCAGTTTGGGTACTGTCCAACAATTGAAAGAGCTGTTCGGTTTTCGGCTCTTGCCCTTCTGCAATTTTGGGGGCATCATTGCATTTGATAAAAAAATTGGCGACCAAAATCGCGTAAAATAAATATAAAACCTTCTTTTTCATCTTATTGCCTCATTTTGTTCAACACTTCTTTTCCTATAAAATTTCCTTGTTTATAGCCTTCCTCGATCCCGTTCATGTAATGAATTCCCGCATAAAAACGGCTTAGGCTTACTTCCCATGCTGCCTGATCGAAAGAATCATATGATCGAACTTCCCTTCCGAACAAAACCTGGGTGGAATCCACGAATGGATAGTTTTCCCCATAAATTTCAGATAATACTGTTGCCGCGGAAGCGGAAATAACACTATGGCCGCTGGGGTATTCGGGAAATGGCGGGGTTTGTATTATGGGCTTCCAATTTACGTCAATATATAGTTGGATGTAGGTTATGGGGCGGATAACATTGGTCCTGTATTTTTCGTTCCAGCATGTAATTATCCCATCATACATTGCGATGGCTGTAAAAGTATAGGCCTTTGTGGTCTTAAATAAAGAACTTTTTTCGCGGCCACTGATTTGGTGGATAATGTTCAGCCAATGTCCGGGGGGGGCTATTTTATGCTCCATGGTCACCAAATGTCCTTGATGTTTTGAAATATTTGGGTTGTCGTCCCAAAACCACGCTATATCCACAAATGATGAATCCTGGATTTTTGATTGATTATAAACTTCAAGCGCCATTTCATAAAATGGGGTACCCTTCGTGGTTTCATATTTGGAAAGCGGGGTGGCTACATAAATTGACGCACTGTCCACCACCAAGGTCCGCAATTTGTTCCAATGAGGCTCCAGCCCTGCCTGATAATCTGGTGGGGTCTCGTTCCAAAAGCCGGGTTCTTTTGCGCTGGTAAATCTGTCCATGGTCCGGGTTTCCACGTAATTGTCCTTGTTCATCCAAGCAATCAATTCTTGGGATACAGCTTCGGCATATCTTTTTGAGGCAGCAATAGTATTTTCGTCAAGGCCATTATGCTTTGCCTTAAGCTCAAAGGAACTTGCGAGTTCACCGGCGTAATGTTCCGAAAAAACAACTTTTTTTGCCAACATGCAAAAAGCCAAAAGTGCGGATAGTTCCGGATTTGCTATTTCAGGATCAATTTTGGGAAAACTGTCCAGTCCCTTAATATTTTTAGTGATTTCCGGAAGGCTATCGGGATAAAAATTCTGCAAAGCAATATAATGTGCGAGGTGCGGATAAACATAAACCCTTGAAGCTATTGGCGGCGGAAATCCATCTTCCATCGCAATTTCCAACAATCTGCGGTTTGCACTGTTCAAATCTTCAGTGCCGAAAATTGGGGAAGAAATGTCTTCTTTGGAAGAAGGCTTACAGGAAATTAAAATTAACAGGATTGCTATTATAGGAAAAACGCAGTGCTTCATCGCTAAATGTTAAAAAATTTAACGTTAAAGGTAATTTTATTTTTTTAAGAAATCAATTTCGTTTTTTTTTAAAATTTTTAGCCTTTTCTGAATTTAGCTGTTTCAACAAAAATATGCTCCAAAATTTTCGCATCTGTTTCGGTGAATTCCAAATTACGGCGACGCAATACTTCTTTGGCGACCTCAAAAGCTTTTTCTGTTTTATAGGTAGTCATACCGGCACTGCCACCCCAACTGAAACTGGGGATGAAATTCCGGGGAAAACCACTTCCAAAAATATTCGCACTCACGCCCACCACCGTCCCAGTATTGAACATGGTGTTAATTCCGCATTTGCTGTGATCGCCCATCATCAAACCGCAAAACTGTAGTGCGGTGGGCGCGAAACTTTCGGTTTCATAATCCCACAGGCGCACCTCGGCATAATTGTTTTTTAAGTTGGAATTATTGGTGTCCGCTCCCAAATTGCACCATTCGCCCAGCACCGAATTCCCCAAAAAACCATCGTGGCCTTTATTGGAATACCCAAAAATCACAGAATTGTTCACCTCTCCCCCCACTTTGCTGTGCGGGCCAACAGTTGTTGGGCCATAAATTTTTGCACCCATTTTCAAGGTTGCATTTTCGCAAAGCGCAAATGGACCGCGAACATTGCAGCCCTCCATTATTTCGGCATCTTTACCTATATAGATTGGCCCATCGGTAGCATTTAACGAACAGAAAGTAAGCATCGCGCCTTCTTCAATGAATATGTTTTCTTTCCCAGTTGCAAAAATGGATTTTGGAATGGGCTGTGATTTTCGACCTTCCGTCAATAGCTGAAAATCCTTTTTGAGGGCTTCCCCGTTCAAGGAAAAAATATCCCAGGTATGTTGAATTCGCAAAACATCTTTGGTTGGATATTGAAAGATTTTATAATTTTCAAATTCCACTTCCTGATCTTCTTTTGCGAAAAAAGCAATAGGTTCATCCCCTATAAAAATTGCTTGATTTTCCAAAAGCCCTTTAATTTTTTCAACTAAATTTTCGGAAGGAAGAAATGAAGCATTGATCAAAATATTTTTCTCCAGTTCCACCATCGGGTATTTTTCAGTGAGATAATCTTCGGTAACGGTGGTGGTGGTTGCGCCCAAAAAAAGTTCCCACTTTTCCCGTATGGTGAGAATCCCAATACGGATATCCGCCACGGGACGGGTAAATGTAAATGGCAAAAGCTGGTTGCGAACGTTTCCGTCAAAAAGGATGTAGTTCATTTTTGGTTGTTTGTTAATGGTTGATTGGTTGTTAATGGTTGATTGGTTGATGGCAAGGATTTATAAAAGATCCATCCATACCAATAAAAACATGAATACGGCCAGCCCGGCAATGATAATCCCCACAAGGGCAAGCGTATAGTTGGTTTTGGATTTTTTGGTAAGCACTAAAATTTGTTCCGCCATTTGTTGAATGAGTTCTGCCTGCTTTAGTTCGTTTTTTTCAAGGGTTTCTATCCTTTTCAGCAAACTTGCGGGATCAAAACTATGGTCGCCCTCCGTTTTTGCTTTTTCCTTTTTATTGGAAGAAAGAATCTTGCCTGCCATTTCGGCTATTGAAATTGCGGTTGGTATTAATTGTCCCCAAGGTAGCATCGTTTATGTTTTTAGGAGTTGATAGAAATTTCTTAAGCAATAAAGATAGCGAAGGCTGGTAGAACTCAAACAAAAAAGCCTTCGATTTCTCGAAAGCTTTTATAATTTATAACTCAATAAAAAGATTATTTTTCTTCTTTTTTGAATTTTGAGTATTTGTTCTTGAATTTGTCGATACGTCCGGCGGTGTCGATCAGTTTCGCTTTTCCGGTGTAAAACGGATGCGAAGATCTTGAAATCTCCATTTTTACCAATGGATATGATACCCCATCCACTTCAATGGTTTCGCGGGTATCTGCTGTGGATTTGGTCAAGAATACATCTTCGTTGGACATGTCCTTAAAAGCGACCAATCTGTAATTTTCGGGGTGAATATCTTTTTTCATCTTTTTGTTTATTTAATGCTCTCGTTCCAGTTTTCGGAATTGAGATTGCAAATTTAAATAATTAATGCAAACCCGCAATAGCATATACGGTTTTTTTCCTTTTAAAAAATATAGTGCAAACTAATGTATTTATTGAAGTGATTCCGTTTTTTCAAAATTAAAAAATCATAACGTTTCCCTATATTTGTTGACCAACAAACAAACCAAAAAACAAACAATTATGGAAAAACATGCCGTTTCAATTAAAAAAAGCGCACTGAACTATGGTATTATCCTAGGTGGGTTGTCTTCCCTCATTACCGCTTTAATTTACGTTATTAATCTTGATCTTTTTACTAAATGGTGGTTAATGATTATTTTTGTGCTATTAACATTTGCAATTTCCATTGTATCGGTTGCAAAAGCTAAGGGAATGCTGAATGGGTTTATTTCATTTAAGGAAGCCTTTACTGTATATTTTATTACGGTTGCTGTAGGGTTTTTTATAAGCACTTTGGTTATGATTTTGATTTTTGTTGTAATTGATCCCGAAGCTGCCGCATTACTTCAAGAGAGGTCCGTGGAAATGACCCGCGAAATGATGGAAAAATTTGGCGCACCAGCTGCTGAAATTGACAAACAAATCGCAAACCTAGAAGGACAAAACAATTATTCAATCGGTTCACAACTAAAATCCTATGTTTTCGGCCTCACCTTTATGAGTGTTTTTGGGTTAATGATAGCACTTATTTTTAGACGAAAAGACCCTAACGTAGCGTTATAATTTTTAATGAACCTATCCATCGTAATCCCGCTTCTCAACGAAGAAGAATCCATAAATGAACTGTACCATTGGATCGCAAAGGTGTTACGGTCCAATGGTTTTATTTATGAAATCATTTTCATTGATGATGGTAGTAATGATGGTTCTTGGCAACTCATTGAAACGCTTACCCAAAATCATCAAGAAGTAAAAGGCATCCGCTTCCAAAAAAATTACGGAAAATCCCAAGCCCTTCATGCAGGTTTTGCCTTAGCACAAGGTTCAGTAATTATTACTATGGATGCGGACCTTCAGGACAACCCCGAAGAAATCCCGGAACTTTACAAGTTGATCATCGAGCAGGATTACGACCTTGTTTCTGGATGGAAAAAAGTAAGATACGATTCCAAATTCACCAAAAACCTACCTTCAAAACTTTTTAATTTTGCGGCCCGCAAAACCTCAGGCGTAGCGCTTCACGACTTTAATTGTGGTTTAAAAGCCTATAAAAAAGATGTCATTAAATCCATTGAAGTTACCGGAGAGATGCACCGTTATATTCCTGTGTTGGTTAAAAATGCGGGTTTCACCAATATTTCAGAGAAAACCGTACGCCACCAAGCCCGGAAATATGGCACCACAAAATTCGGCGCAGAACGTTTCCTGCGAGGGTTTTTGGACTTGATAACCATCTGGTTTTTGTCGCGCTTCGGGAAAAGACCGATGCACCTTTTTGGAGCTTGGGGCGCCATTATGCTATTGGTCGGATTTTTACTAACACTTTATTTGGGGTTGGATAAATTATTCATAAACCCAACGGGAAGGCTCATCACGGAAAAACCGCAATTTTATATCGCAATTACCGCAATGATTTTGGGGACGCAATTGTTCCTTGCAGGGTTTTTGGGCGAGCTTATCCTTCGCAGTAAAAAGGATTCCCACAACTACATCATCAAAGAACTGCGAAACGTAAAAGAATAACCATAGGGTTTCATTATTTTTGCAGTCAAAATAAAGCAAATGATCTACGTGGACCCGAAAATTTTAGCCAGAGCGAACCAATGGCTCACCCCTTTTTTTGATCCCGCCACGCAGCACACCATTAAAGAACTTATCGCTTTTGAACCCGAAACCCTTGAGGACAGTTTTTATAAAAACCTTGAATTCGGCACCGGTGGTATGCGCGGTATTATGGGCGTTGGCGACAACCGCATCAATAAATATACACTGGGGAAAAACACTCAGGGAATTTCAAATTACCTCAAAAAACAGTTCGCAAACGAAAAAATAAAAGTTGCGATTGCTTACGATTGCCGTCACAACAGCAAAGAACTTGCGAAAATTGTAGCCGATGTTTTTTCTGCCAACGGAATTCAGGTTTACCTTTTTTCAGATTTGCGCCCCACTCCCGAGCTTTCTTTTGCGGTTAGATATTTAAAATGCCATTGCGGAATTGTTTTGACCGCCTCCCATAATCCTCCAGAATACAACGGCTACAAGGTTTATTGGCAAGATGGCGGCCAATTGGTGCCACCGCAGGATTCCGAAATTATTGCCGAAATAAATTCGTTGAATTATGAAGCAGTAAATTTTGAAGCTAATGAAACTTTGATAGAATATATAGCTGCCGAAATTGATGTTAATTTTGCCGAAGCTTCGGTCAAAAATGGAAGTTTCAATACTTCGCAAAGTGCAAAGGATAATTTGAAAATAATTTTTACCCCGTTGCATGGTACGGCCATTACCATCCTCCCGAAAGTTTTGGAAATGGCAGGCTATAAAAATGTAAAAATTGTTGATGAGCAAGCCGAACCCAACGGCGATTTCCCCACAGTAAAATCGCCAAACCCAGAAGAGCCGGAAGCCTTGAAAATGGCTTTGGAAATTGGCGAAAAAGAAAACGCGGACATCGTGATTGGCACCGATCCGGACGGCGACCGTTTGGGAATTGCTGTGCGGGATTTTGAAGGAAAATTGACCCTCCTCAATGGCAACCAAGCCATGATAGTAAAAACCCATTTCCTTTTGGAACAATGGAAAAACGCCGGAAAACTCAGTGGAAACCAATTTGTCGCTTCCACCATTGTGTCCACGCCCATGCTCCGAAAGATTGCTTTAAGTTTTGGAGTTGATTTTAAAGAAGGACTCACCGGTTTTAAATGGATCGCGAAAATGATAAATGATCATCCACATCTGGATTTTATTGGCGGTGGCGAAGAAAGTTTTGGATATTTGGTAGGAGATTTTGTTCGCGATAAAGACGCGGTCACGGCCACTTTGCTAGCTTGTGAAATTGCTGCTCAGCATAAAAATTCCGGCAGTGGTATTTTTGAATATTTACAAAACATTTATAAAGAATTCGGCTTTTACCGCGAACATTTGGTTTCTTTGGTTCGTAAAGGAAAAAAGGGAGCGGAGGAGATTTCAAAATATATGAAAGAAATTCGTGAAAACCCTTTCACCGAAATAGCGGGAAGCAAAGTTATTTGTATTGAAGATTATCAAAAAGGGGAAATAAGAAAAATCGGGGAATTAAGTATTGAAGAATCACAACTTCCAAAATCCAATGTGATTATCTTCACCACCGAGGATGGGAGCAAAATTGCAGTACGGCCAAGCGGTACGGAGCCAAAAATCAAATTTTACATCAGTGTGAACATGGTTTCCAAAAATGAAAAAGAAGTGGGTAAAATACTTGAAGAAAAAATCAAAAACATCATTGCCCACTTAAAAATAGCGGAATGAACTACTTCAGAAAAATACTGCGTTACGCTATTCCGTACAAAAAGTATGCGTACCTCAACATATTTTTCAACGTGCTTTACGCGGTTTTCAGCACCCTTTCACTTGTGGCGCTCATCCCGGTATTGCAGGTTATTTTCAGCAACCAACGCGAAATAGCCACAAAACCGGTTTTTGATGGAATTGGCAATTTACGCCCCTACGCAGAGGATTCATTGAATTTTTATCTTGTAGACAATATCAATAAATATGGCGATTTTCAGGTTTTAATGTTCATGGTAGGTATAATCGTAGCCATGTTCCTTTTGAAAAACCTCAGCAATTACATGGCGATGTATTACATAACCTACTTGCGCAACGGGGTTTTGAAAGATGTGCGCAATGCCCTTTATAATAAGGTAATCCTTTTTCCCTTGGCATTTTATTCCGAAAAAAGAAAGGGAGATACCATAGCACGGCTCAGTGGAGATGTGGACGAGGTTAGAAATTCCGTTCTATCGATGCTGGAAATGATTGTGCGCGAACCGCTCACCATTTTATTTTCTTTAATAGCGATGCTGGTATTGAGTACAAAACTCACGCTCTTTGTTTTCATCTTCATTCCCATTTCCGGTTTCGTGATTTCAAAAATCGGGAAAGCCTTAAAGAAACGTTCGCTGAAAGTGCAGGAAGAACAAGGCGTTTTCCTTTCCATTTTGGAAGAAACCATGGGCGGGTTGCGCATCATAAAAGCATTCCATGCCGAACGGCTTTTCAGTAAAAAATTCGAGGACTCCAATGATCGGTTCTATCATCATTCCAATGCTGTGCTGCACCGCCAAAACTTGGCTTCCCCGCTAAGCGAACTTTTGGGGATCTTTGTCATAGGCGTGTTACTTATTTATGGTGGCTACCTTGTTTTTGTTGACAGGACCATGGACGCCAGTTTTTTTGTGGGCTACATTACTTTAGCCTATAATATCCTGACCCCCGCAAAAGCAATCGCCAAGGCCAGCTATTCCATAAAAAGGGGCGATGGCGCGGCTGCACGTATTTTGGAACTTTTGGAGACCGAAAATACCATTACAGATATTGCCAACCCTATTGAAAAAGAAAGTTTCAAAGAAAAAATTTCCATTAAAAACATTTCCTTTAAATATATGGACACTTATGTTTTGCAGGATTTTTCATTGGAAATTCCCAAAGGGGAAACCGTAGCCCTTGTTGGGCAATCGGGTAGCGGAAAAAGTACCATCGCCAATTTGTTGACCCGTTTTTATGACGTAAACCAGGGCAGCATTGAAATTGATGGGGTTGATATTAAAAATATGTCCAAAAAATCTTTGCGTGGCCTTTTAGGCATTGTTTCCCAAGATTCTATTTTGTTTAATGATTCTGTGGCCAGCAATTTAAAAATTGGAAGACCAAATGCTTCCGAAAGCGAGTTGATGGAAGCAGCCGAAATAAGCAATTCGCTTGAATTCATAAAAGATTTGCCGGAGGGTTTTGAAACCAATATCGGGGATAGCGGAAACAAACTGAGCGGTGGACAGAAACAACGCTTGAGCATTGCCCGCGCCGTGCTCAAAAACCCGCCCATTATGATTCTAGATGAAGCCACTTCGTCCCTCGATACGGAAAGCGAAAGATTAGTGCAAGATGCTTTGGAAAAAATGATGAAGAACCGCACTACTTTAGTAATAGCGCACCGTTTGTCCACCATTCAAAATGCCGATACCATTGTCGTGCTTTCTAAAGGTAAAATAGTGGAACAGGGCAAACACCACGAATTATTGGAAAAAAAAGGGGCTTATTACAATTTGGTGGAAATGCAATCTTTCACTTAAAGTTGGGATTGTTTGCTTATAATTAAACCATTCCCGAAAAATTCAGTCATTATTTAATAGAAAATTTTGTGGTCGAAGAAAAAGAGTTGGTATATAATCTCCAGTCAGGAAACAACCCCGATGCCGCTTTCCGCACATTGGTTTCCCAATACAAAGAGCGGTTATACTGGCAGATTCGGAAAATAGTTTTAAACCATGACGATACTGACGATGTGCTGCAGAACACGTTTATCAAGATTTTCAGGAACATCAATTCCTTTAAAGGTGAAAGCAAACTTCACACGTGGATGTTTCGGATTGCCACCAACGAAGCCATTACTTTTTTAAATTTAAAAGCTAAAAAAAACAACACTTCGCTGGAATCAGTAAAAGACCACGCCATAAAAAACCTCGAATCGGATGTTTACTTTGAGGGCGATGCGTTGCAATTAAAATTTCAAAAAGCAATCGCCACCCTGCCCCAAAAACAACAATTGATTTTTACAATGAAATATTTTGACGACGTTACTTACGAAGAACTTTCGGAAATACTGGAAACCTCAGTGGGTGGACTAAAAAGTAGTTACCATATTGCGGTTAAAAAAATAACGCAGTATATCAAAGCAAATGAAACCTTTTAAAGTTTTTTAAGTCAAAAAACCAATGAAGCAAAATAAACATACTTACGGTTTTAAGGTTCCTGAAACATATTTTTCGGACTTTGACGCACGTCTTTTTGGTAAACTGGAGGAAGAAAAACTTCCTACGGAAACCGGTTTTAAAATTCCCGAGGGTTATTTTGAAACAGTGGAAGAGTCTGTATTTGAACGGTTAGAGCTTCCGAGTGAAAAAGGAAAAGTAATTCCATTATTTTCAAGAAAAGTTTGGGGTTACGGCGCTTCGGTAGCTGCTTCTGCCGCTTTGGTCTTTTTTGTTTTTAATATGAATAAAACTCAACCCGATAGTTTTGACACGGTTCAATTTTCGGCCATTTCCAGTTACATTGAAGGCGAAAACTTGGGTCTTGATATTTCTGAAATAGAATCGCTTTTAAATGAAGAGGAAATTGGCACAATCCAATTTGAACATGATTTGGTTTCCCAAGATGTTTTGGAAGAATACCTTTTGGATAATATAGATGTTTCCCTTTTAAATCAATAAATGATGAAAAAACTATTCATTTTGCTCTTGTTTACTGGCTTCATGAATGCCCAAGAAAACAAGCACGAAAAAATAAAAGCCCTGAAAACGGCATATATTACTGAAAAACTAGAATTGACTTCTGCGGAAGCAGAAAAATTTTGGCCAGTATACAATCTATATGACGAAAAACTTCATTTAAACCGCAAACAGTGCAAAAAAATATACGGCAAATTAAAGGAAGGGACTTTGAATCTGACCGAAACAGAAGCAAATTTACTTATCGAGGAATATGAGACCCAAAAAACGGAGGAACTTGAAATCCGAAAGCAAATGCTCGAAAGTTTGAGAAATGTCATTTCTCCCAATAAAATCTTGCGGCTTTTCAAGGCAGAAGAAGATTTTAAGAAAGAACTTTTAAAACGTTATAGACAGGGAAAAGGTTAAAAAAAATTATGTTTGATTAGTTGATTAATTAGATTGATTTAAAAAGGGTGTTTAAAAAGCGCCCTTTTTTATTTTCTGAATTGAAGTTTTGAAATCTTGTTTTCACCAGAAGCAAATGCGGTGCTGTCGTTCACAAATTCAATTGCATGAAAATCTTCCTTTGAAAGGACGATCCAGTTTTTCCCTTGGTCGCTACTATAAGAAACTCCCTGAGAACCCACGGACAAAAGGCCTTTTCCGGCTGAACCGGGAATAAATTTAACAGCGGAAGTATAGCCCGGGCTTTTACCTTTGCCAATCAATTTCCAGTTTTTCCCGCCATCTTTTGTAATTGCTTTATTGGCATCATTAAAGGATTTATCTTCCCAATCGCCACCAAAAACAATCCCGGTTTTTTCATCAAAAAAAGCGATGCTGTAAATTCCCGTCATTGCTTTCCCTTCAATAATGGGAGTATTGAAAACTTCCCAAGTTTTACCTTTGTCGGCAGAATGAAAAACACGGGCGCGCTTTCCCCCCGTTGCTATCCACGCATGGTCGCCAAAAAGTGCAATATTGGAATTGCTTGCCGCAAAGGCAGCTTCGCCGGTTTCCGTTTGAGGCAACATATCGCATGGTAGTTTTTCCCAACGGTTTCCGCCATCGCGAGTAATTATTATTGACAAACATGGCCCTGTTGGGTCGCCCATCGCAATGCCTTCATTGTCGTTCCAAAAAGCCATGGAATCGTAAAAAACCTTTTCACCGGTTTCCACGTATACTTCTTCAATATTAGTAGCTTCGCCCGAAATTTCGGCATCAAAACCGATTTTATAAAGTACTCCCGGATTTGCAATGCTCAATACGAAAACTGCTTCTTTGGTAGTTGCTATAGATCGAAAATGTAAAAGGGAATCTTCATATTTTATAGTTGCCAGTTTTGGTGTCTTGCCGTCAATTAACCCGATTTTCCCTTTATTGGCTGCGAACCAAACCCTATTTTCATCAATTGGAGCAATTGCGCGGATGCTGATGCTATCGGTAAAAATTTGAGTGATTTCAACGGAAGAAAATTTCGTTTCAACTTCTTCTTCACAGGAAAAAAGGAAAATGAAGCTTAATAAAATTAAGGTAAAACGCATAGATGTCTTTTTGCCAAAAGTAATCAAAACTATTTATGGGCATTATGATACCTTTGCAAAATCAAACATTCACAAGAGAATGTTCTTTACAATTAAAAAAAAATGAAATTACACCGTAACCTTGTTTTCGCCACTATTGATTCGCTCCACCTTATTTTCAATGAAAAAAAACAGGCGGACAAAGTGTTGAAAGATACCCTGAAAAGAGATAAAAGATGGGGCGCCCGAGACAGGAGCTTTATTGCCGAAACTACGTACGACATTGTGCGCTGGAAAAGGTTGTACGCAGAAATTGCCGAAGTCCGCGAACCTTTTGACCGCCAAAACTTGTTCCGTCTTTTCGCAGTTTGGGCCACCTTAAAAGGTGTTGCCATCCCAGAATGGAAACAATTTGAGGATACCCCCACCCGCCGAATTAAAGGAAAATTCGATGAGCTTTCAAAAATCAGGAAATACCGTGAATCCATCCCCGATTGGTTGGATGAAATGGGCGAAAAAGAATTGGGCAAAAAATGGGACAAGGAAATTAGTGCATTGAATTCATTGGCAGATGTGGTGCTTCGGGTAAACACTTTAAAAACCACTACCGAAAAATTGCAAGAAGAACTTTCGGATCTCGAAATTGAAACCGAAACCATCAAAGGTTATCCGGATGCCCTGAAATTAACTGAACGTGCAAACGTTTTCACCACCGATGCTTTCAAAAATGGTTGGTTTGAAGTGCAGGATGCTTCATCACAAAAAGTTGCTGAAATGTTGGACCCCAAACCTGGGATGAAAATAATAGATGCTTGCGCGGGAGCGGGCGGAAAAAGCCTTCACATTGCCACGTTAATGCAAAACAAAGGGCAGTTGATCGCGATGGACATTTATGAAAATAAATTGAACGAACTAAAACGAAGGGCACGCCGAAACGATATTTTCAATATTGAAACCCGAGTGATCGATTCCACCAAAGTGATAAAAAAACTAGCCGAAAAAGCGGACAAGGTTTTAATAGACGCACCCTGTTCAGGAATGGGGGTTTTGAAAAGGAACCCTGATGCCAAGTGGAAACTGCAACCGGATTTTTTTGAAAAAATCCGCGCCACCCAAAGCGAACTTTTAGATTCCTACTCGCGGATGGTGAAACCCGGCGGACAATTGGTTTATGCTACTTGTTCCATTTTTCCTTCCGAAAATGAACAGCAGGTCAAAGGTTTTTTAAGCCGTGAACAGGGAAAGGATTTTTCTTTAATTAAAGAAGAAAAAATATTGCCGAGTAAAAGCGGATTTGATGGTTTTTATATTTCGTTGCTTCAGAAGAAATAAAAAAACGGGCCGAAGCCCGTTTTTCTTTTTTAAAGTGATTAATTTATTTTACAATAATCCTTTTTACGTTGCTGAACTGCCCTTCAAAAACTTTTACAAGATAGACACCAGTAGTAACCGAACCCATATTTACTTGGGTGGAATACCCCTTTTCCGAAGAAGCCATATCCCCTGCGAACAGTTCTTGGCCCAAGGTGTTAAAAATTTTATATTCCAAATCATCAAAATTTCCCTGTGTATTAAAAGAAATTTCATAATTCCTTTCCGAAAGCGGTAAAACCAATAACTCACTGGCATTGAATTCCTGTTCCCCAATGGCCAAAATTTCATTGATTAAAGTAACTGTATAATCTTCGGTTTCGCCAAAGATAAAGTCAATGCAAGGGTCTGCACTTGAGGGATCGCTGGGCGCATAAGACATCCTAGCCCGAAGCAAATGGCTTCCCAGCAATCCGGGATCGTTCGGAAGGTTAAAATTAGCAGTTACGTCAACATTGGCAATTGGCACGGCCGCATCTTCGATCACCAATTCATTTGCCTCAAAAACCGAATTATCGTTATAATCTATCCAAACGGAAAAAATCTGGGAATCAAAACCAGTGCGCACCGTGACGCTTATGTTATTGTTGATTTCAAGGTCGGTATTTAAATTGGTGAAATCACCATACCCATTGGGTGAACAACCTGTTATGTTATTTATTGTCCCAATGGCGAAACGTTCAAAACCATCGCCAAAACTGCAATTTG
>JBBQKI010000045.1:0-13914 GCA_038326725.1 Flavobacteriales bacterium
CATGGGGACTGTCTGTTTTGTACTGCAAAAACGGTTTGTATGTTTGCCATACGTTCTAATTCATATTGCGTACCTAACGGCACGCTGGTTAATTTTTAATTACTCTTCTACCAATATTATGTCCCTAACGGGACGTATGCAATGAATAATTTTCCGTTCCAAAATTCCAATAACCACGAGGATGATTTCGCCAATTGCGTATTTGAAATATTTTGAGGTTTCAGAATCATTTGTTTGTGGAAATGTTGAAGCCATACTTATGAAAGCAATTGCTAAAAATGTTATTGATTTATTTATTCATTTTTTATTTATTTTAAGAAAGAATTATTTTTTCTCCGCATCTGCCAATTTCTTGGTATCCACATATTGTTGAAAGGCAATTATCTTTCCGTCCTTAAGCGTCCAAAGGTGGGCGGCTTGGGCATTGTAGGTTTTACCTGTTGCCTTCACTTTGCCATCATAACGAAGGGTTGATAATACTTGGTTGTTGCTCATTTCGTGAAGCTGAATGTTCTCCAGTTTGAAATATTCGTGATTCCCGCCAACTCTTGCAAAAACACCATTTAAAACTGCATCTGGACCTATATACGGATTGCCATCGGCTAGTGAATTTCCTTCAGCCTCATTCCATACAATTTTTGGGTCCATTGGGGCAAGCGCGCCAGGAATATCGCCCGCTGAAAATGCTTTATATAGACCGTCTACTACCTTCAAATTATTAGGATCGGAAACTAGGCCCAACTGTGTCATAAAAACTGCGCTGTCCATAAAATCCTGTTCTTGGACAATCTTGCCGTTTTTCATTTTTGCTATTGTAACACCTTCAACGTCAATGAGGTTACCGGTAGGTGGAATTCCGAAAAAATTGCCCGTATGCTTCCCTTTGAACTGCCAATGTTTTACAAGTTGGTCACCTTGTCCAAAAATGTTTTTAACCGTAAATGTAACGTCCGAAAATCCTGTTAAGAAATTTTGATAATAGGCTTTAAAGGCTTCAATACCAACGATGTTTTCTGGGCTTGTAACCATCACAAGGTTTGTGTCGAAATTTTTATCGTTGATTTGGTTAATATCACCTTTGTTCACAATGTTGTCCCAAACTTGGGTGTACATTTTAATGTCTTTGTCAATGTTACTTTTTTGGGCAAATGCTGTTGAAATGCTTATAAAAGCGAGTACGAATAATAGTTTTGTTGTTTTCATGTTTTTGATTTTTATTAATTAGTAAAATTTTTGTTCCATTTTAAATAATATGTACGCCAAGTGTATGCAGATTAAACCATAGCTTATATTTAGCAGTAAGCGTTATTAATTTTTTAAAACCACCCTGAAACGTGCCTTTCCAGCTTTTAAGTGTTCAATAGCTTCATTTACCTCTGTCATCGGAAATTCCTCAACATCAGGATAAATAGTGTGTCTTACACAAAAATCAAGCATGGTTTTAATTAATGCAGGACTGCCTATTGGACTTCCGCCTACCGTTTTTTCTCCCATAATTAAGCTAAATGCAGGAATTGCCATTGGCTCCAAAACAGCTCCAACTGTGTGAAATCTTCCTCTTGGTGCTAAAGCTGTCAAGTAAGAATTCCAATCCAATGACACATTAGTTGTATTGATAATAAAGTTTAGTTTTCCGGCAATATTTGCTAATTCTTCAGTCGAAGTTGAGTTAATCACTTGGCTAGCTCCCATATTTAAAATTTCTTTCTTTTTATTTGGATTTGAGCTAAAAGCAATCACTTCACATCCCCAATGTTTTAAGAATTTGATAGCTAAATGGCCTAGTCCTCCAATGCCTATTACGCCAACCTTATCGGTAGGTTTTACTCCTGCTAATATTATGGGGTTAAAAACGGTGATCCCACCACAGAGCAAGGGTCCTGCTTTACTCATATCAATAGCATCAGGAAGCGGAATTGCCCATGACCAATGTCCACGAACGTAATCTGCAAATCCACCATTTCTACCTACAATAGTGGCCTCACCTTGAGAGCAAAGGTGATGGTGTCCGCCCATGCATTGCTCGCAACTCATGCAGCAAGATGACATCCAGCCTAGTCCTACCTTGTCACCAACCTTCACATTTTTAACAGCATCACCAACTGCTATTACTTCACCAATTATTTCATGCCCAGGAACAATTGGATATTGTGTCATTCCCCATTCATTGTTTATCATACTTAAATCTGAATGACAAATGCCACAGTAGGCAACTTTAATATCTACCTGTTCTGATCCTAATTTACCTAATTCAAAAGCATAGGATTCTAATTTTCCATTTGGCTCTAAAGCCGCATAAGCATTTACTTTCATGTTTTTAATTTTTAATTTTTAAACTTTCATTATTGATTATTCTTGTGGACTTCCAGTTCTATTTCTATCAAAAATTCCGGTAATGCCAATTCCTTTACACCCAACCATGAACCTGTTGGGAATTGTTTTTTGTAGATTTCATTTCTATATCCTGCAAATTCCAAAAATTTGGGCATATTGGTTGTAAACACATTTTCCACAACAACATCATCAAAAGTGCAACCGTAGTGTTTTAGGATTTTGTCCAAATCGGAATAGCAGTTTTTCATTTGCTGTTCCAAATCGCCTACTGCTGTAGGGTTCCCTTCATTGTCCATACTCACGGCACCGGAAATCTTAATATCGTTGCCTATTTTTACGGCGTGCGAATAGCCATAGGCTTTTTCAACTTCCGGGCGAAGCATAAAATAGTCGGGTTTTTCTGAAGGTGAACTTGTTTCAGCAGTTGCTTCGGTAGCATTCATTTCGGTTTTCGCAGTATCGCTACTTTTTTGGTCGCAGGCTACAGTTATTGTAGCAATTAAAATGGCGGCAATTCCTAATTTTAAAAATGCTGTTTTTTTCATTTTAAGTAGTATTTAATTTTTAGTTACTGATTAATTGGTTTTACTATAATTGATTTTGTTGTAGCCGAATTTTCCCGCAATTTCGCCACAGCTTTATACTCCTCGGAAGCTGTAAATTTTTGGAGTGTTTCCATCGAGTCCCATTCCACGATGATAAACCGATCAGGGTTCCAGTTTCCTTCCACGGGAACTACTTTTCTATTTGGTCCAGGGTCAAAAGCCATTCCGCCTGAACGTACCAAATAAGTACCTCCAAATTTTTCAATCAGTGGTTCCACTTTTAGTCTGTACTGTTGGTATTGAAGGGAATCGTGGACGGTTATGTCCAAAACCATCAATATTTTTTCCGAAGGCATCCCAGTTACTGAAGCTTCATGGTTTCCGTGTGGATCGCTGTTTTGCGCCTGTAGGGCAAAAAGGCCCATAAAAAGGACTGGCAGAATTTTAAAGATTTTTAGTATCATCAGATTTTCTTTCTATTTTTCGAACTTCCATTAATTAAAAAGTGTACGGTACAACTTGGTTGCACCATACACTTAGCTACAGTCATTTACTGGCGGTCCGTAGCTTTTATTTCACCATTTATCCCACTTAAGTCTGGCCGAAATTTCCAGAGTTCAGATTCGCTACCATCGGTAGCGGCTTCCCAATCTTTTAAAAAAGTGGCAAAACTTCCTTTACCGTGAACCTCTTCGTATTTTTTCATAAACTCGTTGTCCTCACCTAACCACGCTGATTTGTCAAAAAACGAAATATAGGCCAAATCCTTTCCTTCCTTGGTGCTGGAGAATTGATTGGTATAAATGCCATACGTTTCATCTGGAAATTTTTCCGTCATTACCTTTTTTAATTTCCCCACCAAGGCCATTGCCTCCTCGGATTTGAATCTCTTTACGTTATAAAAGTCCACCAACAGATTTTTAAGGGTAAAGTCCTTTGGAAAATTGCTCAGGGCTGCTTCATATTTCCAATAGGTTTGGTCACCTTCGGGAAGCATATAGGGCAATACTTTAGTGTTCCAATCTTCATCATGCCCTTCTTTTGCTGGACGGTTGTCCATGGCACTCCATGGTAATGGTCCCATTACCCACATATAGCTTCCGGTGTTTGGGCCGTTGCCAATTGTGTATACCCGTGCGCCATAAATGCCATCTCCGTGGTATTTTTTGTTATGCGCTGCCATCCCTGCTTCAAATTGTTTGATTTGTGTTGGGTTGGCGCTGATCAATCCGTTTTCGAATACTGCGTATTCGGTACTGTTTTGCGATGTTGCCAAGAATGGCAACAAGAGCATCAAAAAAATTGCTTTCTTCATAATGTTGAATTTAGTGTCCGCTTGGCGGACGGGTTAGTATTAAATAGTTTTGCTTAATCAATGGAGAAGTTTTTAAAGTTTTTTGACTAATCCAATAACTTCGCGTTGTAATAGGCAGTTTCTGAAATGATTTTTCCTTCCTTATTGAAATCCTGTATATGGTGGATAGGCAACACAATTGCTTTTTTGTCAGCTTTGCGAATTAGGTTAATATTCCACCATGACTGCACTACCCGGGCATCGCCCATTTCGTAATGCAAATAATCTGGATAGCCTACTACGTCTATACCTGTAATATCATATTTCTCGAAAATCTTTTTGTCCATTTCTTTTTGTTCAGCTAAAGAAATGCCTTCAAAGGTCGGAGAACTTGAGTCCAGGAATCGTGCATTTTCGTCATAGAAACTATATGCCTTGTCCAAGTCTTTGTTTTCAAAAGCATACATTACTTTCCGAACTGTGTTTATGTTTTCGTGGTGGTTGTAGATGGTGCCGTTCTTCCTATCAGTGAAACTGGCTCTTATTTCATCTATCACGCCTTCGTTTCCGTAAGTAATGATGGTTTTTATTTTGTTGTCCTTGGTAAGCGTGTACAATCTGTGGGAAGCGGCGTCAACTTTTACGCCCGTAGTTTTGTGCACGCCTTTCATCAAGTCCCACGTTTGTACCCAAACCTCTCCATTAGGGTTGTCTTTTTTGTACTCAATGGCATCGGGATACGAACCTGGATAGGGTTCCATGGAATAATAATCCAGTTGGTCGTGATAAACCATTTGATTGTTTAGAAATGCAGCTTTGTCCATTCCTTTGTCATCAGCTCTGTTAGATGTGCCGTTGTAGCCTTTAAAGTCTTCCGTTAAAAAACTGCCCATTCTAGCTTTGTCGCCAGCAACGGCGGCTTTCGTAAATTCCTCTACTGCATCAATTGCTGGATGCTCGTCATAAATAGTTCCATTCTTTTTTTGTGCGGTGGCAATAAAGGCTATTAGCATCATTACCGATAAAATTGTTGTTTTACTCACGACCCAAATATTGTTTTTTTGGTGATCGTGATTTTTCTTTGAAAAGTTCATTGTTTATATATTTAGTTGGTTAATATTCTGTTTTATTTAGTTTGAATAATTATTTAAAGTTTCTTGAACGGGCCTGAATTTCATGTTCAAATCATTTTGCGCCAACCCATTCTTATAAATAATGGATGCGTTGTTTTTTGGCGATTCGTGGTTCAGCATCAAGCTCAAATCTGAAACGGGATAGCTTTCACTGCTCAACAAATAATTTTTGCCGTGCAATCCTGAAGTAGTTGCTGCTTTAAAAATAGCTTCGGCTACATCTTGTACATCTACAATGGCCATCTCCGCATTGCTATCATAAAGCATTTGTACAAATGGATTGGGGGCAATTTTATTTTTGAACAGAAATTGCAACCCTGTAGATGTGGAATCTTCTCGAGTAGAAAGGGATTTTCCCATTACCCCAACTGGCGAGACAGAAGTGATTTCAAAAGCAAGGTTTGGGCACTCTGAAATAAATCTTTCCACGGTTTGATTGGCTAGAAATTTGGCCTGCGCATACGGATGACTTTCCTCGCTGATAAAGGGCGTGTCATTTTCACTAAAGGTTTCATGGAGGGTTTTTCCACCCGCGGGCATCGGAAAATTTGTATTATACGCCGCAACGGAAGCAATTATAACAACCTTTTCAATGGAAGGGGTTTCACTTACCGCCGTCAAGAAATTTTCAGTTCCATTAATAGTTGGGTCAAAAAGTTCTTTTTGCGGATTTTTTACATCCAATTGAAATGGCGTCCCACCGTGGATTACAATTTCGCAATCACTTATAAAGTCTTTCAAAACCTCTAAATCTTCAACTTTTAATGAACTGATGTTGAGATTGTCCGAATTTTCAAGATTGAAAAGATGTTGGTATTTTTCACTTTTTTTAATATCGGTAACAGATACTTTCACGTTGTATCCCTTTTCCAAAAATTTCTTGGTTGTATAGCTTCCTATAAAGCCCGATCCGCCTATGATGCCTACTGTTTTCATAATTCATGCCCGCGCCGGCGGGTATCTTTTAGTTATTAATCCTAAATATTCAATATAGACCTAACGGGTTGACTGCCTCCTCACTTGCAATGCCCGTTAGGTCTTGGTAATTTTTATTCAGACATTGTTACTTCGGACACGGCTTTTTCCCCGGATATTTCGGGATTCTGCATTGCTTGCATATCTGTCGTAATTCTTGAAATGTCCCAATAGCCATGTTCACGCACAATTTTACCATCCATAAACCGGGCGGTAATGTGTGCGGGTACTTCATAAACTTTGTTGTTGGCTTTTAAAGTGCCTACCCAAAGCCCCCAAAAGTTTACCCAAGTTTCACCTTCATCGGTAACTACCATTTCATATTCCGAGTCACTATCAACGAAGTCCCAACTTGTAAAAAGGGAGGCGTCTTCTTTATCCTGAGCAATCAATTCCGTTACGGTCTGCCCATTTTTTTCGGTTACGTTGTTCATTATTTTTGCGGTATCTGCATAATGGCTAACCATGGCTTCCCAATCTTGTTTTTCATAGGCTCCAATCACTTTTTTATAAGTGTCTATTTCAATCGATTGTTGGGTGTAACGTTTTTCTTGTTTTTCGCAAGCTGTAAAAAGGACTATTGCAAGCCCCAATAGGAATAAATTTTTCATAATGGTTTGGTTTAAGTTTTTATTGATTGTCCATCAAAGTAAAACCATAAACTATCTGAAAAAAAGGGAGTTAGGACGAAACACTGGATTTTGTGTCCGAAAGAAGGGTTTTCTTTCCCAAAGGGTTTTAGTAAAGATTAATTATATGGTTTGCAACCGTTTAAGCAACTCATTTCTCATGTCTTTGCTCATGGGTATGGCCTTTTTTGAAATAACTACGTGTGTGCCCGCTACCTCGTCTATTTGGGAAAGATTGATAATATAGGAACGGTGTATTCTGAGAAAATGGTTTTGCGGAAGTTTTTCTTCAATATCCTTTAATGTCATAACCAAAAGATATTCCCTGCCTTGCGAAAAAATACGGCAGTAGTTGCGGTCCGCTTCAATGTAGTAGATGTCTTTGATGTCAATTTTCAGCATCTTTTCGTTATGGCGCACGAAGATGCGGTCGTTCAATATAAAATCGGTGGCATTTCCATTAGTTATTCTTGAGTCATTTCCATTTCCTTTTTTGCCATATTCTGAAGCCTTTTCCAATATAATTCTATCCACAGTTAATTCTATAGCTCTTTGCAGATCCAGTTTTTTGAAGGGTTTCGAGATAAAAGCATACGGATGGGTTTCTTTGGCGCGGTTAAAGTGTACTTCATCTGCGTTGGCCGTTAGATAGATAATAGGAATATTATAATGCTTTTGAATTTGGTGTGCGGTTTCAATGCCGTCCATTTCGCCTTTCAGTCGGATATCCATAAGCAGGATGTCCGGTTTGTCTATTTTTATGTGTGAAAGAGCTTCATCGCCACGTGGCAAAATCCCGGTTACTTCATAGCCCAATTCTGTTAGCTGCAATGAAATATTGGCGGCAATCACCATTTCGTCCTCAACGATCAATATTTTTACGGCTTTTCCCATCAAGCTATTTTGAAGTTTTTAAAGTTGAAGAATACTGCGGTTCCGTTTTGATAGTCTTCGGAAATGGTACCGTTCAATTGTTGGGTAAGCAATTGGATCAACTGTGTGCCAAAGCCAGTGCCTTTTGGTTTTGAGCCTTCCGTTTTGCCAATACCATTGTCCGATACTTTTAGAATGAGATTATCATTTTGTTTGATTAGACTGATGTTTATTTTTCCCTGAGTTCCTTCGGGAAAAGCATATTTCAGAGCATTCGTTAAAAGTTCGTTTACTATCAGTCCTATTGGAACGGCGGTGTCCACATCTAAGTTTAGATCGTCCATCGCACATTCAATTTTTACCTTTTCCTCGGCATTAAAAGTGTCCAGCACGCCTTCACTTAAATTCATAAAATAATCCTTCATTTCAATACTGCCCAAGTTTTCGCCCTGATACAGTTTTTGGTGGATAATGCCCATACTCTGTACCCTGTTTTGGCTGGCGAGCATGGCTTCTTTGCTGGCACCGTCTTCCAGTTTTGCGGATTGCAGGGCGATAAGGCTTTTCACCATTTCAAGATTGTTTTTTACGCGGTGGTGGATTTCTTTAAGCAACAATTCGTTCTGTTTGTTTTTTGCATCCAGTTCTACATTTAATATGGAAAGGGCTTTTCGTTTTTTGCCAATATTCTTCAAAGTAAAATACATTCCAAAAACAACAATCGCCAAAAGCGCAGCCAAGCAGATATAGAGTATTTGTGTCTTTCGCTGCTGTTCAATTTTTTGGGTTTGGGTAAGAATGGTCGCTTCTTTTTTGCCCGTTTCATATTGGGTTAGCAGCTCGCTCATATTCCTATCACTTTCTGCCGCTGCAATGCTGTCGCCCATTATCCTTGATTTTTTTTGATATTCCAAAGCAAGGGGATAGTTGCCAAGTTTTTCATAAATGGTGCTAACGTGCATATAATTCTCCGGCAGATTGGTTAAATCGCCGTTTTCTTCCTGCAATTTCACTGTTTCAAGCTGGTAGCCCAAAGCTTCTTTATAATTGCCCAGCAACAGATTTATCTCTCCCAAATTGGCAATTAGCGTATTAATCGCATTTTGATAATTTGATTGTTGCGCCAACCCTTGCGCATATTTATATTCCGCCAATGCCTCATTATAGCGTCCCAGTCTTTTGAGGGCATTTCCACGGTTGTTGCTAAAATCGGAAAGTGACATCGGGTCAAAACCCAAAGACTTCGCAGTGGTAAGGGCTTTGTCAAAATAATAATAGGACTGCTGGTTGTCGCCCATGGCAATATTTGCATCGCCTGCCGCTGTGTATCCGTAAATTATTTCTTCGTTAAATCCATTTTCTTTGCAGATTTCAATTACTTTCATTGCATAAGCCAGCGCTTCCTCTTTTCTGCCCTGTCGCAAAACATCGTTGGAAAGCCTGCCATTTGCACTTGCAATTCCCAATTTGTCGCCTATGGCTTCCATCAATTTCAGTGCTTTTAAATCGGCTTCCAAAGCTTCTTGCAATTCGCCCCTTTTTTTATGGACCCAGGCTATTTTAAAGTATGTAGTTGCTTGCCCTTTTTTGTCATCAATTGCTTTATAGCCCTTTTCAGCTTTGGCAAAGTATAAGGAAGCCGAATCCAGTTGCAACATATTGGCATGGATTCTACCTTTCATCTCGTAAAATTTGGGCTGCCACTTTTCACTTTTGGTTTTATCAGCTAATTGCACGCCTTCCCTTGCATAAACGATGGCTTTTTCCAAATCTCTTGCGGAATAAAAATCTGTGATTTCGCTGAGCAATTCCAGTTTCTGTGTGTCATTCTTAGGATTGGCTAGCAATTGGGTAAGGCTATCGAGCGTCTTTTCCTGTGCCGAAATAATATTAAAGGAGAGCAGGAACAAAAAGATTGCTTTTATAAAAACATTTGATTTTAATGCCGGCGCATTTTTGAATGGCAATAAAACATTCGTGCCTTCTCGTTTTTTGGAAGAAGTTGTGGGAAGACTTCTCCACGAAACACAGGCTAATACTTCCTTGAGTAATAGTGGTTTCATTAGATGGAATTGGTTGATGGTTGATTATAAAAGTAATAAGAATAATCAAACGGGCAACATTTGTATTTTATGGAAGAAAGCCCTTTTTTTAAAAAAGCTGGAATTTACACATGGCAGAAAATAAACCGTATCTTCGCCGCATATTAAAACCGTCTTCTTAGTTTTAAAGATCCTTTTATTTAAAATTTGATCTATCGAATTCTAAAAGCGCCGCGATATAACATCTCCAAGCGCAGCGGTACAACTTATAAAAAAATATATGTCATTTAAATCCCTTGGGCTGTCCGATGCCCTGCTACAAGCTGTTAGCAAAAAAGGATATTCAACACCTTCGCCTATTCAACAAAAAGCCATTCCATTGATTTTGGAACGAAAAGATGTTTTGGCATCTGCACAAACCGGGAGCGGTAAAACCGCGGGTTTTGCCCTGCCCATTTTACAAATTTTAAATACCGAACCACCCTTACGTCAAAGGCCAGTTCGCTCATTGATATTGACGCCAACCCGTGAGCTCGCTGCCCAAGTGCAGGATGAGTTTCGAGAATACAGCGAATTTACAGATTTGCGTAGCACCGTTATTTTTGGTGGCGTGGGTGCAAACCCACAGATCCGTGCATTGCGAAATGGCGTGGATATTTTAGTGGCCACTCCCGGCCGTTTGCTGGACTTGCACAATCAACGTGCGGTTTCTCTTGCAAAAGTGGAAATATTAGTACTCGATGAAGCAGACCGCATGCTGGACATGGGGTTCCTTCGGGATATTAAAAAGATACTTGCATTGCTGCCCACAAAAAGACAAAACCTTTTGTTCTCCGCTACTTTTTCAAAGGAAATAAAAACCTTGGCTAACGATTTTTTGCACCATCCCGTTTTGGTGGAAGCCACCCCGGAAAATACGACGGTCGAAAAAATTGACCAAGTTGTTTACAGGGTCGATAAAGCAAGAAAGACCGATTTAATCATAAAACTTATTACCGAAGGAAACTGGAAACAGGTTCTCGTCTTTACCCGAACGAAACACGGCGCCAACCGCCTGAGTGAAAAAATGGAAAAGGCCGGAATTACTTCCTCTGCAATCCATGGCAATAAAAGCCAAGGCGCGCGGACCAAGGCGCTTGCAGGTTTCAAGGCCGGAAAAGTACGGGTTCTTGTGGCTACCGATATTGCCGCCCG
This sequence comes from Flavobacteriales bacterium, assembly GCA_038326725.1. GTDB lineage: Bacteria > Bacteroidota > Bacteroidia > Flavobacteriales > Flavobacteriaceae > JBBQKI01. The sequence continues at coordinate 11,020 of JBBQKI010000045.1, forward strand.
AGGGCTTGATATTCCGTTGTTGCCGCACGTGATCAATTTTGAACTGCCGAACATCCCCGAAGATTATATCCATCGCATTGGGCGGACGGGACGGGCAGGTGCCAGTGGTGAAGCCCTTTCCTTAGTAAGCCTTGATGAGGTTGGCTACTTAAGGGATATTGAAAAACTAACCGGGCAAAGTTTTCAAAACCAGGTTTTACCAGACTTCAAACCCACCGAAACGCAAGCAGATGTAAAAGCTGCAGAGGACGAAAAGAAACAGGAAAAAGCCAACAGGCATAGGGCTGGCCGAAATGCTGGCACTAAAAAGAACACTCACGCTAAAAGCAAAAACCCGGGGAATAGGGGAAGGTGGTAGGTTTTTTAAAAGACAGTTTTCAGTAGCAGTATTCAGTATTCAGTGTTCAGTGTTCAGGGTTTTGGGTTCTGGGTTTTGGGTTTGAGCTACAAGTTTATTTTGCACGATTGCAAGTTGGCTCTGCACGATTGCAAGTTGGCTCTGCACGATTGCAAGTTGGCTCTGCACACTTGCAAGTTGGCTCTGCACGATTGCAAGTTGGTTCTGCACGATTGCAAGTTGGTTCTGCACGATTGCAAGTTGGTTCTGCACGATTGCAAGTTGCTTCTGCACGATTGCAAGTTGCTTCTGCACGATTGCAAGTTGGTTCTACAAAAAACATCCCTCCCCAACCCTCCCTTCAAAGGGAGGGGGTTAACGTGTACTTAGGCAGTAGGGAAAAGGCAATAAAAAAACCAGAAGTTATAGCTTCCGGTTTTGCATAAAGTGTAAATAATAGAACGAAGTATCAGGATTTGATTTTGTGGTACCTGATTGCGGTTAGTTGCTTGGTTTGGGGTGCTGTGGCACCAAAGACGGAGCGGGTGTAGTTTTTGCTTTCCTGCGCTACGGCAAGCATTCCGGTTTCAGGATGATAGAGAATGTGGTTGCGCTCCAAGCGGGCATTGCTAATGGTGGTCCAAGCGTTAGTTACGGTGTTGTTAAGGCCCTGAAGGGTGAGGAGCTGGGCTTCGAAGTTGACGGTTTGAAGTTCTATTTCGTTAGGATCATAGGTTGGCTCGGAAGTGACCAAGGCCACGAGGGTGGTGAAGTGCGCCAACATGCAGAAAATTGAATTTTGATTTGGTCTGTTTTTAACTTGCCCTTAAAGGCTTTCGGGTTTTATAACCTCGGTTCTATGTTTTAAGGGCAGCTGCTAGGCTTTTTAGCTTAGCTGGAATTTTGTTAAAGGGTAAAACGAAATCTATATAGCCTGCTGCTTGAGCGCTGAGCGGCATTTGGTTAATCTCCGCAGATGAGTCTTGAGCAAAGGTTGTTCCACCATTGGCTTTGATGTGCTTACAGCCTAAAGTGCCATCGCCATCATATCCGGAAAGGACAATGCCAACAGCACGCGCACCCATTGCCTTTGCCAGGGAAATAAAAAATAAATCTACTTGTTTGTTCCTGCCAATGCGTGGGAAGGTTACTTTTAAGCTATAGTTATCCATAGTAAGATCTGCGTTCGGAGGAATTACGTAAACATAATTCGCAAGAATAGGCATTGCCTCTGAAGCCAAAAGGACTGACATTTCCGTGTGCCTCGATAGTATACTAGTCAAATGACTATGGGCTGAGGGGAGCATGTGAGAAATAATAACAAACGCCATACCTGTATCAAGCGGCATTACAGCCAGCAGAGCCTTGTATGCATTAATTCCTCCGGCTGAGCCACCAATACCTACAATGAATTTAGGTTGAACTATTTTCATTATTTGTTATTTTTTTTTTTATTCTCGGGAACATTTTTATCAAAATTCTTTTTCTGATTGCCGCTAAACGTGGATTCATCATAAGGCGTCACGCTAATTCCATCATTACTTATAGTAAATTTGTGCACATCAGTATTATGGTTAGTGCCCCGAGACTTCACAATGAATACTTCACGGGTGCGTCTTCTGCCCTCATCATCTTCTACCATTCTTATCACAATCCAAGTGTCAATCAAAGATGAAACACCTATTTCGCCACTTGTATTACTTTTAAAGTTTGCAGAAACAAGACTTGTAAAAAACGTAGTGATGCCTCTGGATTTAAAGAGGTCAATCATACGGGTAAGCATAGAGGCAACTTCACGCTCATCGCCTTCTCCAACCAAACTTGTGAGTGGGTCTACCACAACAGCCATTGGTTTGAAACTATCAACGAGCTTATAAATATTCAGTAAATGCATCTCCAAACCAAGAAAGGAAGGTCTGATAGCCACAATCTTTAATAGTCCCTTTTTCACCCAGGGCGCCATATCAATACCGATAGATTTCATGTTTTGAATCAGCTGACCTGCTGATTCTTCATAAGAAAAGATAAGACATCGTTCGCCACGTTTACAACTTTCGAGGGCGAATGCCGCTCCAAAACTTGTTTTTCCGCAGCCTGCAGTGCCCGAAACCATTATGGTGCTACCCCTTGTGTAGCCCGAACCACGCCTGAACAATTTGTCTAACGATGGAATGCCTGTGGAAACCTTCTTGCCTGTGCCCGGTTGGTCAAGTCCTGCCGAGGTAATGGGAATTACTGAAAGTCCTTCATCATCTATAACAAATGGGTATTCGCTTGTTCCATGACGTGACCCCCGATATTTAATGACACGAACTCTACGGGTGGCAATTTGGTCTTTGACTCTGTTATCCAGCAGAATAATGCAATCGGAGATGTACTCCTCCAGGCCATGACGTGTATACGAACCGCTTTTTGCTGCCTCGCCTGTAACGATTGCGGTGACCTGTTTTTCTTTAAGCCATCTGAAGAGCCTTTTTATCTCTAAGCGAAGAATACCAATATCTGTAATGCCTGCAAAGAGAGATTCGAGAGAATCTAAAACAACACGTTTAGCACCA
>JBBQKI010000046.1:0-13350 GCA_038326725.1 Flavobacteriales bacterium
CATTTTGCTGTCTTTTGGCGATTTCGTGGTTTTTATGGGTTTTCAAACCTGGATAATGAACGGTTGAAACCGCATCTTGGCTTTCCAAAAACAACGCTACTTTGAACCCATTTTCGCATTGCTTTCTATAGCGAATGTCTAGAGTTTCAATGCCACGAATGGTTAAAAAACAATCCCACGGGCCTAAAATTCCGCCGGAAGCATTTTGGATGAATTTAATTTTTTCGGAAAGTTCCTGCGTTTTTGTAACCACCAAACCAGCCACTAAATCAGAATGGCCGCCGATGTATTTTGTACCGCTGTGAATAACAATATCAGCACCCAAATCAATCGGTTTTTGGGAGATTGGGGAAGCAAAAGTGTTGTCAACAACCAACAGCGCATTTACGCTTTTCGCTACTTTCGAAATTGCTTCAATGTCTGAAATTTTTAAGGTTGGATTGGTTGGCGATTCAATCCAAATCAGCTTTGTTTTGTTTGAAACGGCATTCGCCACGTTTTCAACTTCGGTGGCATCTACGTAGTGTACTTTAATTCCCAGTTTTTCATAAACGTGGGTAAAAAGCCGATATGCACCGCCGTAAATATCGTCCACTGCTACGATTTCATCTCCTACGGAAAGCAATTTCAAAACTGAATCAATGGCCGCCAATCCTGTGGCGAAGGCAAAGCCGGAATGGCCGTTTTCAAGTTTTGCAACCACGTCTTCCAGCACTTTGCGGGTTGGGTTGTTGCTGCGAGCGTAGTCAAAACCTTTGTTTACGCCCGGCGCTTCTTGGATAAAAGTTGATGTTTGGTAAACCGGCACTGCAATGGCGCCCGTTAACGGATCACTCGGAATGGAATGGATAATTTTTGTTGCACTCATTTTTCTAATTTTTTTGAGTTAATAAATAGATTAAGTCAAGCCCGAAAATTCGGAACAATAGAAAAATGTTAAAAAGAATGAAAGCAATTTTTCGGAATGAAAAACTGTCTTGTCGTTATCTATCATCAATTCTAAAAATTCCAGAATCGTTGTAGAATGTAGCACCTTCTTTCCTGAGAAAGGGTTGCTAAGGCGTCATAGGGTCTAATCCCTCGGCCTTTCTTGATAACATTTCAATAAAGGTTTGAACTTTGTGAGCGCAAATATTCGTTCACAAAAATTGGAATACCAAATTTTTTTGCAAAAAACTTCAAATAAAATTCCTGTTCGTTAAATTTTTTTACTTTTGCCCGAGACAATTCAAGAGGAAAGATTTGACTGATTGCAACCTCTTTCAACTTCAAAAATTTGGGGTTGAGATCCCACAACAAGTGCGGGATTAAAAATGCTAAAGGCAGTGAAAACTTCCCTTGGTTGTTCGGTCAAATCTTTCATAAAAGATTCATTTTAAAATCATTTTTATGGCTTATGCATTTACCTCGGAAAGTGTTTCCGAAGGCCACCCGGATAAAGTTGCAGACCAAATCAGCGACGCATTGTTGGACAATTTTTTAGCTTTCGACCCGGAGTCGAAGGTTGCTTGCGAAACCTTGGTTACAACCGGACAAGTAGTTTTGGCAGGCGAAGTAAAAAGCAATACCTACCTCGATGTGCAGCAAATTGCTCGCGACGTTATCAACAAAATTGGGTACACCAAAGGGGAATATAAATTCAGCGGCGATTCCTGCGGCGTGATTTCGTTGATTCACGAACAAAGCCAGGACATAAACCAAGGCGTTGACCGAGAAAACAAAGAAGAACAAGGAGCGGGAGACCAAGGGATGATGTTTGGTTATGCAACCAACGAAACAGGGAATTATATGCCTTTGGCCTTGGATATTTCACATAAAATATTAACCGAATTGGCTGCTTTGAGAAGGGAAAACAAGGATATTACCTATCTGCGCCCCGACTCCAAAAGCCAGGTTACCATTGAATACAGCGATGACAACGTGCCACAAAAAATTGTTTCAATTGTAGTTTCAACCCAACATGATGATTTTGATGAAGATGAAACCATGCTGGCAAAAATCAAAAAAGACATTGTGGGAATATTGATTCCACGTGTGAAAGCGCAATTGCCAGAATATGTTCAAAAACTCTTTAATGATGAAATTACCTATCACATCAACCCAACCGGCAAGTTCGTAATTGGAGGTCCGCACGGCGATACCGGATTAACAGGCCGGAAAATAATAGTGGACACATACGGTGGAAAAGGTGCACACGGGGGCGGGGCTTTTAGCGGGAAAGACCCGAGCAAAGTGGACCGAAGCGCGGCTTATGCTGCGAGGCACATTGCTAAAAATCTGGTTGCGGCAGGAGTTGCGGATGAAGTATTGGTACAGGTTTCCTATGCTATCGGTGTGGTAAAACCAACTTCAATTTTAGTGAAAACCCACGGCACTTCCCGTATTAATATTACCGATGGGGAATTGGCAAACAAAGTAGCGGAAATTTTTGATATGCGCCCTGCAGCCATTGAAAAACGCCTAAAACTTCGTAACCCAATCTATTCCGAAACAGCAGCTTATGGCCATATGGGAAGAAATCCTGAAACCATTACCAAATCTTTTTTCAGCCCCTATAATGGTAACATTCAAAAAGAAGTGGAATTATTTACTTGGGAAAAATTGGATTATGTGGATAAAGTGAAAGAAGCATTTAACCTTTAATTTTTTTTTATTTAATCAATTTGAAAAACCATTCTGAAAGTTCAGGATGGTTTTTTACATTTATAAAAATTTCTGAAAATGAAAAAATTAGCATCTATCTCAAAAAAACCATTTTTTATAGTTTTTGTGCTTTTCTTCGGAACACTATTTTGCCAAGAAAAAATTTGGCAACCCTATGATGAGACACAGGAAATTGAAGAACAGCAAAAGCATGCTTTCAACAGAATGAAATACAAACTTATACAATCTAATTATTTGGATAAAAATGAAATTTTTCAACCTTTGTTTAAAGAAGTTTCGGCATTTTCTGAAATGAGATATCAGGAATTGCTCCCTTTGATTTTGGAAAAGGACATCCCCACGCTACAAGAGCATATTAAAAAAGGCCTTTTTACATATGAAGAACTCACATTGTTCTTTTTGAAAAGAATCTACACCTACGAATTGAATCCCGAAACTTCCCTACATACCGTAATAGCCCTAAATCTAAATATCTTAAAAGAAGCCAGAGCGCTTGATAAAGACAAACACAAAAAAGACAATCACCCTATTTATGGAATGCCCATATTTTTGAAGGACAACATAAACACTAAAGGTATGAAAACCACGGCTGGTGCACTTGCCCTTATGCAAAACAGCCCTGAAGAAGACGCCTTTATTGTAGCTCAATTACGCGATAAGGGCGCTTTGATTTTGGGAAAAGTAAACCTGAGTGAGTGGGCATATTATTTCTGTACAGGATGCCCCGTGGGATACAGTGCTGTGGGGGGACAAACTTTGAACCCTTATGGACGAAAAATATTTGAAACAGGCGGTAGCAGTGCGGGTAGTGGCACTTCGGTAGCGGCAAACTATGCCGTTGCGGCTGTGGGTACTGAAACCGCAGGTTCCATTATTTCGCCATCAAGCCAAAATAGTTTGGTGGGGCTTAAGCCCACCGTTGGTGTATTGAGCCGAACCGGAATTGTCCCTATTTCGCATACGCTGGACACACCGGGACCGATGGCGAAAAATGTTACCGACACTGCTATTTTGCTGGATGCAATGGCTGGAAAAGACACCGCTGATCCCAGTAGTTTGGAACAACCCTCCCAATATCTTTTAGAAAAAACCAATTATTCATTGAAAGGAAAACGTTTTGGGGTGATGAAAAACTTGCTATCAGAAAAAACCTATAGTGATGCAGTAGAAAAATTAAAAAATGAAGGGGCTATATTAATAGAATTTACGCCAGTAGAAATAGACCTACCCAATTTTTTAACGCTTCTTAATCTTGAAATGAAAGATGATTTGCCGCTGTTCCTTTCTAAATATACTTCTGAGAATATTGATGTTAAAAATCTTCTCGATATTATGGCTTTCAACGAACTGGATAGTTTAAAACGGATGCCTTATAATCAAGGGATTTTTGATGGTATTATGGCAGATACTACTTCCTCAGCTGATTTTAAAAAAGTGAAGACCCAATTGAAAGAAAACGGTACCATTTTTTTTGAAACCCCAATGAAAGAAAACAATCTTGACGCCATTCTCTCAATAAATAATTATCACTCAGCCTATGCCGCTGTAGCATTATACCCTTGTTTAACGGTTCCAATGGGTTATAAACCTTCCGGGGAACCCATCGGTCTTACTTTTATTGGGTTGCCTTTTCAAGAAGCAAAGCTGTTACAATTGGCACGTGCTTTCGAAATAAAAAACCCAATTAGAAAAAGTCCTTCGGAATATAAAGAATAATTATTGCCCCCCATTCCTCTCTGGACTCCGTTGCTCCGGCCATTTGCCTTGCTCGCCGGTTCTTTTGTTTAACGGAAGTACTATTTTTTCGGATGATGATTTTTCAGGGTCCTCACTGGCCATATAAGTTAATATAGCGGTTAAAATCGCATTGTTACGGACATCGTCAAATACTATTTTGTCGTAAGTGTCGCGGTTGGTATGCCAGGTATAGTTCCAATAGGACCAATTCAAAGAGCTCAAACTAAAAGCGGGGACGCCAGCCGCAACAAACGAAGCATTGTCCGAACCGCCTCCCGCTGGCGAGCCCGGAAAACTGGTTTCGATGTGGGTGGTTATGTCGTTGGGAACGGCATTTAGCCAACGGGAAACATATTCATAAGAATGTAAAAAACCTGCGCCATTAATGGAAATCACCCTACCCGTACCGTTATCTTGATTGAATACCGCTTGAATGTTTTTCATCATTTCGGGATTGTCTTCCACAAAAGCCCGGGAGCCGTTCAGGCCTTGCTCTTCGCTTCCCCAATGCCCCACCAAAATAGTTCTTTTTGGGTTAGGGTACATTTTCTTTAAAATCCGCATCGCTTCCATCATCACCAAAGTGCCCGTGCCATTATCGGTCGCACCGGTGCCGCCATCCCACGAATCGAAATGCGCGGAAAGGATAACATATTCCTCGGGCTTTTCGGTGCCTTTTATTTCAGCAATGGTGTTGAAAGTTGGGACAATTCCCAAATCTTTGGATTCTGCAATAATCCGGATGGTAGGCTTATCGCCATGTTCCACCATTCGGTAAAGCATTCCGTAGTCTTCAAGTTCAATATCTACTGTCGGGATTTTTTTGGTTCTTGCTCCGAATATTTTATTCGCCCCAAAACCTTTTGACCAGTATGAATCCACAATTCCGGCAGCCCCGGCTTTTTCAAAAGCTTCAATAATGCTTCGCCTGTCATAACCTGTTTTTCGGATATTTTCGTTCCACTGCGAAGTCAGCGTATCACGTTCTTTTTTCATTTTTTCAAAAGATTCTTCCGTGGCAAATTCTTCCCAGTTATAATCCGGCCTTCCGGTGGGTTGGTTCATTGCTACCATTACGAATTTCCCTTTCACATTGGGTAACCATTTTTGAAATGAAAGGGAATCGGTAACATTCGGCATCACAATCAATTCAGCCGTAATCCCTTTACTTGAAGTGCCCGGGTTCCAAGCTAACTGGGTTCCGTCCAAAGTTTGTACCCTTGGCGTAAGCATATCAATATGCGTGATGCCACGCTCCCAGCCTTTCCATTCCCCATATTGTTCATTTCTTGCGGAAATCCCCCATCCTTCATATTTTCCCACGGCCCAATCGTGTGCCATTTTCATTTGTGGGGTGCCCACAAGTCGTGGCCCAATATCATCCAAAAGCTCGTGGGCCAAAATTTCTAGTTGCGAATTTTCATTGGCTTCTTTAATAATGCCTTCAACGATGGGGTTTTTTTCCTGTGAAAATAAACCCGTGCTCACTAATAGTGGCAGTATAAAAAATAGTGTAATCAGTTTTTTCATTTTTAAACTAATTGTGTTATGACTAAATGGAAATTCCGTGGCATTTCGGAATTTTTAAAACTACAACTATTTATGAAATAAGGCAAAAGTCGGAAGGCAGAATACTGAAGATTACAGACCAAAGACTAAAAAAGATTATGGCTTTTGGCTTTTTGCACAGCTTCAATTTTACTGTGTACTTGAAGTTTTTTATAAATATTCTCGATGTGCTTTCGCACCGTGCTGGGCGAAAGGAAAAGGTTTCCTGCAATTGAAGTATAGCTCAAACCCTTGCTCAGTTGTTCCAAAACATCGACCTCGCGTTTGGAGAGTGAGATTTCTTCTTGGTCCTTTATGTTTTGAATGTCGATAGGGTTCCGTAACAATTTTAATGTTTTCAGGGCGATGGATGGGTTCATTGCCGCGCCACCGTTCATGGTTTCCTTGATACCGTTGTAGAGCTGGTCCGGGTCTATTTCTTTTAGCAAATAGCCGTCAGCACCGGCTTTTATGGCGTTAAAAATATGCTCGTCATTATCAAAAGCGGTGAGCATAATAATTTTTATTTGCGGGTATTTCTGTTTTACGATTTGCGTGGTTTCGATACCGTTAAGCACGGGCATTTCAATATCCATCAAAATAACGTCTATGTTGTGGTTTTCTTCCAGTTTGGTGAGAAGTTCGCTGCCATTATTGGAGGTATGTTTTACTTTTGCATCCTCAAAAAAGGAAAGTTTTTCCTTTATGGCGTGAATGAGGAAGGTATTATCATCAACAATGGCAATTTTGAAACTCATGAGGTTCGACTTTAATTAAAAGTACTTAAAATTAGCATAATGGAATTTAACAAGGAATAGGGCAGTTGGCTTATTCTTAACGGCCTGTCCAGGCATCAATCCATTGGATTGTTGGTTTTTTTATCGGAAGTTGTAACTTAACTTCTGTTCCTTTTTCGTGGCCGGAGCCAATTTCAAGGCTTCCCTTAATTTCCCGCGCCCGTTTTTTCATGTTGCTCAGCCCATTGCCCATTTCTGTTTCTTTTAAATCGAAACCTTTGCCGTTGTCTGAGATAGAAATTTGGAAAGCTCCCCTCTGCCCTGCGGGCATCTCCCCCGTAGAGGTAGCATATTCGGAAATTAAAACATTTATAGTGCTAGCTTCGGAATATTTAATGGCATTGTTTACGGATTCTTGTATAATCCGGTAAATGTTCATTCCTTCAACGGAACTGAAAAGGTGGTTTTGATCGACTTCCTTCTCAATTTCAAAAGAAAAAGAGGTTTTCTCGGAGGCGGATTTTGCCTTTTCAATAAAGTTTGAAATGCGTGCCTGCAGGTCTTCAAAAGTTATGCTGCTTTTGTTCATCGCCCAAATAGTGTCGCGTAGTTCGTAAATGGTTTGGGAAGTAAATGCACTTATTCCCGCAAGTTTGGTAGAAAGCTTTTCGCCAATTTCCGAATATCCGTACTTTATATTATCGATACTGGAAATGATAAAAGTTAGTTGTGCGCCAATATTGTCGTGAAGATCTCGTGAAATGTGGAGCCGCTGTTCTTGTAACTGGTTTTGGGCCTCGATCTTGGCCAATGCGGTCTGCAGTTCGACCTCTTTTTTTAATTGCCTGTTCTGCAGTTTTTGCTGATTGTAGAAAAGATAGCCCAGCAACCCCAGTAAAAAGGCAAGGCCGAAACTGCCAAATATTAATGTGTTTTTTCGTTTTACTTGTTGCTCCTTTTTTTCGAGCTCATATTGTTGTTGTAAAATCTGATTTTCTTTCTTCTCTGTTTCATATTTTATTTCAACCTCAGCAATACTGGCTGTATTTTTTTCGCTTAGGATGGAATCCTTTATCACGATATATTTTTGAAGATATTGATGAGCAGTTTTATAATCATTTTGCTTTTCGGCCAAATCCGAAAGGCCTGCATAACCTTCACGTAGTGTGATTTTTAAATTGTGCTTTTCTGAAAGTGCAATCCCTTCGAGATAATATTTTTGGGCATCACTGAATTTATTCTGTTCCAGAAACATTTGCCCAAAAGCTATATAACTATTTGACATTCCGTTATAGTCTTTTATACTATCGCGTATTTTGGTTGCTTTTTTGAAAAGGGCTTCTGCCTTTACAAAATCTCCCTTGTTTGAATAGGACAGGGCGATGTTTGAAATACATGCAGCTTCTTGCTTTGTATCCCCAAGTTTTTGGCTTATTTCCAAAGCTTTGGAATATGATGCTATGGCATCATCAAACTTTTTTTGATACTCATAAATGGCGCCCACATTATTGTAACCGTTCTGTAATCCATCAAGGTTCCCGAGCCTTTCTTGGATTTTCAAAGCCTTTATCAAATATTCAGTGGTCTTGTAGAAATTTTTTAGGTAATAATAAACCACGCCGATATTGTTGTAGCACTGGGCAATCCCATTTTCATTACCAAGTTTTTCCTCAGCTTTCAAAGCCTCAAAATAACCCTCCAACGCTATTTCGTAATTTCCCTTTCGGGTTTGCACCATCGCAATATTGTTAAGCACTACCGCCAGGCCTTTTTGGCTTTTCGTTTTTTCTGCTATTTTAAGTGCTTTATCATATGTTTTTAATGCAGTTTCATATTCGGTTTTTCTTTCATAAAAATTGCCCAAGACATTCAAGTTCATCATTTTTCCGAATGAAAAATCAAGTTCATCGGAAAGGCGTATTCCTTTTTGAGCAAAAGCTTTGGCGCTGTCCAAATTCGTAACATTATAATGGGATGCTATTTTTTGATACAGCATTACTTTGGCAGTATCCTTTTTTGCGGATTTCAAAACCACTAAAAGGCTATCTATGTTGCTTTGGATTTCTTGCGAATAAGTAAAAGAGAAGTAAAAAAATATGAGGAAAGTTAGGATACGTTTTTGCAATAGCATAATCTACTATTTTAGGTAAACTAATTTAGGTTATTATTTCCGGTTGCAACAACAATGCTTCACTGAGGTTGTATTTTGTGAAATCATATTTTTGAAGTCCGGCGTTGCGAAAATGGATTTGGGAATGGTGCAAATTAATGCTCTTTTTTAATACCCCCATTATTTCTGAATGGTCTCGCCGTATTTTTTTATTCTCCACATAAAAATAGCCCATACTGATAGCCAAAATTAAAAGCAGGATTAATAAAACTAGTGCTTGTGAAAAAATCATAAAAATCGTAAAATTGAACTTAAAGTTTAATTTGCTATCCAAATAGCTGTTTCAAAAAAAATAAACAAACACGGTTGTTAACCGTGTTTTTACTAAAGATTTTAATATCCCATATTCCTTACCAATGACCCATTGCTCCATTCGCCAATTTGTTTGTCGGTAATGTTCACTCCCAAAAGATATCCTTTTCCATGTTGCTGGCCATTGCTCCACTCTCCCCCATAATATCGGCCGTCTTTATAATAGTAACGCCCAAAACCATGCAACTGGTTTTGGCTGTTATAGGTGCCATAATATTTATCGCCATTGCCAAATTCATAAGTTCCCATGGAAAGGCTGCCGTTGGAGAAGAACCCACTGTAAAAATCGCCATTGCTCCATTTCATTTGACCATAACCGTTTTGGCAATCGCCGGCAGTACATCCCGTAGTTGCTCCATTGGCCGAAAAACTGTAAGGCGTGCTAAGATTTCCGTTGGTGTAAATACCCTGCGACCAAACATCATTCAGCACAGTATAGCCAATGCCGTTTAGGTTGCCGTTGGCATATTGGCCAATAATGTTGTCATCGTTTTCAGCAAGGTATTCGCCATAACCGCTCATTTGGTCATTCTGCCAATTGCCGATGTACTTTCCTGTGCCGGGCCATAGGTACATGCCGTAGCCTGTCCTTTTCCCGTTTACCCAAAAGCCTTCGTAGTAGCCATTGTCAAATTGCCATTTTCCCCATCCGTTTTGACAGTCGCCCAAAACGCAGCCGGTACTTGCAACCGTGGTATTGTTTACTGGGGTTTGGATAGTGCTGTTGGGCTTTGAAACTGTGTTTGATATAAGGTTTCCCTGTTGCCCCTGATATAAAATGGTCCTAAATTCATTGGTGCCGGCTAGAGTATTTCTATAGGAAACATAGTTTCCTTTTTCGTCATAACCGTAAACATCGGTATTTTTGGCACTGCTCATACTCAGCCCTTTTTCATTATAGAAATATTCGTATGTTGATGTTTCATTATTATACTGGTACCAGGTTTTGGTATTGGCTTTCAGTATGTTCCCGATTTTTTCATAAGTATAATTAGACGTGGAGGACAAAGTGCCGTCAGTATTGTAATTTTCAATTTTAATTATCCTTTTTTTACTATCGTAAGTATTTCGCTGTTTTATGTTCTTGGTGTCTAAATATTGGCTGGAAACCCATAGGCCATTGTTGTCATATTGAAACGTTGATCCCGAGCCATCATCAAAAACCTCTTGCAATACCACACCTTTATTGTTGGTTGTTAAATAACTGGTATAAGCAAAAATTCCATCTACCTGAATTTGGTTCACAAATCCATTCGCATCGTAATAATATTGGGTGTTGCCTAATATATCATCAATACTTTTGATAAGGTTTCCCTTAGCATCATATTCATAAATGACGTCTCCGGATTCATAATTATATTGAACCTGGAATACATTTCCCGCCAAGTTATTATGATTAGCGGTGTAGTAGGAAGGATTAGGGTTTAAAGGTGCATTTTTCCAATCGATCTTGTATTGAGATAAGCACGTGGGCACGCTAGCAAAAAATACAAGCAATGCGGTTAAATAAGTTGTTGTTCTCATTGGGTTAGGTTTAAATGTGTTATCAAATTTAAGCAGGAAATGGATAATATAAATACGGCAGCTGCCTTATTTTAAGGAGTCAAGTATCAATAAAATTTGGAAAAGGGATATTTGAAGTAAAAAATTATCGGTACAAAAAAAAGGGAATAATGCCAATGAGCAAGACCATACCCAACATCGCATAGTTCACTTTTGTAAAGGTACTTTCAGGATTCCCTTTTGGCGTTGTGGCAAAAAAAATATCCCCGCCAAAAACAATGGTAAGGCAGTGAAAAGAATAATGCCATAGGATCAAAGCCAGCAAGTGGCCAACGCAAATATTCCACAAACAAATCCCAAAATATTATAGGTCTTTCACGTTTTTTTATTCATAAGTAAACTGTTTTTAAATGAAAAACCCATTCCTCAAAATATTGGAATGGGTTTTATTCAATTCAATTTTCAAAAAGTTTCAATAGTTATGGGATCTAATTTTTCAGGTCGTAGGCGTAAATTGAATTTGCATCGGCTTTATAATAAAGTACCCCGCCAATTTCATCTACAATGTATTCAGGTTGTTTATCCTTAAGCACAATTTCCTTATCCTTTTTTCCGGTGTCTTTGTTCAGTTTTACAAGGCCCACGCCTTCTTCCAATTTGGTAAGTATAAATTGGTCGTTTTGTGTAGCGGCAGTAGCTTTAAAACGTTTTAGCATTTCGCTAACTGAAGCGCCCGCGGCCATTGCCAAGCCTCCCGCCAAGTCGGATTCCCTATCGGCCCGACTATCATATCCTGCCAAACGATTTTGTGCTGAAGAATTTGCAGCCGCCATAGCTCCCGCAGTGGCAGCAACTGCAGAAACACCCGCCAAAATAGCCCCCATGGCACTTTTGCCCGGGGCACGGTAATATTCGTGCCATGTTTTGCTACCGTCATTACCGAGCATCATCATATTTTGGTCGCTGGTTAATAACAAACCACCATCTCGAACTTCAATATGGCTTGGAGCTTCCTTGCCTTCGAATTTGCTTTCAGCCAACGTGCTTACTTCACCAGTGTTAGCATCAACTGCGTATAATTGTTCATCGGCACTGATTAAATAGCGTGAATTTTTACTGTCAAAAGTAGAGCTAATGGCATCTGCGCGTTTGTATTTCAAAGGTTTTTCCCAAACTTGATCACCAGTGGATAGATTTACGATATTCGCATCTTCCGAAGTAATGTAGATTAGCCCTTGTGGGGTATCGGCCATAGTTAAGATATTTGCCCCAGTTTTAAGTGGCTTTTTAAATAACGTAGTACCGTCAAAGGAAATCTTGTTTATGCCGCCTTCGTAAATTCCGAAAAGGATGCCATCTTCCATTACATAAAAATGTTGTACAAAACCTTTTGTTTTGGGTGCTTTTTCCCATAAGTCCTCGCCATTAGTGGCACTCAAAAACGCAATCTTGGATTCCGAACTTCCAGCAAGCATCCCTTTATCGGAATTATCAACATTGCTTACTATGGCCAATCCTTGAGATAAAATCTCAAAATTCACTACATAACCTTTCACTTTATGGGCATCTTTCCAAAGCAGGGAACCATTGGAACCTATTTTGTGCACTTTGGTATTTGCGCCATTGGGAGTGATTTCAAAACCATAAATATCTTTTTCGGTTTCGTCGGCAACCATCCATTTAATATCGTCCACTTTTATGGTCCATTCCACTGCACCGGAAGCCAATCCAATTTTTATAAGATTTTTTGTGGTAGGCACAACAATAGAATTTTTAAGCAGTAATGGCCTTCCGGAAACTATCTCTGCGCCTTTTAAAGTAATATAATTTTCCTGTTTCCCTGTGTTTAGATCATAAACCGCCACTGCACTTGCATATTTATCTTCTGCCTTGCGCTGTCCGCTCACCACCAATTTATTTTGTGGCATCATCACGTCGCAAGTGTAAACTGCTTTCCAACCGTTATCCTCGGTGCTGAACAATTTTTTCCCGGACATATAATCAATTACGGCCTTTTTAGTGGAAATGGGGATAAATCCAGCTTGGCCAATCATTACATACGGTGCATTTGGCACAAAATAAAGCTCTTCCGGCTTTACCCTGCCATAATCCGTAAAGTTGAACAAAAGGTTGTTGCTACCCGGCTTAATCCCCACCAAACCGTCGTTGGTAGCAACTACCATTGTGCCCCCTTGTGTGAGGGTCATTTCATTAATTTTTGCCCCAACATCATACCGATAATTGGGTTCTTCTGCTTTTTGTGCGATAATTACCGAAGTTAAAAAGCAAAATAATACTGAATTAAAAAAGGTTGAAAATTTCATAATCGTGGTTTTATAATTGATATTTCAAAATTGAGTTAAAAAGAAAAGGGTTTCAATACGGCAAATGACGTATTTGTCCCCACCCCGGGCACCTCCCTAAAGGCGAGGAAAATTTTGGTTTAGGGAAAGAAACTCCTCCCCTTTGCGGAGGCTGGGAGGGAGCAAAAAAAACCGGAGACAAAACTTTCGTTTCGCCCCCGGCCCCACGTAAAAACCTCAACCTGAGATTTTCTTTAGTGCGTTTTCCCTAAAGGTCTATGTTAAATGATCCATTGGTAACGTTTTTGAAAGTGCCATCCTCATTGTTCTTCCCGTTAAAATTAAAAGTCCCCTTTACTTTGGTGTCCGAGGATTC
>JBBQKI010000047.1:0-13264 GCA_038326725.1 Flavobacteriales bacterium
ACGATATTGCTTTCGGGAAGTGAAAAAATAACGAAAGGCAAGCTTTTCAAGTGATGCTCCGCAATTTTACTTAAAAAATCATCATATTTCATTGGGGATTTCTAGGTAAGGTTAGGGTTGTTAATTTTATCATCGAAACAAGCTGGTTGGTTTCATTTGTTATTTTTATTTGCCATAATTGCATGGTGCGACCTTTGTGCAAAAGTGTTGCGGTAGCATACACAAAACCATCGGTAACGCTCTTTACGTGGTTTGCCGAGATTTCGATCCCACGAACCACAACGTTTTTAGAATTCAAAAAAATAAAAGCCCCGGCACTGCCCACGCTTTCGGCCAATGCTACCGAGGCGCCTCCATGCAAAACACCGTCCGGTTGATGCACTTTTTTGGTTACAGGCATTTTTGCCGTAAGGGAATTTTCGTTGAAATCTATGAATTCAATTTCCAAAGTCTCCATCAAAGTATTTTTACACATGGCATTACAGGCGGAAAGGACTTCTTCTTTAGAAAGTTTCATCGTAATGGTTTACATTTACAAACATACAAAATGGACAACAATCATGGCCCTGGAAAAGCAGGTTTCTTATACGGCGACTAATACGTATTCAACGCTGAATATTTATTCGGAAAAAACAGTGAATGTGTGGTTCATTTTTCATGGAATGGGATATTTGAGCCGGTATTTTATCAATTATTTTTCCCATTTAAACCCGGAGGAAAATTTTATAATCGCACCCCAAGCCCCTTCCAAATATTATCAAGGGAAAGATTTTAAGCATGTGGGTGCGTCTTGGCTTACTCGTGAAAACACGGTTTTAGAAACCAAAAATATACTGGAATATGTTGATAGGGTTTTTGAAACGGAAGCCCCGAAACCCCTTCCACGTTTTATTGTTTTAGGGTATTCGCAGGGGGTTTCCATTGCGCTGCGCTGGTTGGCACTTAAAAAAATTAACTGTAATGAAATTGTCCTACATTCCGGAGGTATTCCCAAGGAATTGGTTGAAGAAGATTTCCGGTTTCTAAATGACACTGCAAAAGTTACTTACATTTATGGAAATCAAGATGCCTTTATCACTGAAGCAAAAAAAACAGAGGAAAATTTAAAAGGGTCTGCACTTTTCGGAAACCGCCTAAACATAAAGGTTTTCGATGGAAAACATGAAGTTGACAAAGCATTTATTTCAGAATTGGCTAAATCAGGAAATAAAAACTAGTGCATTTCGTCGAATATTTTTGCATTTAAACTTAATTGTACCTTTCTTTGATCTATTGATAATAAATATCATCGCCCCCAATCATGAGAAAAGCAATACTAACCATCGTCTTCGCCTTTGTTGCAACCGCAGCATTTTCAGAAATAGCCCAAAGGGAAAAACAAGTCCTTATAGATTTTTATAACGCTACCAACGGCGCCCAATGGTACACGACTTGGAATTTAAACTCACCCGTGGATACATGGGAAGGTATTACTTTGGAAAACAACAGTGTTACAGGGATTAGCATGTTGTTCAATAATATTAATGGCCAACTGCCCTCTTCATTGGGCGAACTTGAGAATCTAAAAGTATTGGAACTTTCTTTCAACAATATTTCAGGAAACTTGCCCGAATCATTGGGAAACCTTAAAAATCTTGAAATTTTAGCTTTCAATGGCAACAACCTTTCCGGAACAGTTCCTGCAAGCCTGGGAAACTTGAAAAATCTAAAACAACTTCATTTAAGCAGTAATCAATTAAATGGAACACTTCCCGAATCATTGGGTGATTTGGAAAATATTGAAGTTTTTAATGTTTTTGAAAATAACCTATCCGGTAATTTACCTTCGGGCTTGGCGAAATGCAGGCAACTAAAAGAATTGATTATTGCCGAAAACAACTTTAAAAATGCGGGTGAATTCTCCGTGATCTTACTTTCAAATTCCGGTGTCTCATTAAACCTGAACGAAACTACCCCACAACCTATGATCAAGAAATCGGTCATAGCTGTTCAGCAAACTATTCAAGAATAAACACCAACCATTAATTCTCCTCACTTTTTTTACCAAGAGCGGTTCAAATTTGAACCGCTTTTTTTTAACAAATTGAAGTATGCATTTTGTCGGAAATTTGTATGTTTTTTTTCGAATGCTTTTAAATATGGTTTAATCCCCAACTTCATTTTCATAATTATCAAGACAGCTTAATATTTGGTTAAAAAAGAGCTTTTTGATGAAGGCGGCCTTAGCGGGCCGCTTTTTTTTCAGTTATTTATTTTGAGGAAAAATAATTTACACCTTCATATAAATATGTATTAAAGAAATTAAACAAAAAAAACCGCAACCTAAATGGGTTGCGATTTTGCATTAAGCTATTATAATAAACTTATTTCACCTCTTCGAAGTCTACGTCTTCCACATCATTGTTTTCAGCATCTTTGTTCTTGCCGCCCTTAGCCCCGGCATCTTGCCCCGGTGTACCATTTTGTTGTGGTTCGGCTTGTGCTTTGTACATTTCTTCTGAAGCAACTTTCCATGCTTCGTTAATTTTGTCCAACGCTGGTTGAATAGTTTCCACCTCTTTGCTTTCGTAGGCTTTCTTCAATTCTTCCAAAGCTTCTTCAATAGGTTTTTTCTTATCATCGGATAGTTTATCACCGAATTCCTTGAGTTGTTTTTCGGTCTGGAAAATCATGGCATCGGCTTCGTTCAATTTGTCCACTTTTTCTTTAGTGGCTTTATCGGCATCGGCATTTGCCTCAGCGTCTTGCTTCATTTTCTTGATTTCTTCTTCAGTTAGACCGCTTGAAGCCTCTATGCGAATATCCTGAGATTTGTTCGTGGCTTTATCCGTAGCACTTACTTTAATAATACCATTGGCATCAATATCGAAAGTTACCTCAATCTGTGGGGTTCCTCTTTGAGCAGGTGGAATACCGTCTAAATGGAATCGGCCAATGGTTTTGTTATCGGTCGCCATGGGGCGCTCGCCTTGCAAAACATGAATCTCAACGCTGGGTTGATTATCAGCCGCAGTTGAGAAAACCTGCGATTTCTTTGTAGGAATAGTTGTGTTCGCTTCAATAAGCTTAGTCAACACGCCGCCCATTGTTTCGATTCCCAACGATAACGGGGTAACATCCAATAAAAGCACATCTTTTACATCGCCGCTTAATACACCCCCTTGAATAGCTGCGCCAACTGCAACCACTTCATCAGGATTTACTCCTTTATTAGGTTTTTTTCCGAAGAATTTCTCAACCGCTTCCTGCACTGCAGGAATACGGGTGGAACCTCCCACCAAAATAATTTCGTCGATATCGCTTTTTGAAAGTCCGGCCGCTTTTAGTGCGGTTTCGCAAGGCTTCATTGTCCTTTTTACCAAATCATCAATTAACTGCTCAAACTTTGCTTTGGTCAACGTTTTCACCAAGTGTTTTGGGCCGCTGGCCGTTGCGGTTACATAAGGTAAATTAATTTCCGTCTGCGCTGCGGAAGACAATTCTATCTTTGCTTTCTCTGCAGCTTCCTTCAAACGCTGAAGCGCCATTGGGTCTTTCCTAAGGTCCATATCTTCTTCCGCCTTGAATTCATCAGCAAGCCAGTTAATGATTTTTTGATCCACATCATCTCCACCCAAATGCGTATCGCCATCCGTTGCCAATACTTCAAAAACACCATCGCCAAGTTCGAGGATGGAAACGTCGTGCGTTCCTCCCCCAAAATCGAAAACAACTATTTTTTGGTCAATTCCTTTTTTGTCCATTCCATAAGCAAGGGCCGCAGCGGTAGGCTCGTTAATAATCCTTCTCACCTTTAAGCCTGCAATTTCACCCGCTTCTTTAGTGGCGTGTCGCTGGCTGTCGTTAAAATATGCTGGAACAGTAATTACTGCTTCGGTCACGGTTTGACCTAAATAATCTTCTGCTGTTTTCTTCATTTTTTGAAGGATCATCGCGCTCAGTTCTTGAGGGGTATACATCCTGCCGTCAATATCCACTCGGGCAGTGTCGTTATCGCCTTTTACTACTTTGTACGCAGCACGTTCCGCTTCGCTTTTGGATTCGGAATATTTGTTTCCCATAAAGCGTTTTATGGAAGAAATAGTTTTAGTAGGGTTTGTAACGGCTTGTCTTTTGGCCGGGTCGCCAACTTTGATTTCGCCACCTTCCACAAAAGCAATTACCGACGGGGTAGTTCTTTTGCCTTCAGCATTCGGAATTACAGTGGGCTCGCTACCTTCCATAACCGCCACGCAAGAGTTGGTGGTTCCTAAGTCGATTCCAATAATCTTACTCATAGCTATATATTTAAATTTTTAGTAATTAAATTTTTGATTTCGGAAGGTATAAGTCAATGATTATGCCAGCGGAGGGTTTATGACATGATGGCAGAAAGGACAAGTATTGCGTGTTGTTCTCTTAAATTATAATCTGTTCCTTTCCTTTTTAGAAAAATTTCTTGCGAATGTACAAATAAGATGTATTTTTAACATAAAATTGGCATTTAATAGAACTTGTTAATTCCTCTTCAATTTGAAAAAATCTTTATTTAATCTAATCGTGCTAAATTTTCTGATTTTCTTTTCTGCAGCACATGGGCAAACCCCGTCCGATGAATTAATGATGCCGGCCAAAGATGCTTGTATATTATTAAATTATGAATTTGGTGGGTTTGAGGAATACTGGGAAGGCTCTACACTTCGGGACAATGAAACTGTGGCCAAGGTAAACCGCACAACTATACTTCCCATGGTAG
Source organism: Flavobacteriales bacterium (assembly GCA_038326725.1). GTDB lineage: Bacteria > Bacteroidota > Bacteroidia > Flavobacteriales > Flavobacteriaceae > JBBQKI01. The sequence continues at coordinate 4,736 of JBBQKI010000047.1, forward strand.
CGATTGGTATTTTTGACAAATTAAATCTTTATGTGGGAGTGCCATACATTATAACAGAATCCACAGACCCAAATGGGGGTAAATATAAAGGCGTTCAGGGATATCAGGATTTGGGGTTGGCCCTAAAATATCAATTTATTAATGAAGAAATTTCATCCGGGGAATTCTCTGTATTGGGAACAGTGGGCTTTTCTACCCCAATCACTAATTATTTATCAGACTATATGCCCTACAGTTTGGGCTTTGGTGCACCCGAACTTTCATACCGGGGTATTTTTCAATATAAAATGAAGTCCAATATATATTTCCGAACGTCGCTGGCCTATCTATGGAGAGGTTATACAGAAATAGAAAGGGATTATTATTACAATAATGGAAGCTATTATTCATCTTTTATGGATGTGCCCAATGCTTGGAACTTTGAGGGCGTAATTGGAGCATGGCTTATGGATAATTCATTAAGGATGGAACTTAACTATTGGAGTTTAAAATCTACCAGTGGTGATAATATCCGGGCTTATAACGCCCCCCAGCCCACCAATAAAGTTGAGATGGAACGTGTGGGGCTTTTCGTGCATTATTTCGTTCCTTCTGTTGAGGGCCTAGGTTTTCTGGCATACCATAACAGGGTTGTAAACGGATTGAACGCACCCAAAATGAACAGCACAGGGCTGGGAATCACTTATCAATTTAAATTTATTAAATAAAATATAGGATTATGAAACGTCAACTTTCAAATATCGCTCTTATACTTATAGCTACAATCTTCTTTACTTCTTGCGAAAAAGACTTGCCCACTTACTTGGAATACGACAGTTATGCTTTTTCCGGAAATGATGAAACCGGCGGAACTTGGAATCCTATCCTCATTAATTCTGGAGCGGATCTAATAATTGCCGCCCCAAATGCTGTTTCCTCAAGTGAATATCAGGCTGAACTTGCAGATATGAAAGAGGCAATGGGACAAATTTCCGACAAACAAAAAAATGCTGTTGCCTATTGGACCAATAACTCGGTAAACAGATGGAACGAAATAGCTTTGGAACTGGCGGCAAAATATAATTTAATACCCGGCCCTAACCCTGACGGCACTTATACCCTTCCTAATCCGGCCAACCCTGCAGGGCCCCCACCGTTCCCATTTGCCCATCCACCTTATGCCTCCCGCGCATTCGCATATCTTTCAGTGGCCCAATTTGATGGCTTAATTTCTGCTTGGTATTATAAATACACTTATAATAGGCCGGCTCCTTACCAACAGGATGAAAGTATAAATTATGCGTATGTACCCAATGACATTCCATCCTATCCTTCCGATGCTGCGGTAGTAGCCACCGTAGCAAAAGAAATATTAACCGCCATGTTCCCCTTGGAAGCTACATACCTTGAAAACCTTAAAACGGAACATTTGGAAAGCCTTATCTTATCCGGTGGAAATGTGGCGAGTGACGTTACAGCGGGCGAAAAGATTGGCAGGGATATTTCCGCTCTCGCTCTTGCCCGAGCCGCAACAGATGGAATGAAAAAAGCCCAAGTGCCAAAGCCTGTTTCGGACTCCATTAAAAATGCTGCCTACGCCAGGTTTGGCTGGCAATGGGATAATCTTGAAATACCGCCACGGCCCGTTGGTTTGACCCCTCTTTTCGGCAATGTTAAAATGTGGAATGTCGCCAATGTAGCAGATACACGGCCCATAATTCCTCCATCCATGGATTCCGCGGAATTACTTATTGATATTGATATTCTTAAAGATTATGCCGCTAACGTAACCGAGGAACGCAGACGAATTGCAAATTTTTGGCAAGATGGTCTGGGAACATATACCCCTCCGGGCCATTGGAACAGATTTGCAAAGGAATTTATAGTAAAATATAGAATGAACCCTCTTCGCGCTGCCCGGACTTTTGCTTATATGAATATGGCCATCATGGATGGGGGAATAAGTTGTTGGGACGCAAAATATTATTATCATTACCCTCGGCCAATTCAAAGGATTGAAGGCTTTCAAACAATACTTGGCACTCCCAATTTTCCAAGTTTCACCTCGGGGCATAGTGTCTTTTCGGCAGCCGGTGCAGAAGTATTGGCTTATATTTTCCCACAAGAAGAAGCATTGGTAAACCAATGGGCGGAAGAGGCTGCCATGTCCAGGGTTTATGGGGGAATCCATTGGACTTTTGATGCTACATTGGGCACTAAACAAGGGCGGGATGTAGCGCGATATACAATTGATGTGGCCCGTGCAGATGGAGCTGATTAGCAAGTAAAATATTGAAGGTTTAACATTTAACTTCCAGCAATTCCTTCCATTGCGTGGTAAATCTCGGGCTGCGTTCTTTTTTAATGAGTTCCCATTCATTTACCCGGGTGCCCACCAAACCTGAAAAAACCGTGGACTTCCCGAATTTACGATTGATGGCATCCACCGTTTCCATCATTTTTTCCTTGTTTAGTTTCAAGGGTTGGTAAAACAAATTTCCCTGTACATACTCCTGGGGAATGATTCCACTTAAGTTTACCCCCACTTTTTTGTAACGATAACCTGATTTGTAAATAGCTCTCAATGCTTGTCGCCCTGCTAAAATAAGTTTGAAGGTGTCATTTGTGGGCACCTCCAAAGTTACTGTACGACTATTCGAATATTGCTTGTCCACATTGCTGTGATAATTGGTGATGATGAACACCTGCAAAAAAGTGGCGCAGGACTTTTGGGCGCGGAGTACCTCGCTCACCTCGCTGATATAATAGGAACACGCCTCTTCAATCCGCTCCAAATCTTCAAGTTTTATCCCGAAGGATTTGGCGGTTCCTATTCCCTTTTTTGGTTTCGGCAACCCCACCATTTCAATACAAGGTTCGCCCTGCATTTCGCGCCAGATGCGCTCGCCCACCACGGTCATTTCCTTTCGTACCCAAGCCAAAGGAGTTTGGGTAAAATCATAAGCTGTGAACACTTTGATATTCTTTAAGCGTTCAGCATGTTTCCTCCCTATTCCCCACACGTCACCTATTTTACACCATTTTAGTGCCGCAATCCTTTTTTCTTCGGAATCAATCACGAAAACTTGGTCATTACCCACTACTTTTTTTGAAATTCTATTGGCCAATTTTGCAAGCACTTTGGTGGGGGCGATGCCCACCCCGACTGGTAAACCTGTATTTTTTAAGATTGCCTCCCTCATTTTATATCCGTATTCCGTGAGGGAAATATTCTTCATTCCCGAAAGATCAACAAAGGCTTCATCGATGCTGTATATTTCGACTTGAGGGGAAAAGGTTGCTAAAATGTTCATCACCCGCTGGGACATTTCGCCATACAGCGTGTAATTGGAAGAAAAGAAAACAACTTTATTTTTTATGAGTTGATCTTTTATTTTGAAAACTGGCTCAAACATGGGGATGTCCGTAATCGCTTTTGCTTCCTTGTTTGCGGCAATTATACAGCCATCGTTATTGCTCAGCACCACCACTGGTTTCCCCAAAAGGTCCGGCCGGAACACCTGTTCGCAGCAAGCGTAAAAACTATTGCAATCTACGAGCGCAATCATCGGGCGTAGTGGATAATATAGGTAATAATGCCCCACACGTTGAACTCTTCTTCCGAGGCAAACGGGATTCGCATAACTTTGAAAGCGCCATCCTGAACCACAAGCGCAAGGGCATCAAAATTTCGCGGGAGCGACCGGTCAATAATCAACACATCTTTATCCAAAATGTTATGGGGAGCTAGTGTGTTGCCATCTATGCGAACGAAAAAAGTAGCATCGCGGTTTACAATCAGTTCTTGATTTAAATCAATGGAAGGTTCCAAATAGTGGGTGGCCGGGCTGCTAAAGCCGGTTTGCTTTGAAACACCGGGTTCGTGGCGGTTCTTTACTTTGGTGAGTTTCCCGGAGGCGAAGGTTTCCATTTTTCAAAAGTAGGAATTATTCCCAACTTAAAAGGAAATATTCCCACTAAAGAATAAAGAAAAAAGAGAAAAGAGTTTGGGTACAAAAGACAAAGAAAAAATAGCTATTTCCCGCAACTTCCCATTCTTCGGGAATCGATTAAATGAAAAATTCTCCAACCTTCACCGGTATTTGCCAGTGTAAACGAATTGGCGCCGCAATGGCTGAAAGCGTTGTTCACATAAAATTCATAAGGTGTCCAAACGTGAGCCAAATTCCCATCTATTTCCATGGAATATCCCAACAACTTTTCTTCCCATTTTTGGTCAGCCGGACGGGCGGCAATTGCTTTTAAAAAATCTGAAATTTTAAGGGATGTAATCTTGTTCTCTCCTTCCTTATTCACATAAACCGTTTGCATTTGAAGATTCTCGGCCATCACGGATTTCAATTTCAAGGTATCGCCCTGATGAAGACCTTCAAAAAAAACAGAGATTATTCCTTTGGCATCTTCTTCGGAAAAATCGTTTTGCGAAAAAGAAGCCCCGAAAAAGAGAAGGCCGAAAATTAATAGAATGAATTTCATAAGTGAATATTTTAAAGGAGAAACAGTTAAAGTTAGTACTTTTACCTTTCAATTTGTTACTCCATATGTCAACAGCGAAAAAAGAATACAAGCGCATAACTACCAAAACCTTGGTGGACATGAAAAAGAAGGGCGAAAAAATTTCGATGCTCACGGCTTATGATTACACCATGGCCAAGATTGTGGACAGTGCGGGAATCGATGTAATTTTGGTGGGCGATTCCGCTTCAAACGTGATGGCGGGACACGAAACCACTTTGCCCATTACACTGGATCAAATGATATATCACGCAGCATCGGTGGTTCGCGCCATCGAGCGGAGTTTGGTGGTGGTAGACTTGCCTTTCGGGAGCTACCAAAGCGACCCGAAAGAAGCACTGCGCTCTTCCATCCGCATCATGAAAGAAAGTGGCGCACACGCGGTAAAGCTTGAAGGAGGCCGGGAAATAAAGGAATCGATAAAAAAGATTTTGAACGCAGGCATCCCGGTAATGGGCCATCTGGGGTTAACGCCACAATCCATTTATAAATTCGGCACGTACACGGTCCGCGCAAAAGAAGAAGAGGAAGCCGAAAAATTGATGGAAGATGCATTGGTGCTCGAAAATGCTGGGTGCTTTGCAGTGGTTTTGGAAAAAGTCCCCGCAGCACTTGCCAAAAAAGTTGCTGCCAAATTAACCATTCCCATTATCGGGATTGGTGCGGGGAACGGGGTTGATGGACAAGTATTGGTAACCCATGATATGGTGGGAATGACGCATGAATTTAACCCCCGGTTTTTAAGAAGGTATTTAGACCTTTATTCAGAAATGACAAAAGCTTTCAGTAAATACAGTACCGATGTGAAAAGCGGTGATTTCCCGAACGATTCGGAACAATATTAGATTTTATATTTTTTGGTTTTTATTAATTTCTTAAAAATCACAGCCCTTAAATCCTAAATCCATTTATTAAAAAAGAAGTTCCCATCAAGACAATTACTACAAAAGATAACCTTCAAGTTTTGTTCGAGGACAATCATTTGATTATCATCAACAAACGCCCGGGCGATATTGTGCAAGGCGACAAAACCGGTGATGCCCCACTTTCCGAAGTAATCAAAGAATATATCGCGGAAAAATACAACAAACCGGGTGCGGTTTTTTTGGGCGTGGTGCACCGCTTGGATCGCCCAAGTAGCGGGATCGTTGTTTTTGCCCGGACTTCAAAAGCCCTAGCCCGGATGAACGCTTTATTCGCTGAAAGGGAAACGGAAAAGATATATTGGGCAGTGGTGAAGAACACCCCACCAAGAATTTCCGGGACGTTGATCCATTTTCTAAAAAGAAACCCAAAACAGAATAAGTCCTACGCCCACGAAAAAGAAGTAACTGAAAGCAAAAAAGCCGTTTTACATTACGGCCAAATCAAGAAACTGGACAATTATATTTTACTGGAAATTGTTTTGGAAACGGGAAGACACCACCAAATACGATCACAGCTTTCAGCCATTGGAAGCCCAATAAAAGGGGATTTAAAGTATGGTTTTGACCGAAGCAACACCGATGGCAGTATTCATCTTCATGCCCGGAAATTGACCTTTGTGCATCCCGTAAATAAAGAAATCGTAATTATTGAAGCCAACCCCCCGAGCGACCCTGTTTGGAATGCTTGTTTTTAAATGTGAATCAAATTGTGTTTTAAAGCATAAATCACCAACCCTACTCTATTCTTTATTCCAAGCCTAGTGAATAGGTATTGCCTATAGCCATCAATGGTTTTGGGACTTAATAGCATAATCTCCGCTATTTCTTTATAAGTCATTTCAGAACAGGCCAACTGCAGGAATATCAATTCGTTTTCTTTAAATACAAATTCGATTTCCTCTTTTTCCCCATTTACGTGGAGCAAAGCAGCCGTGACTTTTGCGGAATGATAATATCCATTTTCCATCAATTCAATTAAGGCCGTTTTAAGGATTTGGGGATGAATATCCTTCAACAAATAACCTTTTGCTCCTTTGCTGAGCATTTTTAAAACAACTTTTTCATCATCTTCCATGGACAAAGCCAGTACTTTTATATTGGGTTTGTTTAGGGTAAGCCATTCAGCGGTTTCAATGCCATCCATCACCGGCATTTTTATATCAAGGAGTATGATATCCGGGGATGGCATACCGGAATTTAGCTTCAGTTGTAAATCAATGCCATTTTTGGCATGAAAAATTGTTTCAAAGCCCGGAAATGAATTGATCAACTTTTCCAGGGAACGTGCAAAAAGTAAATGGTCATCAACTACTGCTATGGTATGATTGGGAGATTTAATTTCCATAAGGGTAGTTTAAATACAAGGATGTTCCTTTACCGGGTTTTGAGATAATTGAAAAATCTGCTTTTAGTAACCCCGCCCTGCTTTTCATGGTTTCCATCCCGGAGTTTTGGGTTATTTTACTTATGTCAAAGCCCACGCCATCATCTTTTGCTGTTATTTCGAGGCTATTATCTTTGTAATTTAAAAGCACAATTAATTTTTTTGCCTTAGCATGCTTTATAATGTTTGATAAAAACTCCTGAACTATCCTGAAAATGATAATTTCATTGGAACTTTTAATAGGAACAATATCGCCGGTAACTTGGCATTGGGCTTCCAAAAAATTCAGCTTATTAAAACGTACTATCTCCAAGTGTAAAGAATTCAACAAACCGTTCTTTAATACTACATCATTGTTTAAGACCTTTGATAAATTACGGACTTCCTGTACGGTTTCAGATACCAAATTTTTTGTTTCTTTGATTTGTTCATGATGCTCCTCTGGGGTTTTGTCCAGTAACATATTGAGTTGGATATTGACCACAGAAAGCAATTGCCCTATATTATCATGAAGTTCCCACGCAATGTTTTTGAATATTTGCTCCTGTATTTCGATTTGTGATTTAGCGAGTTCATTTTCAAATTTTTGCTGGTTTTCAAGGCGTTCAATTAAAAATTTATTCTTTCTCCTTTGAAAAGCAATAACAAAAACCACGGAGAAAACCGTGATGAACAGTAAAATGGCAACAAAATAAATTATCAGTAATTTTTCTTGCCGTAATAAGGGTTCTGCTTGTGCGAACATATTAAAAAGCCTATGATATAAATGGAATACAATATAAGGTTTACAATAAAGATAATAGGTATATATAAACTAACAAAGCCAGGGTCTATGGAATTTTTGAAATAAGAACTATAAATAAATAGAGGTGTACTGCACAGATGAAATATTAAAGCTCCTACGGAAACATAGAAAGGTATGCTTTTGCGGATTTCGAGGATTTGGTTTCCCTGTAGCAATTGGAGGTAATAAAACGCAATGCTCATAAAAACAAACAGGGTGCCGACAATATGGGTAATAGGCATAAAGCCATAAAAGTACCCCCCGGAAAATAAATTGTCTGCCAAACTAACAATTACAAAGATTGCGGTGAGCAAATTCATTACCCGAACCGCCCTTGGGGATACGAGGAACCATTTAAAAAAGGAAATGTAAAATAGATAGCTTACGATACTATATATATTGTAAAGCCAAAAATTTTTTTCTAACAAAGTCCCTTGAAGCCCTTCCAAAAACCCATTGTACACGAAAATAGTGTACAAGCCCAACGTTTCCACAAATACCGTAATCCCTAAAAAACATACCAAATAAAATGCTGGCCTCGATTTGCTTTTTTTATAGTAAAATATCCCCGTGAAAAACGCCAACCATTCTAGGATATGAATAAATATTGCCGTGAACACCTATAAATATTTATATTTATGGGGGGGATGGCCACCTTGATTCATGTTCAATGAGTCAATGGTATAATTGTTTGCCGAAGTTTGGGAGTTGCCCATGGTGGGCGCAATGAATATGGTAGCAAAATTGGAAATATCATCATTATAGGCCCCAAAATAAACCCGTAATCCTGGGGTAAGTACACCCTGTTCTTGTGACATTTCTTTTACATAGGCAATATATTCTTCAATTTCTGCAATGTTTAGAATAAACTCGCGCGTGTCTTCATAGCCAAGGGCCGTTTGAATAACATTGGCTCGGGT
>JBBQKI010000048.1:0-13129 GCA_038326725.1 Flavobacteriales bacterium
ATACAAAAATTAGCAAAGATATTCGCCAACAAATCATCATTGGTAATCTCACCGGTAATCTCGCCGAAATGGTAAAGTGCTTGCCGGATGTCAATAGCTAAAAGGTCGCCGCTTAGGCCACTATCTATACCTTCCTGCACTTTAAGGATTTCTTCCAACGCTTTTGAAAGGGCATCATAATGCCGACTATTGGTAACAATGGTTTCATTGTTGCGCAAGGCGCCGGTGTTTACAAAATCAAGCAATTTATTTTGAAGTTTTTCCACACCTTGCTTTGTTTTTGCAGAGAGTAATAAATATGGAGACCCTTCGATGGAGCCTGTACTGAGCGAAGTCGAAGTGCTCAGGGTCAGATTTAGCTTTTCCATTTCAAATTCGGAAAGCTTATCAACTTTATTGGCAACAATTAAAAGGTTTTTCTGCGGATATTTATTTTTTATTTTCTCTATTTCAAATAAAATAGAAGAATATTCTCCCCCCTCGTGGGAGCTGCCGAAGGCAGAGGGGGATGCATCAAAAAGATAAATTACCACTTGAGCAGCTTCGATCTTTTCAAAGGTTTTCTTGATTCCCAAACCTTCAATGACATCTACGGTATCACGTATTCCGGCAGTATCGATAAAACGGAAATTAATGCCGCCCAATATGATCTCGTCTTCAATTGTGTCGCGGGTAGTTCCAGCTATTTCCGAAACGATGGCGCGCTCTTCGTTCAACAAGCTGTTTAAAAGGGTGGATTTTCCAACATTTGGTTCGCCCACTATGGCCACTGGAATTCCGTTTTTCAATACGTTCCCAATGGCAAAGGAATCAATTAAGCTTTTTAAAACAAGAGTTATTTTTGAAATGAGTTTTTGAAATTCTTCCCGGTTTGCGAATTCCACGTCTTCTTCTGCAAAATCGAGTTCCAGCTCTATCAGGGAAGCAAAATTCAAAAGTTCTTCGCGTAGTTTTTTTATTTCAGAAGAGAAACCACCCCGCATTTGCTGAATGGCCAATTGGTGCGAAGTTTCCGAATCGCTGGAAATAAGATCGGCCACAGCTTCCGCTTGGCTCAAGTCCATTTTTCCGTTCAAAAAAGCACGGAGCGTAAACTCGCCAGCACTGGCCATACGGCAACCTTTCCGAAGGCACAATTGTATAATTTCCTGCTGAATGTATGGGCTGCCGTGGCAGGAAAACTCCACCACATCTTCCCCGGTATAACTGTTAGGGTTTTTGAAAATAGTAGCGAGTACTTCATCAATTACCCGCGTGCCATCTTTTATGTTTCCTAAATGAACTGTGTGGGTCTTTTGTTTTGAAAGCTCCTTCCTCGAAACGGAAGTGAATATTGAAGTAGTAATTGCGATGGCGTCCGCGCCCGAAAGTCGAATAACTGCGATTGCGCCCGCGCCCGCAGGGGTAGCCAAAGCCACTATGGTATCGTTGTGCTTCATCGGGTGCAAATGTACAAATTCCCGCATAGGCAAGATTATTAAACGATTTACGATTTTATTACATTATGTGTAACTTTTCGGCCAACCGGGTAACTTATAGACTAAACCAAAGAATCATGAAAACCTGTAACATGAAATTAAACTTAAACTTGCGAACCATTTTTGTCTGCACCGTCATGTTTGCTGGTAGCATTGTACTATTTTATTATTTCTTCAAGGGATTAGGATGTTCTTGTTAATTTTTTAGTTTTTTGTATTAGCTATAAATGACAAAAACCCAGCACTAGCCGGGTTTATTATTAAATTGCATTAGCTGTTTTTAAAATGAGGTATATTGAAAATCCTTGAATGAACCCGATAATGTAACTATGGTGGTGCCAAGGTTATCCGAAGTGGTTATATTAAAGGTACCGGAAATTATCCTTGACGAATCGTCTCCTTCAGGATTTGTCCTGTTTTCGGTAATGGAGATACTGCCATCGCTGCCATTATAAGTAATGTTTTCCGCTTGATCTCGAAAAAGGGCACTTGATTGGGATCCGTTTCCAATTTCCTTTATCACCCCGGAATCAAAACCGCCGCTATTATTCAGGAAAAATCGGATGACGTTCAAATTTGCGTCAGTTACTGCAATAGTAAGGCCAGTGCCGCTGCTGGTATCCGTACTGTAGCTACCCAAGTTAGAAGAATAATTGTTGAACCCCCCACCGTTAATGGTGGCGTTGAATTCAGCTTCACCAGGGCTACCGCCACCGCCATCATCATCTTTTTTTGAACAAGATGTTGCTAATACTAATAGAAATAAAATACTAAGTGTTTTAAGGTTTTTCATGATTGAATGTTTTAGTTATCATTAAACCCTCATCGAAACATTAAAGATATGTCATCACTATTTTCATAAATAAAAAAATCCGCCCTGAAGGACGGATTTGTATATCCAATAATCAAAAATGCAATTTTAAGAATTCAACATTACCGGCATCACGAGCATGGTTATGGATTCACCTTTATCCAAACCATCAACAGGGGTAAGGATACCCGCCCGGTTTGGCAAACTCATTTCCAGGGAAACTTCATCACTTCCCAGATTGTTGAGCATCTCAGTAAGGAAACGGGAATTGAAACCAATCTGCATGTCGTCTCCTTGATAATCGCATGTTAAGCGCTCTTCGGCCTTGTTGCTGTAATCGATATCTTCTGCGGAAACATTCAATTCGGCCCCAGCAATTTTCAAACGGATTTGATGGGTGCTTTTATTTGAAAATATGGAAACCCGACGGACTGAATTTAGGAACAAATTCCTGTCGATATTCAATTTATTTGGATTTTCCTTGGGAATTACTGCTTCGTAGTTGGGATATTTCCCATCTATCAAACGGCAGATCATTTCGGTATTTTCAAAACTAAACTTGGCGTTGCTTTCATTATATTCAATGGTTACCTCTTCTTCGCTTCCGGCAAGGATTGCTTTTAGCAAATTCAATGGTTTTTTTGGCATGATGAATTCCGCGGTTTGGGAAGCAACAACATCTTCGCGAGTATACTTTACCAATTTGTGAGCATCGGTGGCCACAAAGGTCAAGTTTTCCGTGCCGAACTGAAAAAACACCCCGCTCATGACGGGCCGAAGGTCGTCATTGCCCGAGGCAAAAATGGTTTTGCTAATGGCCGTTGCCAAAATATCGCCTTGAAGTTTTGTTGAAGACGGATCTTTTAGTTCCACCGAATTTGGGAAGTCTTCACCATTGGCATATGCCAAGGCGTATTTTCCGTCATTTGAACTTATTTCCACAATATTGTTTTCCGCTATAGTGAAAGTCAACGGTTGTTCTGGGAAGGTTTTTAAAGTATCCAAAAGCAAACGGGCAGGAATACAGACATTTCCTTTTTCACTGCTTTTTACCTGTAGTTTGGAGGAAATGGTAGTTTCCAAATCGGAAGCGGAAACGGTCAAGGAATTTCCGTCAAGATTGAACAAAAAATTATCCAAAATGGGGAGGGTGTTGTTATTGTTGATGATGCCACCCAAAACCTGCAATTGTTTTAAAAGATATGAACTGGATACGATGAATTTCATGTATGTTTTTTTTATCCAAAATTTGATAAATCCTGGCTGAAATTGTTAATTGAATTCCCACAAATATATTTCAATTGAGACGTTTGCTAAAACAAACTTATCAACATTTAGCGGGCATATTTTCGCTTGCGAAGGATGGTAAAAGCAATCCAGAAAATTGTTAGTAAAGCTAACGGCAGCAGTAAGTTGACTATTTGCCATTTGGTGCGTTGCAATGCAGTTTTTTGCGGATCTAAAAAAGGGACTGCAATTTCCTTTGTTCTTATGTTTATAAGTCCGCTGTCGTCCAAGAGATAATTGACCGTATTCAGCAAAAATTCCTTGTTTCCGTAGAACGAATTGGTCATTTTATCGAAGCCAAGTTCCAGCGGTCGATTGTCTTGAAATTGATTTTTAATAATATCGCCATCACTTATCACTACCATTTTTGTCCAGCTGCTCATCGATTTTTCTTCGGGCAATTGAAAGGGTTTAACCCGGTTTGTATAAACCGAAGAAAATTCGCCTTCCAACAAAACGGCTAAGGGGGTTTCGCCTGCACTGTACTCGGAAGGGTCGGGGCCTTCATTTATAACTTTTAAATTTTGGGGAATTTCCCTGTCAAAATTAATTTCGAAGGGCATGCCCACAGTTTTAGTGATGGGCGAGGTGGAAAGTAAAACCGTTTTTTTAATGTTGTTCGGAAGAGTGTCTATGGCCCCGGCATAATCAAATTTCACTGCTTCAATATTAGTGGTTATTGGATGATTGTTCCCGCTTGCGGCCAACGGGCTAAAGAACCAGGGATATTGATTGTATTGTGCCTCGCGTTCATTCCCAGCGGCCAAAACAATGGGGGCGCTGTAAACATCTTTCACTAAGTTGGGGTTGATTCGAAGGCCGTATTTAAAAAAGAAATCATTCAAATTCAGGTCCTTGCCAAAAGCAAAAGTTTTCCCACTCAACGTATCTTGTTGCATCTCGGTGGCATCCATCAACCAAAGCGAAGCCCCGCCGTTCATTATAAATTGATCCAGCACATATTTTTCACTTTCGCTAAAAGTTTCAGTAGGTTTTGCAACCACTATTAAATCAAAATCCTTCAAGCCGTTCAATGTTTGAATAGGATTTGAAGAAACGGAATCCAATGTAAAAGGCGCGATGAAATAATACTCGCGTAACGTGCTAAAGAAATCGGCAATAAAGCGGTCGTCCAGTTCGCCATTTCCTTTTAAAACTGCCACTTTACGGCTTTTTGGTTTTACCAGTTTTTGAAAAGCATCCGCAAAAGCGTATTCCAAGTTTTGGATAGAGCCGTTTACGCGTTCTTCCGGAGTAGCACCCATTTGATTTTTCAGCAACGGGATTTTGACCGTTTTTCCATTATAATATGCCAATGCCCACGGATAAACGAGTTCAGTGCTTATTTTTCCGCTTTCCTGTACTTCGATTTGTGCCGGTGTCAACCCGAATTTAGCCACTTGTTCCTGAAAAATTTGAGGGTTTTCAGCTTCATCTTTCAAAGGATTGATAAACTTAAATTTTATGTTTGGATTAAATGATGAAAATTCTTCAAGAATTTGCTCGGTTTCCATTTGAAGCCGTCGAAATTCCGGCGGAAAATTCCCTTCTAAAAACACATCGATAAGGATGGGCGAATCCACGTTGGCCAAGGTGTTCTTTCCCGCTTCCGAAAGCGTGTATCGCTTGTCCTGTGTAAGGTCGAAACGTTTATGGAAATAATTCCCAAGAATATTAATGGCAATAATGCCTAGAAGCAATAGGCCAAAATTCAGAATGTTTTTTTTATGATTTGCCATTATGCTTTTTTAAGTTTTAAAACCGTCAAAGCAATAAAAAACAAGGCAAGGCTCAAAAAATAAATCAAATCGCGGGTATCCAAAACCCCGCGAGCGACACTGTCAAAATGAGTTTTCATTCCCAAATTGGAAATATTAAAAACAGGAACTATTGTTGCAAGCCCATCGAAACCATAATACAATAAAAAGCAAAGAAAAACCGCGATAATAAAGGCAACGATTTGGTTTTCGGAAAGCGTGGAGGCAAAAACCCCGATAGAAGTATAGGCCAAAACCAAAAACAGTAATCCAAGATAGGAGCCCAACGTACTGCCCACATCCCAATTTCCTTCTGGGTTTCCCAGATTTGAAATGGTGATTATATAAAGGAGGGTGGGCAACAATGCGATCAAAATAAGCAGTACAGCGCCAAAATATTTCCCGAGAACAATCTCGTGCAGTCGGATTGGTTTGGTGAGCAATAGCTCCAAGGTGCCCATTTTTTTTTCATCGCTGAAAGCCCGCATCGTTACGGCCGGAATCAAAAATAGCAATACCCAGGGTGCAAGTTCAAAAAATGCAGAAAGATCCGCAAAACCGCTATCAAGAATATTATAATTCCCGCTAAAAACCCAAAGGAACAAACCGTTAATCACTAAAAAAACAGCAATCACCAAATAGCCAATTGGCGAGGCGAAGAAGGAGTTTATTTCACGTTTTATTATTGCTATCATGCACTTTACCCTTCGATTCCGCTAGGGGTTCATTTTGTTTAAATTTTATACTGTTTACGGCAAACTTTCCAATGTATCAACGCTCCAAGCTTCGGCTTTTGAACGGAACATTGGCTTTGTTGTTGCCCAAACTTCCTTAAATAATTCACTGCTTCGATAATTTTCCAGATCACTTTCATTTTCCCATCGGGTGTAAGTAAAAAAAATAGTTTCGTCTTTTTTATCACGGTAAAGTTCTAAAAACAAACAGCCCGGGAATTCGCGGATATTCGATTTCACTTTTTTAAAATTAGCAAGAAATGCAGGGATTTGCCCTGATTCAAATTCCATTTTTACAATTCTTGTAAACATCTTTTTCAATTATGAATTCAGAATTCTGATTTAAAGTTAACGGTAATGGAATCCCTGTATTCCAATCCAAAAAGGGTGGAAGCACTGCCCACGGTGGTGGAATTGCTTTTATAAATAGCTATTTCCAAATATCCGGAAGAATTCCAAAGTGCCAGTTTTTTCCCGTCTTCTTCCCTTTTTTCGGGGGGTTGGTCAAAATTGATGGCGTCGCTGTAGTGGGTATGTATTTTTTCAAAAGTAACGGTGCGGGCTGAAATTTTGAACTCGCGCCCTTTCCCTATTTTTTCAAAAAGCGATTTGTGAATGTTGCTGATTACGTTTCCGTAATTATCAATATAAATTACATTCCCTATTAGTTGTGTTTCCCCTTGGCTAACCACCGGGCGGATACCTTTTAATTCCTTGATTTCGGTTATTGTTTTTCCAATTACTTCCAAAGTGCCTCCCCGGGCTATGTGGGTAGCCACTTTCACAAAAACATCGAATACGGGAAAACTGCTGGTAAAGCGTTCGTGAATATTGATTTCAACCATTTTCTCGGGCATTTTCTCCACCGTCAGCATCGAAATAATTCCATTGTCGGCGCCAATAAAATAATGTCCGTTCAGAAGAACCGCGATATGACGGTTTTCCGGGGTTAGTTCCGAATCTATCCCGATAATGTGTATTGTCCCCGCAGGAAAACTTTGATATGCATTTTGAATGATGTACGCCGCTTCGGTCAAATGAAAGGGCGAAACGGAATGGGAGATGTCAACAATCCTCACATCTGCCAGTTCGCTGTAGATTGCGCCCTTCACCGCTCCCGCAAAGTGGTCTTTTTCCCCAAAATCGGTGGTGAGCGTAATTATAGCCATAAGCGAATTGTTGATATTTTCTTAAAACGGGTACCACAAAAATACTTTACTTTTGTTAGCAACGAAACTATTTTTTGCGGAAGCGGGAAATTCGTTTTTGGTATTTATTTTTTAAAAAATCAAAACACATATATAATAACAATAAACAATAAAAAAAAATTTGAACGAACTTGTAATCGAACTTTCCGAAATTAGCCCAAGGGATTTCTTCGGCCTTGAAAACGCTAATGTTGATTTATTAAAAAAATACTTTCCCAAACTGAAAATTGTTGCCCGAGGCAGTAAGATAAAGGCTTACGGCGATGATGATGTGTTGGAGGAATTCGATAAGCGGATAAACATGCTTTTGGATCATTTTTCAAAGTACAATTCCATTGACGAAAATATAATTGAACGGGTCCTTTTGAGCCACAGCAGCAAGGATTATGAAACCCCAGAAAGCAGTAACGAAATTATCGTGCATGGCGTTAACGGCAAACCAATTAAAGCACAAACGGCCAACCAAAGAAAATTAGTGGAATCCATGCGTGTAAACGATATGGTTTTTGCCGTTGGCCCAGCCGGAACCGGGAAAACCTATACCGGTGTGGCATTGGCGGTAAAAGCGCTGAAGGATAAAGAAGTTAAACGAATCATTTTGACCCGTCCCGCTGTTGAGGCCGGGGAAAATCTGGGTTTTTTACCCGGAGATTTGAAAGAAAAATTGGATCCGTATATGCAGCCATTATATGATGCGTTGCGCGATATGATCCCGCCAGAAAAATTGGCCTCGCATATTGAAAACGGCATTATTCAAATTGCACCCTTAGCTTTTATGCGTGGGCGGACTTTGGACAACGCTTTTGTGATTTTGGATGAAGCCCAAAACACCACCCACGCCCAAATGAAAATGTTTTTGACGCGTATGGGGAAAAATGCAAAGTTCATGATCACAGGCGATCCCGGGCAAATAGACCTTCCGCGAAGGGTGATTTCCGGGTTGAAGGAGGCTTTGTTGATTTTAAAAGACGTTAATGGGGTGGGAATGATTTATTTGGACGACAAAGATATCATCCGGCACCGCTTGGTAAAGGCCGTGATTGCTGCTTATAAATCCATTGAGAATATTGATTGAGTTAAAAAATGAAGAATACCATTACTGCTACAAATTTTAATTTTCCCGGACAAAAAAGTGTTTATCACGGTAAGGTTCGCGAAGTTTATACCCTGCAAAACAATATTTTGGTGATGATAGCTACTGACAGGCTAAGTGCTTTTGATGTAGTGATGCCCAAAGGAATTCCCTATAAAGGGCAAATTCTAAATCAAATTGCCACCAAAATGATGCGCGATACGAGCGATATTGTTCCGAACTGGCTTACCGCCACGCCCGATCCTAATGTGGCAGTTGGCGAAGCTTGCGAACCTTTTAAAGTGGAAATGGTAATCCGTGGCTATTTGAGCGGTCACGCCGCTCGCCAATACAAAGCCGGGAAGCGCGAACTGTGTGGGGTAGCAATGCCGGACGAAATGAAAGAAAATGATAAATTTCCAAAACCCATAATAACACCTGCAACAAAAGCGGAAGCAGGGAGCCACGATGAGGATATTTCACGGGAAGGTATTTTAAAAAGAAATATCGTTTCTGAAGCTGATTATCTTCAATTGGAAGATTATACCCGAAAACTTTTTCAGCGCGGAACTGAAATTGCAAATGACCGGGGATTGATTTTGGTGGACACCAAGTATGAATTCGGAAAAACGAAAGACGGGAAAATTGTTTTGATCGATGAAATACACACCCCTGATTCTTCACGTTATTTTTATTTGGAAGGATATGAAAACCGACAAAAAAACAATGAACCGCAAAAACAGCTTTCAAAGGAATTCGTTCGCCAATGGCTGATAAAAAATGGGTTTCAGGGATTGGAAGGTCAGCAATTACCGGTGATGAGCGATGAATATGTTGAAACCGTTTCGGATCGTTATATTGAACTTTATGAAAACATAACCGGGGAAAAATTCATTAAAGCTGATGTATCTAATATTCATTCCCGTATAGAAAATAATGTTTTGGATTATTTAAGAAAGAATAAATAAATCTACATATTAAAGGAAAGGCTTTTTTTACTTTTCGGATTTAAAATTGAAGCCGTAAACGTAGCCCAAATTTATTTCGGTGAAATCAGCCTGACCCAAATTGGCATTTAAAGCAGCTTCCAAATAAATATTATGAACCGGATTTTGATTGGTGCCGATTAAATAATAACGAAGAGCTATCCGACTGGAAATAGTGCGCTTCAGTTCATAATAACTATCAAGTTCCCCCAAAACCACCACGGTTTGGGTGTCCCCGTTTTCAGATATATTATCATATTGATATCCTTGGTTCAATTTCCAGTCAATCTGATAAAAAGGTTTTGAAATATTCAGTCCGAGTTGAAATTCAAAACCAACGTGATTCAATAAAAGTTCGGCACTGCCAAAAAGACCGTAATTAGAGGCATAAGCAAAGGGTTTTTCTTTAAAATGTGGATATTCTTCAACAATCAAAGCTTCGTCGTTTTGGATGTAATCGTAATAATTTTCATAAAAACGATAGAAAATTCCCCCACCGAATTTATAGGTTTTGTTGATGATTTTTCCATAGGAAACGGCAACACAATATACTTCCTTGCGGTCATTGAAAATTTCAGAAAGTGCATTTTGGCCCAACCCCGTACGTACCGAAAAATAACTTTGGGTAGTTCTTTTAAAAACCGGTTTTTGTACTGAATCCTGAATTTGGACCGTTCGATTATTATATTTAATCATAGCGGATGCACTGAGGACAAAGGAATTAAAACCTTGGTTTGGAAGCCGAGTATGCCCGTTTGAATTGTGGATATAACCGCCCCCCAAGCGCCAATCAATTTTTTCAGCTTCAATAATATCGTAATAAAAGAACATTTTAAAGGCCCAAGTAAATTTTGTGGAAATGGCCCTGTTGAAAGGGTTTGTAATGGAATCGAAGCTTTTGTTGAAGTAGGACCCGCCCAGGCCAATGGCCAAGTGCATATCTTTTTTTTCTTTTCTGAAAATATCAAATTCCACATAAGGGATTGCGGTAATGGAATAACCCACATTTTTGCCGTTTCCGTAATCCGTAAATCCCAAACTTACTCCTGTTCGGGGATAGTTTAGTCTATATGCCCATTCCTGAGGATTGTTGTTTTGGTACTTTCCAAGGCTTAAAAACAACCCTTTTTGAGGATCGGTTTCCGGAAAATTGGAATTGGAAGGCATCGTTTTTCCGAACAATAATTCCCAGGAAATATAATGAGTAGAAGGGTTTGTTTCCTCGGTTTGTTGCGCATAAAGGCAAGCCGAAAACAATAAAAAACAGATGGTTAGTCTTGCGTGCATTTCGGGCGCAAGTAACAATTTCCCTTTTTATTTTAAAAATTTAAGGCTTAAAAATTTTAAAATGTATTTGAAATGAAGTGGAGTTTTTAATCCAATTCAATTTTATATTCCGAAAGGATTTTCAGTAAAACTGTTTCCGATGCAGAAAGAAAGGGAAGGTTGTCTTCAAAAAAATCCAATTTTTTGAAATATTTTTTTAAGGAACCGTTTTCATATTTTTCAACAAGCACGGGATGGATGTAGTAGGATTTGCAGACAGTTCGTGTGTTTCCAAGCCCATTTGCGGCCGCGTCATAAGCTACGAAAATGTTTTTTTGTGCTGCAATTTTTGTTTCCGGTTCTTCAAGGTTGTGCAAGGTTTCAAAAAATATTTTGCTTGCGGCCCAAGTCCTGAAATCCTTGGCAGAAAAATGGTCGCCGGTAATGTCTTGAATATATTCGTTCACCATCCCACTATCGATACTTTGACTGTTTCCTTCTTCATCATAATATTGAAAAAGGTCGTATCCGGGTATTTCTTCACATTGCAAAACAAGTTTTTGAAGTTTTTTGTTTTTCAATGTAATGGTGTGTTTTTTACCTTTTTTCCCAACAAAATTAAAGGAAATCTTATCCTTGAAAATATTCAAATGCTTTGTCCGCAACGTAGATAAACCATAAGATTTATTTGCCTTGGCATAGCAATCATTCCCAATACGGATGTGGGTTTCTTCCATTAATTTTAAAACTAATGCCAAGCATTTTTGCTTCGTCATTTTGGGTTGGTTCAAATCCAATTCAACTTTTTCCCTAATAAGGGGAAGCACTTTTCCAAAAGCAATCATTTTAAAAAATTTGGTTTTGTTGCGGATTTGCGACCAGCGCGGATGGTAGCGGTATTGTTTGCGCTCTTTTAGGTCAAAACCCACAACTTGAAGATGGCCGTTGGACACGGGCGTAATCATCACATTTTGCCAGGCTGGCGGGATTACAAGTTTTTTGAAACGTTCCAAAGATGGTTTGTCTACAATTTTTATTTCCTTTTCAGTGAAATAAAAACCTTTACCGTGGCGGTGCCTTTTTATGGTAAGTTTATTTTCGGTTATATAAACCAGATTTGCCGCTTGGGCTGCTTCCATCGGGTTTTTGAGCATTTTTTTTGCTTGTGGTGCTTTTATTGTCATATTCAAAAGTAGGTTTCGGAAATCAATTAAATTCATAACGAAATGACAAAAGTTGAGTAGTATCTTCAAAACCTACTTGTGGAAATCTGAGTCTTTATTAAAAATAATCTTGGCTGATGCCACGCAGGAAACATGCCAAAAAGTTTTGGAAATAGGGATGAATGATTATATGACCAAACTGGTAAACAAGGGATTTATTGCTGGAAAAATGCAGCGTCATCATAATTCAATTTTGAAAATTGCTTGAATTTACTTCAAATTAAATTCTTCTATTTCCGCTTCATTCAAAATAACTAAAGGTTTCCCCGTCTTTTATTTTCAGTAAAGTTTCATATATAAGCTTGATCACGTTTTCCACATCATCGCGGTGGACCATTTCAACAGTAGTATGCATGTAGCGTAACGGCAATGAGATAAGTGCACTTGCGACACCTTCATTGCTGTAAGCAAAAGCATCGGTATCAGTCCCGGTGGCACGCGAAACCGCAGAACGCTGGAATGGTATTTTTTTGTTTTCGGCGGTTTCAACAATCAAGTCGCGGAGTTTTTGCTGTACTGCCGGGCCATAAGCTATTACCGGACCAGCCCCCATTTCGATGAGGCCCTCCCTTTTTTTGTCGATCATTGGGGTAGTGGTGTCGTGGGTTACATCGGTAACAATCGCCACGTTGGGTTTGATCCGGTGGGCTATCATTTCCGCACCGCGCAACCCTATTTCTTCCTGTACAGAATTGGTGATGTAAAGTCCAAAGGGCAATTTCTTTTTATTTTCTGACAAGAGCCGCGCCACTTCGGCTATCATAAATCCTCCCATTCTGTTGTCCAATGCCCGACAAACAAATTTATCTTTATTCATCACATGAAATTGATCGGGATACGTAATCACGCAGCCAACGTGGATTCCCATTTGCTCAACTTCTTTTTTATCTTTAGCGCCCACATCAATAAAAATGTTGTCAAGCCTTGGTGGTTCTTCTTTCGTTTTATCGCGGGTATGGATTGCTGGCCAGCCAAAAACACCTTTAATAATTCCTTTTTTTGTATGAATATCCACAATTTTTGATGGCGCAATTTGGTGGTCGCTGCCCCCGTTCCGTATCACGTACAACAAGCCATTATCACTGATATAGTTCACGTACCAAGATATTTCGTCGGCATGTCCTTCAATTACTACTTTAAATTTTGCCTTAGGGTTAATCACCCCCACAGCGGTACCGTAAGTATCCGTAAAAAACTCATCTACATATGGCTTTAAATAATCCATCCACAATTTTTGTCCATCCCATTCATAACCGGTGGGCGCAGCATTGTTCAAATAATTTTCTAAAAAGGAAAGAGATTTTTTG
>JBBQKI010000049.1:0-12917 GCA_038326725.1 Flavobacteriales bacterium
CTTCTAATCGGTGTTTTGGGCGTACAAATAATTAAAAGAAAAAATATAAAAGCCATGGGAGGGCAGGAAATGCAATTAAAACCGAAGGAAATGAGTATCCCGCGTTATTTGATTGGTGGTATTATCTTTGGTTTGGGATGGACTCTTGCCGGTGCTTGTCCAGGGCCAATGTATGTACTTGCCGGTTCCGGTTACATTTCGATATTGGTGGTTATTGGAGCGGCTCTATTAGGTACCTTTGTTTATGGTTTAATGAGACATAAACTACCTCACTAAAGTATTTATCATGATTGAAGCCCTTAAAGATGCCTATTCCTTTATTTTTGAAGACGAGCTGCTGAATGAAATTGCCAGTGTTGGCAAGCTAAAAAATGTTCGGGAAGGTGAAATTATCATTCGCACAGAGGAGTATGTTAACTCAATTCCTCTATTGTTACAAGGCGCAATTAAAATACTGCGTGTAGATGAAAATGGGGATGATTTACTCCTTTATTTTTTAGAACGTGGAGATACTTGTGCCATTAGCATAAATTGTTGTCTGAACAGGACGAAAAGTGAAATAAAAGCCATTACCGAAAAAGATACAGATCTAATTATGATCCCCTTGGATAAGATGGAAGAGTGGATCGTCAAATATAAATCCTGGAGGTCATTTATTTTTCAGAGTTATAATACTCGACTAAAAGAAATGCTGGATACTATTGATAGCGTTGCCTTTCTTAAAATGGATAAACGTTTACTGCTATATCTTAAAGATAAGGCTAAAGTGAACCAAAATGAAGTATTGCAAATCACCCATCAGGAAATTGCTTATGATATGCATACTTCCAGAGTGGTTATTTCAAGATTGCTTAAAAAATTGGAAATTGATGGTAAAATTGACCTAAAGCGAAATAGTATAGCAATGTTGGATTTATAGACCCCTTCGTAACAAATGTTACAAATAACTTAACTGTAAATTTCTATATTTGACGTTGATGAAAATGAAAACTTACATATCACTTTTTCTAATCTTTATTATGATTGGTAAAATGCTACCCTTGGATTCTAATGTCTTGGGCGAGATTGTGAATACTGACAAAATCAGTTATGTAAAGAAAAAATGTGATTTTAATTCGCATAAAAAATCTGACGATAATAAATTTAACCAAACTCATGACGGGATTCAGATTACATTTAATTCCTTTTGTAATTCTGTGTATCAAATAGATTCTTTGGCTAATTACGAACTGTTTTCCCCAACAAATTTTAAACGTTATTTTAGGCCCATTTTTGCCGAAACTCGGGCATTTAAGTACAAATTTATTCCTCCTCCTAAATTTTCCTGATATCTCTCCAAAGTTCATATTATAATTGAACTTTTATTTCTTTCTAGGAAGCTGGTAATCCCTGCTTCATATCCAATTTAATAATCAGGCAAAAGAGCCTTTACGTTGTGTTTTTAAAATATTTAATGCTCGTATGGTCCTGCTCTCAATAATTTTAAGATGAATAAAAAAACAAAAAAAAATCTCATAGAATATGGTGTTACAGGAACTATTATCCTCACATTATTTTTAACCGGATTACATACCGAAGTTTTCGGGTTTGTACAAAGGGGCATTTTAAAAACGGGATTAATGGATCCTGATGTGGAAGTGAATGCAACATCTACTGAACAATCAAAGAACCCCAAAGCCGATTTCAACATGAGTCTTATCAACTCTAAAGGGGAACGTGTTGAAATGGAAGCACTTCGTGGTAAAGTGATTTTCTTTAATATTTGGGCAACCTGGTGTCCTCCGTGTGTGGCCGAAATGCCTGGTATAAATAATATGTACAATGATATGAAAGGCGATGATGTTGCCTTTATTATGCTTTCGGAAATATTTCAACTTGTACCTTTGTGGTTACTGTTGATACAATTTTAGGTGTAGCCGATAATCAGGATTTGGGAAGTATTCAAATGTACCCCAATCCTGCCAGTAGTTCCGTAACGATAGGTAATCTGGATTTGATTCAAATTGAACAAATTTCAATTTATGATTTGAACGGAAGATTGGTGTTGAACGTGAACAAACCACAAAACCTGAGCGAGACAACCTTAGATGTGAGCAATTTTGCCGCCGCGGTTTATATGGTTCGTATTGTTAGCGAATATGGCGAAGTCATCAAACAATTGGTAAAAGAATAGACCTTGTTTTTATAATGAAGAAAAGCCCCATCTACAAGGTGGGGCTTTTTTATTGTTATTTGTCAAATCCATGTTCCTTTTGGATATCCTTTCTTAAGCAAACTGCCATTGGATTTTCCATTTTACCCAATTGCTCAACTACAGCGCGGACATCATGATCTTCATAACCTTGGTGCAATTTGGCCACAGCTTGAATCCTTGTTGGAGTGGCCCAAAAACCAGTGATTTGTGGCAGGTTTTCCTGCACCATCTTTGTGGGAATGTCTTTATAAAATAAAGGGTTTTTTTGGTCTTTTTCAAAATGATGCACCAATTTTTGTAGTGAAGTTTCCAGCTCTTGCGGGGTTTGAACAATTATTTTTACATTTAAATGCACAGCGGAATAATCCCACGTGCTTATGTTTTTTTCGCGGTACCATGAGGAAGAAACATAGCCATCAGCTCCTTTAAAAATCAACAAAGCTTCCGCGCCATTTTTCAGGAAGGGTTGCTGCTCATTATGATTTGCAATGTGGGAATAAAGACGAAAATTTTCAGCCGTACCTTCAGCAAGCAAGGGGATATGGGTTGCCAATAAACTTTCCCCATTCATTACAAAACTAGCGAAGGGATGGTTTTTGATGAAATCAAAAATATATTCCGGATTGTCTTTTTTATATTTTTTTGGCTGGTACATAATTGCAAATTACACGCAATAAAAGGAAATTTCCAATTTTATAAAACACTTACTACTGAAAGCAAACTCTCCTTTATTTTTCAATGCTAGGCTTCATTGTATTTTCGTTTCATACCCATATTTTAAATAAGTATCTTTGCCCAAAACACGCATTATGGCACACAAAGCCGGATTTGTAAACATTATCGGAAACCCAAACGTGGGCAAAAGCACGCTGATGAATGCCTTTGTAGGCGAACGCCTTTCCATTATTACCTCCAAGGCGCAAACCACCCGCCACAGGATTCTCGGCATCGTCAACGGGGAAGATTTCCAGGTTTTATTAAGTGATACCCCCGGAATCATCAAACCTGCTTATGAACTTCAGGAAAGTATGATGGGCTTTGTACGCTCGGCTTTTGAGGATGCGGACATTCTTCTATATTTGGTTGAACTGGGGGAAAAAGAATTAAAGGACGAAGCATTTTTTAATAAAATTGTGGCTTCAAAAATTCCTGTACTGCTTTTGATAAATAAAATTGATATTGGGAACGAAACCAGCTTGACCGAAGCCGTGGAAATGTGGCAGGAAAAAGTGCCGAATGCACAGGTTTTTGCAATTTCCGCTCTACGGAATTTTGGCGTAGCCGAAGTTTTTAACCGCATCATCGAACTGCTTCCGGAATCTCCCGCCTTTTATCCAAAAGACCAACTTACAGATAAGCCCGAACGGTTTTTCGTGAACGAAGCCATCCGCGAAAAAATCTTGATTCATTATAAAAAGGAAATCCCTTATTCGGTAGAAATCGATACAGAGGAATTTTTTGAGGACGAAACCATTATCCGTATCCGAAGCGTCATCATGGTGGAACGCGAAACCCAAAAAGGAATTATTATCGGCCATAAGGGCGCAGCTTTAAAGCGAGTTGGAATGGAAGCCCGAAAGGATCTTGAAAAATTCTTCGGCAAACAAATCCATATCGAATTATACGTAAAAGTGAACAAAAACTGGCGCAGCGATGAGCGGCAGTTGCGAAGGTTTGGGTATAATCAGTAATATGGTCGTTGGACTGTTTTGTCCAAACCTAAATAGAGTTGAACGTTGTTTGTAGCTGAATCCATCAACTTTTTATTAAAACTTACACCTTTTACCTGCAAACTAAACCCTATTTTTGCACCCTAAATAAAAGATTATGAGCATTGTTGCTATTGTGGGAAGGCCAAATGTTGGAAAATCCACCTTTTTTAACCGTTTAATCCAACGCCGTGAAGCTATAGTAGATGCCGTTAGCGGCGTTACCCGCGACCGCCATTACGGGAAAAGCGATTGGAACGGGAAGGAATTTTCAGTGATTGATACCGGGGGTTACGTAAAAGGCAGCGATGATGTTTTTGAGGCTGAAATAGACAAACAAGTGGTGCTCGCCATCGAAGAAGCAGATGTCATTATTTTTATGGTGGATGTGGAAAGCGGTGTAACGGGAATGGATACGGACGTGGCAAACCTACTTCGCAAATCGCAGAAACCAATTTTTTTGGCGGTGAATAAAGTGGATAGCTCGGCCCGGGTCAATGATGCGCTCGAATTTTATTCTCTTGGGTTTGAAAAATACTACGAACTTTCAAGCATTAACGGTAGCGGCACGGGCGAATTGCTCGATGATCTTGCAAAAATATTACCAGAAAAAGGAGATGAAGAAGAAGTTACCTTACCCCGTTTTGCAGTGGTGGGCCGGCCCAATGCTGGGAAATCCTCTTTTATAAATGCCCTTATAGGGAAAGACAGATATATTGTTACCGATGTAGCGGGCACTACCCGAGACAGTATTGATACCACTTATAACCAGTTTGGTTTTGAATTTAATTTGGTGGACACCGCCGGAATCCGGAAAAAGAGCAAAGTAAAAGAAGACCTCGAGTTTTATTCAGTGATGCGGAGCGTTCGGGCCATCGAGCATTCGGACGTTATCATTTTGATTTTTGATGCAACAAGGGGTTTTGATGGGCAGGACGAAAATATATTTTGGCTGGCGCAACGCAACAACAAAGGCATTGTCATTCTCGCCAACAAATGGGATTTGGTGGAAAAAGACACAGCAAGTGTCAAAGAATATGAAAAAAAGATTCGCGAAAAATGCGAACCTTTTACCGATGTGCCCATTATTTTTATTTCCGTGCTTACCAAGCAACGTATCCACAAAGCCATAGAAACTGCTGTTGAAGTTTTCAATAATAGGAGCAAAAAAATAAAAACCAGCGTGCTAAACGAAACCATGCTACCCATTATCCAGACCTATCCGCCACCGGCTTACAAGGCGAAGTATGTAAAAATAAAATTCTGTACCCAATTGCCCACGCCATACCCCAGTTTTGCGTTTTTCTGCAACCTGCCGCAATATGTAAAAGACCCGTATAAACGTTTTGTGGAAAACAAGCTCCGCGATCATTTTGATTTTACGGGCGTGCCGGTCACGGTTTATTTTAGGCAGAAGTAGTTTTTTGAAAGGCTTGCTAACGTTTTCGCCTATGGTTTGCTGCGTGGTTTAAGCTAATAATAACAAACATCCCCGTTTACGTGCCCCGGAAGCTTCCGGGTCCCGAAGGACTGCGATACTATACCCCTCGGAATGACGTACCAATAACGAGTAAAATAAAGCCAATTAGCAACATTTCAAAGTTATACTTTGACAATACATCTATGGAGAGATAATGCCCCAAAATGCCTAAAAAGCCAATGATTAGGGCAGCGGCCCACAGTATTTGGTTGGGTGCACTGGGCATAAATTTTTTGTTTGCCATAATTATTTGATTTAGTTAAGATTGAATGATTCTTTTTTGAATTGTTTATTGAGTCAAAGGTGTCTCCCTGTAAAAGTAGGTCAATTTGAATTCTCAATCACGGAAGATTTGTTCTAATTTTGAGTTACTTCCAGCTGCTACATACCAACTTGCAATCGTGCAGAGCCAACTTGCAACTGTGCAGAGCCAACTTGCAACTGTGCAGAGCTAACTTGCAATAATGCAGAGCTAACTTGCAACCGCGCAGAGCCAAATTGCAATCGTGCAGAGCCAACTTGCAATCGTGCAGAGTTAACTTGCAAGAGTGCAGAGCTAATGTACAAGTTTGCAGAGCCAGTGTACAATTGTGCAGAGTAAGTGTACAAGTTTATAATGCCTGTGTAAAAGTGTACAATGAGAGTGTCCCACTGAACAAGTTAAAAACAACAACGTTCGCCGCGTTTCAAACCAAGATTATATTCAGGATATACAGAGTACTGTTTTGAAGCGATATTTTATGCTCACATTGAGCTATAAATTCAATACACTCGGTAAAAAAGGAGAGACAAAAGATAATCCGTGGGATTGATTTTTTAAAAGATTTGTCTGTTTGAATTCCCCCTTTAGGGGTTAAGGGGCTTTACCAACCACCACTCGCCCCGCCGCCGCCGAAGCCGCCGCCGCCGAAGCCACCACCAAAACCGCCACCACCTCCACCGAAGCCGCCGCCGCCGCCAAAGCCTCCTCCGCCCATGGTACGGCCCATGCTGCTGAGAATAAGAATGTCTAAAAGGCCGGGAGTGCCACCCTTACGAAGGCCCCCGCCCCCGCCGCCTTTTCGGGAAGCCAAAGCGATAAGAACAATTATGAAAACAAAGAAAATTAAAACCCCTTTCCCAATTCCTTTACCCATTTTTTTGCTGAAATCACGGTCTTCCTTAAACTCCCCTTTAAGTGCAGAAAAAATGGCATCGCTGCCTTTGTCCAGCCCGGCATAATAATTTTCAGTTTTGAATTCGGGGATCATTATTCTGTTGATGATCTGTTCGGCCATACGGTCCGTAACGCGGTATTCAATGCCGTAGCCGGTGTTAATGTCCACCATCCGGTCATCTTTTGCTAGAATGATCAATATCCCGTTGTCTTCATCGGCTTGGCCTATTCCCCATTTCTGCCCCCATTTGGCGCCAAGCATCGAAATGTCCTCGCCCTTGGTAGAGCTTATAATGACCAATACAATTTGGGTGGAGGTAGAATCTGCGTAGCGGATCAGTTTACTTTCGAGGGCACTTTTTTCGGTGGGAGATAAAAGATTTATATAATCGTAAAGGGAAGTTTCAACGGTTGGTTTTTCCGGGACATCGAATTGCGCCGAAACATTTTCAGTTAAAAATGCCAAGGCAATTAAAACAAAAAATACTTTATAACCCGAAAGAAATTGTTTCATTGATTTTTTTACTGCATACTGACCACTGCCACTGCCCACTGATTTATCCTCTCGTGATTTCATTCGATAATTCATCACTATCGCCTTTTATAAAAGGAAAATGTATTTTTAATTGTTGCCCGGCCTTCAAAATTCCTTCAACCAAGCCTTCTTTTATTTTTCCGTTCTTAAAATGACCGATAATAATGTCTTTTGTACTTTCCCAAAAATCGTTCGAAACTACATTATTTATCCCCTTATCGCCCAAGATTACCAAAGTATGATCGATAACAGCCACATATATTAGCACGCCATTGCTTTGTTTGGTATTGCCCATGTGCAGTAGATCAAAAACTTCCACGGCACGATCGAAAGGGTCCAAATCCGTGTGCGGTTCCAGATGCAAACGGATTTCGCCACTGGTGTTTTGCTCTGCTTGGCGGATGGCTTTTATAACCTCTTCTTCCTCGTCAGTCGATAAAAAACGTTTTGTTATGGGCATTATTTTTCGTCTTTTCCGAAATCAAATTCCACTTCGGGGGCAGTTTCGCTTCCTTCTTCGGCCTCAAAATAAGCTTTTTCGTTAAAGCCCAAAATCCCAGCGAAAAGTTTGGTTGGGAATTTATTCACCTTGGTATTAAAATTTCTGGCTTCATCATTGAAACGGTTTCGCTCTACGTTGATACGGTTTTCGGTGCGTTCGAGTTCATTAATCAGTTCCTTGAAATTTTCGTTTGCCTTTAGGTCCGGGTATCTTTCAAATACTGCCAATAAACGTGAAAGTGCAGAACTTACGCCAGCTTGTGCTTGTTGGAATTGTGCCAATTGTTCCGGGGTAATGTTTGAGGGGTCAATATTTATGGAAGTCGCTTTGCTTCGAGCTTCAGTAACTCGAATCAGGGTTTCCTGTTCAAATTCCGCATAGCCTTTAGCGGTGTTTACGATGTTTGGGATAAGGTCCGCGCGCCTTTGATAGGAACTTTCCACGTTGGCCCATTGGGCTTTTGCCTTTTCATCCAAGGTAACCAAGGAATTATTAAGGCTAGCCATATAGGCGCCGATAATGAAAATTATACCAACAATAATGAGTAAGGGTAACCATTTTTTCATGATAAAGGGAGATTGTTATAGTTGTTCTTTTATTTTTAAAAGTGTTGATTTTACCGTTTCCAATTTACGAATAATCTCAAATCGATCCAGTGTTTTTTGTTTGTTTTCTTTTAAATGCGTTTTGGCCCCCTCGAGGGTAAAACCGCGCTCTTTTACCAAGTGAAAAATCAGCTCCAGGTTTTTTATATCCTCTGGGGTGAATTTCCGGTTGCCCTTGGCATTCTTCTTTGGTTTTAAAACATCGAATTCCTTTTCCCAAAAACGGATTAGCGAGGTGTTCACATCAAATGCCACGGCCACTTCGCCAATATTGTAGTATAGTTTTTCCGGCAGTTCAATGTGCATTATGGTTGTTGGTTGATGGTTGATGGTTGTTGGAACGTAAATTTTCTAATCACTAATCACTAATTCTTAATCCAGCGATTGGTTTTCCTGTTGTGCTTTTTCAAGCATTTCGGCAAATTCTTCGGCGGTCAAGTTTCCATAATAGAAATTGATGGGGTCTATGCGCTCTCCATCTTTAAAAATCTCATAATGCAAATGCGGAGCTTCGGAACGCCCGGTGCTGCCCACATATCCAATAAGATCTCCCCGGCTAACTTTTTTACCGGCCCTTACATTAAATTTATACAAATGTCCGTATAAGCTTTCATAACCATATCCATGATCTATGCGGATGTGGTTGCCATAGCCGGAAGCTTTATTGTCCGCCTGGATTACAACCCCATCACCGGAAGCGTAAATGGGAGTTCCTCGGGGGGCCGAAAAATCCATTCCAAAATGGAATTTACTGGCTTTTGTAAATGGATCCGTACGGTACCCAAACCCTGAAACAACACGCATGGAGGGATTATTTTCCAAAGGTTGGATGGCTGGGATGGCGGCCAATAATTTTTCTTTGTTTTCGGCCAATTTCGCAATTTCATCCAACGATATGGATTGAATCACGATTTGACGCGTCAGAATATCGATTTTTTCACTCGTGGCTTTTATAAGTTTTGAATTGTCAAAACCTTCCAAATCACGGTAG
The DNA here is from genome assembly GCA_038326725.1 of Flavobacteriales bacterium. Classification (GTDB taxonomy): domain Bacteria; phylum Bacteroidota; class Bacteroidia; order Flavobacteriales; family Flavobacteriaceae; genus JBBQKI01. The sequence continues at coordinate 9,173 of JBBQKI010000049.1, forward strand.
CGGTTAATCCCCCCAAAACCAGCTCTTCGTTGCTCGTCGGGAATGGGATTTGCTTCAAAATAAACACGGTAAAGGTTGTTGTCCCTGTCCTCAACTTCAGCAAGTACGGCCTGGGCGGCGCCCATTTTTTTGTTCAGCAGTTCAAACTGCAGCTCCATGTTCGAGAGTTCGCGTTGCAGGGCTTTCTCTTTTGGAGTTTGAACATATGGCAAATTTATATAAATCAATAAAAGCAGAAACCCGCTAAGGAACATTCCCAAAAGGCTTAAAAAGAAAATGCCAAGCCTTCGACCTTTCTTTCTTTCAATTTTTTGGTACGATAGCGTTTCACTGTCGTAGAAATATTTAACCTTGGACATACGTTTAAAAAATTCCTATTTTTGCTGCTTGTTTGCAGGAGTTATTAAAGTTAACGAATTACAAATATAGAAATTGTTTCCACTTTTCAACACCGGGTCATTTTAGCACAAATTCAATTTATGAAATCAAAGGAAGTACGTTCCAAATTTTTAGAATTTTTCCAGTCGAAACAACACGCCATCGTGCCTTCGGCGCCAATGGTTATTAAAAACGACCCCACTTTGATGTTCACCAATGCCGGGATGAACCAGTTTAAGGAATATTTTTTGGGCAATAGTATTTCAAAAAACAGCCGTATTGCCGATACCCAAAAATGCCTTCGCGTTAGCGGCAAACATAATGATTTGGAAGAAGTGGGGATGGATACTTACCACCACACCATGTTCGAAATGTTAGGGAATTGGAGTTTTGGCGATTATTTTAAGAAAGAAGCCATTGATTGGGCATGGGAACTTTTGACTAAAGTCTACGGCATCGATAAAGAAATTTTATATGTCACCATTTTTGAAGGCGATGTCTCCGAAGGATTAGAACGCGATACCGAAGCCTATAATCTCTGGAAACAATATGTGCCGGAAACCCGTATTTTAAACGGCAACAAAAAAGATAATTTCTGGGAAATGGGCGACCAAGGGCCGTGCGGGCCTTGTTCCGAAATTCATGTCGATATTCGTTCTGCTGAGGAAAAAGAGAAAATTCCCGGTAAGGATTTGGTGAACAACGACCATCCACAGGTTGTGGAAATCTGGAACCTGGTTTTTATGCAGTTCAACCGAAAAGCCAACGGAAGCCTCGAAAAACTTCCAGCACAACACGTGGATACCGGAATGGGTTTTGAGCGTTTGTGCATGGTTTTGCAGCACACCCAAAGCAATTATGACACCGATGTTTTTACGCCGTTGATTCGTGAGATTGGAGCAATTACAAATACAACTTACGGAACTCCCGATGTCTCGGGAGAAAAGATAGACATTGCCACCCGTGTAATTGCAGACCATGTTCGGGCGGTCGCTTTTTCAATCGCTGATGGCCAATTGCCAAGCAACACAGGTGCGGGCTATGTAATCCGGCGGATCTTGAGGCGTGCCATCCGCTACGGGTTTACGTTTTTGGATAAAAAAGAACCTTTCATTTTTAAACTTTCCGAAGTTTTGAGCCAGCAATTGGGCGAGGCTTTCCCCGAATTGATAACGGAAAAGAATTTAATTTCCAATGTAATTCGAGAGGAAGAACAATCCTTTCTCCGCACTTTGGATCAAGGCTTGGTTTTGTTGGAACAAGTGATTTTATCAGCAACTTCCAAAACCATTTCGGGCAAAAAGGCATTTGAACTTTACGATACCTTCGGATTTCCCATAGATTTGACCGCTTTGATTTTAAGGGAGCGCGGTTTCGATTTGGATTTGAATGAATTTGAAACCGAACTTCAAATACAAAAAGAACGATCACGGGCCGCTACCAAAATTGAAACCGGGGATTGGTTTACGGTTAATGAAAATTCCGAAGAAACCTTTATTGGTTATGATAGTTTGGAAAGTCAAGCGAGAATTACACGTTATCGAAAAATAGATAGTAAAAAAGATGGTGAAATGTATCAATTGGTTTTTGACAAAACGCCATTTTATCCCGAAGGTGGGGGCCAAGTGGGCGACACGGGGTTTTTGGAAACCGAAAATGGTGATGTTGTTTATATTGTTGACACCAAAAAGGAAAATAACCTGATTATACATTTCACCAAAAACCTACCCTCTAAACCCGAAAGTTCCTTTAAAGCAGTTGTGAACAACAGCAAACGTTCGCGAACCGAATCCAACCACACGGCAACGCACCTGCTTCACCAAGGTTTGCGAAGCATTTTGGGAGAACACGTAGCGCAAAAGGGTTCGATGGTAAACAGCGTAAACCTCCGCTTCGATTTTTCCCATTTCGGGAAAATGAATGATGAGGAAATTAAACAGGTAGAAGATTTTGTGAACGAACGTATCAGCGAAGCCTTTCAATTGGAAGAAAGACGGAATATTCCCTATCAGCAAGCAATCGATGAAGGTGCAATCGCTTTGTTCGGGGAAAAATACGGCGACAACGTTCGGGCGATTAAATTCGGAAAATCAATGGAGCTTTGTGGCGGGACCCACGTTTCAAACACTGGCAAAATCTGGCATTTTATTATAACTTCCGAAAGTGCAGTGGCTTCAGGTATTCGCCGAATAGAGGCCATTACGGGCGAAGCTGCAAGAGAATATTTCGTAACGCGAAGCGAAACTTTTTCGACCCTTAAAAAAGCAATGAACAATGCACAAGACCCAATAAAGGCCGTTGAAAACCTTCAGCATGAAAATCAGCAACTTCAAAAACAACTGCAACAATTTTTAAAAGAAAAAGCGAAAAACCTAAAAGGTGAACTAAAAAGCGAAGTCACATTGGTAAACGGCGTAAACTTTTTGGCGAAAGAACTCGACTTGGATGCAAACGGGTTGAAGGATATTGCTTTTGAAATGGGTTCGGAAATTCAGAATCTATTTGTGGTTTTCGCATCACAAAATGATGGGAAAGCAGTGTTGACCTGCTATATTTCAAAGAATTTGGTGGAAGAAAGGAAATTGAACGCGAGTCAAATTGTTCGAGAACTGGGAAAATTCATCAACGGCGGCGGCGGCGGGCAACCCTTTTTCGCTACGGCGGGTGGCACTAATCCGGACGGAATTGAAGAAGTTCTTCAAAAAGCAAAGGATTTTATAAAGTAGCAGTGGGCAGTTTCAGTATTTAGTACTGCAAACTGCAACTGCAAACTGAATACTGAAGAATGAAACTCCAAACCAACATTCCGCTTCATCCCGAAGAAAATCAGATTGATTACAAATCCAAGGTATTGCTGATGGGTTCGTGTTTTGTGGAAAATATCGGGGACAAGTTGGAATATTATAAGTTTCAAAATTTAGTAAATCCCTTTGGGACTATTTTTAATCCGGTTTCTATTGAAAAATTGATTGTGCGTGCAATTGATAATCATCTTTTTTCCGAAGATGATATATTTCAGCATAACGGAATTTACAAATGTTTTGATGTGCATTCCGAAATCTCGGCTTTGAATAAAAATCAACTCTTGCAAAATCTGAACAGTGCACTGTGGAATTTAAGGGAATCACTTTTTTCTGCAACCCACATTATTTTTACTTTCGGAACTTCATGGGTTTACCGGCATATTCAAAAAGATGAAATCGCGGCCAACTGCCATAAGCTTCCTCAGGAAAAATTCAAGAAAGAACTGCTTTCAGTGAATGAAATATCAAAAAGCATACAGCATATCTTCAACAAAATTTCGGGAATAAATCCGAATGCAATTATTATAGATACAGTTTCCCCCGTGCGTCACATAAAGGATGGT
>JBBQKI010000050.1:0-11508 GCA_038326725.1 Flavobacteriales bacterium
TTTCAAATCTGTCAAAAAATGTGGAAAATGTTTGATAGTAACAGAAGAACCTTCAGAAAATAGTTTTTCGAGAGCATTGGCGGGAAAAATTCAGGAAGAATGTTTTAAATACCTTGATGCGCCGGTGATGGTTATAGGAGCGGAAAATATGCCTGCCATTCCGTTAAATTCAACTTTGGAACAAACGATGATTCCCTCCACCGAAAAGGTAAAGGAAAAAATAAAGATGATTTTAAGCTATTGATTTTTAAGTTTTTGTAAATTTAATTCACTTAAAAAATCATATTATGTACACTTACAAAGCAAAAATCATTGAAGTTTATGACGGAGATACCGTTACTGCAATGGTTGATCTTGGTTTCTTTCATTTCCAGCAAATGAAACTTCGTTTATACGGCATTAACACCCCCGAAATTCGCGGCGAGGGACGGGAAGCGGGCATTGTTGTGCGCGACCTTCTCCGTGGATTAATTTTGGACAAGGAGGTAATCATCCATTCCTACAAGGACAAACAGGAAAAATATGGCCGCTATCTTGCAACTATTATGGTGGGCGATACAAACATCAATCATTGGTTGGTGGATAATGGCCATGCTACGCCTTATATGGAATAAAAAAACCCTCTGCTGAGGGTTTTAAAATTTAGTTTTTCATCGCTCCCGGTGGGTATTCGGCCAGAATTTCCATTACTATTTCGCGAATTCTTTCTTCTTTTTTCTCCATATCGGAAGTCACCAAATCTGCGCTCCCCATGCCCTGCCAAACCAAGGCATTTGTTTTGACATCAATCAAATCCAAATAAAGTGTCCCTTCAGTGGAACGCGAAACACTACTGCCGTTATAGCCGCCATACCACCAAGGGTTCCAGCCCCAGCCGTAGCCAAAGTTATTTTGATAAACATCCACCCTTTCGCGTTCTTTTGTAAAAATACTAACTAAAAGACCGGGGGTTTCGGATTTTGTCATCCCTTTTGCCAATAATTCGGTTTCAATGGCCCGAAGGATACGTTTTTTGTCGAGGTCGGAAATTTCTGCCTTATCAATTCCGGGCTTAAAAAAAGCAAAGGAATTATAACTACTGAAATCGGCTTCTTTATCATAATCGGTGGCAACGCGGACAGTAGAACAGGAGGCGAAAACAAGAAGCAGCAATACGGGTAAAAATTTTATAGCTTTCATAATGTTTAAATTTTAATTAAATAATTTTTCATCAACCAGATTGGGAAGGGTAACCCGAAGTAAAGGATTGCTTTCCATCGCCCTTTTAATGGCAAAAACAGCTTCTTCATTTCTTGCCCAACTTCGCCGTGCAATGCCGTTATTTACATCCCAAAACAGCATGGCTTCCAATCTGCGTTGTGCATCGGTACTACCATCAAGAACAATGCCGAAGCCCCCGTTTATAACCTCGCCCCAACCCACGCCACCACCGTTGTGGATGCTCACCCAAGTAGCTCCCCGAAAACTGTCGCCAATTACGTTGTGAATGGCCATATCTGCCGTAAACTGGCTACCGTCATAAATATTCGAGGTTTCCCTGTAAGGCGAATCGGTTCCGGAAACATCATGATGATCCCGGCCCAAAATAACCGGGCCAATCCTCCCTTCGGAAATTGCATTATTAAAGGCTGAAGCAATTTTTATCCTTCCTTCCGCATCTGCATAAAGTATCCGAGCTTGCGAGCCAACCACTAGTTTGTTTTCCTGCGCCCCTTTTATCCAATGGATATTATCCTGCATTTGTTGCTGGATTTCCTTGGGAGAATTTTTCTTCATTTCTTCCAATACTTCACAGGCAATAGCATCGGTCATCGCCAAATCTTCCGGCTTGCCCGAGGCACAAACCCAACGGAAAGGCCCAAACCCATAATCAAAACACATTGGGCCCATGATATCTTGGACATAGGATGGATAGGCCCATCCCCCAACCCCTTCCCGATGGGAAGAGGAGTCAGTGGGTATTCCCTTTTCATCTTTATATATCTTGGCACCCGCGCGGGAAGCTTCGAGCAAAAATGCATTGCCATAGTCGAAAAAATAAGTTCCCTTTGCTGTGTGTTTGTTAATCGCTTCCACTTGCCGACGCAGGCTTTTTTGTACTTCAAGCTTAAATTGTTCAGGGTTTTCAACCATCATCCCATTAGCTTCTTCGTAAGACATTCCCGCGGGATAATACCCTCCCGCCCACGGATTGTGTAATGAAGTCTGATCACTACCCAAATCAATATGTATATTTTCCTTATCGAAATGCTCCCAAACCTCAACAATATTGCCATTGAAGGCAATCGAAATAACTTCTTTTCCGGCTATTGCTTTTTTTACCCTATTTGATAATTCATTCAAATCGGAAATAACTTCATCTACCCAGCCTTGAGAATGCCGGGTGTCGGTTGCTTTTTTATTGACCTCCGCACAAACGGTTATGCACCCGGCAATATTTCCTGCTTTGGGTTGGGCACCGCTCATCCCGCCCAAACCGGAAGTAACAAAAAGGCCACCTTGTGGGGACTTATTTATTTTTCGAAATGCATTTAAAACAGTAATAGTAGTGCCATGAACAATTCCCTGAGGGCCGATATACATATAGCTTCCGGCCGTCATTTGCCCGTATTGGGTAACACCCAGTGCATTGAACTTTTCCCAATCATCCGGTTTCGAATAGTTGGGAATCATCATCCCGTTGGTGACCACCACCCTCGGAGCCTCTTTATGCGATGGGAACAGCCCCAGCGGATGGCCGCTGTACATCACTAAGGTTTGTTCCTCGGTCATTTCGCTTAGGTATTTCATCACTAACCTATACTGTGCCCAGTTTTGAAAAACGGCACCGTTGCCTCCGTAAGTAATCAGTTCGTGCGGGTGTTGCGCTACGGCGGGATCCAAATTGTTTTGAATCATCAGCATAATGGCTTTTGCTTGCCCGCATTTTCCCGGATATTCGTTCACTGGGCGAGCATAAATTTTATGCTCGGGACGAAAACGGTACATATAAATACGGCCGTAGGTATCCAATTCTTTAGAAAATTCGGGCAAAAGTGTAGCGTGATTTTTGGTTTCAAAATAACGAAGGGCATTACGTAGGGCCAGTTTTTTTTCCTCGGCAGAAAGAATTTGTTTCCTCTTTGGCGCATGGTTTACTTCTTTATCAAATGCTTTAACAGCGGGAAGCTCCCCCGGTATACCTTGTTGTATTTCTTCTTGAAAAGTCATTTTTGATTTACGAATTACGATATACGATTTACAATTTATTTCTAATTTCCGAGAGGCACCGAAGCGGTCCCTGAGCGAAGCCGAAGGGCTACTGTTTTCCCCTTTGGGGGTTAGGGGTCTTTTTGTACGGGCAATGTCTACAATTGCTTTCGCAGCAATAGCCCCTTTTCAAATGGTATTGTTCGGTAAAACATTTATAGCCTTCCGGCGTAATGTAATAATCACCCTCTTCGAACTCCGGTTTATTATGGAAAAATGACATAGGCCAAAAATACTGCTTTTTCAATTGTCCTATATTTTCGGACACTCTCTTCTTTCTTTTAAAATTTATTCGAACATTCTAAATAAACCCGCTCTTTCGTGCATGCTCCACAGCCTCATCACTGCTTTCCACCAGCAAAACAGGAACTGTTTCATAGTTCGAAAAAAGCCCTTTCACCCTAATCATTCTCTTTTTATGTTTTACGCTCCGCAAATAAATGGCTAAAATCCTTTCCGGATGGGCTTCTGCAATTTCAATATAAATATCCGGATCGTGCTCGCCGCTGTCGCCTATCAAAATAAAGGAAAGCTGCGGATAAGTTTTCAAAATGTTCATTATTTCCTTTTGCTTTTGCGGCTTTTCCGGCTTTGCTTTTCTGCTGAAAGGGTTGGTGAAAGTGCGAAGCAATATCGGCCCTTTCGGGAAGTTGTTCTTCTTCAGGAAAAACTCGAGGTAATGGTAAAGGTTCCAAGGGCTGTGGCTCACGTAAAACATGGGGTTTGCTTTTGCCCCTGTTTTTCCCCGGTGCAAAAGATTATAAAATTCTGGCGCTCCTTCTAAGGGAAGCCGTTTGCCCGGTCTTTTGAAAACCGTGTTTTTCAAAACTTGCCATTTCAAAACGGAAACAATGCCTGTGTGCAAAATGGTATCGTCTATATCGCTAATGACCCCAAAATCCGAATCGATTGCGGGAATCAACATTTCTCCCGGAAAGCGGTTTTCCTTTTGAATAAGGTATTGCGGAAATTTTTCGGAATAGGAGAGTTCAAAATTAAGCCATCCTTCTTCATTTGTTTGCCGGTCCAGATTTTCGGAAGCTTCATCAATCAAAAAATAACCTTTTTCATCGGTTTGGGAAAAAATGGTTTTCCCGTTATGCAGGTTTAATATTATGGAAGTATTTTTTATCTCGTCCGTTCGGAAGCGTTTCCAAGTGTTGATAAGCAAATTGAAAAAACCCCCTTTTTTTTGGTCAATATCTTCATCCTCAAGTGCCCTGCCCCTGCAATACAAATGCCCGGAAGTACCGTAACTTTGAAAAGCGATAATCTGCAGCGGATCTTTTTTGAAGAAGTTCATATTTTATAAATGCCAAGATTCCGGCCAAAGCCAAATTATGAGCAAGCCTGCAATAATCGAAATCCCGAACGCGATCCCAATCCATTTTGCCAATTGCCTTGTTCCCAAAACAGCCGCTATAATTCCTTTAAAAAGCAAATTTGATAGTGAGGCAAGCAAAATAAGCCGCCAACCCGTGGAAGTTTCAAGTCCGCCGCCCTGCATAAGCGAGGAGAGGGAAAGCGTGATAGCGTCCACATCTGTCAACCCGCTGATAATGGCAACAATATACAAAGCTTCATTTCCGAATTCCTGTTTGGTAAATGCCACTGCTAAAAGTATAACGCCATACAGAAGCCCAAAAACCAACGCGGTTTTAAACTGTGCCGGGTTTGTTGGTTCGGGCATTTCATCATTCCCTTTATCCTTGTTTATAAAATAAAACAAAATGGCACAAAGGGCAATAATAAAAATAAGTTCCGCCAAAATGGGAAGGATCAACTCAGGGATTTTAGTGGGGGCCACTACCGCTACTTCTACGAGTACCCGAATCAAGGATACTGCCGAAGCCACCGTAATCACGAAAGCTGCAAGCTTATGTATCGATTTTGAATCAGTGGTTTTTTTAGCGTAGCTCACTGTTGTGGCAGTACTGCTTATCATCCCCCCTAATATTCCGTTAGAGATGACCCCTGCTCTTTTACCCACAAATTTGTAGATAAAATACCCTATCACGCTTATGCCCACTATCAAGGTTATCATCAACCAAATGTTCTGTGGGTTCAGTACATCCAAAGGCCCGTAGGTTTCATTGGGCAAAATAGGAAGGATTACCAATGAAATTCCCGCAAAGGTCATAATGGCCGAGAGATCTTTATCCTTTAATTTATCTATAAAACCATGAATATGTTCCTTTAAATATAAAAGCACCGCCAACGCTCCGCCGGTTATTACCGCAATAATTTGATCCCCTAAAACCAAATAGCCTCCTATTGCAAAAATCAATAGGGCCGCCACTTCAGTGGTTTGGCCTACCTCTGGTTTATCTACTCCTTTTGCTTTAAGGATATTTGCAGTTACCATTAATCCCGTTATTGCGATGCCGAACATGGGGAAAATAAAAGGGTTGTCGAAATCGCGCGATAAGAATCCCGCGAAAACCCCAAGAATGGAAATAAGGGTAAAGGTGCGTACCCCCGCCATGTCCGGACTATTCTTTTCACGCTGCAAGCCCACCAATAGACCGAGACCGAACCCAATCGCTAAAGTGATTAAATCTGTATAATCCAACATAGAACCAAGATACTACAATCCATAAAAAAACCCTGCCGGAAAAGCAGGGTTTTAAAAAATATTCAGTGATATTTTTCTTATTAATTTTCAGGCTGAACTTTGCGGCCTTCGGTATCCACGTATTCCAAGGCCTTTATTTGTTCCCTCACTTCTGCTTCAGTACCACGGAATGTCTTGCTTTCGGTAATGGTTTCCCCATTTACGGAAGTCCTTACGGTTACATCAGCAATAGTCAAATTATCATTAGTGGACATTTCAACCATTATTTGTTTTGAAACTTCATTTACTTGGCCTTTTTGCGCATCACTCAACAACACTCTGTTGCCATCGGCGTCAATGATGTACATTTCAGTGGAAACATTATCAGCATTGTCCGCGGAAGCATGATCTGCCAAAATTGGGGCAATAACCAAAGCTACCAAACAAGTAAGTTTTATAAGTATGTTCATTGAAGGCCCAGAGGTATCCTTAAACGGATCACCAACGGTATCGCCAGTTACTGCAGCTTTGTGTGCATCGCTGCCTTTATAGGTCATTTCGCCATTGATAATTACCCCGGCTTCAAAAGATTTCTTGGCATTGTCCCAAGCTCCCCCCGCATTGTTCTGGAAAATAGCCCACATAACGCCACTAACACATACCCCGGCCATATAGCCACCCAACGGTTCTGCGCCAAAAAGAAGCCCGATAACGATTGGAGAAATAATGGTAAGCAAACCTGGAAGGATCATTTCCCTTAAAGCGGCTTTGGTTGAAATATCTACACATTTAGCATATTCGGGCGTACCGGTTCCTTCCATGATTCCCGGAATTTCACGGAACTGCCTTCTCACTTCGTGCACCATTTCCATAGCGGCTTTACCAACAGATTTCATCGCCATTGCAGAAAAAACAACGGGGATCATCCCACCCACAAAAAGCATTGCCAATACATCGGCCCGGAAAATATTGATTCCGTCAATTCCCGTAAAAGTTACATAAGCGGCGAACAAAGCCAAAGCCGTCAAAGCAGCAGAAGCAATTGCAAATCCTTTTCCAACGGCCGCAGTAGTGTTCCCCACCGAATCCAAAATATCGGTACGTTGGCGAACATGAGGCTCAAGATTGCTCATTTCGGCAACCCCACCAGCATTGTCGGCTATCGGTCCAAAAGCATCAATGGCCAATTGCATAGCCGTAGTGGCCATCATTGCGGAAGCCGCAAGGGCAACCCCATAAAATCCTGCCAATTCGTAAGAACCATAAATTGCAGCGGCAAACAAGATTACCGAAGCAAATGTGGATTTCATCCCTACTGCCAATCCTGCAATAATATTGGTGGCTGCACCGGTAGAGGAATTCTGTACAATATCCATTACCGGTTTTTTCCCAAGACTGGTATAATAAGCGGTAACATAGGAAATAAGCGCCCCCACTGCCAAACCTATACAGGCGGAGTAGAACACGTTCATTGAAGAAATTACTTTATAGCCTTCCCCAAAAAACTTCATGTTCATGGTTTCGGGAAGCATCCATTGGATAAGGAAATAACTAGCAACAAGGGTCAAAATAATCGAAACCCAGTTCCCGGTATCCAAAGCTTTTTGAACTTGTGATTCTTTAGCTTCATTGTTCTTGATACCTACAAAGAAAGTACCGATGATGGAAGCCAATATCCCTACACCCGCAATTACTATCGGTAGTAAAATGGGGCCCATATTATTAAAGTTGTCAACGAAAGGTGACGTCAAAGACATATCGCGGATCACGTAGTTCCCCAGAACCATCGCAGCCAAAACCGTGGCCACATAACTCCCGAAAAGGTCGGCCCCCATCCCGGCAACATCACCCACATTATCACCCACATTGTCGGCAATGGTGGCAGGGTTACGCGGATCATCCTCAGGGATTCCAGCTTCTACTTTTCCAACTAAATCTGCTCCCACATCTGCAGCTTTGGTATAAATACCCCCGCCCACACGGGCAAAAAGGGCAATGGATTCCGCGCCCAATGAAAACCCTGCAAGGGCTTCAAGGACCATCGTCATATTATTATAAAAATTTCCGCCATCAACCACAAACTGGCCAACAAAGAAAAGGAAGAACAAACTCAAGCCCAGTACGGCAAGCCCGGCAACCCCAAGGCCCATAACGGTACCCCCGCCAAAGGAAACTTTAAGTGCTTGCGGGAGGCTGGTTTTGGCAGCTTCCGCGGTACGGGTATTGGCTTCAGTGGCAATTCGCATCCCGATATTTCCCGCAAGGGCAGAGAACACGGCCCCGAATATAAAGGCAGGTACTATCATCCAACTGGTAGCTTCCACCAAAGTAGAAACGAAGAACAAAAGCGCCGAGGCAATCAGAACGAATATCACTAACAACCGGTATTCCGCGTTCAAAAAGGCAAGTGCCCCTTCTTTGATGCTTTTTGAAATAAACTGCATCCGGTCGCTCCCGGCAGGCTGTTTTTTAACCCAAGCCCTTTTCACAAGCATAAAAACAAGGCCGAGCAAGGCGAGTGCTATGGGAATATAAATAACGTTCGATTCCATAAATGTTTTGGTTTATTGGTTTACTTTTTTCAGTTTGCAAAAATAGGGAAATTGTTTAGAAATGTTCAATTTTCATTTACTATTGTAGTCGTAGGCTCCAACATTCCAAAAATCCAACTATCCAAATATCAAACAATCCAAATCCATATCTTTATAAACTAAACTCTAAAACCCCAAAATGAAAAAATACATAACAATCACCGCCCTACTTGTCCTCGCCTCCTGCGGGTCTGGAAAAACCACTCCTTGTATTGACACCTCAAAAATAAGTGATGGGGCTTGCACCATGCAATATGACCCCGTTTGCGGCTGCGATGGCAAGACTTATGGAAATGCTTGCGTCGCAGGGAATGCTGGAGTTACTTCTTGGGTGGCTGGGGAGTGTGCCAATTAATGTTTATTAAATAAAAAGAAAATCCCTCCTAAAAAGAAGGGATAGATAAACAAATCGGGGATGGAGTATATTATAAGGTATATCTTATATCTTCACCCGGCCTTCAACGCCCAAGTCCGGTTCATTCCCTGTTATGGCGGCGGCGGCCATTTTAAGCAGGGAAATCAACTTCCCGTTTTTCGCATCCCAATAGTGGGCATCATCAGGCCTTACTTCTATAGTGGTAATGCTCGGGTCTTCCACCCCGTCAAACCAAGCGTCATCTCCTTTTCCATATAGCTCTTTTATTTTGGCACGGTCGGTCCCAATAAATGCATTACCATAAACGGTTAAAAACTGGAAGTCGCTCTTGTCTGCATAAAGCAAATGTGCTTTTCCTTCTTGTTCTATAAAGCGGTTGTGTGTACTGTCCTTGTTGCTCAGGAACCAAATACTCCCAAAATCGTCCACTCTTTTGGTACTCATCGGGATTACATGAAAAGGCTGATGGCTAAGGTTGGTGGCCAACATGGCAAATTCTATTCCTTCTGCCAGTTCCTTTATTTTCTTTTTTGCTTCAGTGTTATAAAGATCTTTTGTGCTCATAATTTTTTTATTTCTAAAATAACCATAAACTGCCACGGGGTGCATTAAGGAAATCATAAAAGTTGAAAACATATTTTGGGATTCTTTAATACGTGACCTTTTTAAGGAGGGTTACCTATAAACTGCAAGTTGGTTTTTCGCAAATGCAGGAAAGTTACTATCAACTGCAAGTTGGTTTTTCGCAAATGGTGGTTGGTTCCTATCAATTGCAAGTTGACTTTTCACAGATGCAGGTTCGTTCCTATCAATTGTAAGTTGGATTTTCGCAGATATAAGTTGGTTTCTATCAATTGCAAGTTGGCTGTTATCACATGCAAGTTGGTTGATTTTAGTGGGCTGAGGTTAAAAACAAAAAAAAACCGGAAGTTTAGATTTCCGGTTTGGGTGAATTTATGATTAAGTAAAAATCAGGATTTGATCTTGTGGTATCTAATGCCCGTGAGTTGTTTGGTTTGGGGGGCTTGTGGCCCAAAGACGGAGCGGGTGTAGTTTTTGCTTTCCTGGGCAATGGCCAACAGCCCATCATTTTCGTGATAGAGGACGTTATTGCGCTCCAAACGGGAATTGCTGATGGTGGTCCATGCATCGGCCACGGCGTTGTTGAGGCTACGGAGGGTGTTGATTAGCGCATTAAGGGTGACGCCTTGGAGCTCTACCTCGTTAGGAGAATATGAAGGCTCGGAGGTGGCGAGGGCCACAAGGTTTGTGAAGTGTTCCAACAATTGGTCATAACTTAATTGGCTAACGCTGATGGTTACGGGGATGGGATCGCCGGGGTTGATGGGCTGGGCGGAGGTGGCGCGGCGGCCTCTTAGCTTTCGCAAGAGAACTTTGGCGTCATTCACCAATTCGGTGGAGGCATCGGTGGCGTCAAGGGCGTTGACGATGCGGGACGCGAGGGTGGGAATGCCCTGAAATGGAATTAGGCGGTTGTTGACTGCATTGGTGTACGTTACATAGGCGCCGGTAACACTTTCAAGGGCGTTGAGGCCTTCGGTGTGTTTTGCGGTTAGACCCGCGAGGGTAATGGAGGCCTTGTTAGGATTGTACGTTGGGCCATAGCCTGTGATAAAACTGATTTGATCGTAAAAGTTGGCTACGTTTTTAACGTGCCCGGTTTCGGATGTTGAAGACATAATTTTTGGTTTTAAGATTAAACAATGTTATAAACCAAAAGGGGAGTTTAAAAAAGGGGGAGCTAATAAAGAAGTAAGTTAAAGGGAAAGGGGGTTTTATCATAGAATGGTTTTAAGGGTTAGTAAGGATAAAATTAATTTATTTTCTGTTTCGTGTAAAGAGGGTTTTTCCTGTTTTTTGTACATTGGTTAGGGCAGCTTTATATTACCAAGCTATGGAGGTGTATTATGAACTCAGGGAGGGGAATAAGGAATTTGGGGGTCGGGTGATTACCCTGTATATATTTGACTAATAAATTAATCATATTAGTTTATATTTGGTTTTCTTGGAAACTCCTAACTTATTCGATCAATGCTAAATTATTACTACAAAAGCAATATTTCAACATTTATTAATCAGAGAAATGAAGAGATAATTGGCTCTATTACTATTTCAAATCAATTTGACTCTACTCGAAATCAAAATAGCTCTTGGGAACTACAAATACCTATTCTTAAAGAAGCGCTGAGAGGAAATGTGGGAACAATATTTTTTGAATTCTCCATCCCAAGAATGGGTAAGCGTGTTGATGCTATTGTTATAATTAAAAATATAGTTTACGTTATTGAATTTAAAGTAGGTGAGCACTACTATCATCAACATAATATAGATCAAGTTTGGGATTATGCTCTTGATCTAAAAAACTTTCACCTTCCGAGTCATAATGCTTTACTAATTCCTATTCTAATTTGCACTGAGGCAAAAGAATCTTATTTAGACATAATCACAACATCTCATAAGGATAATTTAACCATTCCTCTTAGAGTCAATAAATTTGATCTCAAAACTGTGATTGATCAAACAATTGTTTTTTTCAAAGAAAATGAAACTATAAACGGGAATATCTTTTCAGAAGGAAGTTATTCTCCAACGCCAACTATTATAGAAGCGGCTATTTCATTATATCATAACCACACGGTTGATGAGATTACAAGAAGTGATGCCGAAGCTAAGAATTTAAGGGCAACAACATCTTCCATATCTGATATTATTCAGCT
>JBBQKI010000051.1:0-11404 GCA_038326725.1 Flavobacteriales bacterium
AACCCGCCGCCTTTTGGGTTTTGCACCATTATTACTACAATCAGTAAAAAAGCCACTATAATTATTAAAACTAAAAAGATGGTAAACGTGCTCATTGTTATTCTGTATTAATCAATTTTTCTATTGCCCGAATTTGGTCTGCAAAGAAACCACTTTTTTCGGGATTTTTCAAAATTAAAATTTTATAGGCCTGTACCGCTTTTTTGTAATTTTTTTGTTGCAAATAAACCTTTGCCAGCGTTTCCGTCATCAACGAATCGGGTGCTTTTGAATAAGGAGTGATATCGGGCAGGGCCGCGGAAATATTTTCGCTCGGACGGATTTTCGGCCTTTCCAAAATGAATTTTTCTATCAGTTGGTTTTTGCGGTTTGTTTCCACCGAAGGGTTTTCATGTTGAGAATTTTTTTCCAAGGAATTTTCAACCTTTTCAACCTCTCGTTGAATTGGTTTTACTTTGGTCAATTGTAGCCATTCGGAAAAAGAATGGGTATCGTTAACATTAAATTCTAAAGGTTTTTCAAGTTGCAGGATTTTTTCGGGAGAAGTTTCGGGTTGCTCAAATACGTCAGTTGAAACGGGTTTTTTCCCAAAAAAATCAGGACTTAAAATGGCTTCTGCTTTTTTCAGTTCGGCTTTGATTTGTTCATCAATTTCGCGGCTGAGTTGTTCGGTAACATTTTCCGAAAAAACGGTGATTTCATTTATTTCCGCTTCGTGAAGGATTATTTGTTTCGAAATTTCATTTTGAACAAATTTTTCGGAAGTGATATATTCGAACAAAATATCGCGGTCCGCGGTATGTGCGGCAGTTATTTTTAAAGCTTCGTTGTAAAGAAAACTGTTCTGATTTTTTAAACCTTTCAGCTGAAGGGCACGCGCGCTTTGAAAATAGGGATATTCCTTGATGATTTCCGCCAAGCTTTTCAGGTTTTCAGCGTTCACTTTTTGTGGATTCGAGAGCAGGGATGTATATGTTGAAAGTTCCAAAATATTACCAGTTTGCCAGTGATCTGTTGAAAATATCTTGCGTAATTCGTTCAAAAATAACATCTATAGCCGCGTCCAAACTCGACCCGGTCAATAAAGTGCTACCCGTATAATCGAAGTAAAAGGAGAAGCGTTGTTCAAAATCTTTTAAATCTTCCTTTGTATTGTAAAACCTTACGTTCACCCCAATGGTGAGTCGGTTTTGGGCGGCCGTGCTTTGCGATGTGGCCGTAATGGGTGCGGTGTAAAATTCCACAATTTCGCCTTCATAAACCAAATCGCCATTATTGTTCACCAAATCCAAACTAGTTTGGTTCAAAATTAAATCCTGTAGACGGACTGTAAAATCCCGATCAATCCCAGGTTCCACCAAAGCGGCATTATTTTGAAAATAATTCACCTGAAAAGTTTGGGTGGTGGTGTAATTTATATCGGCCCCCGTAAAGGAATAAGCACCGCAACCTTGCAGACTGGCGGAAAATATTAGTAAAAATATAAAGGCAAAAAATCTGTTCATCTGCGAAATTTTGTAATCAAAATATTCAATTTATTTTTATAACCATCAACCATCAACTAAAGATCAAACTGTTTTATCTTTCGGTATAATGTCCTTTCGGAAATGCCCAGTTCATCGGCGGCATCTTTGCGTTTTCCCTTATATTTTTCAAGAGATTTTTTAATGAGCTCCAGTTCTTTTTGCTGAAGCGAAAGGTTTTCTTCTTCCTGAATTTCCTCTGCATATTGATAACTGCCTTTTTTCTCTTCCGAAGTTTTTTGCGGGAGGCTGAAAACTTCCATCTCTGAAGCTTCATCACCATTTTCGCTATCATCAACAAATGCTGCAAAAGCATCCTCTGCGTCATCGTCTTCGGAATAGATCTTGTTTATCAATGATGGATTTTCTTCCTTTACTTTGGCGGCATTTCCCGTTTTCATTAGTTCCAAAGTGAGTTTTTTAAGATCGTTTACGTCTCTTTTCATATCGAACAAAACCTTGTAAAGTATTTCGCGCTCGTTGCTGAAATCGCTTTCAGATTTTTTTGAATTTATAACAGCTGGCAGATTACTTCCCATATCGGGTAAATAGTGTTTCAAGGTTTCGGGGCTGATGTCGCGCTGTTGCTCCAGCACCGAGATCTGTTCTGCCACGTTCCTCAATTGGCGGATGTTTCCGCTCCAGCGGTAGTTTAAAAGCTGGTCCACCGAAGCGTCTTCGAGGCGAATTGTGGGCATTTTGTATTTCTGCGCAAAATCCGAAGCGAACTTGCGAAACAACAAATGAATATCCTCACTGCGCTGCCGAAGCGGGGGCAACGAAATTTCAACAGTACTTAACCGATAATATAAATCTTCTCGGAATTTCCCTTTTTCAATGGCTTCCACCATTTTCACGTTGGTGGCCGCCACGATGCGGACATCGGTCTTTTGAATTTGGGAGGAACCCACCTTCATGAACTCGCCATTTTCCAAAACCCTTAAAAGTCTTACCTGTGTGGGCAGGGGCAGTTCGCCTACTTCGTCCAAAAAAATGGTGCCGCCATCCGCTACTTCAAAATAGCCGTTTCTGGTTGCGGTGGCGCCTGTAAACGAACCTTTTTCGTGCCCGAAAAGTTCACTGTCTATTGTGCCTTCCGGGATTGCTCCACAGTTTACGGCAATGTATTTTCCATGCTTTCGGTGAGAAAGGGAATGGATGATTTTTGGGATGCTTTCCTTGCCCACGCCGCTTTCGCCAGTAACCAATACCGAAATATCCGTGGGTGCAACTTGTATTGCTTTTTCCACGGCCCGGTTCAGTTTTGGATCATTCCCGATGATCCCGAAACGTTGTTTTGTTGCTTGTACGCTTTCCATAAGCCCCCTATCCCCCAAAGGGGGAAAAACCCACTGACCCCCAAAGAAGGTATGTTGAGCGGTTAAAATTCTTTTTTATTTTTATTTCAGTCAAAGCAATATTTTTATAAAAAATCCTTACAATTATTTGCAGTTTTCCATTCCCTCTTCGGAGGTTAGGGGGCTACTTCCCCAATTAGCGTCGCCGAGGTGCATGAGTTGATTTTCACTAAAACAAAGTCTCCTAATTTATAATTTTCTTTCGGGAAAACCGCAACTATGTTCTGGGGCGTGCGGCCGCTCCATTCATTGGGGTTCTTTTTGGATTCACGTTCAATAAGCACTTCCACACTTTTTCCGACCCATTGTTGGGTGCGTGTGGCGCTGTGCTTTAATTGAAGGTCCACGATTTCGGTCAATCTGCGCGATTTTATTTCTTCGGGAATGTCATCAACCATTTTTCGAGCTGCAGTGGTCCCCGGCCTTTCAGAATATTTAAACATATATCCAAAATTATATTTCACATAATCCATCAATCTCAAAGTATCCAAATGGTCTTCCTCCGTTTCGGTGGGGAAACCCGTAATCATATCCTGCGAAATCCCACAATCGGGGATTATTTGGCGCACTTTATCTATCAGCTGCATATATTCCTCGCGGGTGTGTTGCCGGTTCATTTCCTTTAAAATCCGGGTGCTACCGCTTTGCACTGGCAGGTGAATGTAATTGCAGATGTTCGGGTATTTCGCAACTGTGTGAAGTACGTCTTCCGTCATATCCTGCGGATTTGATGTGGAAAAACGAATGCGGAGCTTGGGTTGTTTTTCTGCCACTAAAGCGAGCAATTGAGAAAATGTGGTTGCCGTGGCCCGTTGCATTTCGGAAGCGGTTTTGAAATCTTTTTTCAAGCCACCGCCGTACCATAAATAGCTATCCACGTTTTGGCCCAAAAGGGTAATTTCTTTATAACCTTTTTCGGCTAAATCGTTCACTTCATCCAAAATACTGTGCGGATCGCGGCTTCGTTCGCGCCCCCGAGTAAAGGGAACCACACAAAAGGTACACATATTATCGCAACCGCGGGTGATGCTCACAAGGGCGGTAATGCCATTTCCGCCCAAACGCACCGGCGAAATATCGCCATAAGTTTCATCTTTGGAAAGTAGCACGTTTACGGCATCCCGACCGTCTTCCACTTCTTTCAATAAATTCGGTAAATCTTTGTAAGCGTCCGGGCCCACCACCAAATCCACAATTTTTTCTTCCTCCAAAAATTTGCTTTTCAGCCTTTCGGCCATGCAGCCAAGCACGCCGACTTTCATTTTGGGATTTATGCGTTTCACGGCATTGTATTTTTCCAAACGCTTACGAACGGTTTGCTCAGCCTTATCGCGGATGGAACAGGTGTTCACCAAAACAAGGTCTGCATCTTCAAGATTTTGTGTAGTGTTATAACCTTCACCGGCAAGGATGGAAGCCACTATTTCGCTATCGCTAAAATTCATTTGGCAGCCGAAACTTTCAATATAAAGTTTGCGTGAATTGCCTTTTTTCTCATCCAGCACCAGCGGTTCTCCCTGTAGAATATCGTCAAGCATTTTTTCCATAGCGGTTTTTAGAATTGATTTTTAGTTTAAAAAATCAATCTGCCCGCAAAGATACGATTTAAAATAAAGTGGTGACAAAGTGGCAGAAAGCTTTTTTAAAAAGGGATGGCCGTACGCTTGATTTCTGCAAGCGCCTCTTTTTCATCGCCCCAGCCTTCGATGATGGCGGAATCTATAGGGTCATAATTTGAAAACCAAAGTTCAATAATTTGGAGTGCAATGGGGTATTTAGAATTAAATTCAGCAAAAGTAACGGCGCTCATCGTGCGAAGTTTCTCGTCTGCAGGAATGCAAATGATTTTATAATCCTGTTCGTCATTATCCAAAAGTTTTAGCATCCCGATGGGGATGGTTTCAATAACGGTGCCTGTGGGCAGGGCTTCGCATAAAACCAATACATCAAGAGGGTCGCCATCTCCGCCAATTTCCAAAGGAGAAAACGTGGAAGCAATAAATCCATAATTGGCCGGATAGGGGAGGTATTCGATATGCCTGTCCTTCCCATCCCGCTGATCTACTTCAAAAGCAAGGCTTACTTTGTCCTGCTCGATTTTTTTATTGGTCCCCGCAGGGATTTCAATAATACAGTTTACATTATTTTCCACGGAAAAGGTTGGAATCGAGGAGTATTTTTCCATGGTTTTGCAATTGGTTAAAATAATAGGGAGCATCAAAAATAGGATAATTTTGACACAATTGTTTATAACTAAAAAACTGTTCAATCGAAAATGTAAAACGGTTATCCACATGCTTTTTTTATTCAAATTTTTAAATCAAATAGGCCCGTGCAATTTCGTAATTTAAGGGCTTTGGCGTGTTAAGAGAAGGCTAAAATAATGCGTTGGAAATTGCGTATTAAAAAAATGATATACTTTTGTCCACCAAACAAAACCTTTTATGGCTAAGAATTTAGTGATCGTAGAATCCCCTGCAAAGGCAAGGACCATTGAAAAATTCCTCGGTAAAGATTTCAAGGTTTCTTCCAGTTTTGGGCATATCGCCGATCTTCCTTCCAATGAATTGGGAGTTGATGTGGAAGGTGATTTTACACCTAAATATATTGTCTCTGCCGATAAAAAAGGCGTGGTGAAGGAATTAAAAACCCTAGCTAAAAATGCGGAAATGGTTTGGTTGGCAAGTGATGAGGACCGGGAAGGAGAAGCCATTGCTTGGCACCTTTCGGAAGAATTGAAACTGGATAAGGCCAAAACAAAAAGAATTGTTTTTCATGAAATAACTAAATCCGCAATTTTAAAAGCCATTGAAAATCCCCGCCAAATAGATTATAATTTGGTGAACGCCCAACAAGCGCGAAGGGTTTTGGATCGTTTGGTGGGTTACGAACTTTCGCCCGTACTTTGGAAAAAAGTAAAAGGCGGTCTTTCCGCAGGCAGGGTACAATCCGTTGCAGTTCGGCTTATCGTTGAGCGGGAGCGGGAAATTGAAATATTTAAAGCAGTTGGCACTTACCGCATTGATGCTGAATTCACAACTCCGGAGGGCAATTCGTTTAAAGCGAAATTGCCGAAGAATTTTAATACTGAAGCCGAAGCCCGGGAGTTTTTAAAAAAGAACATCGAGGCTACATATAAAGTTTCAGAGTTAGAGAAAAAACCGGCAAAAAAATCCCCGGCTGCGCCTTTTACCACCTCAACCCTACAGCAGGAAGCTTCCCGAAAACTCTATTTTTCGGTCGGAAAAACCATGACTATTGCCCAACGTTTGTATGAAGCTGGATTTATAACTTATATGCGTACCGATAGCGTAAATCTTTCAAATGATGCAAAAAACGCCGCGGCAAAAGAAATTTCTTCTTTTTACGGAAATGGGTACAGCCATCCGCGAGATTATAAAGGAAAAATAAAAGGTGCGCAAGATGCCCACGAGGCCATTCGTCCAACCACAATGTCGGTTCATTCCATTGATGGAGAGCAGGACCAGGCCCGTTTGTACCAATTGATTTGGAAACGGACGTTGGCTTCCCAAATGAGTGATGCAGAATTGGAACGCACAAGTGTAAAAATTAAAATCAATTCAATAAATAAAGTAAGCGAACAATTTTCCGCCAATGGCGAAATGATAAAATTTGACGGTTTCCTGAAAGTTTATTTGGAAGGAACCGATTTTGAAGATGACGAAGAGCAGGAAGGAATGCTTCCGAAGCTCGCTTTGGGAGACAATTTAGGGAATAATTATATTACCGCTACGCAGCGTTTTACCCGTGCTGCGGCTAGATATACCGAAGCTTCGTTGGTAAAACAATTGGAGGAACTCGGCATTGGCAGGCCTTCCACTTATGCCCCCACCATTTCAACAATCATTAGCAGGAATTATGTTGAAAAAGGAACCATAGATGGCGTGGAGCGAAAATACCTTCAGGTAATTCTTCAAAAAAATGAAATAAAGGAAAAAACTTTGACCGAAACCATTGGCTCGGACAAAGGGAAATTAGTGCCCACCGACATAGGAATTATCGTGAACGATTTTTTGGTGACGCATTTTGAAAATATTATGGACTATAATTTCACTGCCAAAGTCGAACAGGATTTCGATGATATTGCCGAGGGAAATGAAGAGTGGAAAAAAATGCTGAAAGAATTTTACGGCCAATTTCACCCCAGGGTAGAGGACGTTCAAAAAAATGCGGACCGCGAAAGTGGCGAACGCATTTTGGGAGAAGACCCGGAAACCGGAAAACCTGTTTCTGTGCGGTTAGGAAAATATGGACCAATGGCTCAAATAGGGGGGTTTGAGGACGAGGAGAAAAAATTTGCAAGCCTCCGCCCGGATCAGCAATTGCATTTGGTTACTTTCGAAGAAGTGATGGACCTTTTCAAGCTTCCGAAAACCCTCGGTATTTATGAAGCTGAGGAAATAGAGGTAAACAATGGCCGTTTTGGGCCGTATGTCCGTTTTGGAAAAATGTTCGTTTCTCTGCCAAAAGGAATGGATCCGCTGGACGTGGACATGGCCTTCGCAAAAGAACTTATCGAGGAAAAGAAAAAGGCAGATGCTCCTATATATATGTATGAAAATTTGCCCGTTCAAAAAGGAACAGGCAGGTTTGGTCCTTTCATAAAATGGAACGAAATGTTCATCAATGTCAATAAAAAATATGATTTTGATAATCTTTCCAATCAAGATGTTCAAGAACTTATCGAAGATAAAAAGCAAAAAGAAATTAACAAATTGGTAAACGAATGGCCAGAGGAAGGCATAAAATTGGAAAAAGCCCGATGGGGCCGCTTCAATCTTACAAAGGGAAAAACCAAAATTGAATTGCCAAAAGGGACAGATGCACAAGCGATGACATTGGAAGATGTAAAATCGCTTTTGGAGAAAAAAACCACGAAGAAAAAAGCAACTGCCAGCAAAAAAGCAGCCCCCAAGAAAGCCGCTACAAAGAAAAAAGCTATTGCCAAGAAAAAATAACCCCACTCAATAATGAAGGAATTTCTCGTCCCAGTATCTAAAAAGGTTGTGGCCCACAGGGAAATCCTGCCTCCCGGCGTTCTGGGGAAACAGATAAAACTTCACACTAAAAGAGGAGAATTGCCTGAAACAAAAGGTGCAAAATTTGCCATTTTGGGGATTTTGGAAAACAGGAACGATGTTGATTATATTGGGGCGGAAATTATTTTTGATAATTACCGGAAGGCATTTTATTCCTTATACCCCGGAAATTGGCCCCATAAAATAATTGATATAGGAGATATTGAAAAAGGAGATTCAATCAACGATACCCATTTTGCAGTAAAAACCGTCGTCAACGAATTGTTGAGGCAGAATATAATTCCATTGATTTTGGGCGGCTGTCAAGATTTGTCCTATTCTCAATACCGAGCATATGATGGGTTTAGAGAAATGGTGAACATGGTCAACATCGATTCAAGGTTCGATGTGGGCGATTCGGAACTAGAAATGACGAACAAATCCTATGTTGGGAAAATAGTGGTAAACAAGCCTTATAATTTATTCAACTATAGTGTGCTTGGCTTTCAGACTTTTTTCAACGCCCCGCAGGAAATAATGTTGATGGAAAAATTATATTTTGATGCTTTTAGGCTGGGTGATATTGTTGCGGATATTACAATTACGGAACCCATCATGCGCGATGCGGATTTTGTGGTTTTGGATATCACTGCAATAAAGAACTCGGAATTAAGTTATAAAAACAATGAAAGCCCGAACGGTTTCGATAGTAGGGAAATTTGCGCCATTTCAAGATATGCTGGGATAAGCAATAAAACCACTTCCTTTGGCATTTATGAACTAACCGAAGCCACGGAAACGAAAAGTGCGGCAATGCTGGTGGCCCAAATTCTTTGGTATTTTGTTGAAGGCGTTAACTTCAGGGTAGAGGATGAAGATTTTGAAAATGACAAACTTTTCACCGACTATAAAGTTCCAGTGGACGGCGAGGTTTTGCATTTTAAAAAAAGTAATAAAACAGAAAGATGGTGGCTAGCCCTTCCATTTATTTCAAACGTAAATAATAAATTAAAAAGGCTTACGTTATTACCTTGCACTTATGGCGAATATTTGAGTGCCTGCAATCAGGAAATCCCTGAACGATGGTTTAAAGCCCGTCGGAAAAATGAAGTATAAATCAAACAAACCAAGTAAAAACGCGATTTGAGGTGTTTTTCAAAAAAAAATTGTTTTTTTGAAATTTTATAGATAGGTTTACGCCCTTGAATCTCGAAATTTAACCTAAATACCTATGAAGAAATTTATTGCATTAACTGCGATTGTTGCCTTTTTATTCAGTTGTAACTCGGGTGACAGGGGAGAATTGGTAGGGGCAAAAGGTAAAAAATGGTATCCTCAAAAGCCTTATGGAATGACGCTTATCCCTGGTGGATCTTTCATCATGGGGAAAAGCGATGACGATTTTGTAGCGGTTAACGATGCCCCGACCAAAACCGTTACGGTACGTTCCTTCTACATGGACGAAACCGAAGTAACTAATGCTGAATACCGCCAATTTGTGGAGTGGGTTCGCGATTCGACCGTTAGACTTCGTTTGGCGATAATGGCTGATGAAGTGGGTTCAACTCCTGGTGAGGGTGAAGGAAGTATAGGAGATTTTGCATTTATAGATCAAGAAAATGAAGAGATGACGCCCTATGATCAATATATGTACGACAATTACTTTGGTATGGGCGAGGATTTTTATGCCGGAAGAAAGCTTAACAAAGATGTTGACCTTATTTGGAACACTGCGGAATACCCCGACGAATATTATTCCGAGGTAATGGACACTATGTATATCCCCATTGAAGAATCCTATAATGGCCAACGCACCATTGATGTTCAAAAATTGAAATTCCAATATACTTACATGGACATTCAAGCAGCGGCAAGGGATAAAACAAAGAACAGAAAAGATTTTATAAAGCAAGAAGAACTTTTGATTTATCCCGATACCACGGTATGGATCAAGGATTTCAACTATTCCTATAACGAACCCATGCACAACGATTATTTTTGGCATGAAGCTTATGGTGATTACCCGGTAGTAGGGGTAACTTGGAAGCAAGCAAAAGCATTTTGCGCTTGGAGGACCCTTTATAAAAATGCTTATCAAAAATCCAGGAATCAAAACCATGTGAATTCATTCCGTCTTCCTGGTGAAGCAGAGTGGGAATATGCCGCCCGTGGAGGACTGCAATCTGCAACTTACCCATGGGGTGGGCCATACGCGAAAAACGACAGAGGTTGTTTTATGGCAAACTTTAAACCACTTAGAGGTGATTATGCTGCCGATCAAGCGTTATACACGGTGGAAGCAGATGCATATGAACCCAATGATTATAATCTTTATAATATGGCCGGAAATGTTTCCGAGTGGGTAGCATCATCTTATGACGCGGCATCTTATGAATATTTTTCAACAATGAACCCAAATGTTAACGACGATGACAATATGCGTAAAGTTGTTCGCGGCGGTTCATGGAAAGATGTGGCTTACTTCCTTCAAGTTAGCTCCCGTGATTATGAATACGCAGACTCTGCCCGAAGTTATGTTGGTTTTAGGACCGTACAGGATTATATGGGAACAGATATAGTAATGAATCAAAATTTCGGTGACGCACGTTAATTTAAACCAACCTTTTAACTAAATCTAAAACAAACAAAACCTATTAAATCTACTCTATTATGGCACAATCTAAATCAAGAAAAAAGTTTTTTAACATGGCTTACGGCCTTGGGGCATCCATTGTAATCTTAGGAGCATTGTTCAAAATCCTTCACTGGGAACTAGGCCCTTTGGATGGAAATTTACTATTGGCAGTGGGTCTTATTACCGAGGCCATTATTTTTGCAATATCAGCCTTTGATGTGGACGACGATTTGGATTGGGCCCTTGTATATCCAGAATTGGCAGGTGGTCAAAGCTTTGACAAGAAAAAACAACCCGAAGACGCACAAGGATTATTGTCCAAAAAATTGGATGATATGCTAAAAGATGCA
Source organism: Flavobacteriales bacterium (assembly GCA_038326725.1). Classification (GTDB taxonomy): domain Bacteria; phylum Bacteroidota; class Bacteroidia; order Flavobacteriales; family Flavobacteriaceae; genus JBBQKI01. Next base: position 10,906 of record JBBQKI010000051.1, read on the forward strand.
CGTATCGATTCTGAACTAATGAACAGCCTTAGTACCAGCATCCGTTCTTTTGAAGGTGCTGCTAAAGGAATGGCGCCCACGGCAGATGCAATGAACTCCACCAAAAGGTATAGTGAAGAAATGGCTCTTGCCGCTGCACAAATGGATTCGCTTAACAGTCTTTATAAAGTACAAATAGAATCAACCAGCCGTCAAGCAGAAGCGAACGAGCGTGTTGCCGAAAATGCTGAACAGCTAAAAAATCAAATGGCACATCTAACCACAAACCTTTCTTCACTGAACGGGGTTTACGGAGGTATGCTTTCTGCTATGACTAACAGGAACTAAGATCGTTTTTCAACTAACAATTAATTTTTAAAAAAAGAATATAATGGCAAGTGGAAAACTATCCCCTAGGCAAAAGATGATTAACCTGATGTATCTGGTTTTCATCGCGATGCTAGCTTTAAATATGTCAAAAGAAGTTTTATCTGCTTTTGGCTTGTTAAACGAAAAAATA
>JBBQKI010000052.1:0-11138 GCA_038326725.1 Flavobacteriales bacterium
ATTCTTTTTTGGAAAGGTTGGTTTCTTCGGTAAAAAACGATGCAAATTGATTTAAGGATGATTTATTTACTCATTTCAGTAAAGAAATGATAGAACTGCGGAATGGTTTCAATGCCTTTTAGAAAATTCCAAATCCCGAAATGCTCGTTGGGCGAATGGATAGCGTCGCTGTCCAAACCAAAGCCCATCAAAATGGTTTTGCTTTTTAGTTCTTTTTCAAAAAGCGCAACAATGGGAATGCTTCCCCCGCTTCGTTGAGGAATGGGCATTTTTCCAAAGGTTGCTTGATAGGCTTTTTCTGCGGCCCGATAGCCTACGCTGTCTATTGGGGTAACATAAGCTTGCCCGCCGTGGTGCGGTTTTACCTTTACGGTAACTCCTTTTGGAGCAATTGCTTCAAAATGGTTTGTGAAAAGCTCAGTGATTTTTTCCCAATTTTGGTTTGGCACTAGCCGCATGCTTATTTTGGCAAATGCTTTGGATGCAATCACCGTTTTTGCGCCTTCGCCAATATAACCACCCCAAATTCCGTTAACATCGAGAGTGGGGCGAATGGAATTCCGCTCATTGGTGGTATAATTTGCTTCGCCGTAAACGTCTTTCAGATTTAAGGCTTTTTTATAATTTTCAAGGTTAAAAGGGGCTTCCGCCATTTTTGCCCTTTCTTCCCTCGAAAGTTCTTCCACTTCGTCATAAAAGCCGGGAATGGTAATATGGTTATTCTCATCATGAAGGGAAGCAATCATTTTTGCTAAAATATTTATGGGGTTTGCAACGGCGCCACCGTATAAGCCGCTATGCAAATCGCGGTTTGGGCCGGTTACCTCCACTTCCACATAGCTTAGCCCGCGTAAGCCGGTGGTGATTGAAGGCACGTCGTTTGCTATCATCCCGGTATCGCTGATTAGGATAACGTCATTTGAAAGTTTTTCCCGATTTTCGGCAATAAAAATCCCTAGGTTTGAACTGCCAACCTCTTCTTCGCCTTCAATCATAAATTTCACATTGCACGGTAGTTGGTTGGTTTGTGTCATAAATTCCAAAGCTTTCACGTGCATGTACATTTGACCTTTATCATCGCAGGAACCACGTGCAAAAATGGCACCTTCGGGGTGAAGTGGTGTTTTTTTGATAACCGGCTCAAATGGTGGGCTTTCCCATAAATCCAAAGGATCCGGCGGTTGTACATCATAATGGCCATAAATTAAAATAGTGGGCAGGTTTTTATCAATCATTTTTTCGCCATAAACAATGGGATATCCTTTGGTTTCGCAAATCTCAACCTTTTCACAACCCGCATTTTCGAGACTTTGCTTAACGGCATCGGCGGTTTTTATAACGTCATTTTTATAGGCCGGATCGGCACTGATGGAGGGTATTTTCAATAGTTCGATGAGTTCATCGATAAAACGTTGTTTGTTTTCGTCAATATAGGGTTTTGCGCTGGTCATGGTTTATTTTTTAATGAATTGCTAAGGTAGGAAAAACCAAAATTTCAGCCCGAGATAATAATCTAAATGGAAAGAAACCTTGCCTTCGGATGTTTCTTTGAAATGATGTTTTGATAATAGCAAATCTTGTTTATATTTGCACTCCTTTTGCGGGCGTGATGGAATTGGTAGACATGCCAGACTTAGGATCTGGTGCCGCAAGGTGTGGGAGTTCGAGTCTCCCCGCCCGTACTTGACTGAAAAGCTTCCTTTAAAAAGGGAGCTTTTTTGTTTTAAATAGTTTTTAAACCCTGGGCTATATATTTTTAAATATTCTGCCTCCCTTTATTTATCCCCGTTTTCAATTATCTCTTCCACTTCTTTCTTTTCGTCGCCGTTTAATCTTGGTTTTGGGGGTGTGGGTGTGCTGAAGTTATAGTGGATTTCATAATACATCGCAAAGTGGTCCGAACCAAAAAATTTGGAACGTTGCATTTTACCCACATACAAATCTTTTGTATGAAAAAGGTGGTCAATAGGAAAGCGGAAAAAGAAGTATTTGGCATTGTAGGTTGAAAAGAAGCCGCGACCCACACGTGGATCAATCATTCCAGTCATTTTTTTGAAAAGGCGGGTGGTTCTGCTCCAAACAACATCATTCATATCCCCACACACCACGGCGGGGGTTTTAATTTTACGAATGTGTTTGCCAGTTAGCATTAGTTCCGCATCGTGCTCTTTGGAAGTATCATTTTCAGTAGGGCTAGGGGGGGCAGGGTGAAGGCAGGCAAATAATATGGCCGAACCGTTTTTAAGGGGGTAATCGAAATATATGGAAGGCACATTTTTTTCAATTAAATAATTTACAGTCACGTCTTTCAATTCTATTTTTGAATATAGGTGCATTCCATAATAATCTTCCTGTGGAATTTTAACCGTAAATGGATATTCTTTTTCCAAAACAGAAAGGCTATCTTCCCATTCTTTGTTGATTTCCATCGCAAGCACAATTTCGGGATCAAAGCGATATATTTCTTTCAAAAATTGCTGATGATTTTTGTTGTCCTGAAAAACATTTCCGGCAAAAATCCGAATTTTTCCATCACTTTTTAAAAGGTTTTTTTTTGAGGGATACCAGGAACTGTAAGGTATAACTTTAGCTAATTGATAAATAATCGAAAAGAGAAGCCCCGCCAATAATATCCAACTAATCAGTGAAAAATTTTCTTCAAAATAAAGGAACAAAACCAAAAGCAATAATTGGATGAAAAGGGACTGAAGCCGCACAAAATCAGCTGTCCTAAAAAACCAATGCGGGTTTTCCGTGGCGGGAAGAAAAGGGGCGATACTAAAAAAAACAATCAGGTAGTATAAAACCATCGGATAAAATTACAGCTTTTTCATACTTATTTATGAAATAATTTTTTTCGCCTAAAGCTTCTTTCTATTTTTGAACTTCAAATTTATAAAGCCTTCCCCAATGAAATTTTCTATATTTTCACTTTTCATTTCAACAACACTATTTGCCCAAACCTACACCACGCCAAACACGGGTGTAATCTGGACTTTGGACGATATTGCGGCCAACAGCCCAACAACAATTACTGTTTCGGGAAGTGATTACACTATGCTGGAAAATCTTGTGATTGCAGGAAACGACACTGTAATAATTGATTCCGACCTCACTTTATTGATAGATGCGGATTTGTTATTAACCGTGTTCGGGACTTTTTTGGTTGATTCCAATGAAGTGACCATTACCGCAATTAACACTGCAAATCCTTTTGAAGGATTGAGGTTTGAAGAGTTTTCTGAAGTAAATATTCAAAATACCACTATTGAATTTGGCGGTGGTCTTCGGGTGCTCACCGAAGATTTTACGTTGAACAATTGTACTCTTACCAACAATGTTTCTGGGGTTTCAACCGGGGCGGTGGTTTCGCTCTCCGATGGCACCCCGCAGATTACAAATAATACTTTTATGTTTAATGAATTGCCCGCAATTAGCTCCGCGGCAAACTCCACTATTTCCGCATATATTTTCAATAATTATATTGAAGCGAACAACCAATCCAATTCTAACAGGCCGCAGATAAACATGGGCGCGACGGGAGTTTCTGATACTTTAAAAATTATTCAAAATACAATCATCGGGGATCCTGCATTGGATATGGTGGGCGGAATTGCCGTAGCCAATTTGGTTGGCGGTGCGGTGCGTGTTATTATAGATGACAATATTGTTAACAATAACCGCTACGGAATAACGGTGGTTGGGCCAAATTCCTTTGCCTATATCCGTAACAACATTATCGAGGATAATAATACCCAAAACCTCCCGCTGCTTGGAGGAAGCGGGATTTCATTGAATACGAACAGCGGCGTGATGGAAGTAATCGCTTCCGGAAATGAATTTAGGAGAAATTTATGGGGAATTACTGTAATCGGGACTGCATCCATCAATCTGGGAGATGGGGCCGGTAACCCCGGCGGAAACGTGTTTTCGGAAAACGGGAACGAAGGCGAAATCTATGCCTTATACAACAATACTCAAAATACGCTTTTAGCGAAAAACAATTGTTGGATAGAAGGTCAGCCCAATACTTCCACAGATGCGGAAGCGGTTATTTTTCACTTCGTTGACGATTCCACTTTGGGGGAAGTTATTTTTGACCCCGTGAATTGTGAAGTGCTTTCTGAAGGAATTTTTGGTGCCGAAGATTTTGTGGTCTACCCGAACCCTGTTCGTGAAATTTTGTATTTCAACAATACTCACTCCTTTGAAATCTTGGAAATTCTTGATGTCCAAGGAAGGCTTTTAATGAATGAAACTATTTCCGAAGGGAATAACAGCATTGAAATTTCGCTTCCCACGGGAATCTATTTTGCAAATTTCAGAAACGGATATTCAAGTTTGACCAAAAAATTAATTATTGAATAAACTTTTTTAAAAAAATCACCTCCCAAATTTATAATATTCCAAAAACGGGTGGGGCGTATTGTTGATGGAATGTACTACGGCTTCCATTCCCATCACGCTAAAAGTGATGCCGTTGCCGCCAAACCCCAAAATGTAATGTTCATTTTTTGCAGGATCGGGTTTCCCAAAATACGGCAGCCCGTCATCTGTTTCGCCAAAGGTGCCCGCCCAAGCATAATCCGGAATATATTCAATATTCGGGAAACAACGGGTGAATTCCTTTTGAAGCGCCCTTTCTTTCTTGGCCAAGAGCGCATCACGTTTTGTGGCATTTTTAAAATCCACATCGCCACCGCCCATAACAATACGATTGTCGCGAGTAATCCTGAAATAAAGATAAGGGGAAGAAGTGTTCCAGAAAATATGGGTTTTAAAGGGTTTCGGCACTTTTTCAAATGTTTCGGATGCCAAAGCGTAAGTGCTTTTTAAGTTCACCACCTTTTCCTTAAGCGTATTTGTGCTTTCATAACCGGTGCAGTGAACGATGTGCCGGGCCTCGATTTTAAAATTCCCGGTTGTGGTTATTGTTAATTTATCGTTGTTTTCTTTTATTGAAGAAACCTCGGTGCGGTCGAAAATCCGGACCCCGTTTTTGGAACAATGGGCAAGCATATCTTGGGTAAATTTATAAGCATCAATGATGGCTCCGGATTCCGATTCAATGGCGGCATACGCTTTCAAACCAAGTTTTTCTATTTCTTCTTTTTTAATCCATTTTACTTTAAACCCGTGTGCTTCTCGACATTCAAATTCCTTTTTCAGAAAATCGATTTCCCTTTTTGAGGAGCAGAAATAAATGCTTTTTTTAAATTCAAATCCACAGTCGCTTTTTATTTCCTCGGTTATTTTTTTTAAATCGGTGATTGCTTTTTCACAATTTTTATAACTGGAAACCGCACTTGAAAGGCCTCGCTGTTCTATCAATTCGTGCAATGGGGTGTCAATCTCATATTGAAGCATCCCTGTGCTGGCGGCACTACTACCATTTGCCACATCGCGTTTGTCCAACATAATAACTTTTCGGCCTTCTTTTAATAATTGATACGCCATTAAAGCCCCGGTAATACCACAACCGATGATTACAATTTCCGAAGAAATATCGGCCCGTAATGAAGGATAGCTGTGGGACAGCGCATTTTTAATCGGCCATAAAGGATCGTTTGAGCGTAAATCCATTTGAATTTGATTAATTAGAGAAATCAAATTTAGGGAAGTTGGCCTGCCAATAAATATTTTCCCCGGTAATTTGTGATAATTTAAAGACAAGCTGCATTGCTTTAAAAATGTAGCTTTGTATTTTGTAGAAAAGGGAAAAATTGAAAGAAAATGCTATTGATATTGTAATAATTGGTGGAGGAGCTGCAGGATTTTTTACCGCAGTGAACGCAGCGGAAATGAACAGTGCCTTGAAGATTGTTATTTTGGAACGAGGCAAAGAAGTACTCACCAAAGTACGCGTTTCCGGAGGGGGCAGGTGTAATGTTACGCACGCTGAATTCCTTCCGAAGGAATTATCAAAAAACTATCCTCGAGGCGAAAAGGAACTTTTGGGGCCGTTTCATACTTTTATGACGGGCGATACCATTGCGTGGTTTGAAAAGCGCGGGGTAGCACTCAAAATTGAAGAGGATGGCCGGATGTTTCCGGTTTCAGATTCTTCCCAGACTATTATAAATTGTTTTCTTTCTGAGGCGAAACGTTTGGGGATTGAAGTTTTTCAAAACCATTCCGTTCAAAATTTTGAAAAAACCGAAAACGGCTGGGATGTGTTTACGAACAACGGGACTTTTTCGACAAAAAAAATCGTTATTGCCAGTGGCAGCAATCCAAAAATTTGGGATTTGTTGGCCGGTTTGGGCCACCAGATTGTTCCACCTGTGCCTTCCCTTTTTACTTTTAATATAGATGATGCACGAATAGCGGACCTTCCCGGCATTGTTGCGGAAGTCGGGATTAGCGTGATTTCTGATAACGGAAAAATTTTATTGAAAAGCAGTGGGCCTTTATTGATAACCCATTGGGGGATGAGCGGCCCTGCGGTACTGAAACTCTCGGCATGGGGCGCACGCGTTTTAAATCCTTTGGATTATAAATTTAAAATCAAAGTAAATTGGCTTCCCGAAACTGGTTTTGATGAGGTTATGATTTTACTGAAAGATTTAAAAAATGAATTTGGAAAACAAAATGTTGCAAAATATACGCAATTCGGTTTACCAAAACGCTTGTGGCAAAACCTGATAATAGCCTCTGAAATTGTAGAAAATTCAAAATGGGCCGATTTGCAAAAAGTCCAACTCGAAAACTTTGCAAAACAGCTGACTGAAGCTATCTTTCAGGTAATCGGGAAAAGCACATTTAAGGAAGAATTTGTAACCGCTGGCGGGGTCGATTTAAAAGAAATTGATTTTAAATCCTTTAAAAGCAAGTTCCACAAAAATCTATATTTTGCAGGTGAAGTTTTGAATATTGATGCCATTACTGGCGGGTTCAATTTTCAGAATGCGTGGACCGGGGGGTTTATTGTGGCTAGTGGCCTTAGCCAGAAAATATAGGTTTCCGGCAAATTTAAAGCGAATGTGTTTTGCGGAAAACTGATGTATATGGATGCTCGTTTGCGGTGTTTTCTTTCATAATGTGCATAACAGTCCAACCACGAAATTTGAGTATATCCGAAATAATGGCCCTGTGGCAGCGCCACCAAACAGCTTCGGAACACATATAGGCAGTTCTTCTTTTTGTCGCGATTTTAAGGAGTTTTTCCAAGGCCGTTTTAAACTCGGGCGTTTCGGCATAATCCGCATAGCCACGGAAGGATATATTATTCCAAAGCAAATTTCTTGAATCCGTTTTGGGCTTTCTTCGGCCACCTAATCCAGGGTTTTGCAAATATTCGATCCCTGCTTGGGGTAGGGATTGTTCCAGTCCCAAAATGTTGAATTGCGGAAATTTCCTTGAGCCGGGAAACTTTCGGACATCCACCAAAACTTCTATTTGAAATGATTTTAAAACAGACAAAAACTCTACCTCGCTTCGGGTGGAATGCCCAATTGTCCAAATATTTTTTTTACTTTCCGCAAGCATTGAATTACGGAACCGGGTTTTTCTTTTCGGTTTGAAGGGCCATGGTTAACAAAAAAACAGTTTCTTTTTTCGCAAAAACACTGTGCGGGATACGTGCTTTCAGGGCTAGTATTTGACTAGAGAGCAAAGTGGTGGGACCTTTTGGGGTAGTAAAGATAATTTCGCCCTCTAAAACGTGAACACTGATATTTCCTGGGGCGGTGTGTGTTTTCATTTCTGCTTCGGGGTGGAGGGCAATGAGCACAATCCGCATTTCATCGTTTTTAAAGAGCGTGATCGCGTTACGATCTCCGGTTTGCCATGCCTTCTCTTCTTTTAACTGTTTTTTATAGGAACTCAAGTCCATAAAAACCGAGGGGGCGTTTAAAAAACGGTCGCCTTCGGGGCGTTGCTGAGTAGAAACATTGAATGAGGTTTCGGGGGGAATATCGGTTTTTAATTTTGTTTGTGATTCCGGAGTGGATTCTACCAAAGCTTTTATCATTTCGTCTGCCATAGCTTCGGCATAAATTCCGTAACCATTCACCAAAACCCCTTTGATCTTATGATCTGCGGAAGAAATTGCATAAACAATTGCTCCGTCTCCTGGATCGGTTATTCCTTCAAAACGATAAATTTTGTCCACCACAAATTCATCGGGATACAATTGCAGCGAATTTCCCGAACATATCAGGCAATTGTTGCTCAAATTAAAATCCGTGGTATAGCCGAGTTCTTTTAGCTTGTTCAAAACCTCGGATACGGTGGACATGGTATTTGGTGAATCCATAGTTAAAATTCTTTTGCAGGTGATTTCCAAAAATACGCAAATCGGGCGTGGTTTCTGGGATAGGCTTTTATAAAGTATTGTTAAGCATTGCATTTCCAAGAACACCATCAAGGCCAAAGGGAACCGGGCCTCTGAAGTCCCGGAGAAAAAAACCAAACCCAGCAAACCAATAATGGCGATAACAAGAAAAAGTCCAGAAACAGACTTGCAGAACCTTTCAACGGACCCTAGCACCAATCCGCAAAGGAATCAAAACCACAAATGGGAAAACCCCCGCTTTTTGAAGTTGGGCAAAATCATTATGGATTTGTCAAAATGAAACCCTTTTTTCAATAGGCGGGGAGAATAGTTTATTATCTTTTTAATATTTTAAGAGATGTTTTACTTCCTTCGGAATTAATAATCTGCACAAAATAAAGCCCATTTGCTCCTAATATATTTTCCTCGATTATCTGTTGCGAATTATATTTTCTCAACGAAATTATTTGTCCTAAAACATTCGAGATTGTAATAGTTGTTAAAAATTAGGAATAAACAAGAGATGAAGATTAAAGTGAATTTTCAAGGTATATAAAAGTAAAAAATGCTTTTTAGGTTTGTGCTGGGTTTTTTATTTCCCTGAAATTTTTTTTGGTTTGTTTTGATGACATTTTATGGTTTTCCCGATAGAAGGGCATAACTATAAAATTCCATTATAATGAAAAAATCTATTTTAAGCATTGCGTTGCTTTGTTTGGCAATTACAAGTTCTGTTCGCTCCCAGGATTTTGGGAACATTTTTAAGAGTGCTGCCACCGACGTCTATGTGATGGAAACATTTACAAACCCGGGGCAGTTTGGCACCATTCCGTTAGCTGGGCCTTATTTTCCGTTGCAAACCGTTATAACAGGAAATGCCTTTACAATGTTGGGAGGCGATTACAACAATGCTGGTGTTATATACACATTCATTTTCCAAACCCCTAATTATGTGTTGGGCACTGTGGATTTGAGTACGGGTGCCGTAAATTTTGCAGCAACTGTTACGGGTAATTTATCTGGGCAATTTTTGTCTCAATTGAGTTATAATTACACCAATAATACTTTTTACGCCACAAGTGCGAATCCTAATAGTGAGAATGGTTCCAATTTTTACTCACTGAATATTACCACCGGGGTATTGACCCAAATAGGTACAGGCACTGGAATTCCGAATGTTGTGGCTATGGAAATAGATAACAACGGTATTGTGTATGCCGCAGATGCGGTAAGTGGCGATCTTTTTACCATTGATATTGCTACGGGTGTTGGTACTAGTGTGGGCAATATGTTTCCTGCTGGCTTAAACCCAGTGCGCAGTGGTTTTTCTGTGGACCATAGTACTAACGTGCTGTATGCGGTGCTTCAAAATAGAAGTGGGGTAATTTGGTCCTATTTCAATACTGTTAATACTACTACGGGTTCTGTTACAGAGCTTGGCTTCGGCGGTTCTAGAAAATATAGCTTGTTTGTAATTAAAGAAGAAGTACTTGGAGTGGGCGACCAAAATTTGGAGTTCTTTACTGTGTATCCAAATCCAGCAACAAACAGAATAAACATTGAAAACCATCAAGGTTTGGCGCTGAAAAGTGCAATACTCTATGATCTGTTGGGAAGAAATACAGGTGTGTTATTTGCCAATAATGAAATGAATATTGAAAGCCTTGCCAAAGGAATGTACCTGCTGAAGATAGAAACCGATGGCGCAATCGTAACCAAGAAAATATTGAAAGAATAGCCTGTTTTATATTGAATGAGAAACTCCCGAGACTTGGCTGTTATCGGGAGTTTTTTTTATCCAAAAGACAGATACACCCATTCTCTATCTGTATGTATTACGGGGTTTAGCCTGTATGTTGTTTTGTTTTTTTATTTGGTTAGTACTTCCTCTTTTGTGCCTGACTTTAATAGTTTTCCATTGTGAAAGAAAATGATTTGCTTAGCAATTTTTGCGGCAAGGTTTAAATCGTGTACTACTCCTAAATACTACGAGGTCTTATTTTGAAGGAGTCCCATTATTTTGTGCATAAACTGAAAGGGGAATACACATCCAAATAAATGAGTGGTTTGTCAAGAATTGACTACCGACAACTGTTTTCAATGGCATACCAAATCTGTGCTACTACTCGTACGAAATTGACGCGTTGTTTTTCGCCACTATTCATGATAAGTTACTCACGTTCTGCTATTTCCTATACATCAAAAATTGCATTATGCAACCATTGAAAATGGTGTGTAAATACACTAAAATTACTCATAAAATTTATAATACAATATTTCTAAAAATAAAAAAAAACGCTCCAGTTAAGGAGCGTTTTAGTATGTCAATACCTTATCCCCATAAGGTTGACAACTTATCTTTTCACTATTTTAAAAGTTGTGGTTTTGTCTTCGTTGTTTGTTACCGTGGCAAAATATACACCTTCAGACCCTGTTATGTTCAGTTCCAAAATTTGCTGGTTCTTGAAGTTGGAAGAAATAATCTGTTGCCCGAGTATATTTGAAATTACCACTTTGCTGCTGGGGTACGAAGTGCCCAGGTTTATGATAAAATTACCGGTAGTTGGGTTTGGGTAAGAAATAACTTTGGATGTAAAAGTATCTGTGGTAACACCTAAAATGGCAGGTGTCGTTTCAAATACCCAGTAATCATCAAGGCCTTCGCTGTTCTCGCTTTTATCGCCCGAAATATTGCTGTCTGAGGAACAGAACATCGCAAAATTGCCATCTGCATTTTCTATGATGTAGGATCCGCTTTCATCGGCTGCACCGCCTATGCTGTTCTGTGAAATGATGCCACCGGAAGAATTCAATCTTACTAACCAATAATCATAACCACCGTTTGAATTCTCGGTCTTGTCGC
>JBBQKI010000053.1:0-11082 GCA_038326725.1 Flavobacteriales bacterium
CATAACAATCCTGTAAAGGCAGGCTTAGTTACTGAGCCTTGGGAATGGAAACACAGTAGTGCTAGAAATTATGCCGAGCTGGATGCGGTTATTCCTATTGATGAGATTGGATTTCTTGGATGAAGTATTAGCTTCTTTTGAAATTTTGTTTTTGAACGCTAGCGCGAGCGTCTCGCTCGTGCCGTCACAGTTTAGAAATTAATAGCTTGGAGAACTAGCATTGCGGAGGACACGGGCGAGACGCTCGCGCCAGCGGGGGATGATCCATTGTTTTGTCTATTTCTTCAATTGCCGTTTTAAATTTACGACTGGCTTAATAATAGTTTCTTGCAACACCCTCTTTAAACGTGTTTATTCTTTCTTCAAAATTGGTACTATCCACATTTTGTAGTGCTTACTCGCTTTGTAGCTTTGAACTTTGTTTTCGCAAATATTCCTTGATTTCATCAAAACTCATTCCTTTCAAGTCATTTGAAATTTTATCCTTGATTTTCCGAAACGTTTTAACCGTGTCGAACCCGCCTGCCGGACGGGCTGGTTCCTTTTTCTGATTTTCTTCTTTAGTTTTCATAATCGACTGGCTAATTCATAATTTTTAGCAAAGCCCGTTTTTAAATACATTTATCTTTTCTTCAAAATCGGGACTATCCACGTTTTGATTTTTCAGTAAACTTAGTTCTGGTTTTTATCCGGTTGCTAGTGGTTTTTTCTTTTTTGTTGAACCTGGTTTTTTCGTTATTGGTTCAGATAATTTATTTTTCTTTTCATTAAAGTATTTCGCTAGAGCTAACTCCTCTTCTTTTGTTAGTGAACCTTGTCCTCCAATATAATCGGTTTCTTTTATTTGCTTTTTCATCTGTTCAAATTTATTGTTTTTTAAAGGTCAGATGGAATGCCCTTTGAACATATCGGTTGGTTTGATAAATGCGTTAATGGGCATTTCATGCGTCCAGATTTTTAAAATATTTATCTATCAATTTTATGGCAGATTTTGTTTCAATTATCATAACACGTCCACCAAAATGAAATGCACCAAGTGTTTTTTCATAATGTTTTTTAATTCGGAAGGGATTAACGTTCCTCGTGTTTGAGCCGTTGCGCCTGCCTGTCGGCAGACAGGTAAATGGTGTCACGCACTAGGCTTTATCCGACTTTCTAATCGCACTTTTTTGAAATATGCGATAATTTCCTCTTTAGTCATTTTTGCTAATTCAGCGCTCAATTTGTCTTTCTGTTCACGCGCAAATTTGACTGCATCAAATCCTTTTTTTGTTTTAGTTTCACTCATAACTTTAGTATTTGTTTTTTGGAATTTGTGAACCTTTCAGGTTTCATATTTCATTAAATCTCTTGGAGAGCGAATTTCCAATTGTTTATATCCATTTTTAATGTTGATAGAATTGTAACCACGTATGCGCTCAATGTTTACGATATGCTTAAAATTCCAACTCAAGAGCAAATCGGCTCTACTTATAGTTGCAAGTGCAATATGCAGACAATCTGCATAACTTGTTTGTCCGACAACTTTTTCATTTATATATTTCATAGCCAAGTCCACTGCGTCATCATCTTCGTCAAGAAATTCTGTGTATTCGCTTTTTAATTCTGTAATGAGTTTTATAATTTTTTCAGGTGCTTGTTCAAGTTCTCGCTGTAAAACAGCCGAAAGTAAGACTCTAAATTCCCCATTATTGATTCTCTCGAAAAGTGGTTTAGTGAATTCTTCAAATTCCTTGTCATAATATCCGCCGAAAACTGAAGTGTCAAAATAAATCCGCTGTTTTTTCATTTTATAAATTTACAAAATTCAGCGATATGTTAAATTGTATGAGGATGTTTTTCGCCTTGTTTCTAACTCACAAATATGCGCAAGTGCATTTTAAAAGATATTTCAAAGTAAAACACCTCCATTACGGAAAACCGTAAAGCAAAAAATTAATTACACTTATTTAGGCGGTCAATAATTTATTCCCCCTTACCCGAAAGCCCATCAAATTTTGCTTTCATAGTAGGGTTTCCGTGGGTTAATTTTTTAATGGTTAAATCATCCGCTTTGTTATTGGCCAAGCGTAAATTGTTCTCCGAAGATAACAAGGCATCTTTTGTTTTTTGAAGATGACTAATGGTCTTGTCTATTTCATCAATAGCAGTTTTAAATTTACGACTCGCTAAATCATAATTTCTTGCAAAGCCCTCCTTAAACGTGTTTATACTTTCCTCAAAATTGGTAATGTCCACATTTTGGTTTTTTATTAAACTTAGCTCTGCTTTATATTGCATTGCATTCATTGCTGCATTGCGAAGCAGGGTAATAATGGGAATGAAAAATTGAGGCCGCACCACGTACATTTTTTTAAATTTATACCCTACATCAACTATTCCTGTGTTATAGAATTCATTTTCGGCTTCAAGTAAAGAAACCAGCACTGCATATTCACATTTCTTTTCTATTCGGTCTTTGTCCAGTTTTGCAAAAAAATCATCATTCCTTTTTTTTGTAGCAGTATCGTCATTCTCATTTTTCATTTCGAACATAATTGAAATGATTTCATTGCCAGCTTCATCGGTTTCCCTATAAATAAAATCGCCTTTGTTGCCACCTCTTGCATCGTTATCTTTTTCAAAATAGGCATTTTGAAAAGCTGTTGCCCGCAGTTTATTGAACTCTGCTTCACAATGCTGTTCCAAGGTTTCGCCAATCATTTTTGTGGAAAGCTTTTGCTTAAAGTCTTTTAAGCGTTCAATATCCTCATCTTTCATTTTGATGATTTCGTCCTTTACCTTGAGCTTATCAGAAAATTTCTCGTTTATGGATTTTTCAAGTAACTGTGTCTCCGTTTCTTTTATTTTTAAATCACTGGCAAGATTATCACGTTCTTTTTCAATTGCCCTAATAGCCTCTCCAACGGTTAGTTTCTTGTCTATCTCTGCATTCTGTATTTTGGATTTCATATCAGAAATCTCCGCTTCTTTCTTAGCTAATTGCTCCGCAAGTGAGCGTTCACTTTGCGATTTCAATGCAGAGATTTCCTTTTCTTTCTCGGCCAATTTCTCGGCAAGGTCACAATCACTTTTAGCTTTTAACACCGTTAGCTCATGATCCTTTTTTGCAAGTTGGTCTTGCAATGAATTTTTTATGTTGGCTTCTGCGAGCTTTACCGCATTTACCTTTTCGTTTTCAGCAAGAGCCAGACGTTTGTTTAAATCGTGTTCAAATTGATGATCGCGTACTTGCTTAAGTAAATCAGCAAATCCAGCTTCATCAACTTTAAAGGCTTTTTTGCAATTGGGACATATTATTTCGTTCATTTTTTTTTTGTTTTGTTGGGCCTAGTTTTTATCCGCTACAATATTCATTCAATTCTGAAATGTCCGTTTCGAATTTTGGATATTTTTCTAATATCTTTAGTTCTTCCGCTTTTTGTTTGTCGGCACAGGCTTTTTCTTTAAAATCTGTCGCTTTATAGATTAGAGCTCTAGTTTTAAATGAAATTGAGTTGTCTGGTGCTTCATCAATAGATTTGTTGATATCCATTAATGCCTTTTCGTAATCTTTAATCAGAAAATAAACATAACTTCTATGTTCATAGGAATAAGGGTTTGGATTTACAACAAGTTCTGCGGTATAGTCAGAAATAGCTTTATCATATTGTTTTAATTTTTGATAAGCAAAACCACGATTGGTTCTAGCTGTATGCATACTTGGCTTTAAAGAAATTGCTCTTGTAAAATCTAGTATACATTCTTAATACCTCAAATCCATTTCACGTGCATAGCCACGATTAAAGTATAAATCTGCATTGTTAGGGTATAAAGTAATTAATAGAGTTAGCTTTTCTTCAGCTTGTTTCCATTGTTCATTTTTAATAAGTTCTTGTGCTTCATCAAAAATATCATTTGGTTTAGCTGTGGTTTGTTTTTTTGCGCCACAGCTAATAAATAAAATTGAAATTGTAATAATTAATGTATTCCTCATTTTTTTTAAATGGTTATTTAATTTCTCACACGAGTGCGAGAGTTTTAAATTCAAATTTAAATCAAATTAAAATTCCTTCATTGCGAAAAACCGTAAAGGAATAAAGGGGAGAATAATCAAATATAATAATTAGCAATGAACAATTGCTTTATGCTTTAAGTTGATTTGTTGAATTGTTTAATTGGTGAATAGGTGAATATGCAAGACTAACTGATTTCCACAACTACAATCCCAAAAGCTTCAGGGCTTTTAATAAAAATTGAAGCAACGTTGCCATCTTCTATAACCAGTAGGTTTCCTGTTTCCAGAATATATTTTTCATTGTTAAGCTGCAAATGGATAGTGCCGGAAGTTGGGTATAAAAACAAAGTCTTACACGCCTTTTTAGGTTTTAGGGTATAACTGCTATTTGCTCCCATCGTTACATGATATAACTCGCTTTGCTGCTCGCCGTTGGTCATAACATTAAAATCGGTGCAAGTGCCTACAGCGGTGGTTTTCCAATCTCCATTAAAAGTATCCACATCAAAAGGTTTGAGATGCTTGCTGTATTGGCCTTCATGGGTAATGGTGATTTCTCCCTCCAAAATTATAAGTTTACGATGTACACCTGGCAAGGCCGTGAATGTTGATTCCGCAACTTCTACTTTAGCGGTGCTTATTCTTAGTTTAAAATTTCGCTCGGCATAAGAGGCATTTGCTGGGAATATATAAAGTTGGGTACTGTTTCCGCCAGACCATTTACTGGTAAGGAAATGCTGAAGTGTGAGGATTGATGGTTTCAAAGGGTGGAATGGTGTTGATGAGAACAAGCAATTGCTTATAGCAATTTGTTTTTAGTTTTTTATTACAGTCGGTTTTTAATATCCATTCGCTGGTGAAGAATTCTAACGATTTCTACACTTTCATTTTCTTCTTTTCTGTAGAAAATCAGGTGCGATTTAATTTTGGTCACTCTATAATTTTTTCGAGTTTGTGCTGCTGATTTTCCAGTCATAAAGTTGTCAGCGGTAAACTCAATTTCTCCAATTATCAAGTCGTAATATCTGTCCGCTTGCTCTTTTGTCCATTTGTTTAAGGTATAAAGCCAAATTTTGTCCAAATCTTCAATCGCTTGTTGACTTATGCGATATTTGTTTGTACTCATAAGTGTTGGCGATGTAGTTCTTTCAAGTGCTCTTGTGGGTCGAAGTTTTCAACAAATCCACTTTTTTCTCCTATTTCAAGAGCTTTGATGAGTTCTCTTTCTTTTTTTTCTTCACTTTCCAACATTCGCAGTGCAGAACGAATTACTTCGCTAACAGAACTATATCTGCCAGATTTTACCTCATCAGCAATGAATTGCTCAAAATGATTTCCGAGTGATATTGATGTGTTTTTTCCCATTTTTGCTATCTTTTATTCAAATATACCAAAACTTGGTAACGCGTCAAAATTATATATTACCTGCGTAAATTTTTTAATAAGCAATAAGGAATAAACAAAAAGCAATTGCTGTAGGCAATAGGCTGTTGGCTGTAAGCTTTAAGCTTTTTACTTCTTTCAACAGATCATCAACAAACGAACCTCTCCATCTTTTTCTTTGGGTGCGCGATGAAGGCAAGGAGGAACTTGACATTCAGGATGATCAATAGCCAACCTCCATAAATGGCCGATGCCTAAGCTAATCGGCTGGGCGTGAGGTAAAGCTTGATAGTGTAGATCAAAAAAATATTCACTTAAAAAGGCTTCAAAATCATTATCATTTGCGCCGCCATATAATTTTTTAAGTTCAGCGCGTATTTCGGGAATAAGCACTTTTTGTTTGCCTTGTGAATTGGGCAATATATCACTCGGCTCACCATAATAGGTGCATAAAAAGGTATCGGTTGGTACGGGAGAACGATCTACGTGAAAAGAATAAACATCGGTTGGAAAAAAAGGGAAGGCATCATCTCTGTCATAGTATTTTATCACATTAAGGGTTGGAGATGCACCATGCGCTGTCAACACTTTTAGGTCATTCAGAAGGATTTCACGAGCAAGTTGCCCTTGTTCACTCAACTTTAATTCACGAAGCTCCTCTTGATCCAGTGTTGCGATATTTTCTTTTAGTGCAACTTGTTTAACAATCTCAGAAAAATCACCGGTTAGTTGTCGCGTCCAACAAATCGCGTTCGTTTCTCCTTGAAAAGGCGTGGAAACCAAGTCTTGAAAATTTGTGACACGGTGAATTTGTTTTGCAGTAGGAGGTAAATTCATCATAGGGCGGTTGGTTGATGGTTGATGGTTGGTTCTTATTTCAATTTGTAAATAAATTCTTCTATTTCTGTTTGTCGTGCATTTGCAAAACCTTTGTCCGTGCCGATTTTTACAAATCCACATTTTTCCAACACTTTTTGCGAACCTAAATTGTCAAAGGCAACCCGTCCAAAAATAGGTCTTGTATTTTCAAGGGTCAGAAACTTTTTAAGGGCTGTGGTTGCAATACCTTTTCCCCAAAAGTTTCTGTCTATCCAATACGTAATTTCTGTATCGCCATGCATTTCAAATTTTGCAATACTCCCTGCGATGGTTTCGTCAACCAAAATTGTCTGCATGTTTATTGTGGGGTCATTTAGATGTTTTGAATACTTTTCCAAATATGCTTTTTTGTCGGTAGGGTCTTTTGGAGTAAATGCCGCTAAGTAATTAGCCTCATTATTAAGTTGAAATTGAAAGAAATGTTCTAAGTCTGGGTTTTCAGTTTTCCTAAGTTTTAGTTGGTTGTGGTGCATGATGATAATTCTGTTATTTATTGCTTTGGCGTTGTTTGTTAATAATGAGGGGTAGCGGTTGTATATATTGATTTCAATTAACGTTTTTATATTTTCCTTTCTTTTTCCTTGATGAAAATGAAATCGACAAAGGAGATTCACGAGCTCTTATATTTATGGATTGACTCATTTACCCAAAGATAATTATTTATTGTTCAGTCTTCAGTGATCAGTCTTCAGTGTTCAGTATTCAGTATTCAGGGGTTCGGGGTATTTGAATAGTAAGTATTATTTCTCGCTTCCTATAAACGACTCAACGAATAAACACATAAACAGTAAACCTCTTGTCGGTTATCGGTTCTCTGGTGGGAGTAGTGAAAGGTTTTGGGCTCTGCCCTTCGACTGCGCTCAGGGTGACAGGTTCTGGGTTCAGTATTCAGTGTGAACTTCCCTAATTAGTTTTGACCGTTTTTAAGTTAATAAATTCATTGTCAAAAATAGTCATCATTTTCTTTTTTAAGGCTTTAAGCAAGAATATAGGGTTATGAACCTTTCGTGTGTATTGGAATATTTATGTAATCTGTTCTTAATGGGGCATGAGAGGGGGGCTGAGTTGTGAGAGGTAAGATGCTTGATGTGTGATGTAAGGGTAGGAACTGTTATTGATGGGTTGTTGCGGGTGAAAATGGTGTTGCATTGCCCTATATTATGCGCAGTTTATTTTCTATATTTAAGGTCTAATCTTCAAGAATATGGTACGGAATTTATACTTTATTGTTTTGTTGTTTATTTCTCAGTTGGCAGGAGCCCAATCTTGGGAACCATTGCCCGGTCCTTATGGGGGGAGTGTATTTGATATGGCCTTAAACAACAGTGAAACTATTTTTATAGGCACTCAAGGCGGTGGGGTTTTTCGCTCCTCGGACGGAGGGGCTATGTGGACGGCAGTAAATAATGGTTTACCCGGATTAACGGTGCGGGCCATTGAAGTTGCCCCCAACAACGATGTTTTTGCTGGTGTTAATGGGGAGGGAGTATTTCGCTCCACTGACGATGGCGATTCTTGGACAGCTATCAATAGCGGTCTAAGTTCCCTAGGTATTACTTCTCTATTCGCCACTACAACGGGAACACTCTTTGCAGGCACTTTTGACCAAGGAATATTCCGATCCTTGGATAATGGCGATACGTGGACACAACAGTCCAATGGGATTGGCACGGGCTATATCACTACCATCTCCGCGAATGCGGGGGGCGAACTTTTTGCAGGAACTTTTGGAGGAGGTAGCTTTCGCTCAACAAACAATGGGAATAGTTGGGTTTCAATAGGTGTGGGTACGGGGACGGATATACCGCTTTGCTTTACTTTTGTCCCTAATGGCGATATCTTTGCTGGTTCCGATTTTGATGATGGAATTTATCTTTCCACAGATAATGGGAATACATGGAGCCATTTGCCCCCTTTATCTCCCTCAGGAAATTATAGTGTTTACTCCATACTTATTTTAACTAATAACGACCTTCTAGCGGCCACCTATGGCGGAGGTGTGTTTCGATCTTCAGATTATGGCAACAGTTGGACCCCTGCCAATACCGGCTTGGGGGATACGAGTGTAACTGCACTGGCCTACCATGGCAGCAACCGTATACTTGCGAGCACCTTTATTGGCAATGGGTTTTTTATTAGTGATGATGCCGCCAATAGCTGGGATAAAAGCAATACAGGAATAAGTTCAACGGACATCCGTGCTCTAAACCAAGACGCGACCAATGACAATCTTTATGCGGGTACCTTCGGCACAGGAGCATTCCGCAGCGAGGATGCCGGAGCGAGTTGGGAAGCTATCAATTCCGGCCTTACAGTACCCTATATTAATTGTTTTACAATCACTCCAAACAACACCCTGTTTTGTGGTACCGCCATTAACGGTCCAGACGGAGGGGTGTATCGGTCTGTTAATGCGGGGGATTCTTGGGTAAACGTAAACCAAGGGATGATAAGTTCTGAAGTGGTGGGGTTGGTAACCAATGCTGCCGGGAATGTTTTTGTAGCAACCGCCTTTGAGGGGATGTACCGCACTACCGATAATGGTGCGTCTTGGAACGCAATTAATAACGGCCTGAGCTGTATGAATTTGCTTACCTTGGAAATAAATGCTGCAGGGCATCTATTTTTGGGAAGCACGGGTTGTGGGACTGGTGTCTTTATTTCAGTAGATAATGGCAATACATGGACTGCTTCAAACAATGGAATGACCACTCCCGACATAAACGGAATCGCGATAATTTCAAATAATGAACTTTTTTCCTCCGCTTCCTTTTTTACCGGGATGGGTTTTGACAGCGAAGTGTACCGTTCCGTTGATCAAGGCGTAACTTGGACGGATATTAGTGCAGGAGTTCCCGAAACGATTACCCAAGCTTTTGCGGTAAGTGAGGGAGGTGTCGGATTTTTGGGTACTGCAGATGGCGTATTTAGATGGGCAGACGGCAGCTCTGAATGGACCGATTTTAATGATGGCCTAAGCAATACCAATGTGCATTCTTTATTGGTAGATGGAGAGGGTTATTTGATGGCCGGCACGGCGGGAGGCGGGATCTATAGAACCATCACCACTTTGGGAGTGGAGCAGTTTGCACAAAATGAAAATATTGGATTGGGACAGAATTACCCAAATCCCTGTTCTACGATTACCAACATTCCTTTAACCCTTTTACAGCCCGCCAAGATTGTTCTCCAAGTGTATGATGTGGTAGGCAGGAAGGTACTTAATCAAGATGAGGGGGGGCTGCGCGAAGGGTCTCATACCATAAGCATCACTGTTGGGAATTTAATGCCCGGCGTTTATTTTTATTCTTTAACGGCAGATGGGGGACGAGGCGTTAGTAGGAAAATGGTTGTTGGGGAATGAAGTTCGTTAGACGTGAGAAGTTAGATGTGTGATACTGGATACAAAATTCAAGACACAAGTTAAGAGATAACCCTACTCAAAACAAAATACTTAATCCTCAATTATCAACTAACAAACATCAACAATTAAAAGAAGTTTCGACATATTTTTTTCTGCTTTTGGCCTACTAGTTTTAAGCTGGCTACTTCTGCTTTCTTATTTAATAGCGGCTCTGGACACCCAAGCCAATGGGTTATTTCTTCAAAAACGCATAGGGCGTTACGGCAAACCTTTTACCATTTACAAACTCAGGACAATACACCCTAAAACAAGGGCTATCTCTGCTGTGGGTAGGTTTTTTAGAAGTTCCAAACTTGATGAACTGCCACAGCTATGGAACGTCCTTATTGGCGAGATGAGTCTGGTTGGCCCAAGGCCGGACGTGCCGGGCTATTATGACCGGCTGGAAGGGGAGGCCCGCCTGCTCTTGGAACTAAAACCCGGGCTATGCAGCAGAGCGGCCTTGAAGTACTTTAATGAGGAAACGTTGTTGGCGCAACAGCCACACCCACTGGCCTATAATGACGAAGTAATTTTTCCGGACAAAGTGCGGATGAATTTGGAGTATTATTATAATCGGGGTTTTTTGGAAGATTTGCGCATTTTGGGGGAGTGTTTTAAGAAAGTGCGGTTTTAGGATTTCGGTTTTCTGTTCACTGTTCTCGGTTCTGGGTTCTCTGTTTTGGATTTCGATTTCGGTTTCGATTTCAGTTTCGTATTCAATTTCGTTATCAGTCAAAAACAACTAAACTTATCAACGAATAAACCCAACGGAATGGGGGTTCTCTGTTCTCAGTTTTGGAATTTGGAACTCGGGACTTGGAATTTAGTACTCCCTAAGATTTAGGAAAGCCCGGATCCACTTTTACCTGCTGTAACTGTAAGGTATGCCTTGCGGTGTGGCCGGCAATAAAAAGGAAGTTTTGGTAGGCATCCACGATTCCGGCAGGGGATTCGGAGACGTGGTCCCGCAGGGTGGCTTCGGGGGTGCTGTTGATGAGGGCCAATATTTCGGCACGTCCTGCCTTTAAATCCTGCATGGCGGCTTCGGGGGAGGTATATTTTCCTTCCGGTTGCAGTTCGGCAGGGGCCTGAAACTTGGAGCTCCTATCGGTAATCATCATCATAAGTTGTTCGTCGGTGTTTACCGGGGCACCCTTTTCCTTAATGTTTGAGGGTAGGGCTAATCCCGGTTTCACCATGCCTAAAATCATTTTCTCGGTCAAGATGATGTGTTCCAGACATTGGCTGATGGACCAGCTTTCCGGCGTGGCTTTGTACTTCATTTGGGCTTCGCTTAGGCCTGCAATGTTTTTCTGTAATTGGGCTTGAGTGGTGGCATAATAGTTCAACAAGAATTGTTTGTCGTTTTGGGCAATAGTTGGCAATACTGCTAGGACAAAGAGGATGGAGATGATGA
>JBBQKI010000054.1:0-10862 GCA_038326725.1 Flavobacteriales bacterium
ACGCCACACCATGTTTTTGAAATTGCCTTTGAGGGAATTGCCGAAAGCGGCCGCCATAAAAGCGGTATTGCAACCCGTTTCCCTCGGATTATCCGTTGGCGAAAGGACAAACCCAAAGAAGAGGCGAACACTTTGGATGATTTGAAGGCCTTGATTCCGAAGTAACTGGTTCCCCTCCTTTTTTCAAGGAGGGATGCCCAGAGGGCGGGGTGGTTAACGTCTATTTCCAATAAACTCAAAAAAATAAATTGAATAATACTCACATTACAGATATAGCTGCCTCTTGGTTCGAATCCAAAAATTGGACACCCTTCCCCTTCCAACAAAAAACATGGAACGCTTTTTTGGACGGAAAGCACGGTTTGCTGAATGCCCCCACGGGCAGCGGTAAAACCTATGCGCTATGGGTCCCCATTGTGCTTCAATATTTAAAAAGCAACCCAGATTATAAAACCAAAAAAACAAAAGGTATCAAAGCAATTTGGGTAACTCCCTTACGGGCGCTTTCCGTGGAAATAAAACAAGCAGCCCAACGCTTTGCGGACGATTTGGAAACCGGGCTAACCGTAGGGATACGTTCCGGCGATACATCGGCGGCTGAAAGAGCACAACAAAAAAAACAAATGCCGGATTTGCTCATCACCACGCCCGAAAGTTTGATGTTGTTGTTGGCCTCAAAAGATTACGACAAAACTTTTTCCCCGCTTACCGCCATTGTTGTGGACGAATGGCACGAATTGATGGGAAGCAAACGTGGCGTGCAAACAGAGCTTGCCCTTTCCCGATTTAAAACCATTTCTCCACAACTCCGTATTTGGGGGATTTCGGCCACAATTGGTAATTTGGAACAGGCCCAAAATGTTCTTTTAGGTATGAATTCGGAATTCCTTAAAAATTCCGTCCTTATAAAAGCTACCATCAAAATGAAAATTGAAGTGCGGTCCATTATTCCCAAAAAAATGGAAACATTCCCGTGGCGTGGTCATTTGGGATTGCATTTGCTCGATGAAATTATTCCTATTGTAAACCAAAGTAAAACCACCCTTATTTTCACCAATACCAGGGGGCAATGTGAAGTATGGTTTCAAAGCATCCTTTCAAAATATCCCGAATTTGCAGGGGAAATTGCGATGCACCATGGCAGCATTGCCAAAGAAACCAGGCTTTGGGTAGAGCAGGCCATCAGGAACGAATCCTTAAAAATAGTGGTTGCCACTTCAAGTTTGGATTTGGGGGTGGATTTTGCGCCGGTGGAAACCATAATTCAAATTGGTAGCCCAAAAGGGGTTGCAAAATTCCTTCAGCGCGCCGGACGCAGCAATCATCGACCCGGCGAAGCGAGCGTAATTTACTTTTTACCCACACATGCATTGGAACTGGTGGAAGCTTCTGCTTTAAAAAGGGCTGTAAAAGAAGGAGTTGTTGAAGACCGTATTCCTTATTTGCTGAGTTTTGATGTGCTTGTTCAATATTTGGTAACACTTTCGGTGAGCAACGGTTTTTATCCGAAGGAAATTTTTCCGGAAATAAATAACACTTTTTGCTTTCAGGGAATTACCGAAGAACAATGGAACTTTTGCCTCTTTTTTATCACCCAGGGAAGCCAAAGCCTGCAAGCTTACGACGAATTCCGAAAAGTTGAAGTATCCGCCGAAGGTGTGTTCAAAGTGGAAAACAGGCAAATAGCAATGATGCATCGACTTTCCATCGGCACTATTGTTAGCGATTCGATGATGCTGGTAAAATACATCGGTGGCGGCTTTATCGGGACCATTGAAGAATGGTTTATCAGCAAAATGAAACCGGGCGATATTTTTATTTTTGCCGGGCGCAGGTTGGAACTTGTTCGGATAAAGGAAATGCAGGCCTTGGTTCGCGCTTCTTCTCAAAAAAGCGCAAAAATCGTGAGCTTTATGGGTGGAAGAATGCCGCTTTCTTCGCAAATGAGTAAAATTTTACGCGAAGAATTTCAAAGCGAGGCCGACCATAAACGCAATACCCCTGAACTTAAAGCCCTCAGCCATATTTTTGACCGACAGGAAATGGAATCTATTGTGCCCGGGGAGAATGAATTTTTAATTGAAACATTCAAAACGCGAGAAGGGCATCATTCCATTTTCTACCCGTTTGAAGGACGTTTTGTGCACGAAGCAATGAGCGGGCTACTCGCCTATCGCATCAGTTTGCTGATGCCGATTACTTTTTCATTGGCTTATAATGATTATGGGTTCGAATTATTGAGCGATCAACCTTTGGACATTCAAAATGTAATTGATAACAACCTTTTTTCGACCGAATATTTATTTGAAGACCTTCAAAAAAGTTTGAATTCCACCGAACTTGCCCGAAGGAAATTCCGGGATATAGCGGTTATAAGCGGGTTGGTTTTTCAGGGTTACCCCAACAAAATAATTAAAACAAAACATTTGCAAAGTAATTCGCAATTGTTGTTCGATGTTTTCCGGGATTACGAACCCCATAATTTGCTATACTTGCAGGCTTTTCGTGAAACTTTCGAACATCAATTGGAAGAAGGACGATTGAGGATGGCATTGGAAAGGATAAATTCTCAAACCATTATTTGGAAAGCATGTCAAAAAGCCACCCCATTCAGTTTCCCGATAATTACGGACCGACTTCGTGAAAAACTTTCTTCGGAAAAATTGGCGGATAGAATAAAACGGATGACTTTGCAATTGGAAAAATGACCAAAAAAATCAAAATAAAAAACACTCAATTCCACCTCCACCCAAGCGGCGCAATCTTTTGGGAAGAAAAAAAAATGCTCCTCATAGCCGATGTGCATTTGGGAAAAATAGCGCATTTCAGAAAACACGGCGCGGCTGTTCCTGCAAACGCAGCGTTTAAAAACCTTGAAAAGCTTACAGAAATTTCAAATCAGTTTCAACCTAAAAATATTTGCTTTCTTGGCGATTTATTTCATAGCAAATTAAATGATGAATGGCAGGATTTTGAAAAATGGGTGGATTACACCAAGGCTGAAGTGATGCTGATTTCCGGAAACCATGATATTATTCCAAAATATTTATATGAAGATTTGGGCGTAAAAGTGTTTGATGAATTGTTGTTCGACGGTTTTATCTTGACCCATCATCCAACGGAAAGGAAAAATTTCTTCAATTTTTCGGGTCACGTGCATCCGGGAATTCGCATGAAAGGACCGGGCAGGCAATTCCTAAAATTTTCATGTTTTTATAAAACCAAAACTCAAATTATTCTTCCCGCTTTTGGTAACTTTACGGGGAAGCACATCCTTTCTCCAACTGAAAATGATGAGGTTTATGCTATTGTTGAAGGGGAAGTTATTTGTGTTTCGAAGAGAAACTCTTAAAATATATCTAATTGAAATTTTTACTTTTTTTATTTATAGGTTTACTCTTATGCACAAGTTGCAAGGAAAAGCCGAGTAAAATTTATGGTGTTTGGTACACTGTTGAAAATTTTAGTGGTGGTGCATATTATTTTGAGGCTCATATTAATGACACTTTGTTTACAGTTGTTAATCAAGATGGCTTATCTTATATATCTTCGTATGAAATAAATGACGATACTCTAAAGCAGTATATAAAAGATTTGCAAAATGATTATAAGGTTTTTGATACGGTAAATTTTACAATTGAAAGCACATTAGATTCTTTTAATATGAAGAATCTGTACAATCCGAAGGCAACTAGTTCGTGGAAAAAAATTGAAAAAGTCACACCAACGGATTTTTTGATTATTGAAGATGAAAATGAATTTTCAACTCAATTTAGAGAAAGATTTATTTCAAACTATTTAAGCAAAACAAAGAATATAAATACAAAAATTCTTTTGCAGAATTTTGATGTTCGGTGGGATATAAATGATAAAAAATAATATGAAAAAAACGCTACAAATAGCGAACATCATTGCCTTCGTGGCAACAGTTTTTGTAAACTATCTTTCTAACACGGGAGCAATAAACAATACAACTATTGGCGATATTTCTGATGCCTCAAAAAATCTATTCACCCCAGCGGGATATGCATTCTCTATTTGGGGGCTTATTTATTTGTTGTTGTTGGGATTCATAATTTATCAAAGCAGAAGTCTTTTTAGTAAAGTGCGTGATAATCAATTCATATTAAAAACGGGATGGTGGTTCGTGCTTTCCTGCTTCGCAAACATTATGTGGATTACTTTCTGGCTCTACGGATATATGGAGTTTTCAGTATTTGCGATTTTTATACTGCTATATTCACTTTTAAAGGTTGTTATGAATAACCGAATGGAACTTTGGGACGCACCAATTTCTGTGATTGCCTTTCTATGGTGGCCTTTCGTGTTTTATAGTGGTTGGGTTACCGTTGCGAGTATCGCAAACGTTGCGGCCTATTTAACGAGTATAGAATGGGAAGCGTGGGGTTATAGCGAAAGTTCTTGGGCTGTCACAATGATTATTATAGCAGGAATAATAAATCTATTTGTTACTTGGAAACGCAATATGCGTGAGTTTGCCTTAGTAGGTGTTTGGGCGTTGGCAGCTATCGCGGTCGCTAATTGGGAAGCAAGTCAAACAGTTGCCTACGCGGCAATTGCTGTGGCAGCAGTGCTTTTCGTGAGCAGCATTTATCACGCTTTCAAAAATCGCGAAACTAGCCCAGTGAACAAATGCAAAGAATATTTGAAAAAGACTTAAGATTTAAGACCGCTTAGCTGTATGGTCTAAGACAATTATTTCAAAAATCGTAAATCCTCAAACCATTCCCTTAATATCGTTTCCCCAAGTGGGATAGGCGAAAATCATTGCTTTCAAATCCTCACAAGTAAGTTTTCCGCACATCGTAAGCACAAAGAGATTTATCATTTCCCCCGCTTGAGGAGCAATAATGTGTGCGCCCAAAATGAGGTTCCTTTTTTTATCGACAATAGTTTTATAGGCATAGGTTTTTTCATTCAAATGCCGTGCATTGTACCAGCCGGGAACATTTTTATATTCCACCCTAAAATCATAGCCCCGTTTTTTTGCCTCCGCTTCGGTGAGGCCGATAGTTGCCATTTGTGGAAGGGTAAAAACCACCGAGGGAACGGGCGGGAAATTCATTTTCAACTTATTCCCATTTCGGATATTATGGCTCACTATCCGCGCTTCCTGCGATGAGGTGGGCGTCAACGGTGGCGATCCGCTGGCGGAAACATCGCCACAGGCATAAACCGATTTGTTCGAAGGATTTTGAAGGAAATCGTTCACTTCTACTCCTTTTTTTGAAAAGCTTACATTTCCTTTTTCAAGTTCCAATGCGGCTATGGAAGGTTCACGCCCTGCGGTATTAAAAACCATTCCTGACTTTATGGAATCATCTTTTCCGCTTCTTTTAAAATTTACCTTGAAATTTTTCCGCAGTTTTTCTACTTCAGTAACTGAAGCATTAAAAATAAAATCAATACCGATTTCTTTTGAAGCTTCCATCAAATGGGAAACGATGTCTTCATCAAAATGCGCAAGCGGCCTCGGGCCAAATTCAATCATTGTCACTTTAACGCCACAACGGGCGGCAATGTGCGCAAACTCCATCCCGATATAACCCGCGCCAATAAAAACAATACTTTCCGGGAGTTCGGGGAGTTCCAAAAAATCGTCGCTGACCAATAAATGTTCCCTTCCCGGGATTTTAAGTTCCGTGGGTATTTGGCCGGTAGCGATTACAATTTTGTTTGCCTTTATTGTTTTTCCTTCCACCGAAAGCGTGTTTTCATCAATGAATTCGGGGGATTGGTGGTAGAGTTCAATGCCCGCTGCTTTCAGGTTTTTTTCGGTAACAAAAGGCACTGCACCCACAAAAGTTTGTTTGAATTTTTGAAGGTCTTGCCAATTAATTTTTGGAACGTTTTTAATTCCTTTTCCCATTAAATTGGCCGCATTTTGCATCGCCTCGGTAATGGCCACCAAAACTTTTTTTGGGTCGCAACCCCGGTTGGCGCAAGTGCCACCAAATTCCCGATTGTCCGCAATGGCTACTTTCATTCCTGCTTTTGCACAGTCATACGCCACAGTTTTCCCAGCAGTGCCCGTGCCAATTACAAATACATCAAATTCTTTTATTGCCATAATTTAAAAATAGTTAAAGGATAAAGGAATTGTGTTATTAAAGGTATAAAGTTCTTCGCAAAAACCTAATAGGTAACATATCTTTGCGTTTTATGAATAACACATTGGTTTCTTCACTTTTCAAACAGTCTTCGGCCACACGAAAACTGGGGGAAACTATTGCCATTTCTGCTTCGCTCAATAACCCGGTGGCTGAGCGGGGCCGAAGCCACAATATTACAATTACTGGCCTGATTGGTTCTTCGGTTTCATTGATGGTTGCAGAGGTTTTTAATTCTACTTTGAAACCTTTCCTATTAATTTTTAACGATAAAGAAGAAGCAGCTTTTCACCTTAATGATCTTGAGAATGTTTTAGGTGTTGATAAAGTGCTTTTTTACCCGGGAAGCTACAGAAAGCCATACCAATATGAAACTTTTGGGGAAACTGAAAACGCCAATGTTTTGATGCGTTCCGAGGTTTTGAACAGGGTAGGGTCGAGTAAAAAACCTATAATTATTGTTACGTATCCGGAAGCTTTATTTGAAAAAGTGGTAACGCGGAAGGAACTGGAAAAAAATACCCTTAAAATTTCCACAACCGACCAACTTTCAATCGATTTTGTGAACGAAGTCTTGTTTGAATATCATTTCAAACGAACGGATTTTGTGACAGAACCTGGCGAATTTTCAGTGAGAGGTGGGATTTTAGACGTATTTTCTTTTAGCAATGACGAACCTTACCGGCTTGAGTTTTTTGGGAATGAGGTGGACAGCATCCGCACTTTTGATGTGGAAACGCAACTTTCAAAAGAAATAGTAAAAAAAATCAGCATTATCCCAAACCTTGATACATCCACGGAATTGAATATTCGTATAGGATTTTTGGAATACATCAGTCCGGAAACTGTTTTGTTTATTAAAAATGAAGAAATTTTTAGCAGTCAAATTGATGTGCTTTTCAAAAAAGCAACCAATGCCTTTCAGCAAATTCCTTCGGGCATTAAACAAAGTGAACCCTCGCAATTGTTCTGTTCTTCCGAATTATTTAAAAAACAATTTTCAGGTTTTAAAGTAGTTGAATTTTCAAATTCAAAAAATAATTCAAAGGAAAATTCGATTGTCTTCAACACCAAACCCCAACCTTCTTTCAATAAACAATTTCATTTATTGATAGAAAACTTAAATGAAAATGCTCGGCACGGCTACAAAAATTACATTTTTTGCAGTAGCGAGCAACAGGCAAAACGTTTTCACGACATTTTTGAAGATGCCGAGCAGCGAGTTAACCAATATGAAACCGTGGTTTTCTCGCTCTATCAAGGCTTTATTGACGATGATGAAAAAAACGTTTGCTATACAGATCATCAAATTTTTGAGCGTTACCATAAATTCCAGCTAAAAAGCGGATATGCAAAAAAACAGGCCATCACTTTTAAAGAACTTTCCAACCTTGAAGTGGGCGATTATGTAACGCATATTGATCACGGAATCGGGAAATTTGGGGGCTTGCAAAAAATTGATGTGGAAGGAAAAATGCAGGAAGCCATCAAACTTTTTTATGGCGACCGCGATATTTTATACCTCAGCATCCATTCGCTCCATAAAATTTCAAAATACAATGGTAAAGATGGTTCAGTACCAAAAATTTATAAACTGGGAAGCGATGCCTGGAAAAAACTGAAACAAAAAACAAAAACCCGGGTCAAGGAAATCGCTTTCAATTTAATAGAACTCTACGCCAAACGGCGCACCCAAAAAGGTTTTGCCTTTGACCCCGACAGTTATTTGCAACTTGAACTCGAATCATCGTTTATATATGAGGATACGCCGGATCAAACCACTTCCACTGAAGATGTAAAACGCGATATGGAAAGCGAGCGCCCGATGGATCGTTTGGTTTGCGGCGACGTGGGTTTCGGAAAAACAGAGGTTGCAATCCGGGCTGCATTTAAAGCGGTGGACAATGGCAAACAGGTTGCGGTTTTGGTGCCCACAACCATTTTGGCGTTTCAACATTTTCGGACCTTTACGGAACGTCTTTCCGAAATGCCAGTAAAAGTGGATTATTTAAACCGTTTCCGAACGGCCAAAGAACGGAAAACGGTTTTGGACGGTTTGAAAAATGGCACCTTGGACATTGTAATCGGTACTCATCAACTGGTGAACAAAGCCGTTGAATTTAAGGATTTGGGCTTGTTAATAATTGATGAAGAACAGAAATTCGGGGTTTCTGTGAAAGACAAACTAAAAACCATCAAAGAAAACGTGGATACTTTGACCTTAACAGCAACACCAATTCCTCGCACACTACAATTCAGTTTAATGGCTGCTCGCGATCTTTCTGTGATCACGACGCCGCCGCCCAACCGCTACCCTATTGAAACGCACGTAATTCGTTTTTCCGAAGAAACCATTCGGGATGCTGTGCATTATGAAATTTCGCGGGGAGGACAGATATTTTTTGTTCACAATCGAATCGAAAATATAAAGGAAGTTGCTGGGATGATACAGCGTTTAGTACCGGATGCAAGAATTGGCGTGGGTCACGGGCAGATGGAAGGTAAAAAACTTGAAGATTTGATGCTCCGGTTCATGAACCATGATTTTGATGTTTTGGTTTCCACCACCATAATTGAAAGCGGTTTGGATGTGCCCAATGCAAATACCATTTTCATCAACAACGCTAATAATTTCGGGCTATCGGACCTGCACCAAATGCGGGGTCGCGTCGGCCGGAGTAATAAAAAAGCTTTTTGTTATTTCATAACCCCGCCAGATTCAGTGATGACCGACGATGCCCGAAAACGGATCACGGCTTTGGAACAATTCAGCGAATTGGGCAGTGGGTTGAACATTGCCATGAAAGATTTGGAAATTCGTGGTGCCGGCGATCTTTTGGGCGGGGAACAAAGTGGGTTCATCAATGAAATTGGGTTTGAAACCTATCAAAAAATATTGAACGAAGCCATTGATGAATTGAAGGAAAAAGAATTTAAGACCCTTTATGATGAAACCGAAGGCCCGAAAAAAGATTTTGTAAAAGAAACTGTAATCGATACCGATTTTGAATTGCTTTTCCCGGATAATTATGTTAACAGCATTAGCGAACGCTACAATCTTTACAGCAAACTGGGCACACTTTCCGAAGAAAAGGAACTGCAACAATTTGAGGTCCAACTTGTCGACCGCTTCGGGGAACTTCCGAAACAAGCTGTAGATTTGTTAAACAGCGTCCGCATAAAATGGCTCTCTATTGCCCTCGGTTTGGAACGTGTAGTTATGAAAAAAGGGACGCTCGTGGGTTATTTTGTGGCAGATCAGCAAAGTGCTTTTTATCAAAGTGAGGCGTTTTCAAAAGTTTTGCAATATGTCCAAAATCATCCAAAAACAGTTTTACTGAAGGAAACGCAAACACGAAACGGGCTACGTTTGGTGATTACTTTTGAAGGGATTTCATCCGTGGTAAAAGCTTTAGAGGTTTTGGGCAAGTTTTGATTTTCGAATAATTAAAATAACTTTTCACATTGATATTTGTCTGATTTACAATAATGTTACTCCTTATGTCGTGTAAATGTCGGGTGAAATTCCCGTGAAAATATTGCACTATATTTAACGCCATCGTACTATTGCCCCATAAAATTTTAGACAATGAAACATCCACATACATTATTAAACAAACTGCAAAATGACAAATTGGATGTTCCATATGACCTTTTAAAAAACAAATATTAAAGACAGATGAAACAACCCGAACTTGGCCGCAAACTTTTGGAGCTTCGAAAACAAAAAGGCCTTACGCAGGAAGAACTTGTGGAGCAGTGCAACATCAATGTGCGGACAATACAGCGAATTGAAGCTGGAGAAGTTAACCCGCGAAGCTTTACGCTCAAAACCATTCTAAATGCCTTGGGCGAGGATGTAGAAAACCTGAAAAACACTGAATCCACACTTGAAAATTTTAATTTCAAGAAAATCAGGTTTTCGGTTTTTTATATAAAACTTGCGTGGGTTTTCGGACTGATTTATTTCCTTTCAGGCTTTGTGGAATTTGCGGTGGATTATGCCCGGTTTTATGAAAATGAACTCATCATTTCCAAGTCTGCTTACATCAGCATGAAATTTATAGTGATGATAGCCTATATATATTTTTTGTGGGGGTTTGTTTTGAGCGGTAAAATCTTCAATAATTATTTGTTGAAAATCGGCGGTTTCTTTTTAATTGGTACTACTATTTTATTTTACGGTTATGATATGGTTTCGCTTTATTTTGACCTGTTTTACACCGAATATGTTTTAATAACACAATCTATTTTCTGCGGTATCGGAAGCTTTATTTTTGGCTTTGCTTTGTTGCGTTTGAAAAAACCGCTTGGCCAGATTTCCCAAATTGCCGGAGGGTTTGAAATAGCCTGTGGGGTATTTTTTTTATTTGTTTTCACGGCCTGGCTTGGGCTCATATTTTTAATTCCCGCCGTGCTTTTACAAATTGTTTTGCTCTATAAAATTGAGGAATTTTTGAAAAAGGAAACTGCTGAAAACATGGATTAAAAATGGTAAAACGCATTCTCGAAATGTTCAATCTGTTCCATTTTTTCGTTCTTCAAAACCGAAATAATATCAAAGCGCACTTCCACCTCCAGATTATTTGTAATAACAAATTCATTGGCGGCCTTTACCAATAGTTTTATTTTATTTGGAGTAACAAAGGTTTGCGGATCGCCGAAAAACGAGCTGTTGCGGGTCTTCACTTCAATAATTACCAAGATTTCCGGTTCTTTTTGGGCGATGAT
>JBBQKI010000055.1:0-10415 GCA_038326725.1 Flavobacteriales bacterium
CGGGGCATCTGCCGTAGCGGCGGGAAGCCTGTTTGTATATGCTTCGGAACAAAAGGGGATAATGATCAATTACCCAAAACAAAATCAATTGATCGAGGAAGTTTTTTCAAAATTATGATTATAAAAACAAGTAAATATCATACAGATCTGTTCTCCGAAAGGGCGTACCAAATGTGTACAAAAACAGTAATGGATACCACTGACGAAAATATAAGTTTTGATGAAGATGGCATCTCGAACCATTATTATGAATATCGCGCGGCCGCCGAGAAAAATTTATTGAAAGAGCCTGCACGTTCAAAAGCTTTGGAAAAGATAGTTGCCGAAATAAAGGAAAACGGTAAGGGTAAAAAATACGATTGCCTTATAGGCCTGAGCGGCGGTGTGGATAGTACCTACGTAGCCCAACTAGTTAAGGAACTTGGGCTTAGGCCTTTGGCGGTACATTTTGACAATGGTTGGAATTCTGAACTTGCCGTCCACAACGTGAACAGTATTATTGAAAAACTGGGCTTCGACCTGCATACTATTGTGGTAAATTGGGAAGAATTCCGCGACCTGCAACTTTCCTATTTAAAGGCTTCGGTTATTGATATTGAAGTGGTTTCAGACCACGCCATACAGGCCACAATGTTCAAACTGGCATCGCAGTTCAACATAAATTACATCATCAGCGGAACCAATATCGTTACGGAATTCATTTTGCCACAGGCTTGGATCTATCCAAAATTAGACTATACAAACCTAAAATCCATTCACGATAAATTCGGCACCATAAAACTGAAAACTTACCCACGGGTACCGTTTTACAAATACATTAAATACACCGGTTTCCAAAAATTGACGCCCATATCCCTTTTGGATTATGTGGATTACAATAAAAAAGAGGCCATTGCCACTATTACGGAAAAGCTCGATTGGCGTGATTACGGCGGGAAACATTGTGAATCGCTTTGGACCAAGTTTTATCAAAACTATATTCTTCCCACAAAATTTGGGGTGGACAAACGCAAGGCACATTTAAGCACCCTTATCTGTTCCGGCCAAATAAGCAGGAAAGAAGCCCTAAAAACTCTGGAATTTTCAATTTACGACGCTCAGGAACTTAGCGACGATACCGAATATGTTTTGAAAAAATTAGGTCTTTCCCCTCAAGAGTTTGAAAACATTATGAAAAAACATCCCGTGCCCCACGTATTTTACGGAACTCACGAAGGAAATAAAAGAAAATATAAAATGCTTTTGGAAAAAACCAGCAGTCTGCGCAAACTCTTTAAATAATGATTCAAAAGGATAAAAACATACTTATAATCTCTCCGGAAGATTGGGGCATTTCCAAACTTTCAAAGCACCACTATGCCTTGGCGTTTGCGGAGGCAGGAATTAACGTATATTTTTTGACCGTCAATTTTTCTTCATCTCCGAAAAAAGACGAAGCATGCCCAGACCATAAAGACATCAAGCTTGTTTCGTTCCAGATTCCAAAAAACCTGAATCGGTTAAGGTTTCATTTTAGGTCTTTTTATAATGCGGTCCTAAAAAGTAAAGTAAAGAAATGGTTGAAGGAATATCCAGATTTTGAATTCGTTCTTTCCTTTGATTGCAACGGTGTTTTTACTGATCTCTCCAATTTTAAAGGCAAAAAAACTATCTTTTTTCCGGCAGATCAAGTAAATGCAGAATATAGGAAGGAATACAGGGGTTTTGACCAATTGGTTTCTATATCGCCAGTAATCTTGGAAGCATTTTCGAACGCCAAAAACAAAACCTTGCTGCATCACGGGCTGAGCCCGGATTTTATTGAAGGCAACAAGCTTGTGAAATTTAATCCCGAAGAAAAATTGGAGAAAGTGGCTTATGTTGGCAATCTGATGATAGGCCCAATTTTGGACAAAGCCAGCCTTACCTCCATAATAACGGACAATTTTGGTGTTGAGTTTCATTTTTACGGTGCCTTTCAAAAAGAGGCAAATAATTTGGGTGGTATCTCTTCTAAAGAGTCTACAGCATTCGTGGATTTTCTGAAAAACTCCAAAAATTGTGTGCTTCACGGGGTGGTTTCTTCAAAAACCCTTTCCGAAGAATTGCGTAATCAAGATGCATTTTTGATATGTTACGACTATAATTTCGATAAAAATAAATGTTCAAATTCACACAAAATTCTGGAATATTTGGCTATCGGTAAACCAATAATTTCTACCCGAATAAGTATGTATGACGACCTGAAATTATTCCCGATGCTTCCCACATTTGATAATTCAGAATTTCCGGCTTTTTTTAAGCTACAGAAAAAAAATTGGAGCGACATAAACTCAAAGGAAGCTTTTAATGAAAGAAGAAATTTTGCTTTTGCAAACAGCTATAAGATAAAGGTTGAAAAATTGGTAACATTTTTTGAAGTAACAAAGAATAAACAACTCCCCTAAAATGTTGGTGAAACAAACAAAACAATTAAAAAAAGGATTGCTCTGGAGCATGGGGGTTTACATATTGGATGGCAAATTCAATTTTGATGTAAATCTGAAGAATGCAATTAAGGTTTTCAACATCAAAAAAATAAGGACAACCAAAGAAAAAGTACACACCAACGCAGACCCGTTTCTTTTTGTCAAGAACGATTGTCTTTATTTGTTTTATGAATCTCAATCCATCAAAAAAGCTGGAATTATAAAAGCTTATAAAACCTATGACCTTGAAAATTTTATTGATTTGGGGATTGTTCTAAAAGAAGATTTTCATCTTTCGTACCCCTTTGTTTTTGAAATAGACGGTTCACCATATATGATACCCGAATCATCCAATGCAGAGGATATACGGTTATACAAATTTGAGGATTTCCCATTCGGGCTTAAAAATCCTAAAATTTTGGTTAATGGCCCCTATTGGGATTCTTCCGTAATATATTTTGAAGGATTGTGGTACCTTTTTACTTCCTCAGAAAAAGGGATGGATATATTTTTTACTCCAGATATTTTGCGTCAGCCATTGATGTCCCATCCACAAAACCCTGTATGTACGGACGCAAAATATGAAAGATGTGGTGGAGGCGTGGTTGCAATCGATGGTCAGCTTTATAGATTGGCACAGGATTGCTCCGAGGAATATGGAAAAAGCCTACATATTCTTAAAATAAATGCGCTCGATGAAAAAAATTACAGTGAAGAATTATATCGTGCAAATTATTTGGACGGACATGAGAAATGGAACTATAATGGTGGCCACCATTTGAGTTTTGTAAATTTTAAAGGCAAAAACATTATTGCCACGGACGGAAAACAAAAAGATTATATTATAAATAAGTTGATAGCCTTATATTATATGGCAAAAAAAACATAAATTAAAAATACCCCGAACCCAATGAAAAAAATTAATTTTATAAGCAATCAGGATTTAAACGTTACTAGTGGCGGTTGGAGTGGTAACAATTTCAATATGCATAGGGAATTAGAGAAACATTTAAAAGTAAACTACGTAGGTCCCATCAATCCTCCCGTAACCCTATTGGAAAAATCACATTCCAAACTGTACCGTACTTTAGGACTTCGGGGAAACTTCAACTTCTTCTCGGAAAGCCGATTGCAAAAAATCGATTCCGAAGTCAAAAATAAACTTGAAAAGGCAGATTATAATTTCTTTTTCGGACAGACCCCTTGGCTTAAATGCAATTATAATACTGTCTATGGCGTATATCTGGATGCAGATTTTATAACCTATTTGAAAATTTTCTCGAAAATTGAAACTTTTAGCAAAAAGGATGTTGACCGGATTGCAAAACAGGAAGAAAAATGGCTCCAAAACGCCACCGATATTTTTGTGGGCAGCCAATGGGCCTGGGATGAAATGGTAAAGGTGTACAGTTTAAACGAATCGCAAAAGCACTTGGTATATACTGGCGGAAACGTGGAAATGCCTCACAAGGACAAGTATGACGGCGGTAATAATTTCGTTTTTATTAGCCTTAATTTTGAAAAAAAAGGTGGCCATATTTGTGTTGGGGCTTTTAAAAAAATAAAGGAGCAGTATCCTTCGGCCACCCTTACGATTATGGGTGAAAAACCACCTGCCGAAGTTTTGGAAGAACCTGGGATAAAATATGTGGGGCTATTAAAAAAAACAGACGTTGCCGATTTAAAAAAATTCAAGGATATTCTGTCAACAGCGTTCCTGTTGGTACACCCTACGAAAATGGATACAATGGGTGCTGTGCTGATAGAAGCAGGATATTTTGGTTGCCCAAGCATTGCGCCACGTAGTTTTGGCGTTCCAGAATTGGTAAAACATGATGAAACCGGAATTATTATTGAAAACCCATTCACGGCCGAGGATTTTGCAACGGAAATTGAAAAACTTTTAAAGGACGAAAAAAAATATTTACAGATGCGTGCTAATGCTTGGAACTATACCCGCACCCAAATGACATGGGAAGCCATTGGCCATAAAATAAACAAACAAATAGCCGGATGAGGATTTTAATTGTGGACGGAAATGCCTCCTCCACCTTCGGTGGAGCCGAAAAATCCATGTCGGTTTTTTCCGAATATCTGGAAAAAACTGGCAATGAGGTTTTTTTGGTCTGCGAAAAATTTACAGATTATGCCGTTCAAAATGAAAGGGTTGAAGTGATCAATTTACAACCACCAAATGTGCAGGGTGTTTTTTCATATCTAAAATCCGTTCAGAAACTGGTCCGTTTCATAAAAAAGAGCAAAATCGATTTATTGATTACCCACACCATCCATGCGTTCCCAATGATTCGAATTGTAAAGTCTATAACAGGTATTCGGACGATGGTTTACTTTAAATGGGTGCATAACCAAAATTCTATTGGTAGTTTAAATAAATGGGGTTTGAGGAGCATAAAAAACTATGTGGCCAACAATGAAATGGTGGGGAATTATTGGGCAAGACACTTAACACCATACACCAAAATAGATTATATAACGGACGGTATTCTCCTAAATCTTTCAGATTCGTCTTTGGTACATGATAAAGAAAACCAAAACGAAATTCTGTATTTCGGAAGAATTATTGAAAGCAAAGGCCTTCATTTGTTGATAAAAGCATTATCCATGCTTCCGGAAAAATATACTTTAAAAGTTTTGGGAGTTTTCAATCCAAAATCTGCAAATACTAAGGAAGCGACCTATCACAGTTCAATAGTAAGGTTGGTTGAAGAATTGCAGTTAAAGGAAAGAATATTTTTTGAAGGCCACGTAAAAAATGTGAATGAGTTTATTAAAAATGCCTCCCTTGTGGTAGTGCCGTCCATTGTGGATGATGCCCAACCGTTTTCAATTTTGGAATCCTTCGCCTTAAAATGCCCTGCAATAGGAACCAATAGGGGCGGAATTCCCACTATTTTTGAAAATGATACTTTTTGGTACTGTGAACCAAACGAGAATGCTATCTTTAAAAAGATCGAAGAAGTTTTAAATACTAATAGCGATGTTTTAAAAAGCAAAACTGAAACTATGTTCAACTCAATTATAAGAAAATACAATGTGGAAAACACACAAAAGTTGCTTTTGGATTTTTGTGAAACGGCTGTAAAGTAAGTAAGGAATTTAGAGAAAATATGAAAGTTTTATATGTAGGTCAATATTCCCACGGTACTACCAGTAAAATGCGTGCCGACAAAATTTCCGCAATAGTTAGAGCGGAGATTTTTGATGTTATAGATATACACATACCCTTTTATAACACCAACAAACTTTGGCGTTCTTTGGGTTTTCGTTATAAAAAAGGCCCTTTGATTGGAAATGTAAACCGGTATGTTCTCTCCAAATTCAAAAAAATAAAGTATGATTTAATTTGGGTTGATAAAGGCATTTTCCTAAAAGAGAAAGTGATAAAAATGTTTCGGAATCACGCTACAAAAATGGTTCATTTTACACCGGATCCGGCCTTTACCTATCACAAATCCGCCCTTTTCAACAGTTCCCTACCCTATTATGATTTTTTGATTACCACCAAATCCTATGAACTGGATTTTTACAATAAACACGTGAGTCCATCAAAAGTTATTTATACCACCCAGGGTTTCGACAAGGAAATCCATAAAAAATCCGAAAATGATTTCAAGGCAAAAAAAAGTCTTGTATTCATTGGCCACCACGAAAAGGAAAGGGAAAGTGTGATACGTAAATTATTGGAAAACAACATTCCCGTTACCCTCGCCGGAATAAAATGGGAAAATTTCGCCAACGCCCATAAAACCAATTCCAACTTAAATTATTTGGGAAAAGGTGTATATGGGGATGACTATGTAAGGCAGTTGCAGAACGCGCGCATAGGTTGGGGAGCCATCAGCAAGTGGATCCCCGAGCTTCACACCACCCGAACTTTTGAAATCCCAGCCTGTGGCACCGCGCTGTTAACGGAGCGCAACAAGGAAACTACTTCTTTTTTTAATGAAGGGGAAGTCATCTTTTATGATAATGAAACAGACCTGATAAAAAAAATTAACATCTTTCTAAATGATGAAGAGGCACTGGAATTGATTTCCGCTAAAGGTTATGAAAAAGTACATCAAGCAGGCTACGATTATGAAGCTATCCTGAAAAACGTTCTAAAAACAGTAATGGAATGAAGAAAATAGCAGTTGTTCATTATCTGTCCTTAGAATTTTACCCGCCCGTCATGAATTTTTTGACCATAAGTTCAAACGAGGAAAACTTGATGTTAAAGGTTTGGACTACCCACAACAATAAAAAAAGGGAAATATATAGGAATGCTGCCATCGATAACATTTCAAGGACTCCCGCGCCAAATTTGGGCGAAAATGCAATCTTCCGTGTTTTTAAATACGCACTTTTCAATATTAAATGTCTGCTTGGGTTACTATTCTTTAAACCGGACAAGATCCTTTATTTTGAAAGTTACTCCGTGTGGCCCGTTTACTGGTACTTAAAATTATTCAATAAAAACGCTGAATTGCTGATACATTATCATGAATATTTCAGTTTGGAATGGTATGAAAGCGGAATGCGTTTGGTGAAAAGATATCACCGTTTGGAACAAGTTTTTTTATATAAAAAAGCCATCTGGATTTCCGAGACCAATGATGACAGGATCCGCTTGTTTTTAGCAGATAATCCTGAAGTTGATCCTGGCAAAATGCGAGTACTTCCCAATTATCCGCCATTGAGCTGGGGAAATAAGTTTCAGAGTACCAAATCCACAATACCTTTGAAAACAGTTTATATTGGTTCCTTGACAGTGGACCATTCCTATTTAAAGGAATATTGTACTTGGGTACTTGCGCAAAAGGGAGAGGTTTTGTTTGATATTTACGGCTATAATTACAATGCCGAAACCTTGAGATATTTAAAGGCCTTGGACAGTCCCCTCATAAACTTTATTGAAGGCGGGATAGATTACAACAGCATTCCATTAACTTTGGAAAAATACAATGTTGGTCTTATTTTGTACACCGCCAATGACGATAACTATAAATATAACGCCTCAAATAAACTCTTTGAATATTTGGCCTGTGGGTTACAAGTATGGTATTCAGAAAAAATGTTGGGCGTAAAACCGTATAGGTCCGGAATGGTAATTCCCGTGGATTTCGAGAAAATGGATAGCTTTAATCGGCAAAATTTTTCAATGAAAGAACCTATTGATGGACTCCCAGCCAATAACGCTGAAGAAGCATTACAACCCTTGTTGAACCAATTGGAAAAGTGATATGGGATTTTGGTCTGTAATAGGGATATTAGCTGTTCTATACGTGGGGTTCCGCTTTGTAACAGGTCTGGGCCACCGTATACCCATATTGGAACTATTACTTTTAATAGCCGGAATGCAGTGGATTATTGGCCCCGTTATAGAGTACCAAAGCACTTTTGAACACTTTAAATACCACATGTACATTCCCGAGGATGTTTATGTGGGTTATGTAGTGCCAGCATACCTGGCACTCGCGTTGGCCATGTTTTATGGAATTTATAAGGAGCCGAAATTAAATATTGACGAAAGATTGTTTCAACGCTATTCCTCCGCTGGGGTTTACATTCTTCTTTTAGGCATCGCATTTGGGTTCTTGGAAAAAATAATGCCTGACAGTCTTAATTTTGTTTTTTACTTATTGGAAAACTTTAAATACGTAGGTGCACTCATATTGCTGTTTTCAGATAAAAGATGGCATCGTTATTTGTTTTATGCCGCAATTCTCTTTCTATTCGTAGAATCCATAAGTTCTGCACTATTCCACGATTTTATACTTTGGTCAACATTCTTTTATATGTTTTGGTCCTATAAGGTTAAGCCGGCCCTAAGGACAACCCTTATTATTATGGTTTCAGGATTTTTATTGGCTACTGTTATTCAATTGGTTAAAGCGGATTTCAGGACATTAGTCTGGAATGGCTATTCCGGAAATAAACTTGAGCTGTTTTTTGATATTCTCACAAGAAAGATATCCGGTGGGTTTACCGAGGACAAAGAGGAACAGGGAGAACTGAACGTGCGTTTAAACCAAGGATGGATCATAAGTGCCATTATGCAGTATACCCCAGAAAAAGAACCTCATGCCCGCGGTGAAACGGTCGTTGATGCCTTATATGCCAGTATATTGCCCCGATTTCTCAATCCAAATAAGGAAGAAGCTGGCGGGGTGGAAAACTTTGAAAAATTTACGGGCCTCAATTTAAGTAGCGGAACGTCTATGGGTATGAGCGTTGTGGGCGAGGCATACGCCAATTACGGCGTGTTCGGTGGTGTTGTTTTTATGGGAATTTTCGGTATGGTTTTAATTTTCTTTTGGAGGCTAATCCTAAAATGGGTTGGCAGGGAACCTCTTATACTGTTTTTCATTCCCCTGTTCTGGCTTCAAGTGGTAAAGGCCGAAACGGAGCTGGTAGTGGTTCTAAACCACATGGTAAAATCACTATTGCTGGTATTTCTGTTTTTTTGGGTATGCAAGAATATTCTAAACTGGCATTTGGGTGATGAATAGAACAATAAACTACATCTCGCGCCAACGCCTGCCACAGTACAACAGTATTGAGGAGCTTTTTGAAAGCCTTCAAAACGAAATTGTAAAAACCCGCCACATAAAAAAAACCGAAATGCCGGCCACTGGCGGGGATCCAAGTACCATTTTAAGAAATATTAAAAGTTTCAGCCCGAACAAAACCGATATCAACCACATTACCGGCGATGTAAATTATATGGCCCTAGCCACGGGCAAAAACACGGTGCTGACCGTTCACGATATAAAGTCGGCCATTCACGGCAACATCTTTAGACGTTTTTACATTCTTTTGCTTTGGTATTGGCTTCCGGCAGTATTTGTAAAAAGGATTACGGTAATTTCGGAATTCACAAAAAAGGAACTTTCCAAAGTAATTCCTTTTGCGAAAAATAAAATCAGTGTAGTCCATAATCCTGTAAACCCAATGTTTACTTTTAAACCGAAGGTGTTTAATTCGGAAAAACCAATTATTTTGCTCATTGGCACAAAACCGAACAAAAACCTAGAATGTTCGTTGAAAGCGATCCAAAACATCCATTGTGAAGTTTTCATTATAGGTAATTTGTCTGAAGCACAACAAAAGCTACTAAAAGAATTGAAAATTGAATATACCAATAAAACATATATCCCTTTTAGTGAAATAGTTGAATGCTACGAAAAATGTGATTTGGTATGTTTCCCCTCAACCTATGAAGGTTTTGGGATGCCCATTATCGAGGCGCAAAAAGTGGGAAGACCTGTACTTACCTCAAATTTTGGCGCAATGGCAGAAGCTGCCGGTGAAGGTGCCTATCTTGTAAATCCTTATGATGTAAATGAAATAGAAAAAGGCCTGAAAGATATTATTGAAAATGAAAACCTTAGGGAAATGTTGATTAAGAAGGGAAAAGAAAATGTGAAACGGTTTAGCCTTAAGGAAATTGCCGGCCAATATTTAAACATCTATAAAGAAATGGCCACCCCATAAAAAATGGAACACCCAAAAAAGAACATATTGATATTTTTGGATTGGTTCCTGCCCGGCACAAAATCTGGCGGGCCGGTGCGCTCCTATGCCAATATGCTGGATCACTTGGGAGATTACTGTAATTTTTACATAATTACACGAGACACAGACTATTGCAGTACCGAAGTCTATAAAAACGTGGCTTCAAATCAATGGAACACTTTCAGCAAAAACACATCTGTTTACTATTTTTCAAAAGACCAACTCAATAGAAAAAACATCAAAAAACTGGTTGACGAAACCGAATTCGACATAGCATACATTAACGGTATCTACAGTTGGTATTTTTCAATCCTGCCACTTTGGTTGTTGAAAAAGCATATGAAAATTATTGTTTCTGCAAGAGGAATGCTCAATCCACAGGCCTTTTCGGTAAAAGGATTCAAAAAGAAAACATATTTGAGTATTGCCAACGCAATTGGACTATACAAA
>JBBQKI010000056.1:0-8525 GCA_038326725.1 Flavobacteriales bacterium
ACTTCATTTGGGCTTCGCTTAGGCCTGCAATGTTTTTCTGTAATTGGGCTTGAGTGGTGGCATAATAGTTCAACAAGAATTGTTTGTCGTTTTGGGCAATAGTTGGCAATACTGCTAGGACAAAGAGGATGGAGATGATGAATGTTTTCATGATTTCTAGTTTATGAGCTTATGAGTTTATTTGGTAAGCAGCAAGTTACGAATTAGTTGGTGAATACGTGAATTAGTGAGTAGTGAGTAGTGAAAGGTTTTGGGTTTTGGAATTTGGGTGCTTGGCTC
Organism: Flavobacteriales bacterium; assembly: GCA_038326725.1. Lineage (GTDB taxonomy): Bacteria > Bacteroidota > Bacteroidia > Flavobacteriales > Flavobacteriaceae > JBBQKI01. The sequence continues at coordinate 280 of JBBQKI010000056.1, forward strand.
TTCCTTCTTCTTTTCACCTTCGACTACACTTCCACTACGCTAACTGGAACCGATCACTGGAACCGCTCAGGATGACACCATTCGACTGCGCTCAGGATGACAGGTACTTTGTTTTCCCTATGCTTGCTTCGCTGAATAAGATAATGAGATATCATCTATTTTTTTAAGGAGGACATCCATGTTAAAGGGTTTTGACAAAAAAGCATCGGCCCCGGCGCGGAGGCAAATGGGCGCTGCTTCATGATGGGCGGACATCATCAATATGGGCACATCTGAGGTATCCATGTTATTCTTTAGCCGTGTGCAAACATCGGTACCATTCACCCCCGAAATAAGCATGTCCAGCAAGACTAGGTCGATTTTCTTTTTTTGTATCGTCTTTTCCGCATTGGCGGGGTTCTGCAGCACGGTTACTTCATAACCTTTAAAATTAAGTATATCCTTTAGCATGACGCCTATGATGGCATCATCGTCCACTACCAATATGTTTTTCATCTTTTCCATTTTCATTTTTTTTTATGCAATTGAAAGGGTAAAACTGAACACGGAGCCTTTCCCTTTTTCACTTTCTACATTTATAACGCCATTGTGCCGGGTCATGATCTCTTTGGCGAGGTACAGGCCAATCCCAAAGCCAGAATAGGTTTCCTCACTTTTTCCGCCAACCCTATAAAAACGCTTGAAAAGGTTTTCATGGTGTTTTTTGTCTATCCCGATGCCCTTGTCCTTAACGCTTACCGTTACCAGGTTTTCCCTTGTTTTATAAACTTTTACTATCACCTTTTTGTTTTCCGGAGAATATTTGATAGCATTGGTGATGAAGTTGATGAGCACTTGCCCCAGCCGGTCCTTATCTGCGTTTACGTAACATTCAAATTCGTGGGAAACCTTGATGTGGTGCTCGGAGATGGTATGGTTTATATCATTGACCGTATTGTCCACAAGTTCATTTATGCTGAATGTTTCCATTTGTAGGCCCAGCCTGTTGTCTTCTATACGCGAAACATCGAGCATTTCGGATATCAAACGGGTTAGCCGGGCTACCTGGTTGTCTATGCGCTCCAATGAAGGTTTTAGTGGTAGGGTTTCTAAGGCCACGGCTTTATCGCCCAACATGTTCAGCAGCAATTGCACATATCCTTTTATGGAGGTTATAGGGGTCTTTAACTCATGGCTCACCATTTTCAGGAAATCCTCTTTGCGTTTTTCCTCTTCCTTCAGTTTTTGTATTTCGGTGGTGGCCGTGATCCACATGGTAATTTTTCCCGTTTCGTTCTTCACCGGCGAGGCGCGGGTAAGATGCCAAATATACTCGCCGTTCTTGTTGCGGCATTGCATTTCCATTTCTAGGTCGTTCCCCGTCCGAAATGAATGGCGCAAGCGGGCGTTGAACACTATAAGTTCATCCGTCAGTAACAGGCCTTGCCAGCCCAAGTCTTTCAGTTCTTCAAAAGAGAGGCCCGAATAATCCAACCAGTTCTTGTTAAAATAGAATACTCTGCCCTTGGGACTGGCAGTGCTGATTTTATCGGGCATGAGCTCTGCAAGCTCCCTGAAATTGCTCTCGCTTTCCCTTATTTTTTTGTTGTATTCGGCCTGGGGGGTCACTTCGGAGGCAATAACGACCACACCTATGATATTGCCTTCAATGTCCCTATGGGGCTGGTACATTAAATTGTAATAAACCAGTTGACGCTTTCCATCCCTTAACATGTATATGGGGAATTCATATTCAGACTCGGAATTGCCGGTGCGGTACACCTTCAAAATAAGCTTGTCAAGTCCAGATTCAATGATTTCGGGGAGGAATTGGAACACCGATTTTCCAAGCAAATCTTTTCCCTTGCCCCAGCTTTCCAAAATAGCATCGTTGGCAGTAGTTAGAATCATATCATCTCCTTCAAAAAGGGCCATCTGAGAGGAGGAGGAATAGATCATTTCGTGGTAGCGACGCTCGCTTGCTATGAGTTTTTCTTTGGCCGCTTTCTTTTCGGAAATATCTTCGATGGCCAGCAAGATCAGTTTTTCCGAATTGTTTTTGCTGTTTATTTCCCGGGCGTTCAGCAATAAGCTGAGCTGGCCAATTTTTGGAAAATCGTGGGTTACCTCAAAATCGTTAAGCTTGCCTTTTTCTGTAAGGATTTCTTCTATCAAAGTGCGAAGCCGTGGGATGTTCCATTGTTTATCGCCCAGTTCGAAGATGAACTTGCCCTCGGTTTCTTCTTCGTTTGTGCGAAAAAATTTATAGTAAGCTGAATTTGCCGTCTTTACCCTTAAGCGGTTGTCTAGCACCAACAGCGGCTCACGGATGGTTTCCACGATTGCCTCGGCATAGTCGCGTGTTTCGGTGACTTGGTCATTCAACTCCACGAGCTCATGATTTAATACGGTGAGTTCTTCATTGGTGCTATGCAGTTCTTCCTTGCTGGTTTCCAGTTCCTCATTAAGGCTCTGCATTTCTTCATTGTTGCTCTGCAATTCCTCGTTCGCGCTTTGCAGCTCTTCATTGATTGCTTCCTGTTCTTCGGTTATACCGCGCATATCTTCCCGGTTTTGGGAAAGTTCTTCTTCGAGTTGGTCGACGTATTTGTCTTGATTATTTTTATTGGCTTTGTCCGAATTCTTCTTTTGTGCTGGAGTTAAAGCTTCAGCTTCAGAAGGTGGGTTCTTGTGAAAAAGGATGAGGTAATGTGGGTCTGCAAGATTGGGTAAGGGGATGGACTCTATTGACAGGCCTTGTTGTTTCCCCTCTATGTTTATTGAGATGTATTCTTTAATTGCCGTTTTGTTTTCCCTTTTTGATTTGTGGATGATGCTGCGCAGCTCAAAGGCCAATCCACTCTTTGCCATTTTCAATAGGTTATGGCTGGGCTTGCCCGGTTGTTGTTCCAAATATAGTGCGGTATTTCCTCGGAAATGAACAATTTCCATAGTTTCATTGACCACCACCCCCACAGGGGCATATTTATTCAGGATTATTTCGTCCGCGCTATGCTGGTAATCGCTCAGGCCATTTTTGGGTTCAGATTGGACATTGAGTCTGGCAAGGTTTCTTTCCTTTTTCGGCCCCACTAGACTTTCGAATGTGCCCTTTCCTTCTTTTCGTGAAAACAACTTTTCCTTTTTGTCCATGAGTGTAAATAGGTAGGGGACGCTATTGGCAGTTTCAGATTTGCCCAGCATCAACATACCTTTCGGGTTCAGGGCGAAATGGAATGACGTAAAAGCCTTTTTTTGGAGGTAGGGTTCCATATAGATAAGCACATTGCGGCAACTTATTAAATCCATTTTGCCAAAGGGGGGATCCGTTAAAAAATTGTGCATGGCAAACACACAGCGGTTCCGTATCTCTTTGTTGATGAGGAAGCCACCATTGGTTTTGGTGAAAAATTCTTGGAGCCTGTTTTCAGCCAAACCTTCAATTTCGTTAGTATCATAAAAGCCCATCCGTGCTTTTGAAATTGAGGCTTCGCTGATATCGGTGGCGAAAATCTGCAATTTTATATCAGTTTTTTCTATAGTCTCCATATATTCCATGAGGCACATGGCAATGGAGTACGGCTCCTGCCCCGTACTGCAACCCGCCACCCATATCCGTATGGTGGCGTTCTGCTTGTTATGGTCGAGTATCTTTGGAAATACCGAGGTGCATAGGTTTTCAAAAGACTTGGCGTCTCGGAAAAAAGAAGTTACCGGGATTAATAAATCTTTGTACAGTTCATCCAGTTCGGACATTTGGGACTTTAAATAGGTAAAATAGGCTGATATTTTCTCGATTTTGTGGATTTCCATCCTGCGGCGTATCCTCCGCTGGATGGTGGCTTGTTTATAATAGGTGAAATCGGTACCCTTATTGGTGCGTAGCAGCGAAAGTATTTGCCTGAAAACGCCTTCCTCTTTTTGGACCAACGTTTTGGGCTTTGTGCTCTTGCTGCCGTTCTGTTTGGTGATTTCCAGCAATTTTGCCGGGATCTGATCGGGGGGAAGGATAAAATCGGCCATGCCTTCTTGGGAGGCATTTCGGGGCATGTCGTCATATTCCGCCGAGTCTAGGTCCTGAACCCCGGTGATGCCGCCTTGTTCCTTGATTGCCTTAAGCCCGATGCTGCCATCGTTCCCCGTACCCGAAAGCACGATACCAATGGAAAACGACTGGTGCACCTCGGCAAGCGATTTGAAAAAAAGATCGATAGGCATGTTCAGCTTGTTCTTTTTTGGCAATGGTCTTGGGCTTAGCTCCAAAACTCCGTCGTTGGACATCAATAGTTTGTTGCTGGGGATAATGTAGATATGGTCCGGTTCTACCTTAATGTCATCTGTAATTTCCAATACTGGGATTTTGGTAACTCTTTGAAGCAGTTCGGGCAAAATGCTTACGTGGGCTGGGCTTAGGTGCTGTACCAAGACCCAGGCCATGCCTGAATCCACCGGGATAGCCCCGATTAGGGTTTTGAACGCAGCAAGCCCTCCCGCCGAAGCCCCAACCCCCACCACAGGGAAAAGATTGGCGGATTTTTTAAGGGTTTTTGTAATTGTTTTTGACATTTTTGATAAAATGCATTTTATTTTGATTAAAGATAAGTTAATTCAAATATGCTATTTGAGGGTCCAAGTTTTATTAACTAAATTTTATGAATTGAAATATTTTTAAGTTAAACAATAACACAAGATTTTAATAAAAAGGCTTAAAACTTTATAACTTTGGAATTTACAAAAAAATTTTGAAACCATACGCAAATTTGGACATGCAAAAATCCCGCATATACCTTTCTTCCCCACACATGGGCGGTACCGAAAAAGATTATGTAAACGAAGCATTTGAAACCAATTGGATAGCCCCTTTAGGCCCGAACGTTACAGCTTTTGAAACTTCCATTGAAAGTTACTTGGGAGAAGACAGGCATGTGGCCGCCTTGAGCTCTGGCACCGCAGCAATTCATTTGGCCTTGATACTGCTGGGGGTAGAGCGTGGCGATGAAGTGATTTGCCAAAGCCTAACGTTTTCCGCTTCTGCAAACCCCATTATGTATTTGGGGGCAACACCTGTGTTTGTTGATAGCGAACCCGAAACTTGGAACATCTGTCCGCATTATTTGGAAATGGCAATCAATGACAGTATGGTGAAAGGGAAAAAACCAAAGGCCATTATTGCTGTCCATCTGTACGGGATGCCCTATAAGGTAGATGAAATAAACGCACTTTCAAAAAAATATGGAATCCCGGTTATCGAAGATAGCGCCGAGGCTTTGGGAAGTACTTATAAAGGTAGGAAGTGCGGTACTTTTGGAGATATATCCATCCTCTCTTTTAACGGGAATAAAATTATCACCACTTCCGGCGGCGGGGCCTTGATATCTAAAGATGAAAAGGTAAAAAAGAAGGCGGTTTTTTTGGCCACACAAGCGCGGGACGAAGCTCCACATTATCAGCACAGCGAGATTGGGTACAACTACCGCCTCAGCAATGTTTGCGCGGGAATAGGGCGGGGACAGATGGAAGTGTTAGACAAGCACGTTGCTTTGCGCAGGAAGAACCACGATTTTTATACGCGATTGTTTGCCAATATAGACGGGGTGGAAATTTTTAATGAATTCAATTACGATTGCGTATCAAATCATTGGCTTAGTTGTATTACCTTTGACTCTACAGTATTAGGTAAAGGTTTTCCAGCAAAATTGCAAGAAGCCTTAGAAACCGAAAATATTGAAAGCAGGCCCCTTTGGAAACCCATGCATTTGCAACCCGTTTTTAAGTCATCACCTTTTTACGGTGGCAAGGTTGCAGAAGACTTGTTCACCAATGGACTGTGTTTGCCCTCAGCATCAAACCTCACCTCGGCTGATAGGGGTCGCATCCAAAAAACGATTATAAAGAAACTCCCCAATCAAAATTTTCATACTATAACAACTTCGCAATTTCTTAAAGGTGGATTGAAGCCATAGTTGTAATTTGAACCACCCAATATATCATGATACAGCGGATTAGGAAAAAAATACAAAGGACAATTTATACCGGCGACAATCAAATTGGCATCCGCAACATCCGCTATTTGCCCCGGTGGATCGTTTTGGCGCTGGACTCTTTTTTGGTACTACTTTCCATAATGGTCTCCCAATATATAATTCATAATTTGGGTATCGATTTTTATGACACCCTTACCTTGGCAGAGCGGGTACTATTGATTTTCGGTGTAAACTTTTGCTTCTTTTTCGTTTTTAAAACCTATTCCGGCCTTATACGGCATTCCACTTTTACGGATATTGTAAAGCTTCTTATCGCATGTTTTGGTACTATTTCGGTTTTGACCCTTATTAACTATACATATTTTTTGACTTCAGGAGATAGAATATTCATCATGCCCGGGCTTTTTATATACTTGGTGTTGTCCTTCTCCTTTTTACTGCTTTTTAGGGTGCTCATCAAACAATTATACCAATTTTTTAAGGACAAAAAGAGAGGTGCATTCAAAAAAAGGGTAGTTATTTTCGGTACCGATGATAATGCCATTTCCATAGCAGAGGCCTTGAACACCGATTCGGTACGCCCTTTTGAACTGGTAGGTTTCATTTCCCCCAACAAAACCTATAAGCATATCCGCATCTTGGACAGGCCCGTTATTCGAAATACCGAAAATATTTATGAACATCTAAAAAGCATGAACGTCCACGGCATCCTTATCATGGGCGACAGTATGTCGAAAAAATTGAAGGACACACTAATTGATGAATGCTTGGCCAGCAATATCCAAATATTCAATGTACCCTCGGTGGAAGAATGGGACAATAAAAAAGACCTGAACCAACAAATTAAAACCATACAGATAGAGGATCTTCTGAACCGAGAAGAAGTAGAATTGGATACCCAAATAATAAAGTCCGACCTTGAGAACAAGGTAATTTTGGTTACAGGTGGGGCAGGCTCCATTGGAAGTGAATTGGTTCGGCAAATATCGAAGTTCAATCCAAAGCTAATTGTGATCTTGGACCAAGCCGAAACCGCTCTTTATGATTTGGAACTGGAATTATTGGAGAATTTCCCCAACCTTAACTTTGTTACCGAACTGGCCAACATCAGTAACATGTACCGTATTACTATGCTTTTTGAAAAATATAACTTTGATCTTTTATACCATGCCGCTGCCTATAAGCATGTGCCCATTATAGAGAGAAACCCGCACGAAGCCATTTATGTAAATATATTGGGGACAATGAACTTGGTGAAGATGGCCCTTGCCACCAATATTTCTAAATTTGTAATGGTTTCCACGGACAAGGCGGTAAACCCAACCAACGTAATGGGTGCTACCAAACGTGCGGCGGAAATGTATGTACAGTCACTGCAGCAGGAAAGCAATATTACCACCCGTTTCATTACTACCCGTTTTGGGAACGTGCTTGGTTCGAACGGTTCGGTGATACCCCATTTTAAAAGGCAAATCGCCAAAGGCGGCCCGGTTACGGTAACGCATCCGGACATCATCCGGTATTTCATGACCATTCCCGAAGCTTGTCAACTGGTGCTGCAGGCAGGAACCATGGGGCTTGGCGGGGAGATTTATGTTTTTGACATGGGCAAGCCCATCCGCATTATGGACTTGGCAAAACGGATGATTCAGCTTTCAGGTTTTGTGCCGGAGGAAGAGATAAAAATAGAAGTTACTGGCCTGCGCCCCGGCGAAAAACTCTATGAAGAACTCTTGGCGGACAGTAGCGTAAACCTGCCTACACAACATTCAAAAATAATGGTTTCCAAAGACAAACCATTACCATTTGGGGAAATGAGAGGAAAATATGAGAGTTTGGTGAGGGCAGCACTAAAGAAAAAAGATGATAAAGTAGTGCACATATTAAAGGAGATCGTTGTGGAATATAAAAGCGAGAATTCCATCTTCAGTGAACTGGATTTGCCCGAAGTCTCCAACGGAGCAATTTCTTAAATTAATGCTAAAAGATGGGCAGAACAATTAAAACAAATTATTTTTAATGTCTTAAATGAACAATTGTGTAACCCCGGCTTCAAAATAACCCCAACCTTCAAGTGAGTGTAAAAAAATTAATTCATTTAAATAAATAAAATGAAAAAAGCCCCCACAAAAGCTAAAGTTTTAAAAAAAAAGTATGTCCCTACCGCTGAATTTTATAGCCAGATAATAGATAGCTTACAGGATTATTCCATTTTCACCCTTGACAAAGATTTAACTATAAACAGTTGGAGTGTCGGCTCAGTAAAAATATTCGGTTATGAAG
>JBBQKI010000057.1:0-8513 GCA_038326725.1 Flavobacteriales bacterium
ATTAAATTATAATGCTGGAGAGTTGGATGATTTTGAAATAATATCCGACAATCTTATCACCGTAGAAAGAGGGTCATCAGCTGTAGCAGAAGATGTAAACTACAATGCTATTGCAGTTTACATTGGCTCAAACAGCACAGGCTTATATTTTGACTCTAATAGCAATATTTTGGGGGTAAGTGATAATGCAATAAACAGCTTTGTTTATTACCCAAACCCAACCAGTAACATCCTTACAATAAAAGCATCTGCTTCAATAAACAATGTGGCAATATATAACCTTTTGGGCCAAGAAGTACTGTCACAAAAACTGGATGCACTTTCTTCAGAGATTAATGTTAGCGGTCTTTCCAGTGGTACGTACATTATGAAAGTTGCCATTGGCAGCGAAACAGGAAGCTATAAAATCATCAAAAATTAAATTCTAGAGATATAATATAAATTGAATGTAGAAAAAAGTGTTGTTTTAAATTAAAAGGTGTCCTCGATGGACACCTTTTTTTTACTAAAAAATTTTTTGAATCTGATTTTGATGGAATGAAACTATATTAAAGCATTTTTAATATGCGAATAATGGTGCATACTGTGCCAAGCGTACATTAATGCAATGGTTTTAAGGGATTTTTCTTCTTTGGTTATGTTATGTATATAGGTTCGTTCCCACTGTTCCTCTGTCATTGTTTGAAGGATATTCACCAATTTATGGTGTATCACTTCAATATGCAGTAAGGACCAAACAATAGGCGCATTTTTATAATCGTACATTTCTGCCCACGCTTTTTCGTCATACGCTTTTATAGACGGGTTATTTTCTGTGAGCGCCCACCGAAACCGAATGTAGGCATGATTGTGACTGTCTGCAATGTGATGTACCAACTGCCGAACCGTCCAGCTATTTTCCCTATAAGTTTTGTTAAAGGCAGTTTCATCCAGATTATGTACCAATAATTTCAATTGTTCCGGAAACAGTTGAAGTATTTCAATTGTTTCTTTAAGATGGCTCCCGGTAATTTCCGAGAGTGGTTTAAATTTCCCGATGGGATATTTTAGTTTTTCAATATCCATAAGTGAATACGTGAATAAGTGAATACATAAATTTGTGGAATGAACGATTTCCGTAAATTTATAATTATAATGAAATCCCATTTCGCAATTCCTAATGCCTACTGCATACTGCATACTGCCCACTGCACAGTGCCTACCGTTATTTCACCCCCATCAATTCCACATCAAAAACTAGGGTAGCATTCGGAGGAATAACGCCCCCAGCACCATCGCTTCCATACGCCAAATCGGACGGGATTACGAAACGGGCTTTGTCGCCAACCTCCAAAAGTTGGATTCCTTCATCCCACCCCGCAATTACCTGACCTTTACCTAGGGGAAAGTCAATCGGGTTTCCGCGTTTGTAAGAAGAATCAAATACTTCGCCATCGCTCAACATGCCTTTGTAATGTACCGAAACGACATTACCTTTTTCAGCTTTTTTGCCATCGCCTTTTTGAATGATTTTATATCGAAGTCCGCTTTCGGTAACTTCAAAACCTTGAGACAGTTCGCCAATCAATTCCTGTTGATCCTTTTTTGCGGCGGCTTCGCGTTCTACCTTTGCGCCGGTGAATTTCCTAAAACTTTCAACTGCGTTCCATTTTTCAGCATCTTCACCCACCCTAACTATTTCCATTTTTTGGATGGAATCGCCCTGTGAAATTGCATCCACAACGCTTTGTCCTTCCACCACTTTTCCAAAAACGGTGTGGTTGTTATCCAGCCAAGGCGTGGCAACATGGGTTATAAAAAACTGGCTGCCGTTGGTTCCCGGACCGGCATTTGCCATTGATAAAATACCAGGGGAGTCATGAGTGAGTTCTGGATGAAACTCATCTTCAAAATTATATCCCGGTCCGCCGGAGCCCGTGCCATTAGGATCGCCACCCTGCACCATGAAATTTGGGATTACCCGGTGAAACTTCAAGCCATCGTAATAGGGTTTGCCTTGTGGAATGGCTTTGTTTTCAAGATTGCCTTCGGCCAAGGCAACAAAATTGCCGACAGTTCCCGGGGTTTTTTCATAAGTAAGCTCAATCAGGATTTCTCCTTTTTCAGTGGTTATTTTTGCGTAAATTCCGTTTTTCATTTTTTTTTTTTTTTGAAATGTAAAAATACGAATTCTGAATTCAGGATTCTAAATTCAGAATTGAAAAAATGTAACAAACCCTTTTATTAACCGTCAAACGAACAATAAAACAAAACTCCCAGTGAACACCATCCTCACTTTAGAAAACCTCAGTAAAAAATTCGGCAGTTTAACGGCCGTAAACAACCTGTCTTTCAGTATTGAAAAAGGCAATGTTTATGGCATCCTCGGGCCAAACGGTAGCGGGAAATCCACCACTTTAGGGATCGTTTTAAACGTGGTCAACAAAACTTCGGGCGATTTCCGTTGGTTCGGCGGTACTGTTACCACCCACGATGCGTTAAGAAAAGTGGGCGCCATAATCGAGCATCCCAATTTTTACCCTTACATGACCGCAGTCCAAAACCTTGAACTTGTATGTAAAATAAAGGAAGTGCCTTCAGAAAAAATTGAAGAAAAACTGGAGCTGGTGGGCTTGTTGGAACGTAAAAACAGCAAGTTCAGCACTTTTTCACTGGGCATGAAACAACGGCTTGCCATTGCTTCGGCCCTTTTGAATGACCCCGAAATCCTAATTCTTGACGAGCCAACCAATGGTTTGGATCCGCAGGGAATACATCAAATCCGGGAAATCATCCGAAAAATTGCTTCGCAGGGAACCACCATTTTACTGGCTTCACACCTCTTGGACGAAGTTGAAAAGGTTTGCTCGCATGTGGTTATTTTAAGAAAAGGGGTGAGTTTATATTCCGGCAGCGTGGACGGGATGAACGCCAGCCACGGGTTTTTAACGCTTCAAAGCAAGGATTTGACCGCGCTGGAAAATGCGATGGACGGCCATCCGTCTTTCGGGAAAATGAAACGCGAGGGCGATTCGCTCATTGTTTATTTAAACTCGCCCATGGATGCTTCAGAAGTGAACCGATTTCTTTTTGAAAAGGGAATTTCAGTTTCGCACCTCGTAAAACGCAAGGAAAGCCTTGAAGAACAATTCCTTGAACTAACCAAACAAAACTAACCGCCATGCTCCGATTGCTTTCCATAGAACTTCATAAACTTCGTTATAACCGCTCGGCAAAGGTAATTTCGATCATCTATTTTGTGCTGATTACATTTATCGCCCTTATCGCTTCCATAGAATTTTCCTTTGGCGATTTCAACTTCCGAGTGGCGGACCAAGGGATTTTCAATTTCCCATATATCTGGCATTTCAATACGTACATTGCCGCAATCTTAAAACTTTTCCTCGCCATCGTAATCGTCTCGATGATGGCCAACGAATACAGCTATCGAACATTAAAGCAAAACCTGATCGATGGCTTGAGCAAAAAGGAAGTGGTGCTTTCAAAATTCCTTACCGTACTTCTGTTTTCGGTGATTTCCACTGTTTTTATATTTATAGTTTCCCTGATTTTAGGATTGGTTTTTTCAGATTATAATGAAGTGGGCATCATTTTCACCGACCTCGAATATTTGCTCGCATATTTCATAAAACTGGTCGCTTTCTTTTCATTCTGCCTGTTCCTTGGGGTTTTGGTGAAGCGTTCCGCCTTTGCGCTCGGGTTTTTGATAGTGTGGCAAATTATTGAATCCGTTGTTTGGGGACTGATGAAATGGACTTTTTTCCGAGACAGTCTTGTGGCTGAAAACGTCTCCCAATTTTTTCCATTGGCAGCCATGTCCAACCTTATCAAGGAACCTTTTAGCCGCTTGGGTGCGGTACAATCCGCCGCCACGCAATTGGGTGAAAGTTTTACAAAAACATATGAAGTTCAGATACTGACCATTTGCATCGTTTTGGCTTGGACTTTCCTTTTTGTTTATGGCACTTATGCCATTTTAAAGAAAAGGGATTTGTAAACCCTCATATTCTATTTTTCAACACATATAATTCTTATATTTAGCAGTCAAACCACCAAAATGCTGCTTTTAAAAAAATATTTTTCCCTTTTTTTAATTATACTTCCCACCTTTTTAATTGCGCAGGATGTTGCGCTGTTCCAGCAATTCAACGGCCAATATGATTATTTGGCGTTCGGAAATACCCTAAACCTTACAGAAAATGGAAGTGGTGAAGATTGCGTTATTTTAACCCAAAGCGCTGCCACCTTTACTCTACAACCCGGACAAGAAGTGGTGGCCGCATATTTATACTGGGCGGGTTCCGGGACCGGGGATTTTGAGGTCAAATTGAACAATGCCCCCATTTTAGCGGAAAGAACTTTTAGCTATCTCTTTAATTCCGGAGGCACGGAGTACGTTTATTTTGCTGCCTCTACGGACGTTACTGCACAACTTACTGCCACCGGCAATGGGGTTTATACCCTTTCGGAACTGAACCTTTCACAAGTTATACCAACCTATTGCAGCCCTCCCGGCACAGGCACCAACTTTGGCGGTTGGGCTGTTACTGTAGTGTATGAAGATGCTTCCCTCCCCATAAACCAAGTAAATATTTTTGATGGCCTTCAAGGAGTTTCCGATGTTAATCAAGAACTCACCATTGTGTTGGAAAACCTCCTCGTTTTGGATAATGCAGGGGCAAAAATCGGATTTCTTGCTTGGGAAGGGGATTCTTCCATTGCCGTAAACGAAACCCTTCGCATCAACGGGAATATTTTAAGCAATGCGCCACTTAATCCCGCGGATAATGCCTTCAACGGCACTAATAGTTTTACTGGTTCCGCTGAATTGTACAATATGGACATCGATTTTTATTCCATAGAAAATTTTATAAATCCCGGAGATACTTCGGCAACCATCGAACTTACCTCATCCCAAGATTTCGTGATGGTGAACAACATCGTTACCGTGCTGAACACCGAACTGCCGGATGCAACCATAAGCATGGACACTATAGTCGGCGGAACGGAATGTGGAAATAGGGAAATTACCATAGATTATACGGTTTACAATTTGGAAAGCACTGCAATCCTGCCCGCAAATACACCCATCGCTTTTTATGCTGACCAAACTTTGGTGGGGCAGACTACCACGGTAGCTGATATTCCCATTAATGGGTCCGAAAGTGGGACGATTATTTTGGCCATCCCGAACAGTGTTCCCGCCGATTTTATTTTAAAAGCAGTAGTAGACGATACCGGCAACGGCACAGGTGTCGTAAACGAATTGGACGAGGATAACAATGAAGACGAAGTTGATTTTCATTTGTTGGTAAATCCCATAATTACAGGCATTATAGATTTGGAAAAATGTGATGTACTCGGTACCGAGCTTTTTGACCTTACTGAAGCCACTGCGGAAATTGACCCTATTTATGCGCTTTCATTTCACCTTTCTTTGGAAGCTGCGCAAAATAATGAAGCCCCAATCCTCAACCCCGAAACCTATGAGAATATTACTAATCCGCAGACCGTTTACATCCGCGTAGCCACACCCGAATGTTTTTTGACCGACAATTTCACCATTGAAGTTTTGGTGTGCCCCTTGCCGGATGCCTCGATTACTTTAGAAGAAATGGATGCCTGTCGCGGCCGCGCCTTTACCCTTGTTTATACGGTTTTCAATATTGAAGCCACAGGGCCTTTACCCGCCGGAACTTCCATTGCTTTTTATACCAACGGGTTTTTGGCGGGATTGTCGCAAACGATGAACACTATCCCAATAGGCGGTAGTGAAGCGGGGGAAATCATTATTTTTCCGGATGAAAGTCTGCCGGATATTTTTACGATTTTGGCAGTGGTTGACGATGACGGAAACGGCAACGGCTCGGTGGAGGAATTGAACGAAGGTAATAACACTTTTGAAATCACGGTTTCCTTTGTGAGCATCCCCCCCATCCCAACTTTGCCCGACTTGCTACTATGCGATGAAGGTTTCAATACCGCCACTTTCGACCTCACGGTGCAGGACGAATTGATTTCCACCGGACCGGAAGATGTGGTTTTATATTACACCACTTTGGAAAATGCTATTGAAAACCAAAACCCCATTTCGGACCCAGAGCAATACCAAAATGGCGCCGACCCGCAGATTATTTACGTGCGGCTGGAAAATGAAATTTGCTTTGCCACAGCCTCTTTTCTTTTGACTACCGAAAATTGCCCGCCCTTTATCCCCCAAGGGTTTTCCCCGAACGGCGATGGCATCAACGATACCTTTGAAATCAGCAACCTGCTGAATATTTATGAAGCGTTTGAATTAAAAATTTACTCCCGCGAGGGTAACCAGATCCACACCGCACGGACTGAAGATGGTTTTTGGGATGGCATTGCCACCGAAGGCTTGTTGTTCAAAGGCAGCTTGGTCCCTGTTGGCACCTATTATTATGTGTTGTACCTGAACGATCCGGAATATCCGGAGCCATTTTTGGGATGGGTTTATTTGAATTATTAAGTATAAAAAATGTACATATATTGAAAACCTCCCATTACTGAATATTTATAACATTAATTATTTATCAAATGAAAACCCTATCCACTTTTCTCCTCCTCTTCCTTTTCACCAGTAACCTTTTCGGTCAAAAGGATTTTATTACCGTAACCGATAACTTGGTTATTGATGGCATTCCCGCCTTGCCATCAAGTCTTATTGACGAGGTAAAAAACTACACCGAATCCCGCGGCGCTTCCTTGGCGGCGTGGCATCCCTTAAAAAAAGAAATGATTATTGTTACCCGCTTCGCGAACAGTAACCAACTTCACTACGTAACCCGGCCCGATGGTGCCCGCAAACAGCTAACGTTTTTTGAAGAACCCGTGGGCAACGCGAATTTTGAACCCATAAACGGAAATTATTTTCTATATCAAAAGGATATTGGCGGCAATGAATTTTCCCAAATTTACCGTTATGACGTGGCTACCAAAAAATCGGTGATGCTTACCGACGGCCTTCGCTCCCAAAACGGCAGCATCAAATGGAACAACAAAGGCAATATGATTGCTTATGCCACCACCATGCGCAACGGGATGGATAGGGATATTCATATCATGAACCCGCTTATTCCAACATCTTCAAGGAAAGTTGCGGAGAACAGCGGTGGCGGCTGGGGCATTGTGGATTGGTCCGCAGATGATTCCAAACTTTTGATTCAGGAAAGGTTATCGGTAAATGAATCGCGGCTTTACATGCTGGATATAAATAGCGGGAATAAAACCCGGTTACTCCCCATAAAAGACGAACGTTCCACCTTCTCCGGTATTGGTTTTTCCAAAGACGGCAAGGGAATTTACATCATTACAAATACCGAAAATGAATTCAATAGACTAGCTTTATATGACATTGCTTCAAAAAAAATAAATTATCTCTCCACCCCCATTCCTTGGGATGTTGAGGATGCCGAACTTTCAAAAGATAAATCTAAACTGGCTTTTGTTACCAATGAAAATGGCCTATCAAAACTTTATATCATGCCCACGGCAACAAACCAATACACGGGAGTGTCCAATATTCCCACTGGCATCATCGGCAGTATCAAGTGGTCCCACGATTCCAATTCTGTGGGCCTTACTTTTACCGCCTATAATTCCTCCGCAGATGTTTATGATTATGATACCACTTCCAAATCTCTAATCCGTTGGACGGAGAGCGAACTTGGTGGCATGGATATTTCCAACCTTGAACCACCCAAATTGATTACTTGGAATTCTTTTGATAACAAACCAATATCTGGCTATTTATATAAAGCTTCCTCCAAATTCCCCGGAAAGCGTCCCGTCATCATCAATATTCACGGCGGCCCGGAAGGGCAATCGCGGCCTTCCTTTTTGGGCCGTTCCAATTATTACCTCAACGAACTGGGCATAACCATGATTTATCCAAACGTAAGAGGCTCCACGGGCTACGGCAAAACCTTTGTAGATTTGGACAATGGCCTAAAGCGTGAAGAATCCGTAAAGGATATTGGCGCGCTTTTGGACTGGATAGCGCAACAGCCGGACTTGGACAAAGACAGGATAATGGTTAGCGGCGGAAGTTATGGCGGCTATATGACCTTGGCCGTGGCCTATCATTATTCCGACCGAATCCGTTGTGCTTTGGACGTAGTGGGCATCTCCAATTTCAATACCTTCTTGAAAAACACCGAAGATTACCGCCGGGACTTGAGAAGGGTGGAATATGGCGATGAACGCGATCCGGAAATGGCTGCATTTTTTGAAACCATCGCTCCACTGAACCATACGGACAAAATAAAAAAACCCCTCTTTGTGGTTCAGGGCGGTAATGATCCGCGTGTGCCACACACTGAATCCATCCAAATGGTAGAAAAAATAAAACAGAACAATGGCACCGTTTGGTACCTCATGGCAAAAGATGAAGGCCATGGCTTTAGGAAAAAGAACAATAGCGATTTCCAGTTTTATGCCACTATAGAATTTATACGGCGGTACTTGATTGATTAAAAAAACCTGCGGTA
>JBBQKI010000058.1:0-7912 GCA_038326725.1 Flavobacteriales bacterium
AGAATTCGGGTGGAGAAACATTGGTAGTTCCAGTTGATATTATGGAAGAAAAATCAATAGAAAATGCTGTGCAAAGTATCATAACCACTTGGGGGCGTTTAGATATTGCTGTGGCCAATGCTGGGTTTGGTGTTTTTGGAAGTATAGATAAGTTGACTGCAAAAGATTGGAACAGGCAATTACAAGGTAATGTCACCGGGTTAGCCTTGACGGTAAAATATACCCTGCCACATTTGAAGCAAAACCAGGGTCGAATTGGTTTAGTGGGCAGTGTAGGAGCTTATCTTCCTAATCCTAATGTTGGAGCCTATGGTGCCTCAAAAGCTGCTGTACATTCAATTGGTCTCACATTGCAGGTTGAATTAAAGGGTACCGGTGTGAGTTGTACTACCATACATCCTGGATTTGTTGTGTCGGAGATTGCCAGAATTGATAATGAAGGCGTTTGGCATCCTGAACGTCTAGATCCACGTCCATCAAATTTAATGTGGCCAACGGATAAAGCTGCGAAAGTTATGGTGAAGGCCATAATGAAGCGAAGAAGAAATTATGTTTTCACAAACCACGGGAGAGTTTTTGTTTGGTTGCAGCGGTGGTTTCCTGGCTTGTTGAGAACGATTGTTTCAAAAGGTCCAAAACCAGAATAAAAAAAGATAGGTCGTAATCTGACTGTAACCAATGAAAAAGGAAAGACGAACGCACAACAGGCGGTTTGGCAATATGGCGGGACGACGAATATATTCTCAGCTTTTGTTCGGTAATCAGCTTCAGTTCCAGCAGACGAATAACATTGAGCAATGGCATAAACAATGAACTTTTATTTATAAATTTAGCTTCGGTTACGGGCTGACGATTTTCAAATGCCACCACATCGCCAAGCCATACCGGTTGGAGGCAATACCAAAAAACCAAATTAGTAGAAAATAAATTTAAAACTTAACATTATGCCAAAGTATGTAATTGAAAGAGAAATTCCAGGTGCAGGCAAATTATCTGCCGATCAACTAAAAGGTATTTCACAAACTTCTTGCGGAGTATTAAGCAACATGGGACCACAAATACAGTGGTTGCAAAGTTATGTGACAGGAGATAAAATTTATTGTGTTTACATTGCACCTAACGAAGAAATGGTTCGTGAACATGCAAAGCAAGGAGGCTTTCCTGCAAACGCAGTAAGTGAAGTTATAACAATTATTGACCCGATAACAGCAGAGTAATTTTGCGTTAAAAATTTGGGAGGCAAATCCATTGGGCTGGTAATATGAAGACCTGCCCATAAAATTGAATTGGCTAAGATTCATTTTTTTAATTTAGCTTTAGTCGCGGGCTTTACAAAGATTGAATTCTCCAACAACGCCAAGTCCACAACCGTTGGCAGGTATGTAAAAAATAAATCAAAATTTATGCAATTAGATTGTACAGAGTTTGGAATGGTTATGACCATCCTGAAAACTTCAAAAGATACTGATGGTAAATCTTTAGAAATGGAATGGACACTTTCTCCAAAATCTGGAGGAACCCCAATTCATATTCATCCCGCTGCAATAGAAACATATGAAATACTAAGGGGAGAATTAGAAGTATTTAAAAAAGATAAATGGATTACGGCTAGGGTTGGGGAAAAAATAACAATTGAAAAGGGCGAGCCTCATACGTTTAAAAATACTACAGATGAATTTGTCCGGGTTTACAATACCCATCAACCCGCAATGGATTTTGAGAATTTCTTTAAAGGCCTACACAAGTTTGCTAAAGCGGACTTGTTAAAAATGAGAAAATGAATTTTAAATCAATTGTTGGAATATCAACTCTTTGGACAAATTACTCAAAGGAAATAGTTTCAGTGAAGCCTCCTCCATTTGTTATGACAGCAATGGGAGTTTACGGAAGGTTAATAGGAATGAATTTCAAATAAAATACACACCTGCCAACACCCGTATAAATTTCCCCATACACTTTCATCAATATACAAAAGATAATACTCTTCTCGATATTAAAGGGGAAAAAAGTAGGAAAACTTTTTTATTTCAAAATTTATGATAATTGTCACCCTTTACTGATTTTTATAACTATACATTTACACCCTGAAACAGCCCCAAATCCGTTTTAGCCCTGAAACAAAGATACTTTCCTTAAGCAAAGATACTTTCCTGAAACAAGGATACTTTCCTGAAACAAGGATACTTTCCTAAATCAAAGATACTTTATAGTATGTCATTGTAGTTTTTTAGACTTCCAATTGTTTGTTTATCTCAAATCGTTAAGAAGGGAACATTAAAATTCATCCCTTTAACAAACTAAAGTATTAGTATTTAATACAGTAAGTCAAAAAATAATTGAATTAAGGCAACTTTATTCATCAAAAAATTATAATTCTTTTTATACAGAAGGAAGGATTATATGTTGTGAAAGTTGCATTTGGACACGCTTATAACATTCAAACCATTAAAATAATAGCTACGAATTATGAAAAATGTATATTTTAAAAGAGTAGGAATTATTTTAATGGTTTGTTTGTTAACAGGCACTCTAGCAATATCGCAAGTAGGCATTGGAACTACGATCCCAGAGGCCTCCTCTATTTTGGATATACAGTCCACATCAAAAGGAATGATTATTCCTAGAATGACAATCACTGAAAGAAATGCCATCATAGCGCCCGCAAATGGATTGCAGATTTATAATACAACCAACAATTCATCAGATATCTATAGCAATGGTGTTTGGAAATCTTTTTCATTTTCTGTAAACTCAAATCTAGTTTATGTTTACTCACTAGCAGACCTACCAACTCCAGTTAGTAGTGGTATCACATTAGATGCCACTAAAATGTATATTTTTTCTGGCATGGTTGATATTAGTCCAAATTATATTATGATGAATGGGGCAGGGGTTAAGGGTACCGATCCACAAAAGGATGGTGTCATGTCATCAGTTAGTGGAGCTGTTCTTCGAAGTACAAATACCAGTGTTTATATGGAAAGCTTTGCGGTAGCTCCGTTAAGTGGCGCTACCAAAGCTTATGATTTTTCAGATAGTACAGGTACTAAGTTTTGTAATCTTTTTTCTGGTTGTTCTGTTGTTGAAGTTGCGGGACCATCTTTAGGAGTTGGTCAAATTTCAGGTTTTGAAGCCGTTACCTATGTAAAAAACTATTGGAATGTAACCGATGGTCTTAAATTAACGGGAAACATGGGTAAATTTGCAGGCCAGTTGAATTACATGAAGGGCATTACAAGTGGCTCAGCCATCGAGTTTTTGTCGGGTCTAACTATTCAAGATGTCGATCTTTCAAGTAATTACTTCTACTTTACAGGACAAACCGGTATTAAAGTAAATGCTGGTGCGACAGTAAATAGAGGCAGGTTAACAATTAATATGTTTCGAGGTGTAGGCACACCTTTAAATGGTATAGATTCATTCACTAATGGATGGGTGATGAAACAAAACTCTGGAATACCAGACTCCAGAGCGTTTAGCTTTATTTATTTTAATAGTAATTTAACGTCTACAACATTAACAACAATGGGGACTTTTTATAAAATTGCTGGAACAACAACTGTGGTTAACGAAAAGCGTTTTACAGCAAGCAATAATAGAATTACTTATAAAGATGTAGAGCCCATTGTAGGGAAGATTTCGGTGGTTATAGGCGCAAAGGCGCCTGCCAATGATTCTGATTTTTCAATTGGTATTGCCAAAAATGGAACTATTATTACAGCACCTAAAGCTTCTATGGCTGCAGCCTCAAATAATCAGTCTTTTCAAATCACCTTAAATACCGAAGTAGATTTAGCCCTAGGTGATTATATCGAAGTTTTCATAGCAAAAAATAACACAAATACATCAACCATTATTGTTAATGAGTTGCAATTTAGAGTAAACGACTAAAGTTTTTAGGCTTTATATTATGGATGTCTAGCTAAAATTGAACTGACAAGTACGATTTCTGAACAATGTGAGCCAGCCGATTTAGGAAATAGAATATTAAAAATGTTTCGTTCGGAAATAACTGAACGGAAATAAAAAGACGTTTTATAATACCTATATGTAACATATACATCCCCATAAATTTTAACCCCTTCTAAATAGAATCGCCTCAAATTAACACTCCAATTAAAAACCTTCAGTTCCTTTCGGAAGAAGTTTTCTTTCCACGCAACTTTTATAAAACAATTTCTTAAAAAACATTTAAAATTCCTGTAACCTTTTGTCACGTTTATACGTATAACCCTATACGTAAGCAAACTTTTTAAACTTCCGCATATCCTAAATGAGACAACTCAAAATTACCAAGCAGGTTACCAACCGGGAAACTGCTTCATTAGACAAGTACCTTCAAGAAATAGGAAAAGTTGACCTAATTACCGCAGACGAAGAAGTAGAATTGGCACAACGCATAAAAGCGGGTGACCAACGCGCTTTGGAAAAACTGACCAAGGCCAACCTGCGTTTTGTGGTTTCGGTGGCAAAACAATACCAAAACCAAGGCCTCACACTTCCGGATTTAATTAACGAGGGAAATTTAGGTTTGATAAAAGCCGCCCAACGTTTTGACGAAACCCGTGGTTTTAAATTTATATCATACGCCGTTTGGTGGATTCGCCAGTCTATTTTGCAAGCTTTGGCCGAACAATCACGTATTGTTCGTTTGCCGTTGAACAAAATTGGCAGCATCAACAAAATCAATAAAATGTACGCCTATTTGGAGCAGGCCAACGAGCGCCCGCCCTCCGCTGAAGAAATAGCGAAGGAACTGGACATGACCATAAATGACGTAAAGGAATCTATGAAAAATTCCGGCCGCCACGTATCCATGGATGCGCCTTTGGTGGAAGGGGAGGACAGTAATCTTTACGACGTTTTGCGAAGCGGCGAATCTCCAAACCCGGACAGGGCATTGTTGCACGAGTCTTTGCGTACCGAAATAGAGCGCGCTTTAGAAACCCTAACACCCCGTGAAGCGGACGTGATTCGGCTTTACTTTGGACTTGGCGATCAACACCCGATGACCCTTGAAGAAATTGGTGAAACATTCGATTTAACACGTGAACGCGTTCGACAAATAAAAGAAAAAGCGATTCGAAGATTGAAACACACCTCGCGCAGTAAAATACTGATGACCTATTTGGGGTAAATTCCAAATCACAAAAATTTAAATTCAGAAAAAACCCGTTGAACATCCGGGTTTTTTTTATTTTCACAACCTTTATCTTTTATCGTATTTTTGCACAAATCCTCAAAACGATGAATCATCCAATAATTGCCCCATCCATCCTTGCCGCCGATTTTGCCAATTTGCAACGGGACATTGAAATGGTTAACGAAAGTGAGGCACATTGGTTTCACTTAGATGTTATGGACGGGGTTTTTGTTCCTAACATTTCCTTTGGGATGCCGGTTATAAAAAGTATCGCAAAACATGCCAAAAAGCCTTTGGACGTACATTTGATGATCGTGCAACCCGAGCGCTATATTAAAACTTTCGCAGAATTGGGCACCAATATTCTTACGGTGCATTACGAAGCTTCCACCCATTTACACCGAACCCTGCAAGCCATAAAAACAGAAGGCATGCAAACTGGTGTGGCTTTAAACCCACATACCAATGTTTCCCTTTTGGAAGACACCATCCAAGATATAGACCTAGTATGTATGATGAGCGTAAACCCTGGTTTTGGTGGACAAAGTTTTATTGAGAACACTTACAGAAAAGTGGAACAACTCAAAAAAATGATTAAAGCTTGTGGCAGTAAAACCAAAATTGAAATAGATGGCGGGGTTACCGATAAAAATGCGAGGCAACTTATTGATGCCGGAGCTGATGTTTTGGTGGCCGGAAGCTTTGTTTTTGGGGCGAGTGATCCTTCAAAAACTATAGAAGATTTAATCAAACTTTTAGTATAAAAAAGGTTCAGCAAAAATTTAAAACCGAATTGTCCACAGCTAATCAATATGATGTACTTATAGTGGGCGCTGGCCCTATCGGGATTGCGTGTGCGTTGGAATGTAAAAAGAAAGGTTTAAACTATGTTGTTGTTGAAAAGGGCACACTCACAAATTCCATTTACAATTATCCGCTTAATATGACCTTTTTTTCAACTTCGGAAAAACTGGAGATCGGTGGCATTCCTTTTATCAGTAATAATCCAAAACCCACCCGCAACGAGGCTTTGGAATATTATAGAAGGGTTACCGTTTCAAATAAACTTCACATCAATTTATATGAAGCGATTATTTCTGTAGAAAAAGATGATGACCTCTTCAAAATTGTTTCAGACAAAAATACGTATAGCTCCAAAAATATCATTGTAAGCACAGGGTTTTATGATATCCCAAAAATGCTCAATGTTCCTGGCGAAAACCTTCCCAAGTTGAAGCATTATTTTAAAGAAGCACATCCGTACGTAATGCAGAATATTATTGTAGTGGGCGCTAGCAATTCCGCAGTAGATACAGCTTTGGAAATATGGCGAAAAGGCGGCAAGGTAACTATGGTGGTGCGGGGCCCAGCAATTGGCGAACGTGTAAAATATTGGGTAAAGCCAGACATCGAAAACCGGATAAAAGAAGGAAGCATTACCGTTTTTTTCAATTCAGAAATACTGCAAATAAGGGAAACCGATGTGCTTTTGAAAACGAGTAACGGAACTAAAACCATTAAAAACGACTTCGTAATTGCGCTTACCGGGTATCGGCCTGATTTTGAATTTTTAAAAAAACTGGGCATTCATTTTTCTGATGATGGCAATTATTTTCCCAGATATAACCCAGAAACCATGGAATCTAATGTTAAAGGCCTCTATCTTGCCGGAGTGATTTGTGGCGGGATGGAAACCCACAAATGGTTTATAGAAAATTCTCGGGTACATGCCAAAATAATTGTGGCAAATATTGTGGAAACCATTTAATAACCTGCAAAATTGAAGTTCAAAATCTTCTTCACATGCCCATATAATTGGGGAAATTCCTGCTTAAATTCATTTGGCGATTCAAAAAAATATTCGGCAAGCACGGCCATAAATTCATATTGGTTTGTGAAGGCATAAAGCCTAAAAAACTTGGTTTCCTCCAATTTATCCCTCACACATTTTTGGGAAAGGTGCTTTAAAATTTCCCGGAAATGTTTTGAAAAACGGGTCGAATCCAAATCGCTGCCATTTTTCGCTTCTAGTTGCATGGCGTGCATAAATTCGTGAATGCCCACGTTCAGGTTATCGTTTGTAATTTGGAAACCGTCCTCAAAATGTTTCCAAGACAAAACTAGGGCTTTCTCACGCGGGTTAAACTCGCCTTTGTGGTAATTATCATTTACGGTGCTGTAAAATTCTTCAGGGTAAATAAGGATATGATCTATCAGCGCGTAATTATAGTTTTTTCTCCCAAAACTGAGCATGCATCCAATGGCCGAAATAAGAATTTCCATTCTTTCATTAATTTCAGCATTAGCCCTGCCAACAAATTTTTTTTCGGATATAAAAACCGCTATCCGATGGTGGAACTGTTTTTTGTGTTTTGGCGAAAGGTTTTTATAAAAAGAAAAATCTTTTTCAAGAATTGAAATCTGTGAAACTGAAAGTTTTTTATATACCCACAAATGCCTGTAAAGTGGCTTGTTTAAACGAGAGGCGTAAACATGTTCAAACACCCTGAAAAGAAAAAAAGCAATTCCCAAAAGGATTACCCCGAAGGCATAAGGCGCCAGCCATGGGGCGTATTGCTCAGTCTCTAAAATAAACCATAAAAAGAGTAGTGCAGTGGAAATGTAATACAATATTAAAGTTCATTAGAAAACGTTTCTGAAAATGGTTTAGTATTTTTTTATTAATTCCAAAAATAAAAATCCCCGTTACGTTTATTCGTAACGGGGATTAAAAATAATTCAAACTATTATTTAAAAATCAAAGGTATA
>JBBQKI010000059.1:0-7625 GCA_038326725.1 Flavobacteriales bacterium
CTCAAAAACAATAACGAAAACCTGGATAACGAAATCCTTAAAAAGGAAATCAACGAATTTATATCCAGCCAGATTGGCCCAATAGCCAAACTGGACAAAATCCAATTTACTGATGGGCTACCCAAAACCCGTTCGGGAAAATAATGCGGCGCATTTTACGGAAGATAGCCTGTGGCGAAACGGAGGACCTTGGCGATATAAGCACCTTGCTGGACCCGGAAGTGGTACGGGGGATTATTGCGGGGGTGGTGCGGGGTGAGCGTTGAGGCTGCTTTTTTGAATCCAAAAGCCTATAATAATGTCAAAAAATTAATGGAGAAAAGTGTTGTTTTTTAGCTCAGTTCTTTGTTGGGCAACGTTCTGTCAATCTTGTTCAGTCATGTTTTTATGTCGCTTTATTTTCATTTCCGTTGTATGGTCTTCAGGAGTTCGGATTATTTTAATAGTTGATGGTGGTTTTGCATTGATTCGAACTATAAAATCTTTATCCGTGTAGCTATATGAAGATATTAAAGTTCCTGTGTCATTTAAATTGGACATAACTAAGTAAGGTTTTAATTGCTCCAAAAATTTTTCTAACATATCTTCTTTTCCAATTAAATATAGTTCTTCCAGCTCATAATATTTATGTAGCCATAAAGGAGCAGTATTCAAATCTGAGTTATAGTTAAATCCACCCTTCAATCTGTTTGGCTATGCCCAAGTTTATATATATTTTTAACTTGGTGTTTATGCCCAAATATAACCAACTTCCCCATTAAATTTTGAATCTTACTTCCACGCCTGCCCCTTAAACTTTAGTGCGGCCTTTAGCACATCGCGTTGGCTTATTTGCCCCGCCAGTTTCCCATTTTCAACAATTGGGAAACGCCGGTGCTTGGATTCCAAAAACTTCTTGGCAGCATCAAAAACGTTCATCCCGCCATCAATGGTGTCCACCTCCCGGATCATATACTGCTCCACCTTTACGTCCTCCATCGGTTGATTATAATAGCGGCTTTCGCTAATTTGTTTCATGCAATCGCCCTCGGAAATAATGCCTACCAGCTCGTTGCGCTCGTTTACCACCGGCCCGCCAGAGATGTTTTTTTTGACCAATATTTCCATCACCTCCATTACCGATTGGCTCGGCCGGAAGGTGGTAAGGTTCCTGCTCATGTAGTCCGAGACCTTTATCTGTTCGGGCGTGGTTTCAGGCTTTGCCTGCCTGCCCATAAAACTTTTTATTCCCATAACGTTGGTTTTTATTGCAATCCAAGATAGTGAAATTTTTTGGTTGGAAGCAAAAAGCGAGATGGCGGAAGCTCCAAGATAAAAGCCCTCCAATTTATCAAATTTGGAGGGCTTGGAGAATATAATGATTAATCTTTTTAACTGCTTGAATCCATAAAATAGATAATTTACCTCTCGCTCTCGGTCTCCGTCTTAGTGCAAGCTTGAGACCCTCCTGCGGGACATGTTGTGCATGTGCAAGTACTTCCATTCATGTGCAAGCGGCAACCTTGAGGACAACCTTGGCAAGTACATGTCTTGCCCTTTAATAAATATGATGAGTCTGGCAATTTAGTTGTCGTATCATTTTCATTTTGCGGTACGATAAAAGCTCCAGTTTCAACAGTTCCATTAGTACTTTTGGCTTTTAAGAAAAAAGTTGCGGTTCCTTCTTGAGTTTTGCTTTGAATAATTTCAAATTTTTCCAAACTTACGTTGATTCCTTCCATTGCTAACTCCTTTTCCCATTTATCCTTTAAATAATCGGTTGTAACTTCAACCGCTTCATTATTTGAAATATCATATAATTTAACTTTCAAAATATCATTTAGGGAAATAGATTCCTCGTTGTAAACGAAATCGTTTTCGTCTTGTACGCAAGAAATTACAAAAAGCATGATGAAAAAACCTAAACAAATTTTAAACATTTTTTTCATAACTTATTAATTTAGTGTTAGACAAAGTAAATCTACCCCCCCCCTCCTTAATATTCCTAATTATTCTTGTTAATTTTTTAAAATAGGCAATCGGGGTTTATGTAAGGAATTTCAGAATCATAAAAACCAGTTTCAAATCGCAAAAGATCATACTTTTTAAGATAAACCGTATTTTTATAACCTCAACCATCATTATATGAAAAAAATTACTCCCTTCCTTTCGTTTCTCCTCTTGCTTGGGCTCATTTATTATAGCTTTTACGGTTTGATGCCACAAAGCGGTAGCCCGGACTCCGTCCCCGAAACTGAATTCTCAACCGCGCGGGCGTTGGTCCCTTTGCGCGAAATCTCAAAAGCCCCGCACTATCACGGCTCTGTTGAACACCAACGGGTAAGGGAATATTTGGTTTCCCGTTTGGAAGATTTAGGTTTGGAAACCGAAATTCAGGAGGGTTTTGTGCTAAACAATTCCGGAAAAAGCTTGGACAAACCGAAAAATATTGTCGCCCGCATCAAGGGCAGCGGTAAGGGCAAATCACTTTTATTGCTTTCGCATTACGATACCGCCTTGGTGCCATCGCCGGGCGCCAGCGATGCAGGAAGTGGCGTGGTGACCATTCTCGAAAGTGTACGGGCTTATTTGGCCAGCGGAAATATCCCGAAAAACGACATCATTGTTTTGTTCAGCGATGCTGAGGAAATTGGCTTGGATGGCGCAAAGCTCTTTGTGAACGAACACCCTTGGGCAAAAAATATTGGCTTGGTCCTGAATTTTGAGGCTCGCGGCAGCGGCGGCCCCAGCAACATGATTTTGGAAACCAATGGCGGCAACAGCAACTTGATAAAAGCTTTTATGGAAGCCAACCCCCAGTTTCCCGTGGCTTCCTCGCTAATGTACAGTGTTTATAAAATGCTGCCGAACGATACAGATTCCACCGTTTTCAGGGAAGACGGCGATATCGACAGTTTCTTTTTTGCTTTTATCGATGACCATTTTGACTACCATACCGCTAACGACACCGTGGAAAACCTTGATATAAAAACGTTGCAGCACCAAGGGAGTTATCTTTTGCCATTGCTGCATTATTTTGCGAAAGCGGACCTTTCGCAATTAAAATCGGACACCGATTCGGTTTACGTTAATATGCCCTTTATCAAAATGATTGCCTATCCATTTTCATGGATTTTGCCTTTGCTGATTATTGCGGTCGTAATGTTCATAGCTCTTGTTTTTTACGGTATTTCAAAACGAAAAATCCTAGGGAAGGAAATGATTGTTGGGTTCGTGCCATTTCTATTGTCGCTTATCATTTGTGGTGCCATTGGATATATTGGATGGATTATTTTATTGAAAATGTATCCGCACTATAATGAAATTCAGCATGGTTTCAAATACAACGGCCATAGTTATGTCGCATTTTTTGTGCTGCTTTCGTTGGCCATCCTTTTTAAATTTTACAAAGGCCATGGCCGGAAAAAGCATATCGCAAGCCTTTTTATTGCCCCTTTGCTTCTATGGATCATCGTCAATATCGTTGTTTTTTTTATGTTGAAAGGTGCCGGGTATTTCATAATTCCTGTTTTTTTCGGCTTGATTTCCCTTTGGGTTTTGATAAAATATGAAACCCCAAACCTTTTATTTTTAGCCCTTTTGGCTTCGCCAGCCATATTTCTGTTCGTGCCGCTTATACAATTTTTCCCGGTGGGTCTTGGTTCGTCAATGGTGGTCATCAGTTGTGTTTTTACGGTTTTATTGTTTGGGCTACTGCTCCCTGTTTTTGGAAATTATCGTTGGAAAAATATACTATCCGTAATGTGCTTGTTAGCTGCAATTGGATTTTTTATCCACGCACACGCTACAAGCGATTTTTCCGAAAAACGCCAAAAACCAAATAGTTTGGTTTATTATGAAGATGCCGATTCCGGGAAATCATATTGGCTTACTTATGATAAAATATTGGATCCATGGACACAAAAGTATTTGGGTGAAAAGCCCGAAGCTGCCTATAAATATGTGAAAACTGCGTCCGGCAGTAAATACCGCACCGGTTATACTTTTGCCCAAGAAGCAACATTTAAAAAAATTCCCGGTTTTGAGCTTATTTTGAAAAAAGATAGTGTGGTGGGTGAAATGCGAAATGTGGTTTTCGTTATGTCGCCACAGCGCAAAGTGAATCAAATCGAGCTATTTACGAAGGAGGACGTTGTTTTCAATTCGCTTTCCTTCAACGGAAAAGAAATGAAAAATTTAAACCACAAAAAAGACGAACTGCTTTTAAGATATTATGTTGCCGGTAATGATTCTTTGGAAATTGCCTATTCGGTGCCTAAAAATTCCAAAACAACTTTTATGGTGAAGGAAGCCTCTTTCGATTTATTGTTAAACCCTTATTTTTCAATTGACGAACGCCCAAAGAATATGATGCCCAAACCTTTTGTGGTCACCGATGCTTTGGTTTTGAAAAAAACGTTTTCAGTGGATTCCATACCTTTAAAAATAAAAGATTCCATTTCTGAAACCATCGAAACAAATGAGTAAAACCATAACCATTGCCGGGATGGGCTGGTTGGGTCAACCCCTCGCGAGACGGCTGATGAACTTGGGCTATTCGGTGAAAGGTTCCGTTAGCAGTTTGGAAAAAGCCACAATGCTTCAAAAAAACGGCCTGAACGCTTTCCCGATGGAAATTTCTGAGAACGGGGTTTCGGGGGAAATAAAAGCATTGCTTTCCGAAACGGAATATTTAATTATTATGATTCCGCCAGGTTTAAGAAGAAATACCGGAGCGGATTTTGTTTTAAAAATGGTCCATTTTCTGGAAGAAATAAAAAAACACCCAATCCGGAAAGTGATTTTAGTGAGCAGTATTTCAGTGTACAGCGATGCCCAAGGCCACGTTACTGAAAATGACCTTCCAAACCCAAGCACCCAAGCGGGAAAACAACTGCTTCAAGTAGAACAATTATTTGTGAACAGCCCGAATTTTAAAACTACGGTGGTCCGTTTTGGAGGCCTTTACGGCGGAAGTCGGCAACCCGTCAATTATCTTTCCGGCCGCGACAACCTTAGCGATGGCAATGCGCCGGTAAATTTAATTCACCGCGAAGACTGCATTGGCATCCTATCGGAGACAATCAAGCAAGAAGCTTTTGGCCAGATTTTTAATGCCGTAAACCCGCAACATCCCACCAAAGAAAAATATTATACCAAAAAAGCAATGGAATTGAACATTCCCCCACCGCACTTTTCAAAACAGGAGGAAGATAATTCCTTTAAACAAGTTGATTCAGTAAGGGTTGAAAAGATATTGGGGTATTCATTTTTACATTTATAAATGAAAAAAAATACCAAAGAACCATTCTTTAAATTTAAAATTATAAAAGCCCAAAATCTCCTGGATTTTGGGCTTTAAAATTAATTCTTCTTTTTATTTTTAAATTTATTTAATAATGCTAATATGCCAAGGGTATTCAATATTGTTCTCCGGATCATTGAAACGTTGCATATGGATGTCGTTTTTATAAATGTCAAAATACCGGTACTCGGGGTATCTTGCACTGTCTCTGCTTCTAAGAGTGTCCACTTCCGTAATCCCCTGATAGCGCAAAAGCAACAGATTATTGGTGACCCACTCTGTGCCATCTTCCGGTTCTTCTCCCGGTTCTGTGCCTATGCCCAAACCAAAAGGGCCAAACAGAGTTTTCCCAGAAGTATCAGAAGCATAAATATCAATATTAAAATCGCCCCAATCCCCGAGGTTTGTTATTTGTCCTTCTTCGTTTAGATATGCCCATCTTGCTTCAATTTCCCCTTCTTGGAATGAATTACCGTCTTGTTTAATAATTTCAAAATATAAACTGTACTGAAATGGAATCCCTTGACCACCAGTGTCGTCATTATTATTTTTATCACAGCCTGTATATAGCATTAGACTGATTACCAATATAAAAATCGTTACTCTCATAATATTATTTTTTAAGGATTAATTTTTTTGTAAAACTTTGGTGCTCCCCGATCAATCGCACGAAGTACATCCCCTCGGGATAGGGCTGTACATCAAAACTGAACTGCCTTTGAAAGGCTTTTATTTTTTTGTACAAAATCCTCCCCGATATATCAAGCAATACCACTGAATATGTTTCATTACTTGGCACAAATAAGGTCACGCTACTTACAGCAGGGTTGGGGTACATTAGAATATCGTCTGCGTTCACTAAAGTTCTTTGACCTTCGGGATCCTCAACAATATCTTGGTGCGCAAAACATTGTTGTTCTGGCGGCGGCGGGTCGCCATGCACTATTGTTTTTTGACCATACACGCTGTAAGTGCAAAGATCCGTTACTTCCAAGTCCAGGATTGTTTGAGCGGAAGTGTGAAGGCTCAGGGCAATTTCCACTTCATTGGTATATTGGCCAGAGACCACATAGCCATTGGTCACCGTCCATTCATAATCCCCTGATGAGAAATAGGGGGCGGTATAGGTGTAGGTAAACAAGGGACAGGCTTGGTCGTACCCTTCAATCTGTATGTCCTGTAAGTTTGTTATTGTCTTTTTCGTTGCCCTTGTTCCGCAGTTCGGGGCAACGCTTATTGTTCCCCCGAAATTGCTCACCGATTGCAAGGTGATCGTGTTGGTGCCCTGACCGCTCAAGAGGTTCATGTTATATGGCAATTCCCAAGTGTAGCTGGTTGCCCCGGGCATTGAACTTACCGAATAGGTGGCCGTTTGACCTGCACAAAGTGAACTTGGTCCTGATATGGTTAGCACAGGATAGGTGGTCCCGATGTCGTCAATATAACCATACATCTTCGCTACCTGCAATGGAGAAAAATAATTTAAACAACTATATGAGGCATACCCCATAATATTTCCAACAACCGGCGTCCACGTATCGCCCCAGTTATCAGTACCTCCCCTTGAGCTGATGTAATTGCAAGTTGACCCAACATAAGATTCGTAAGGCATTCTTCCAATCCATCTTAGAGCTGGATCTGCTGCGGTATCGCACAAAAAATCGCCGTTAACCTCGCATTTTTTCCTGTCAAAAGTGCCTACACAAGCAACTCCCTGCCGCTTTGTTCGGCTAACTGCCTCTTGATAACAATCCCCACAATCTTCGTTTTTATCATCATTATAACTCCTTCCGGGTTCGTGAGGGTGATAAAGCCCGAGCGTATGCCCAATTTCATGTGCTAAAATAATTCCTGCATCTTGTGCCCCATAAGAGCCAAGAACGGCACATGAAAAAGCCCTTGGAGGTGGAGGCATTCCAAATAAAGAAAAAGGATAATTCCCCAAACCTCCCCATATTTCCTCTGCAGGTGGCGGAACAGAGTGAATCACAAAATGGACATTGATTGCGCCCGGGGTTTTATTGTTCAATGTATAATCAGAAAAATATTGATTTCCATTGTTTGCAATATCACTATCATTAATTATGCTGATTTCGCACAAAAGGTAAAAATTGATATTTGTATTGGGTGCATATAAATTGTTAAGGTAATCAACAGCTTGATATAATTGGCTTGTCGTGAGGTTACCAGTTCCGTTATCGTTCCTGTAAATCCAAGCCTTTATGGGTATGTTATAGACGGGGGCCAATGCCAACATTCCCTCTTCCATTATGGGTAACGAATCGCTTTTGCCGAGGTTTTCCAGATAGTTTTCGTCAATCATCACCTTGTTTTCCAAAAG
>JBBQKI010000060.1:0-7616 GCA_038326725.1 Flavobacteriales bacterium
ACGATCACTACCTACAAAAATCCATTCATTATTACTTCCATCTTTACCAAGATGGTACATGGCATTATGGATGTCACCTTTTCCGGTAACACTTGAATTTGCCCAAGACCAAGTATTGGGGTCATCATTAAATTTTGAACCACCTGTAAATGAATTATCATCATTAGTACTATAAACGTCCCGCACTAATCTTGTGAGATTACTATTAATGGGAGTACCGTCATTATTCAGCACGAAACCACCTGCGCCTGCGGGTCCTTGAACCCAATCTCCAACCCCAACGGTGGGTGTATTTGATTCCAGATTTCCATCAATGTGAAACCCTCCAGTTGGAACAGTAACATTCACTATTTGTGCATGTAAAATTCCAACACATGAAATTATCCATACAGATATAAAAACTGAAAGTCTTTTTATATTTTTGAAAGAAGTAATATTATACATATCCTCTGTTTTTTTTAAAAATTTTCCAAAAGAAAAATGCTAGAATTGCTTTACATTTCGCATTTAACTTTTCAAAGATACAGTGGAAAAATTGTTAAAATTTTATACGCAAACAAGTATTAGTTGAACTGTAAAGAATAGTCGGTAAACTACATTTTGAAGAGGAAAAATTGGGAAATTTTGTAAGAAAAGTATGTACGTAATAGCACGTATAACCTAATTTTTATAGTCTTTTGAGAGGTTCGGATTTAGCCTACAAAATGACCTCAATCCAGGAAAAGTTCTTTTTTTTGAAACACTTTTAAAGATAGTTTTATAATGAAAATACCTTAAATTTTCCACACTTAAACTTGTGGCTAAAAAAGATTACGGGCAATGTTTTTAGTTTTTAAAAAAACTTTAATTCCTTCAACAAAACTTATCTTTGCCCCCAATTTATCAATAACAAATGTCCTTAAATAAAGAAATACAAAGAAGGCGAACCTTCGGGATTATCTCTCACCCCGATGCCGGAAAAACCACTTTAACCGAGAAACTGTTGCTTTTTGGTGGAGCCATACAAGAGGCCGGGGCCGTAAAAAGCAACAAAATTAAAAAAGGCGCCACCAGCGATTTTATGGAGATTGAACGCCAACGTGGAATTTCTGTCTCCACATCCGTTTTGGCTTTTGAATATGAAGGAATCAAGATTAACATCCTTGACACGCCCGGCCACAAGGATTTCGCAGAAGATACTTTCAGGACACTAACGGCGGTGGACAGCGTTATCGTTGTCATTGACGTGGCAAAAGGTGTGGAAGAACAAACCGAAAAGTTGGTGGAAGTATGCCGCATGCGCAATATTCCCATGTTGGTTTTCATTAATAAAATGGACCGGGAGGGGAAAGATGCCTTCGACCTTTTGGACGAAATTGAGCAAAAACTGAAATTGCGTGTTACTCCCTTAAGTTTTCCGATAGGTATGGGATATGATTTTAAGGGCATCTATAATATTTGGGAGAAAAACCTGAACCTCTT
Organism: Flavobacteriales bacterium; assembly: GCA_038326725.1. Classification (GTDB taxonomy): domain Bacteria; phylum Bacteroidota; class Bacteroidia; order Flavobacteriales; family Flavobacteriaceae; genus JBBQKI01. The sequence goes on from JBBQKI010000060.1 coordinate 1,462, forward strand.
CAGCGGCGACAGTCGAAAAAATATAGAGGAAACTATTGAGATAGAAAATATAAACAGTAAGGAAATCGATAAGCTTGTTGGGGAAAAACCCGCTAAAACATTACGGGAAAACCTGGAACTGGTTTATGAAGTTTATCCCCCTTTTAACAGGGAAGAATATTTGGAAGGTGCTTTACAACCTGTTTTCTTCGGATCTGCGTTAAATAATTTTGGTGTTCGCGAATTGTTGGATTGCTTTGTAGAAATTGCCCCCACGCCCCGACCAAAAGAAAGCAATACCCGGATAGTGAATCCCGAGGAAAAGGAATTTTCGGGTTTTGTCTTTAAAATTCATGCAAACATGGACCCGAAGCATCGAGACCGTTTGGCTTTTGTGAAAATTGTTTCCGGGACCTTTGAAAGGAATGCACCTTACCTCCACGTGCGTCAGGGGAAAAAACTAAAATTTTCCAGCCCAAATGCTTTCTTTGCCGAAAAGAAACAAATCGTGGATATTTCATATCCGGGAGATATTGTTGGCCTTCACGACACTGGGAATTTTAAAATCGGGGACACGCTTACCGAAGGCGAAGAAATGCAGTACCGGGGCATCCCGAGTTTTTCGCCGGAACATTTTAAATATATCAACAATGCCGACCCCATGAAAAGCAAGCAACTTGAAAAGGGCATCGATCAATTGATGGATGAAGGGGTAGCGCAACTTTTTACTTTGGAGTTGAATGGCAGAAAAGTAATAGGAACCGTCGGAGCGCTTCAGTTTGAAGTAATCCAATACCGTTTGGAGCACGAATATGGCGCAACCTGTTCCTATGAAAATTTAAACGTTTTTAAAGCATGTTGGGTGGAACCTGAAAATCTCAAAAGTGAAGAATTCGCTGATTTCAAAAGGGTAAAAGCAAAATTTTTGGCGAAAGATAAAAGGGACCAACTTGTTTTCTTTGCCGATTCGGCATTTACGTTACAAATGACACAATCAAAATACCCACATATAAAATTGCATTTTGTAAGTGAGTTTGAAAAAACCGAAAGTAAATAAATTGTTTTTGGAAACAAGAATATATCCTCTGCCAAGAGCTTAAAGCGTATAGCATAAAAAAATCCAGCTTTTAGCTGGATTTTTTTGTGTTTAAGCTTCTCCCGTAGGCCCAAAATTCAAAGGAATCGGGGGTTGCTCAAAATCCTTAATTTCTCCATTCGCCTTTTCAAAACGCTTGATATTGTCGTTCAAAGCTTTGAGGAACCTTTTGGCATGCTGAGGCGTTAAAATGATTCGCGACTTAACCTTGCTTTTAGGAATCCCCGGCATGATGGTCACAAAATCAACCACGAATTCCGAAACGGAATGGTTGATAATTGCAAGGTTGCTGTAAATTCCCTGAGCCACGGCTTCATCTAGTTCAATATTAATTTGTCCCTGCTTGGGCGGTGTTTTTTTTGGTTCTGCCATCGTAAACTTGTTTATGCTTCCGCGAAGGCGGAAGTCTTAATTAATTAAATTCTACTATAAGAAGAATCCCGTAATCTAAACGGGATTCTTCTATTTTGATTTCAAAGATCCTGCCTTGCGGCGAGATAGTTAGCTGCAGCCATTTCTTTTCAACCCGAAAGGGTTTCAAGAAATGGTGCGCTCACTAATTATAATTTACTTCTTGTTTCTCGCGGGTCATCGCTTCCAGTTCCTGTTTTGAACCCACGATAATGGTATCATAAGTCCTCATTCCGGTTCCGGCTGGGATTCTATGGCCCACGATTACATTTTCCTTCAATCCTTCCAGAGTATCCACTTTTCCTGCAACTGCAGCCTCGTTCAATACTTTAGTTGTTTCCTGGAAGGAAGCAGCTGAAATGAATGATTTGGTCTGCAATGATGCGCGGGTAATACCCTGCAAAATTGGTGTTGCCGTTGCCGGAACCGCGTCGCGTGCTTCGGCCAACTGCTTGTCAGACCTTTTCAATAATGAATTTTCATCACGCAATACACGGGAAGAAAGGATTTGCCCTTCTTTTATGTTTTCTGAATCCCCTGCATTGGTTACCACTTTCATCCCGAAAATTTTATCGTTTTCTTCGATGAAATCATCTTTATGTGCTAGTTGATCTTCAAGGAAAAGGGTATCGCCCGGATCTTGAATTTGTACCTTACGCATCATTTGACGTACCACAACTTCAAAATGTTTGTCGTTGATTTTCACACCTTGCAAACGGTATACTTCCTGCACTTCATTAACCAAGTATTGTTGTACTGCCGAAGGGCCCTTGATTCGAAGGATGTCTTCCGGTGTTATGGATCCGTCGGATAAAGGCATTCCTGCACGCACGTAGTCGTTCTCCTGAACCAAAATTTGATTGGAAAGTTTCACTAAATAACGCTTCACTTCACCAAGTTTGGATTCAACTATAATTTCACGATTTCCACGTTTAATTTTCCCGAAGGAAATTACCCCGTCAATCTCGCTTACTACAGCAGGGTTGGAAGGATTACGTGCTTCGAAAAGCTCGGTAACTCGCGGAAGACCTCCGGTAATATCCCCGGCTTTCGCGGAACGACGTGGTATTTTTACCAACACTTTCCCTATTTTGATCTTATCACCATCGTCCACCATTAAGTGGGCCCCAACGGGAAGGTTATAGGAACGGATCACTTCATCTTTCTTACCTAAAATTTGAAGGGTAGGAATTCGTTTTTTGTCCCTAGATTCGGAAATTACTTTTTCTTGGAAACCGGTTTGTTCATCTATTTCTACTTGATAGGTAATCCCTTGAACGATATTTTCATATTTGATTTTTCCGGCAAATTCCGAAATAATTACCCCGTTATATGGATCCCACGAACAAACTACCTCTCCTGCAGAAAGGTTATCGCCATTCTTAACAAAAATACTGGACCCGTAAGGAATATTGTTGGTGCTCAACGTAATCCCGGTTTTCTTGTCCATTAATTTTATTTCAGAAGTACGCGAAATAACAATGTCCACCGTTCGGCCTTGATTATCTTCTCCTTTTACGGTTTTAAGATCTTCGATTTCAGCTTTTCCATCAAACCTAACAACCAATTTGTTTTCTTCGGAAATATTTCCCGCAATACCCCCCACGTGGAAGGTACGCAAAGTCAACTGTGTTCCGGGCTCTCCAATGGATTGTGCTGCCACAACACCAACGGCTTCGCCACGCTGTACCATTTTATTGGTAGCAAGGTTCCTTCCGTAGCAGGTGGAACAAATCCCTTTTTTAGCCTCACAAGTCAATGCCGAACGAACTTCAACTTTTTCAATTGGCGAAGCTTGAATAGCATCAGCAACTTTTTCAGTGATATGATCGCCCGAAGCAACAAGTAATTCTTTAGTCAACGGGTTAACAACATCATTTACAGAGGTACGTCCAACAATCCTGTCTGCCAAAGTTTCAACAACTTCTTCGTTTTTCTTTAAGGCTGAAACTTCAATCCCGCGCAATGTGCCGCAATCAACGATATTAATAATAACGTCCTGCGAAACATCCACTAAACGACGGGTCAAGTATCCTGCATCCGCTGTTTTTAAAGCGGTATCGGCAAGTCCTTTTCGCGCCCCGTGAGTTGAAATAAAATATTCCAAAATTGAAAGGCCTTCTTTAAAGTTCGAAAGGATAGGATTTTCAATAATCTCCCCACCGCCGGAACTGGATTTTTTAGGTTTTGCCATCAAACCACGCATCCCGGTCAACTGACGAATTTGTTCTTTACTACCCCTTGCACCGGAATCCAACATCATAAATACAGAGTTGAAACCTTGCTGATCTTCACGGATACGTTTCATGGAAAGTTCCGTCAATTGTGCGTTGGTCGCTGTCCAAATATCAATTACCTGATTATAGCGTTCGGTATTGGTGATAAGCCCCATATTGTAGCTATTGTAAATAACATCTACTTGTTCATTGGCATTATCAATCATGGATTGCTTTTCAGCAGGAATGATAATATCCCCCAAACTAAAGGAAAGTCCACCTTCAAAAGCAAATTTGTACCCCAACCCTTTAATTTCATCAAGGAAATTTGAAGTGGTTGGCACATCGGTTACCTGAAGGATTTTCCCGATAATATCACGAAGCGATTTTTTGGTCAAAACTTCATTTATAAATCCTGCCGCTTCGGGAACTTGTTCATTGAAAATTACCCTTCCCAAAGTTGTGGTAATAATTTGGTTTACCAAAACACCTGCTTCATTGAAGTCCTTCGCACGAATCCTTATTTCTGCATTAAGTTCTACTTTTCCTTCATTATAAGCAATGATTGCTTCTTCAGAGGAATAGAACGTCAAACCTTCGCCCAAAACCTTGTGTTCGGGTGTTGATTTTCTAAGTTTGGTCATATAATATAATCCCAAAACCATGTCTTGGGAAGGAACCGCAACTGGCGAACCATTTGCAGGGTTCAAAATATTATGCGAAGCCAACATCAAAAGTTGGCATTCCAAAATGGCCTCGGGACCAAGAGGAAGATGCACCGCCATTTGATCGCCATCAAAATCGGCGTTGAAAGCGGTACAAACCAATGGGTGAAGCTGGATTGCTTTTCCTTCGATCAGTTTTGGCTGGAAAGCCTGAATCCCCAAACGGTGCAATGTTGGGGCCCGGTTAAGCATAACCGGGTGGCCCTTCAATACATTTTCAAGGATATCCCAAACTACGGGTTCTTTTTTGTCAATGATTTTTTTGGCAGATTTTACGGTTTTTACAATTCCCCTTTCAATCAGTTTCCTGATTACAAAAGGCTTGTAAAGTTCCGCAGCCATATCTTTCGGAAGGCCGCACTCGAACAATTTCAATTCTGGCCCAACGACGATTACCGAACGAGCGGAATAATCCACACGTTTCCCCAATAAGTTTTGACGGAAACGCCCTTGCTTCCCTTTCAATGAATCTGAAAGCGATTTTAACGGACGATTACTGTCGGTTTTTACGGCCGAAGATTTTCGGGTGTTGTCAAACAATGAATCCACCGATTCTTGAAGCATCCTTTTTTCATTTCTAAGAATTACTTCTGGAGCTTTTATTTCCATCAATCGTTTTAAACGGTTGTTACGGATAATTACTCTACGGTAAAGATCGTTCAAATCGGAAGTGGCGAAACGGCCACCATCCAACGGCACCAATGGCCGAAGTTCAGGCGGGATTACGGGAATCACTTTCATAATCATCCATTCCGCTTTATTCTCGCGGTTATGGTTTGCCTCACGAAGCGCTTCAACTACCTGTAACCTTTTTAAAGCTTCAGTTTTTCGTTGTTTAGAGGTTTCGTTGTTCGCTTTATGACGAAGGTTGTATGAAAGGCTGTCAAGATCGATGCGCTGCAAAAGATCAATCAAGCACTCTGCCCCCATTTTTGCTATAAATTTATTCGGATCTGTTTCGTCCAAATATTGGTTTTCCTGCGGAAGGGAATCCACGATGGCAAGGTATTCTTCTTCGGTAAGGAAGTCCAGTTTTTTTACTGCTTCGCCTCCTTCATATTTTGCAATACCGGATTGAATTACCACATAACGTTCGTAGTAAATGATCATATCCAATTTCTTGGAAGGTAATCCAAGAAGGTACCCAATTTTGTTTGGCAAACTACGGAAATACCAAATATGCGCCACGGGAACCACCAAATTGATATGGCCCACACGGTCGCGGCGTACTTTCTTTTCGGTAACTTCTACCCCACAACGGTCGCAAACAATTCCTTTATAACGAATCCTTTTATACTTGCCGCAAGCACACTCATAATCCTTTACAGGGCCAAAAATACGTTCACAGAAAAGGCCGTCGCGCTCTGGTTTGTGCGTGCGGTAATTGATCGTTTCTGGCTTTAAAACTTCTCCTCGTGAATCGGATAAAATGGATTCAGGCGAAGCAAGCCCAATAGAAATTTTGTCGAATTTCAATACTGTGTTTTCTTTATTTCTTGTCATAATTTTTTGAAAAAACTATTCTAATTCTTATTTATTTGAAACCTTTAAAATGATTTCGAAAAGAATCAAGAGATTCCCGCTTTTGCGGGAATTCTTATTCCTCTAACCGAATGTCCAAACCAAGGCCTTTCAATTCGTGCATCAATACGTTGAAAGATTCCGGTAATCCAGGCTCGGGCATGGTTTCACCTTTAACAATGGCTTCGTAGGTTTTTGCCCTACCCA
>JBBQKI010000061.1:0-7472 GCA_038326725.1 Flavobacteriales bacterium
GGTTTCTTGTGTTTCCGTAAAGGTTTCGGAGAACACCGTCAACACTTCCCCAATTACAAAAAAACCAAAAAACATAATCCTGCTCATTGGTGATGGCATGGGATTAAGTGAAGTTTCGGCCAGCTATTTTTACAACGACCATACCCCTAATTTTGAACGTTTTTCCATAATCGGCCTCATTAAAACGACCTCTTCCGGCGATTTAATAACAGATTCCGCAGCCTCAGCCACGGCTTTTTCAGCGGGAATAAAGACTTACAACGCTGCTATCGGGGTTGATAACGACACACTACCAGTTAAAACCATTACCGAAGAGCTGACCCAGCGCGGTGTGGCTACCGGGCTTGTCGCCACTTCATCCATAGTTCACGCCACGCCGGCCTGTTTTTTTGCGCATGTTAAATCACGGAATCTTTACGAGGAAATTGCAACTTTTGCCCCCACATCCGGCATCGATTTTTTTGCTGGTGGCGGGTTGAAATTTTTTAATAATAGAAAGGACGGAAAAGATTTGCTGACAGCATTTCGACAAAATGGTTATGACGTAACTACAGTTAATTTACCACAACAAGTTTCCACAAAGAAACAAGTGATTTTATTGGCCGCGGACGGTATGCCCAAAATGAGCGAGGGGCGGGGTGATTTTCTTCCGAACGCCACGGCATTGGCTTTGGAAACGCTTTCAAAAAATGAAAAAGGATTTTTCTTGATGGTTGAAGGTTCCCAAATTGATTGGGGCGGTCACGATAACGATGCAGATTATTTAATAAAAGAATTGCTTGATTTTGACAGCGCTATCGGCGTGGCCCTGGATTTTGCCAAAGAAAATGGCGAAACCCTTGTAATTGTTACCGCGGATCACGAAACTGGAGGTTTCACCCTTGGCCCGGACGGTGGCGATTACAACAAAATAAAACCAATATTTTCAACTACCGGCCATTCTGCGGGCATGGTCCCCGTGTTTGCTGAAGGCCCCGGTGCAGAACTTTTCAACGGGATTTATGAGAACACGGCCATTTATCATAAAATGATGCACCTTTTCAATAAATAAATACCTTTCAACATTAAAAAACAGTGGGGTAAATTTGTTACTTTAGCCGAAGCGATAGTAATATGAAGTATTTAAGAGATATTGGCTCCTATTTTTTGATGATTAAAAAGGTTTTTAGCAGCCCTACTAAAGCCTCTGTTCTAAAACATCTTATTTTTAAAGAAATTGATGACCTCATCATCAGTTCTTTAGGTATTGTAGCATTCATTTCATTTTTTGTGGGCGGGGTGGTTGCCATTCAAACGGCATTGAACATGACCAACCCACTAATCCCTAAAAGCCTAATCGGTTTCGCCACCCGACAATCGGTTATTTTGGAATTTGCTCCCACGTTCATCTCCATTATCATGGCGGGGAAAGTAGGTTCCTTCATTACCTCCAGCATCGGTTCAATGCGTGTGACCGAGCAGATAGACGCCTTGGAAGTTATGGGAATCAACTCATTGAATTACCTTGTATTCCCTAAAATTGTGGCCTTAATGTTTTATCCGCTTGTGATCGTTTTTTCTATGTTCATCGGGATATTGGGAGGTTGGTTGGCCGGGGTTTACGGTGGATTTTCCAGTGCTAGCGAGTTCGCACAAGGCTTGCAAGATTCATTTATTCCGTATCATTTGTTTTATGCCTTTTTCAAAACTTTCGTGTTCGCCTTTATTTTGGCCACCGTCCCTTCGTGGCAGGGCTATTATATGAAAGGTGGCGCGCTCGAGGTGGGCAAGGCAAGCACCAAATCATTTGTATGGACCAGTGTGCTCATTATTTCGGCGAATTATATAATTACTCAACTCCTTCTTAGCGCATGATAAAAGTAGAAGACGTACATAAACAATTCGGGGAAGAGGAGATTTTAAAAGGGATTTCCACGGTCTTCGAAAAAGGAAAGACCAATTTAATAATTGGTTCCAGCGGTAGCGGGAAAACGGTTTTGCTCAAATGCATGATTGGACTCTTCAAACCCGAAAAAGGCAAGATTTTTTTTGAAGACAAAGCCATTCAAAGTATGGACGATGAAGAGCAACGCGTGCTTCGCGAAGAAATGGGAATGCTATTTCAAGGCGGTGCTTTGTTTGATTCCATGAATATCGAAGAAAATGTGATGTTTCCTTTGAGGATGTTCACCAAGTTGAAAAAAAACGAAATGAAGGATCGCGTGAATGAAGTTTTGCAACGCGTAAATCTTGAAAATGTAAATAAAAAATTCCCTGCCGAAATTTCGGGAGGAATGCAAAAAAGGGTTTCCATTGCCCGGGCCATCGTGAACAACCCCAAATATCTTTTTTGCGATGAACCCAATTCAGGTTTGGACCCAAAAACTGCTACTTTAATTGATACCCTCATTCAGGAAATCACCCACGAATACAACATTACCACTGTTGTGGTTACCCACGATATGAACTCTGTTATGGAAATTGGGGAAAAAGTGGTTTTGCTCAAAGACGGGCTTTTGGTTTGGCAGGGTTCCAGGGAGGAAATCTTCAAAACCGATAATGAAGATGTAACCAGCTTTGTTTATTCTTCAGATTTGTTTAAGAAAATTCGGGACGTGCAGATAAAGGAAGGCTAATATCTCCACTTCTATTTAATCCCTTACTTGCAGAGTGTCCAACTTTAAATGAATTTTAAGCCATTCGCCAAGTTTACTTTTGGCCTTCTCTTTTTGGCTGGCTGTTGTGTTTTTTTTCCACGTTACCGAAAATACTGTAAGCGTATCAATCTTTTCGAAATTTGTGCTGATTTCACGGGAATAAGCAAACACATCAATCTCTTCGTAATTTATTTTTACTTCCTTGCTTAGTTTTTCAAAAGGCACCGAATTTAATTTTGAAATTTCATTTTCCAAAATCCTTATTTTTTCATCCTTATCCAAAATCAATTGTTCATTTTTTACATAAAGGTCTTCAAGAATATCGGCCTTCACCCCACCGGGGAACTGGTCTGAAAACCTTCCGCCCTGATCGGAGCCTTGATATATGTTCAAATGGGCTTCTCTTAAAATTTCTATTTCTTTTAGTTTTTCTTTTATGGCAGAAATTTCATTTGAAGATATAATCCTTCCAATCAAATAAACATCTACATCCCTGTTTTTATAGTCCGCGGTGGATTTTAAAACCTGAACCCCTTCAAGGTTTATTTCATTTTTAACAAAATCCTGCGCTTTGCTTTCAAACAACTGTACTTGCAATAATTTGACAAACAAAACTACACTGGGTATCATTACGATTAAAGCAATCAAAGATGCCACTTGTGCAATCCGCTTTCTTCGCTTTGAATTTGCATAGCGGACCAAGGGGAATTTTAATAATTTGGTTACAATAAATGTTGAAAGAGCAATAAAAACAGCATTTATTGAAAATAAATATAATGCACCACCTGCATAGGCCATATTGCCAACGGCCAAACCATAGCCCACTGTGCACAAGGGCGGCATAAGGGCAGTGGCTATAGCTACTCCAAATATTACGCTGGCAATGGTACCGCTTTTTGTTTTGGCCACAATAAGACCCAATCCGCCAAAAATGGCAACCAAAACATCCAAGATGGTTGGATATGTTCTTGCAAGCAATTCCGGGGTTTCTTGTGTTAAGGGTGAAAGTGTGAAGTATAAAAATGCAGTGAAAACACTTAGCACTACCATCACTCCCAAATTAATCAGGGATTTTCGAAGGGTTTCCACATCGTTAATGGAGACTGCCAATCCAATCCCAACAATAGGCCCCATTAACGGAGAGATTAACATAGCCCCAATTACTACCGCGGCACTACTAACATTTAAGCCTATTGAGGCCACAAAGATTGAGAAAATAAGAATCCAAGCGTTATGTCCTTTAAAGGAAATATCTTTTTTTACGGCATCAACAGTGGCTACAAAATCTGTATCGCTTTTAAGATCAAAAAGTTCGGAAAGAAATTTTTTAACGCTCTCCCATGCATTTAGCCCTGTGTCATTCTCATCACTTTTGGATGAAAGTTCTTTCGTTTTCTCATTATTTTTTACAGTCATCTATGTATAGCTTTCACCGAAATTATCAGAAATTTCTTTTAATAATAATTTAATATCCTGTTCCTTTTTTTTGGGATAAATCAACAACACTTCCCCTTTATCCACAATAATATAATCTTCAAGCCCTTCAATTACCACAAGTTTTTTAATTGAGGTAAAAATTATATTCCCTTTGGCATTTTCTAAATGTGAAATGGCATTTACAACTACATTATCGTTTTCATCCTTTTCCATTCTTTCGTGCAATGCCCCCCAAGTTCCCAAATCGTTCCAATCGAAGGTGGCTTTTTTTACATAAACATTTTCAGCTTTTTCCAAAATTCCGTAATCAATGGAAATGTTCTCTGCGTTTTCATAATTTTCAAAGATGAACTTTTCTTCGTTGGAAGTATTTAACACATCAATTCCTTTTGAAAAAAGTTGATACATTTTGGGCATAAATTTTTTAAAAGCTTCCAAAATACTCTTGGAACTCCAAATGAAAATCCCCGCATTCCACAGATAATTACCCTGTGCTAAAAATTGCTTGGCTGTTTCATAATCCGGTTTTTCGCGGAAACTATTTACTTTGTTTATCCCAGATTCATTTTTTGAATCGCTTTCAATATAGCCAAAACCGGTATTGGGAAAAGTGGGGCGTATGCCCAGAGTAAGCAAAATATTTTCCTTTTCGCAGGAGTTAAAACATAATTCAACATCTTTTTCAAAAGCTGTTTCATCTTCTATCCAATGGTCGCTGGGAGCAACTAGGATAATCGCTTTCGGATTTTGTTTATTGATTTTTAAAGCCGCCAATAAAATACAGGGTGCCGTATTTCGCATTGCAGTCTCGGCGATTATTTGCTTTTCCGAAATCTGCGGTAGCTGTTCCAAAGTCAAGTTTACGTACTGCTGATTAGTAAGGATAAATATATTTTCAGGAGGAATGATTTTGGTAAGCCGTGAAAAGGTTTTTTGCAATAAACTTTGCCCGCAGCCCAATAAATCCTGAAACTGCTTCGGGAAGCGGGAAGTGCTAACAGGCCAAAACCGGGACCCGATGCCCCCTGCCATTATAATTGCGTAATGATCTTTGTCCATAATTTATATTTGAGCCAAGGCTAAAGGGAACCACGAACCAAGAGAGATTGAAACTAATGAAAAATCTGTTTCGCAAATTGCATTAGTTTTTCAATCAAATATATCTCGCCCTGTTTCCCGTCAGTCGTGGTTCGTGATTCTATTTATTTCAAAAATTCCACCTCAGCATTTGGGTTGAATAAATATATTCTTCCAGTCGCCATTTCCAAACACTCAAATCGTTTCACCCTTTGGGCTCCGCGTTTAAAAATCTTCCCATTATATAGTCTGAAATGTGCCCCAATCGGGATTTCAAAGATATAGTTTTTATCATTCCCCGGATCAAATTGCTTTAGCGCCAAAGCCAACTTCGCATCGGTATCACTACTCGCCTTTGGGTTTTTAAAATGGCGGGCAAGCAAGGGCAACAATTGCGTCGGGAAAATTTCCGGCCTTAAAAAGGGTAACATCAATTGCTGAAAGGTTTGCTTCCACTCCAAGCCGTGCGGTTTTATATGCTTACCATATTTGGTGAAAGCTGCCAAATGTGCGATCTCGTGGATTAATGTTATCAAAAAACGATATGCATTCAAATTGGCATTAACCGTTATTTGATGTTGGCCATTGGGCAAATTGCGGTAATCGCCGTGGCGGGTAACGCGTTCATTTACAATTTTGAGGTGGATATTATTTGTCTTTATTAATTCAAAAACCGGGATAACGGCAGCTTGAGGGATATATTTTTCAAGTATCTCCGTCATAAATCAAGGGGTTGAACTGGAAACCTGCATTACTTTCCCATTGTAAAATTTGTTTCCGTTCAAGGAAAATTCCATTATATATTTTGCCATTTCAATTGCTGTAAGTCTGGGCTCATATCCGGGAAAGGCTTCCGCCAACATTTCGGTTTGAACTGCTCCTAAGGCCAAAACATTAAAACTCGGGCCGGTTTCTTTGTATTCCTCTGCCAATAATTCAGTCAATGTTATCAATGCTCCCTTACTACTACTGTACGCGCTCAGGCCCGGAAATTTTGTGCTGCCCTGCACCCCGCCCATGCTGCTAATGTTCACCACGTGGCTGTCCTTTTTCATAAAAGGAAGTACAGCCTGTGTCAATGCCGCAACTCCAAAAACATTGGTTTCATAACACTTTTTAAAATCCTTCATTGAAATTTCGGAAAAAGGTTGATTTACCAAAAAACCGGAATTGTTTATAAGAATATCAACTCGCTGCCATTCATTTTTAAGAAAATGTGAAACTTTTTCAATACCCGAAGCATCGGTAATATCAAAGGAAAAAAAATGACAATTTTTAAGATCTAAATTTGAAATGGGTTTTTCGTTTCGCGATAGGGCCAAAACATGATGCCCGGCTTCCGAAAAGAGTTTTACCATTTCAAAGCCAATGCCTCTGCTGGTTCCCGTGATGATTATGTTTTTCATATTTATAACAACAAGGTATCACACCGCATTAAACTTCCAGGATGAGCCGGTGAAAACCATTTTTAAACAAACATGGTTACGGGATTTTCGATATACAGCCGCAGGGTTTGTAAAAATTGCGCTCCGGTAGCACCATCCACCGTCCGATGATCACAAGCCAAGGTTACGGCCATAGTATTCCCCACTACGATTTGCCCCTTTTTAACCACGGGTTTTTCGATAATGGCACCAACGGATAATATGGCGGAATTAGGCTGGTTAATGATGGAAGTGAATTCTTTTATCCCGAACATCCCCAAGTTTGAAACAGTAAAGGTACTGCCCTCCATTTCCTGTGGACTTATTTTTTTTGTGCGCGATTTATCGGCCAGTTCCTTTACAGCCGTTCCGATTTGCGAAAAGCTCATTTGATCCGCAAATTTGAGGACGGGCACCAACAATCCGTCTTCCACCGCTACTGCAACCCCAATATGTATATGCTTCGCTATTTTGGTAACTTCTCCCGTCCATTGACTATTTACACGCGGGTGTTTGCGCAACGCCATGGCGCTAGCCTTAATTATAATATCATTGAAAGAAATTTTGGATCCGCCTGCTTCATTTATTGCAGTCCGGGCTTCGATGGCATTGTCCATATCCAATTCCACTGTTAAGTAATAATGTGGTGCAGTGAACTTCGATTCGCCCAAACGTTTTGCAATGGTTTTACGCATTTGAGAATTCTTGATATCCTCAAAACGTTCCTCGCCAAACGGAGTGTAGGTTTGACCTCCGGCCCCGGGCTGATAATTTTCAATATCGCTTTTTACGATACGGCCATTCTCGCCGCTGCCTTTTATTTGTTTTAAATCAATCCCTTTTTCTTCAGCCAAAACTTTTGCCAAAGGCGAAGCGAAAATTCGGGCATCGCTTGAAG
>JBBQKI010000062.1:0-7455 GCA_038326725.1 Flavobacteriales bacterium
TTCATTTCAATATTAGCCAAAATTACCAGCGCCGGGATGATTAGAAATCCGCCTCCCGCTCCAATCATTCCAGTTATTGCACCAACTATGAGACCTTCAGCCAAAATGAGCGGATAATTATACTTAACCTGTTTCTCTGAATTGTTTTGATCATCAGTACTTTTTTTTCGTAACATGGAAAAAGCCGCTGGTATCATTAGCACCGCAAATAACCCAAACATGGCCATCCTTCTGGTAAATTCAAAGTCCTGAATATAAAATAAGGTTTCCGGTAATGCCGGAACTACATAATGCCTCACCACAGTTACACCTATTATAGCTGGTATCCCGAAAATTATCGCAGTTTTCCAGTCCACATAACCTTTATAATGTTGTTGAATACCACCTACTAGGGCACTAGCTCCTACTATAAACAATGAATAAGCCGTAGCTACCCTCTCACCCATGGAGAATAAATATGCCAGTACCGGCACGGCAAGAATAGACCCTCCCCCTCCTATTAAGCCAAGTGATATCCCAATTATGACCGCACTTATATAACCAAATATTTCAAGTAATTCCATCTAATGGTTTTTTAAATTCCAGACAAAATTAGAATTATGTAATGGGATCTACAGTAACAATTGTAACAGAGGAAATTTTGGATGGAGTTAATTCAATTTTTAAAAATATACATGAAATTACCGCAGTAGACCTATTGAGTGGTTGGGGCTCAGGATACAATAATTAAACTTTTAAAGGATCCATCTCAAAAGTTGTGGAGTAACTAAAAATGGCACATTGGTATAACAAAGTCGAAAACTCTGAATTTAAGTCTTTCAATACCATTGGGAGGTATGTACAAATCCATTACGAGTCAATACTAAACTATTTTATAACAGAAACACCAACGCTTCCGCAGAATCCTTCTAATGGCAAAATTAAAGAATTCATAGAGTTTAAATACAAATAGAATGATTTAACATCAATTAGAATGATGTCTTCAAATTGGCAAAATGTTGTACCTATGTTGTACCCAATAGAAACAAGAAAGGCTCCACATCTCTGTGAAGCCTTGTCTTTCCTAGTAGCGGGAACAGGACTCGAACCTGTGACCTTCGGGTTATGAGCCCGACGAGCTACCTACTGCTCTATCCCGCGATATGGGTGCAAATATACAACGCTTTTTAAGGGTCTGCAAGCAGGTCCACATAAAATTTAACAAAATCATAAACCCGTCTAAGCCCACCTTTTCTTTGTTTATATTTAGGGCATGAATAAACGATTCCGCTATTTTTTTTTCGGTTTTATATCATTTGTGGTAATACTAGTTATCGCATATTTTATTCTGAGCGGCCACGTTAAAAAGAAAGTGGAAGCCTTTTTGACCGATGGATTACCCTCCCACATCATTGAATCGCATGAAGGTTTGTCCTTCAATTTTTTTCAGGGTTCCGTATTTTTAGAAAATGCAAAAGTTCAGATTCGCAATAAAGACACCACTTCCGTACATACTTTTTTTAAAATTGAAGATTTAATTATTGAAGACATCAGCTATTGGGACTATATTTTCAAGGATGAGATTCATATCGAAAAAATCCTTCTGAAAAATTCCATAATTCATTATTATAAAGAGAGATTGATTTCGGATTCCACCGCATCTACCGCAGATTCAATCGTCGCTAACTTGGATAAAAAACCGATGATCCCGATCTTTCTCGGAAATTTGAGTATTGAAAATGCAAACCTCAGCATGTTCGACAAATCAAAAGATTCAATCGCACTTTTTGCAAAAAACATGAACTTGGAAGTAAACTCTCTTCGTTTGGATGAACATACAGTTTCCGAAAGGATTCCGATTGCATTTGGAGATTACAGCGCAACCACAGATTCGATTTTCGTGAAAACAAGCACGTATGAAAATTTGATGGTATCGGGATTTTTATTGGAAAACAGAAACGCTTCTTTTTTTGATTTGAAACTTAAAACCAAACATTCTAAAAGCGAACTGTCCCAGATTATTAAAAAAGAACGGGACCATTTTGAAGTTTCCATTGATTCTTTAACTGTGAAAAACATGGCTTTTGGATTTATGAATCGGCAGTTGTTCATCGATGGCGATGCGGTAAAAATCCATCGCCCGAGGGCTAAAATTTTCCGAGATAAATTGATTTCCGATGACCCCGTCATCAAAAAGCTTTATAGTCAAATGTTGCGGGACCTGAATTTTCAATTAGCGATAGATTCCGTAAACATCAACGATGGCTTTATTGAATATTCCGAAAAAGTAAAATATGAAAATACTGGCGGAACCATTTCCTTTTCAAACCTCAACGCGGATATTCGAAATGTGGGCAATACCTATGTATCTCCGAACAAAACGGAAATCAATATTGATGCAATCTTTATGGAGCGAACGCCTATAAGTGCAAAATGGGATTTCAACGTTCAAAACCTTGCGGACCAATTTGTATTCAAGGCTGAAACCGGTGCCCTGGAAGCTGACGAAATGAACCGTTTTACCGAACCAAACCTAAACGTTAGGCTGGAAGGGGAAATCGTGAAAACCTATTTTACCATTAACGGCAACCGTGATAATTCCCACGTGGATTTAAAGATGAATTATCGGGATTTTAAAGTAACGGTTCTTCAAAAGGATGGGAAGGAAAAAAATAAATTGGTTTCAGCTATCATCAATATTTTTGTGGTAAAAAAAGATAGCAAGAAAAAAAATGATTTTTACAGGGAAGGGGATGCAGAAACCACACGCGACAAAACAAAATCCGTCTTTAATTTCCTTTGGCTCAACTTAAGGGATAGCCTACTGTCCACACTAACGGGCGATGGCAAGACCAATTAAATACAACACTATTGTTCGATGTTTTCTGCCGTGAAGGAAATAAGTTCCCCTTCTTCAAATTCAACTTTCAATTCCAATGGATTACAGCACACCTCACAGTCTTCAATATACTTTTGGCGCGCAACGGATTGATCCAGCAACATCGAGATTTCTTCCCAACAATGTGGGCATTGAAAAAAGTGTTCGTACATAATACAAAAAATTGATTGACTGAACAATTCAGAAAATTTACGCCTCTAGTTTTTCCTGAAGGCTTTCCCATTCCTTCATCAAAGCCCCAAGCTTGTTTTTCTTGGATTGATACTTTTCAAAAAAATCGGGTTTGGAAATTGTTCGGTCGTAATTTTTTTCCAACTCAACATCTGCTTCCTTTATTTCTTTTTCAAGTACATTGATGGAAGCTTCCACGTTGCTCAATTTGTTTTGAAGGGTTTTCGATTTTTTCTGATCTTTATAGGAATCTTTATTTGAAGTATTTTTAGATTTTTCCTCCGAATTTTTTATGGTACGTTTTTCAGCTTCACGAAGATTTTGAAGGTTCCGCTGCTCCAGGAAGTAATCGATGTCGCCCAAATATTCTTTTATATGATGATCTTTAAATTCATAAATTGTTTTGGTCAAACCTTGTAGAAAATCCCTGTCGTGGGAAACCAAAAGTAACGTGCCCTCAAAACTTTTTAAGGCGTCCTTCAACACGTTTTTTGATTTGATGTCCAAATGGTTCGTGGGCTCATCCATAACCAAAACATTGAAGGGTTGCAACAGTAGTTTTGCCAATGCTAACCTATTGCGCTCCCCCCCGCTCAAAACGCGCACATATTTTTCAACCTCATCTCCACGGAATAAAAACGAACCCAAAATATCACGAACCCGGCTGCGGTTTTTCTCGTTGGCCGCATCTATCATTGTGTCAAGTACGGTTTTGCTGCCGTCTAAATAATCTGCTTGGTTTTGCGCGAAATAACCAATCTGAACATTATGTCCCAAAATCATCTCCCCTTGATGCGGAATCTCACCCACAATTATTTTCGCCAGAGTGGATTTTCCTTGGCCGTTCTGCCCTACGAAGGCTATTTTACTGTCGCGTTCCACGGAAATGTTCACGTTTTTAAGAACGCTCTTTTCGCCATAACTTTTAGAAACGTGGTGTGCTTCAACAACTACCCTTCCCGGGGTAACGGAAACGGGAAATCTCAAGGTCATTACGCTATTGTCATCTTCATCAACCTCGATGCGGTCAATCTTATCCAGTTTTTTAATAAGCGATTGTGCCATGGAAGCCTTGCTGGCTTTCGCCCGGAATTTATCAATCAACTTTTCCGTTTGGTCTATCTGCTTTTGCTGATTTTTCTGCGAAGCCAATTGCTGCTCTCGCAATTCCTGCCGAAGGACCAAATATTTTGAGTATGGTTTACTGAAATCATAAATTTTACCGAGGGAAATTTCTATGGTCCGGTTGGTCACATTGTCCAAAAACATTTTATCGTGGGAAACGATAACCACCGCACCGGCATAATTATTCAAAAATTCCTCCAACCAAAGGATAGATTCAATATCCAAGTGATTGGTGGGCTCATCCAGTAAAAGGATGTCGTTATTTTGAAGCAAGAGTTTTGCAAGTTCTATTCGCATCCGCCACCCGCCTGAAAAGGTTTCGGTTTCTTTATCGAAATCTTCCCGTTGAAAACCCAAACCCTGCAAAATCCGCTCAGTTTCGCCCTGATAGTTGTAACCTCCGTGTATTTCATATTGGTGCTGCACATCGTTCAAATCCACCATGAAATCATGGTATGCCTCGCTTTCATAATCAGTTCGTTCCGCCAATTGGGTATTAATGTATTCCAATTTTTTTTCCAACGATTTTATTTCCGCGAAAGCTTCATAGGATTCTTCCAAAACCGTACGGCCTTTATCAAAATCTATGTCTTGTTTCAAAAACCCGATTGAAATTTCTTTATCCGTAGCAATCTGTCCGCCGTCATATTCCTGTTCCCCGGCGATTATTTTCAGCAAAGTGGACTTGCCCGCACCATTTTTCCCGACCAGGCCCACGCGGTTTCCCGCGCCCAATTGGAAGGTTATTTTCTCGAACAAATAGTCCCCTTGAAAGGAAACCGAAAGATTATGGATATTTAGCATGGGTTACTCCTGTAATTTTTTGCAAAGATGCTTAATTTTACCCTGCAAAAAAAACGCGTTATGATATTCCTTAAAGGATCAAAAATGTATAGCATTTTTACGGGAGCTTGCCCGGTTTGCCACAAAACCAATATGTACCGTAATGCAAACCCTTTTATTATCTCGGATATTTTCAAAATGCATGATGTTTGTGCTCACTGTGGCACCCGGTTTAAAATGGAACCTTCTTTCTTTTATGGCGCAATGTACGTGAGCTATGGCGTTGGCGTTGCTATAGCAATAGCAAGTTTTATTATTACTTATTTTGTTTTGGGATTGGGAAGGTTCACCTCATTTTTGGTTATCGTGGGGGCACTAATTATTACCCTGCCGTTAATTATAAGGGCTTCGCGCAACATTTGGGTCAACCTTTTCTTTAAATACGACCCGAAAAAAGCGGAATAAAAATTATTTAAAATATCGATTGATATCGATTTCCCTGGGAAGTGGTTTTTCTTTTTCCAAAAATTCAAATAATAGTTCTGAAAGTAACGGGGCCATCATTATTCCGTGGGTTCCCAATCCATTGAAAAAAACAAAGTTTTCCCGGCCGGGGAAATTTCCCAAAAGCGGCCGTCGGTCATGAGTTGTGGGGCGCACCCCGGCAATGTGATCAATTATTTCAAAAGGACAATTGATTATTTTATTAAGTTTCAATTCAATGTGCTGCCGAGCTATTTTGGTGGTTTGATAGGTATATTTTTCAGGTTTGTAAGTTGCGCCCACTTTATAAAAACCATTGCCCAACGGAATAATGAACACCGAACCTTTCAGGATTTCCTTAATATCCAACTGTGGGGCTTTTATGATCAAGTATTCCCCTTTGTTGCCAATCAAAAATTTCGGTGGGGCAAAAGGGTTTTTTACAGCGGCAATTCCTTCGGCGAAAATGATTTTTTTTGCTGAAAAATTTTTGTAATGAACTACCCCATTCTTTTCCAAAACCGAATTATAATCAAAATTTTCATTCACCAATTGTCCATTTTTTTGAAGGTTTTCGCGGTAAGCTTTTAAAAGCGAAACTGCGTTAACTATACCGGTGCCATTCACTTTCCCGAAACCGAAAGGAGCGCGAACGCAGGGGTTATTGTTTTGAAGAAATTGCGCTGAAAGATATTCAGTCAATTCAAGTTTATCACTGGCCACGGACCAATCGTTCTGTTCTTCAACATTTTTAAAAATTCGTAAAACAGGGATTTTTTCGATAACCGGAATTTGCAGTTTTTTTGAAAGGGTTTCGTAAAATGGGATTGCAACTTCCAAAAATTCCTTTGAATTCCAAGCCACAGTAAACCGTTTTAAGACCACGGGATTGAAGACCCCGCCGGAAACCTCGGTGGCGGAATTAAGACCGGAATCAAAAACCACGAAACTTTTATTGTTTTCTATAAATTGCTCACAAAGGGAAATTCCCGCAATGCCTAAACCAACGATTATATAATCCAGTTCCTTCATATATTTATCAGAAAACCCTGTTCGTTTCGGAACAGGGTTTCTTTATATTAAATATTTAATTATGGCCTTTTAATAATTCCACAAATCTATTTCGATGTTGCGGACCTGTTCTTTTATCCTTTCCGATTCCATAAGCTGCATCATTGCATTGTCATTGATATAATCCTTAACATCGCGATCTCCCTGCACATTGTCTTCCCTATAAATAGTTGCGGAAAAACGACGTGAGTTCAAAAGGTGATCATAGGAAATTGGTTGTGATGTATTTTCCCTATTAAAGGCTTTATTCTCATGGAGTACTTCACGCGCTGCAGGAAACCAAATCCAGAAAAGTTCTACTTTAGAATCCACATTATCATCCGGAAATGCCTTGGAACGAGCTTCATTCGCAACCGGGCAAATGCCCAACAAACGGTATTTAAGCTCTCCTTGCATTTTGTCTATGAACCAATACCCACGAATGCGCCACTCTTCTATATCGCCGGCATCCAATGTAAACCTTCTAACATATTGAGGATCTACAATCCCTTCCGCATTGTACTGCTCAATTCCCAAATCTGTTGTATCACTATAAGTAAGTGATGCTGAAAGATCGCCCAAGGTCCTTTTTTCAGTAAAATAGGAATCGGCATATACTTCCTCAATCTTGCCGTTTTTTATATTGGCCACCAATACATCATACAAAGAACGGCGGCTCATGCCAATGTTATTTGTATCAATGGGGTAATATAATGGGAAATTTACACGCTCATCAAGATCAATAACTTCCCAAGTGGTTTTGGACCACAACACATCCCGCTGGCCTATATAGCCATAGGGCAACGGCCGGTCATTGTCATAGGCAATTTGCTCTTCCGTTTTTTTGCCTATTTCATCGGGTGTAGTTGCGTTCAGGATATTAATCTGGGCTTGAGCCCCGATAATCATTCCTAAACCAAATACCAATAAAACAACATTTTTACAATTCATACAACTGAGTTTTT
>JBBQKI010000063.1:0-7247 GCA_038326725.1 Flavobacteriales bacterium
GGCCGGCAACGGGAACAGGGCGTTGTCCGCATTGAACTGGGTCTCGTGGTAGCTCACCGTAAGGGAAGGATCATTAAAAGTAATATCAACATCGGCATCGGAAAGGGTGAACTCCGCAAAACCATCGTTGTCGGGGTCGCACATGATCAGTGGAGAAGGATTTTGATTTATAACCGGAGGCAAATCCATAATAATTTCGACCTGGGCGGTGGAAAAACAATCGGTATTGTTATTGTTTTCAACCCTTATATATATAATTATGGGAGTAACTGTAACAGTGTAAGGAACTGGCAAAGCTCCGATATTTGCATCCGCATCCGATTGGCTTAAATGATAGCTTACACTAAATTCAAGTGGGTTTTGACCATTTAAAACAGTGGTATTAAATAAACCGGGAAGGTTTATGTCTTCCGAGCCATCTTCATCCTGATCGCAAACATAATATGGAGATGCCGGCGCCGTGGCCGTGGCAGTGGAAAATTCGATAAGGAAGGAATCATAGGCAAAACATTGCCCACTTAAATCTTCAATACGTACCCAAATAGTCTCAATTGTACCAGTAATGGGATAAGCATTCGCGGGAATAATATCAGCCGTTCCTGCTATTGCATCGGCTTCAGTATTATGGTAGGTAATGTTGAAATCTGCCGGATTTTGAGTGCCCAATACAATAGGATCGTTTTGGGTAAGGTCAAAAATACCAGGGTTAGTACCATCGTCGCAGATGAAAAGATCCTGAGGGGGATTAGCAATTTCTGGTTGTGGATTAAATATTATATCAATTTCATCAGTAACCGTACATCCAGCATCTGAAGCTTCTACCGAATATGTTCCAGAATCTGGCGCGGTAACAATATAAGTAGGGTCGGTTTCCCCGGGAATGGGAATACCATTGAAAAACCACTGATAGGTAACTGTGGGAACACCCGTTTCGGCATCCAACAAGATATCATCATCATCACAGGTTTCAATATCGGATCCTAAATCTACAGTGAAAGTTGCCACAGATGTTACTTCAACATCATCGGTAAGTACAATTACTTCACCATTACAGGTATTCGTATAAGTTACTCTTGCAGTAAAAATTTCTGTTCCAGTAGGACAAACAGTTATAGTTGGGGTTGTGCCGATAACAGTGCCGCCAGCATCCAGCCATTCAAAAACAAATGTTTCCACTCCATCGGGTGTAAATCGCCAAGCTTCATCTGTGGTGGTCCAAGGAGAATCGGAGGTATTCCTTCCGGGCGGAACGTATGCTACAGTCCCTGCATTATTTTGAATTCCAACGGCGGCGTTTCCGCTATTCCAACCCGAACAAACAGGTTTGTCCTGAATATATATTTCTATGACGTTGGAAAATTCATAAAAAACCGCCATGTGGGTTGCAAGCAAGCTATTACAGGAAAAAAATGGAACATTGTAATATGATACTACCAACACCCGGTTAGGATAAACGCCAATAACTTCATAACCGATTTCCTCAGAGCTGGAAACCGATGGATCAATATCATGGACCGGGGTAAAGACATTTGCCTCGCCCAATGTGGGATTGGAATTATTGGGCAAGTTTTCTGTAAACGCCCATCCATTACTGGTATCGCCCGGATTAACATCAAAACGAAGCACTCCGTTGGAACCTACCTGAAATTGGGTTTCAAGATCGCCAAAAAAACAAAAGTCAAAAGGTAGATTATCTACACTAGACCATGCATCATCAATATTAGGATTCAAAGGATTTGCCAACCCATTAAATGCAAATGGAGGATTATAGGGTATACTGGCTACAGTATAAGTTTCACTAATGGTTTCAAAAGTTTCCAAAAAATCCGCAGTGAGGTCTACACAACCGCCGGTGGCGCAATCAATCGTTACATCAGGGCCTGCATCTACAAATAGAGATCCGGGTCCCTGCGAAAAAGAGATAAGCGGAAAAAATAACAATAATATAAATATGGAAAATTTTGTGGGGTAATTATTTTTCATAATAAATTTTTATAATCCGGCAAATTAAGAAATTATTATGAAAATTGGCTCGGCCACAATCATAAAAATACCATGTTTCAATTTTTCATTACAAAACCTATATGCGTATCTTTGCAGACTGTTTTAAAAAACACAAATCAACATTTCCATGGATATTGAAAACCGGCTAAAGGCCATTGAAGAAATGGGCAACGAACATATTGGTTCTTCTTCGGAAACCCCGCTCCGCTCCGATGCCTTCGAGCTTAGCGATATTGAAAAAATTGCGCTTATAAAAGAGGATGTTCAGCATATTATGCACACCCTGGGGTTGGACCTTACAGACGATAGCCTTAAAGGAACGCCAACGCGCGTTGCCAAAATGTTCGTGCAGGAAATTTTCAGCGGCCTGCACCCGGACCGTCGGCCAAAAGCTTCCACTTTTGAAAACAAATATAAATACAGCGAGATGCTAGTGGAAAAGAACATCAACGTTTATTCCACTTGCGAACATCATTTGTTGCCTATTGTTGGGAAAGCACACATTGCCTATATTTCCAATGGCACCGTGGTGGGGCTTTCAAAAATGAACCGGATTGTTGATTATTACGCCAAAAGGCCACAAGTGCAGGAACGGCTTACGATGCAGATTGTAAAGGAAATGCAGCATGTTCTTCAGACCGAAGATGTTGCTTGCGTTATTGATGCCAAACACCTTTGCGTGAATTCGCGGGGTATTCGGGATATTGACAGTAGCACCGTGACCAGTGAATTTGGGGGCGCATTTAAAATTCCAGAAACCCGAGGGGAATTTTTGGATTATATTAAAATGGAAACGGAATTCTAAATTGAAAAACCAAATTCCAAATTCCAAATAATCAAATAAACAAATAAACAAATAAACGTAATTTGAAACCTTTCGAAAACCAAAAACTTCAAATCTACAATTCTCTTTCAAAAAAGAAAGAGATTTTCAAGCCCATCCACGATGGCGCTGTGGGGATGTACGTTTGCGGGCCAACGGTGTACAGCAATGTGCATTTGGGGAATTGCCGCACGTTTTTGTCCTTTGATTTGGTTTTTCGTTATTTAAAACATTTAGGCTATAAAGCCCGTTACGTCCGAAACATTACCGATGCGGGGCATTTAGAGAACGACGGAGAAAGCGGGGACGATCCAATCCTAAAAAAAGCTAAATTGGAACAACTTGAGCCGATGGAAATCGTTCAAAAATATACCGTTGATTTTCATACAGTGATGGCAAAATTTAATGCCTTACCCCCAAGCATCGAACCCACGGCCACCGGGCATATTTTGGAACAAATCGAAATCGTGGAAAAAATAATTGCCGAAGGTTTTGCTTATGAAAAAAATGGTTCGGTATATTTTGATGTTCTAAAATTTAACGAAACAAATAGTTACGGAAAATTGAGCGGCAGGAAATTGGAAGACATGATCGCAAATACCCGCGAGCTTTCCGCACAAAGTGAAAAGAAAAATCCTCAGGATTTTGCGCTTTGGAAAAAAGCCGAACCTCAACATATTATGCGCTGGAAATCACCTTGGAGCGAGGGTTTCCCGGGTTGGCATTTAGAATGTACAGCCATGAGCACCAAATATCTTGGCAACCGTTTTGACCTTCACGGCGGCGGGATGGATTTAAAATTCCCACATCACGAGTGCGAAATCGCGCAAGCGGAAGCATGTAATCACGATATCCCCGTCAATATCTGGATGCACGCTAATATGCTTACATTGAACGGCAAGAAAATGGCCAAATCTACCGGTAATTTTATCTTGCCCGAAGAAATGTTCTCTGGGGAAAACAGTATATTAAGCAAAGCATTTTCCCCCGCGGCGGTCAAGTTTTTCATGTACCAAGCCCACTATCGCAGCATTTTGGATTTTAGCAGCGAGGCTTTGGAAGCTTCGGAAAAAGGATTTTTGCGTTTATTTGAGGCTTTGCGTTTTATTGAAGAAATCAAAGTTTCGGATAAAAGCACCATCGATATTGAAGTATGGCTGCAAACCTGTTATGACGCAATGAACGACGATTTCAACAGCCCCATTTTGATTGCCAGGCTATTTGAAGCGGTAACTTTTATTAATCTTTTAAAGGAAGGAAAAGAAACCATTTCGGAAAAAGACCTACAATTGCTGAAACAAACCTTGCACAATTTTCTTTTTGATGTTTTGGGATTGGTGAATATTGCAGACGAGGCTTCAGAAAATGGAGATAAACTCTCGGGAGCACTGAATTTATTGATAAAACTTCGCGATCAGGCCCGTGCCAATAAAGACTTTGCTGCTAGTGACAAGATTCGTGATGAACTTATGGCAGTCGGTATTCACTTAAAAGACGGGAAGGATGGGACGAGTTGGTGAGTTATACCCTATGAAAATTAATTAAATCAATCTTTGAAAAAAACCATCACATACCCTTTCATTCTCCTTATCCACGGCTACCAAAAATTCATATCGCCGTTTACACCTTCTTCATGCCGCTATTCGCCAACCTGTTCGCAATATGCGGTGGAAGCTTTACAAATCCACGGATTATGGAATGGGGGCTGGCTTGCAGTAAAACGTATCGGGAGCTGCCACCCTTGGGGAGGTTCGGGCTTTGATCCGGTTCCATTAAAAAAGAAATAAGATTTACTTTTAATTTACTTTTTAGCTTTTCCTATCTTTACGCGGGACCATAAAAATCAACTATGCACTATTTAAGTTTTACCTGGAATCCTTCCGATGGTATCGATCTGGGTTTTATCACCATTAAGTTCTACAGTTTAATGTTCGTGATTGCCTTTATGCTGGGCTGGTTCATCACAAAACGAATATTCAAAAGGGAAGGCGAGCCCCAAGAAAAACTCGACAGCCTTTTTATTTATATGGTAATTGCCACTCTTTTGGGCGCGCGATTGGGCCATGTGCTTTTTTACCAATCGGAACTCATTACGCAGGATCCGCTTTCAATTTTATTGCCCATCAGCACTGTGCCTGAATTTGAATTCACAGGTTTTCAAGGGCTTGCCAGCCATGGTGCCGCCATCGGGATTATTATCGCCATGTATTTTTACAGTAAAAACGTGATTAAAAAACCCATATTATGGATTTTGGACCGTATCGTAATAGCGGTTGCCTGCGGGGCTATATTTGTTAGAATCGGGAATTTCATCAATTCTGAAATCATTGGAAAACCCTCCGGCGATTTTCCACTAGGGGTTAAATTTATCAGGGAAAGTATTAGACCTGCCGAGGCCGTCAATGCCACGGGCATAAAAGACCCGGATGCTGCCTATGATGCCATAGTTCATAATCCGCAATTTGCGGAACTCTTGAATGCCGTACCCTACCTCCACCCTGCCCAATTATACGAAGCGGCGGGCTATGTTGTCATCTTTTTACTCTTATGGTTCATGTATTGGAAAACTGAAAAACGCAAACAACTCGGGTATCTTTTGGGGCTTTTCTTTGTATTGTTATGGACGGTTCGTTTCTTGGTGGAATTTGTTAAGGAAAGCCAGGGCGGCTTTGAAACGGTCCTCGGCAATAGCCTTTCTACCGGCCAATGGTTAAGCATCCCTTTTATTATAGCGGGGATTTATTTAATGATTCGTTCCTCAAAAAAAACAATTGCCTAATGAAAAGGATTTTGATATCAGCAGCACTCGTATTTTCCCTTTTTTCCTTTCAAAATTGTAAAGAAAAACTCGAAACAAAAGTACTGACCAAAGAAGTTGCCTTTACAAAAGAAGGGGAATTAAGATTGAAAAAAGCCGCCACAGATTCCGTAATTGTTAGCTTGAACATTGAAATAGCAGATGATGCCTATCAAACCGAAACGGGGCTGATGTACCGCAACTCGATGCTTGCCAATGAGGCGATGCTTTTTGTTTTCGAAGATGAAGTTACCCGGTCTTTTTATATGAAAAATACTGAATTCCCGTTGGATATTATTTTTATAAATGCGAAAAAGGAAATCGTGAGCATTCAAAAAAATGCCCAGCCTTTTGACCCCACTTCCCTGCCTTCCGATGCTCCATCAAAATATGTATTGGAAGTGAATGCAGGCCTGTCCAATCAATGGCAACTTGAAAATGGGGACAAGATAGAATTCGAAAAAAAATAAAATGAACCTGAAAATTTAATAATATTCATTTCTTGAACTAAAAAAACCTTCCCAAAAATATCGGGAAGGTTTTTTTATTTTTTAGGAAACCCTTTTTTTAAACAGGGGTTGTATTGACTTCAGCTTTGTGCTTGCCAGCCCTTTTCATGGTGTCATAATATAAAGGAGTGGCGATGAATAAGGTTGAATAAACCCCCGTGGCAACTCCAATAATCAATGCGAACATAAATCCGCGAAGCGATTCACCACCGAAAATAAAGATGGCCACCAATACCAATAATGTGGATAAGGCCGTGTTGAAAGTTCGGTTCAAAGTACTGTTTATGGCTCCGTTAACTTTTTTATCCAAGTCCCAAGTGGTGTGCTCGTGCACATACTCCCGGATACGGTCAAAAATAACCACAGTGTCATTCAACGAATAACCAATAACAGTAAGGATAGCTGCAATAAAGGCTTGGTCTATCTCCAAACTAAAAGGCATGAATTTATAGCAAATGGAATACATCGCGATCACAAAAAAAGCATCATGGAACAAGGCAATGGTAGCGCCGAAACCAAACTGCCAGTTACGGAAACGCATCAAAATGTATAGAAACATGATAATCAACGAGCCGAAAATTGCCCATAGTGCATTTTTCGTAATATCATCAGCTATGGTTGGGCTTACTTTATAATACTGTAATATGCCCACTTCTTTTCCCTCTTGAATAACAGAAAATTCTTTAAATGTAATATCTTGGGGTAAATTGGGCTGAAGGGCTTGGAAAAGCTTTTGCTGAACTTCATCGTCAACTTCGCTTCCCGTTTCTTCAACCTTATATTTAGTGGTTATTTTCAATTGGTTAGCATCGCCAAAAGTTTTAGCTTCCGCACTGCCAAAAACAGCTATCAAATCATTTTTAATTTCATCAGCACTTACGGTTTTATCAAAACGCACGGTATAGCTTCGACCCCCTACAAAATCAACACCTTGATTTAATCCTTGGGTGAATAGGGAAATAATACCGATAAGAATAAATACCCCTGAAATGATATAAGCAATCTTTCTCTTTTTAAGGAAATCAATATTAGTATTGACAAAGAAATTCTTACTAAAAGCTGTACTAAAAGTAAGCCTTTTGTTTCTGTTTAAATAAAACTCGATGCAAAGCCT
>JBBQKI010000064.1:0-7083 GCA_038326725.1 Flavobacteriales bacterium
ACCCTTATGAAAAAACAGGGTTTTTCCTCTTGACACGCATGTGGGAGATGTTGCACCTTTATGGCATAAATTAATTGGGGAGTTAATTTTAAGTTGGGAAAGGGCCGTCTGTTTTGGACGGCCTTTTCTTTTGGGGGAAAATTTAGTAGGGAGAAGCTATTAGCGCAAGTTTTCATAAGCCGCTTAATTCCCAATAAAAACAGCCCCAAAAAAACCCACGCATCCACTGCAAGTGGTTAAAAAATTATAGTTGTTTGAATGTGATAGAGTAATGTCTTGTGGTTTCGTTAAAAATTGAATCCCAACGTAAAAGCTAGGTTACTATAAACAGTATCAATATTAGAAACGTCTGTTAGGCCAACGGCATATAATTGTTGGTTTCGGCTTTGTTCCGAACGGGAATAGGCAAGATCGAAGGTGTAGTTGCCAAAATTATAGCCACCGCCAAGTGAAAATCCTTGAAGGTTGCCAACGGTTTCGCCATTTTCATAAGGGCTTTCTTCATAATGAAAACCTCCCCTTAAGCTCAATTGTTTAATGCGGTACTCGGCGCCCGCTCGAAAAGCGGAAGCCCCTTTCAACGCGTTTTCAATGGCATTGTTCAGATTTGAAAAGTAGGCATCATTGGTAGGGCTAAACTTAGTTTGAGAATAATCTTTATAGGAATAATCAAAACTGATCAAGCCTTTTTGCCCAAAGATATAAGCGGCGCTTGCGGCAAATTTTCCTGGGGTTTTTAAATTATAATTTTCATGAATGTTCAACACCCGTGGGTTGATAATTTCGGTGGTAGTTTGCCCGCCAACGGTCCTTTCGCTTTCGAGATATTGAGTTGTTTCTTCTGAAATTTCATAATACGTTGGGGAATCCAGAGTTAACCCGAAACGGAAATTATCGGCTACTTTTGCAATGGCCCCCACTTGTGCCGAAAATCCGGAACCCAATACGGCCAAATTGTTTTCAAAACCAACTTGGTTTACCGTGCTTCCGGCATTACTGTTGGTTTCAAATAGAAAAGTGCTTTTTTGGAAGTCGATGGTATGGGAATTCAAGTTGATCCCAAAAAAGAATTGGTCTTTAACTTGGGTGGCAAAATTCAAAGTAAACTTGCCATTGTAGCCTCGTTGGAGGGAAGCATATTCTTGGTCAAAACTTCCGCCGGCAATGTTCGAAAGATATTGTGTATTTGATGGGTCGTTGGGGACCAATGGATCAAAAAGAAAAGCCTGATATCCCAAAAATGCATTCTGTGCGGCCGTGCCTTCGTTTTCACCCAAAAAAGAATAAAGGTCTGAAATGGATTCGCCGGGTTGCAGTTCTAAAAGATTTAAAGGAATTCCCTGTGCTTGCGAAAGAAAAAATTCACCAATGGAACTATTGCCGGTGCCGATGATAAAAAGTTCGTCATCAAAATTGTTTGTGTTGTCATAATTCAAACCAATTGTAAATTTTCTCCAAATAGATTCTTCATTGGAATTATTGAAAACAAAAACCCCACCGGCATGGTTTAAATCTACTTTGGAATCGATGCTTTTAGTAAAAGAATTAAAATAACCTGCTTCATTTTCCACATCAAAAAGCGTAAAGGAAACAGCAACATTTGACTTTAAAAAAACCGCGCTCCCGGCAGGATTTATTCGCATTGCGGAAAGGTCTGCCCCCAATGCCCCCATAGCGCCACTTAGTGCGTTATAACGGGCGGAACCACTAATTTTTACAGTTGAATATCGAAGTCCGTCGGAAATGTCCTGGGCATTGGCTATGGTCAAAGTCATAACCATTATGAGCAAGAAACTGATTCTTTTCATATAATTAATTTCATTAAAGTTTTAATTGAAAACCGGCTTTAATTACGTCCGCCCCTGCGACCTCCGCCGCCACTCGTCCCACTCGAACGGCTACTGCCGCCACCGGAACTTCGCATGCTTCCTGAATTATTAACTGAGGAAGAGGGCCTAGAAACATTATTACTTCTTGAAGGAGTATTTCGTTGAACGGAATTATTGTTTCGGGAAGGGCTGGTGTTCCTTATAACCCTATTGTTTGAATTGGATCGTTGGCGTGAAATCACCCGTTCAGAACGGTTGTTCCCCCTGTCTGTCCTATAAATATTTTGATTGGAACGTCGGTTTACTTCAGAGCGGGAATATCTATCCCTAGAATTAGAAACATTATTTCTACCTCTATCCTGCGACCTTCCGGGAATATAATCCAAGTTGCGCCTGCCACGATTGTAAGAAACATTATTA
Organism: Flavobacteriales bacterium; assembly: GCA_038326725.1. Classification (GTDB taxonomy): domain Bacteria; phylum Bacteroidota; class Bacteroidia; order Flavobacteriales; family Flavobacteriaceae; genus JBBQKI01. The sequence continues at coordinate 2,250 of JBBQKI010000064.1, forward strand.
TAGTAATTGTTATTATAATAATGGTAAGGATTATAATAACCGCCTCCGTAATAGGAAGGGCCCCATCCATAATAACCATAATATGGGTATCCCCAACCATATCCATAACCCCATCCAAAACCTATGTTCCAGTAAGAATGTCCGTAATATGGATATCCCCAACCCCAGTATGCACCATGGCCGAAGCCATATCCACCGGTATTGTAAATGTTCACGGTAACATTTTCGCTGTTGTCGCCCCATTGTCCATAATCTTCTTCATATTCCCTTTCTTCAATAACTACATAACCTTCATCATCGATATATTCGGTAGTGGAATAAGCCTCAATATCGGTAAATACCACATCATCCTCCGGCATATCACCATATGTATTTTCCTTGGCTTTAAAATATTCTTTATAGTAGCTAGCTTTGTCTTCTTGCGAAACCTCATAACCCTCATCGGGGGCCATATTGTTTTCGGTAGAATAAATGCCGTCAGTTTCGCCAACATTATTATACGTGCCACAGGACACTAAAAGAATGCTTAAAGCACCCAATGATGGAAGTAAAAATTGTCTCTTAAGTTTTATATTTTGAGTGAACATAGCACGGATAATTTAATTGTTGAACTTCATAAAAATAGTTAGTTTTGCGGACAAATACTAATCTTTAATAAAAGCGCAACATTTGTGCCAAACCAAACCACTCCATGGCAAAGAATTTAACAACCCGAAAAGAGGATTACTCAAAGTGGTACAATGAACTAGTAATACAGGCAGATTTAGCTGAAAATTCAGGGGTTCGCGGTTGTATGGTAATAAAGCCCTACGGCTATGCCATTTGGGAAAAAATGCAGGCCGAACTAGATAGGATGTTTAAAGAGACGGGACATGAAAATGCGTATTTCCCCTTGTTCATCCCCAAATCCTATTTCAGCAAAGAAGCCAGCCATGTGGATGGGTTTGCAAAAGAATGTGCCGTGGTTACACATTATCGTCTCAAAAATGCTGAAGATGGTAGCGGGATAATAGTAGACCCGGACGCCAAACTTGAAGAGGAACTCATTGTACGGCCCACTTCGGAAACTATTATTTGGGATACCTACAGAAAATGGATACAATCCTATCGGGACCTTCCGCTATTGATAAATCAATGGGCAAACGTTGTGCGGTGGGAAATGAGGACCCGTTTGTTTCTTCGTACTTCCGAATTTTTATGGCAGGAAGGCCACACAGCCCATGCCACAAAAGCTGAAGCTATTATTGAGGCTGAACAAATGATGAACGTGTATGCCCATTTTGTGGAAAATTATATGGCCGTCCCCGTAATTAAAGGCACAAAAACCGAGACCGAACGCTTCGCAGGAGCATTGGAAACCTATTGCATTGAAGCTTTGATGCAGGACGGAAAAGCATTGCAAGCCGGGACTTCCCACTTTTTGGGACAGAATTTTGCAAAGGCTTTTGATGTGAAATTTACTTCCAAGGAAGGAGTGATGGACTACGTGTGGGCTACTTCTTGGGGCGTTTCAACCCGATTGATGGGCGCTTTAGTGATGACCCACAGTGATGATAACGGCTTGGTTTTGCCCCCCAAACTTGCCCCAAACCAAGTAGTAATTATCCCGATATATAGAAATGAAGAGGAATTGGAAGCAGTGGGCAAAGTTTCGAAGGAATTGATGCAACAACTGCGGGGCAAAGGGTTACGGGTAAAATACGATGACCGTGATACCCAAAAACCAGGATGGAAATTTAATGAATATGAATTCAAAGGAGTGCCCGTACGAATTGCCATCGGTCCCAAGGATATTGAGAAAGGGACGGTTGAAATAGCCCGACGCGATACGTTGCAGAAAGAATTCATCTCCAATGCGAATGTTGTGGAAAAGGTGGTGGGCTTGATGGCTGAAATTCAAGAAAACCTCTTTAAAAAAGCTTTGCTTCATAGGAAGGAAAACACAACTGAAGTAAATTCCTACGAAGAATTTAAGGAAATACTTGAAACGAAGGGTGGTTTTATTTTGGCACATTGGGATGGCACGCCGGAAACAGAACAAAAAATAAAAAACGAAACCAAGGCCACCATCAGATGTATCCCTTTGAAAGGCGATGGACAGGCCGGAAACTGTATGGTTACGGGGAATCCATCCGCGGGAAAAGTTCTTTTTGCAAGGGCCTATTAATTTTTTAGGAAAAAAGACAGGTTGCATTTGCGGCATTAAAAAATAGTTGTATTTTTGCAACCGCATTAAAAATAAATGGCCCGTTCGTCTATCGGTTAGGACGCCAGGTTTTCATCCTGGTAAGGGGGGTTCGATTCCCCCACGGGCTACACGTTCAGTTATTATTGAAACATCAAACCCTACGACACTCAAATGGTCCGTTCGTCTAGCGGTTAGGACGCCAAGATTTCGTCTTGGTAACAGGGGTTCGATTCCCTTACGGACTACAAAATATTGGAATTTAACAAAACAAGAAGATGGCAAATCATAAGTCGGCATTAAAAAGAATTAGAAGCAACGATGCAAAGCGATTGCGCAACCGTTACCAACATAAAACGGCCCGTAACGCCATGAAGAAATTCGTTGAGCTTACTGATAAAAAAGAAGCCGAAACCATGTTTCCCGGCGTTGTTTCTATGATTGATAAATTAGCGAAAAAGAATATCATTCACGATAATAAAGCAGCAAACCTTAAATCGAACATGGCCAAACACGTAGCTGCGCTATAAATTTCGATTAATTGCAATATTTAAAAACCCCTTCAGGCTTCTGAAGGGGTTTTTTATGCCATATTTATTTTGAAAGTTTTACGGAAGGAGGCACCAAATTAGAGGCGTCACCAGCATTTCGGAGAATATCCCTAACAATAGTGGAAGATATGTTTGAAACTTCTGGAGAGCACATCAAAAAGATGCTTTCTATCCCGGCCATTGAGTGATTGGTTTGGGCAATGGCCTGTTCATAATTGAAATCAGTGGAATTGCGAAGTCCCCGTAGGATAAACTCGGCATTTTCTTCTTTGCAGAGGAGGGCGGTAAGGCCTGTGTAGGTTTTTACTTTTATTTTCTTTTCTTGTTCGAAAGTCCTTTCAATAAAGCTTGTTCTTTCTTCTAACGAAAACATATATTTTTTATCGGCATTGGTGCCAATGGCGATGATGATTTCGTCAAAAAGAAGCAACGCCCTTTTAACAATATCCACATGCCCCAGCGTGATGGGGTCAAAGGATCCGGGAAATACTGCGCGTTTCATTTTGTATTCTTGGTTTTTTAAAGTAGTTGATTTCTGGGTGTATTTGGTATTATTTGTTTTTATATCCAAATATTAAATGACTAAAATACTCATTTTCCATTTAATCCTTCCTGCACCAGCACATCAAAAAACTCTGTCAAGGTCATGCCGGCATCGCGGGCCTGTTTGGGAATAATGCTTTCTTTGGACAGCCCCGGGGTGGTGTTGATTTCGATGAAAAAGGGTACCCCTTTTTGAAGGATAAAATCACTGCGAGTAACGCCCTTCATATTTAAAAAACGGTAAATATTCATGGCCATCTGTTGCGCTCGCTCCGTTTCCTCTTCGGAAATGCGGGCGGGAGTTATTTCCTGAGACTTCCCAAGATATTTGGCTTCGTAATCAAAAAAATCGTTTTCAGAAACTATTTCGGTAACGGGCAAGGCGGTTATTACGCCTTCTTTTAAATAAACCCCCACTGAGACCTCGGGGCCTTTAAGGGCGGTTTCAATGATGATTTCGTGGTCTTCCGCAAAGGCTTTTTCTATAGCGGGCAACAGTTCTTCCAAATCATGAACCTTGCTCACTCCAAAACTGGAGCCCGAGCGGTTGGGTTTTACAAAGCAGGGCAGCCCCACTTTCTTTACTATTTCTGCCGGGTTTATTTCATTTCCCTTATTTAAATACCACGAATTGGCACATTTCACCCCAAAGGTTTTAAGTACCGAAAGGCAATCACGCTTGTTAAAGCTCAATGCCGCTTGGTAATATCCGGTGCTGGTTTGTGGAATCCCCAACAATTCCAAATAAGCCTGAAGTTTGCCATCTTCGCCCGGCGTACCGTGGATGGTGTTGAATACCACATCAGGTTTTACGGTCCCCGCCTCAGTTGAAAAGGTGAAATCGGCTTTGTTCAAGGGAGATTTGCTCCCGCTTTCACTAACATAATCCCAGCCGGTTTTAAGGATGTGCACGGCGTACACATTATATTTCTCTCGGTCCAGGTATTCGCACACCACGGCCCCGCTGTTCAGGGAAATCTGATATTCGCTGGAATAGCCGCCCATCAACACGGCCACATTGATTTTTGCCATAACAAATAATTAAAAGCTACGTTTAAACAAAAATATCACTAAAGGATGGAACGGTACTAACTTTAGGTTTTATATTTTTGGGGCGGAAGTGGAGCGATTTAGGATTTCAGCTTTCAATTTTACGTAAGCCTTCTAAGAATAAACCATCAACATGCAACTCAATAATCATAGCAATAAAAAATAAAGAATGACTTTTTTCGGTTTCCTTACCACCAAAACCTTTCTAAAGCAATTGCTTATTGCCTTTGCGGCCATACTGGTGCTTTCTTTACTCATAATGTGGTGGCTGCGCTTTAGCACCAATCATAATCAAAAAATAGAAGTTCCAACCCTTTCCAAAATGTCCTTGGACAAGGTGGAAGATATGTTGGACGAGATGGATCTGCGTTATGAAATTTTGGATTCCGCCAACTTTAATCCCGATTATCCCAAATTTTCGGTAATAGAACAAATTCCTAAGCCGGGCAAATTTGTAAAAGAGGACCGCAAGATATACCTTACCCTTAACCCTTCCGGCTACCGC
>JBBQKI010000065.1:0-6547 GCA_038326725.1 Flavobacteriales bacterium
ATATGAGTTGGACAGGTTGGTTACTATTCATTTTGATTGTTCAAGTTATCCATTTTGCAGGGACTTGGAAATTGTACCAAAAAGCAGGCAGGAAAGCTTGGGAAGCCGCGGTACCTTTTTATAATGCCGTGGTTTTGATGAAGATCATCAACCGGCCTTGGTGGTGGACAATTTTGCTGTTTGTTCCTATTGTTAATTTGATCATGTTCCCAGTGGTTTGGGTGGAAACCCTCCGCAGTTTTGGGAAAAATTCCACAACAGATACGCTATTGGCAATTTTTACTTTCGGGTTTTACATTTATTACGTAAACTATACCCAGGAAGTCGTTCACATAAAAGACCGAATCCTGAAACCCCGAACCTCAACCGGCGAATGGGTAAGCTCTATTCTCTTTGCCGTGGTGGCCGCAACCATAGTGCATACTTATTTTATGCAGCCTTTCACCATTCCAACTTCATCATTGGAGAAAACACTTTTGGTGGGCGATTTTCTTTTTGTGAGCAAGTTTCATTATGGCGCCCGCACGCCCATGACACCAATTTCGTTCCCGATGGTGCACGATACCATTCCCGTACTTAAAACAAAATCGTATTTATCCGAACCGCAAATTCCCTATTTCAGGTTTCCAGGTTTTGAAAAAATAGAACGGAATGATATCGTGGTTTTCAACTGGCCCACGGATACATTGATTGACATTAACAATCCTGCAAAAGGTTTTAAAGTAAAACCGCTGGATAAAAAATCCAATTACGTAAAGCGGTGTGTTGGCATTCCGGGTGATTCGCTTGAGGTGCGTAATGGAAATGTTTTCATAAATGGAAAGCAAAGCCCACTTCCCGACCGTGCGAAGCTTCAATTTGCCTACGCCGTTCGTACCAATGCCCCTTTAAATATGGAAATGTTGAGGGATAGGTACAATATTACAGACCGCTATGGGTATAACCAAAACAACGGGGAATACGGCTTTGCAGCCATTTCCGATGAATCCCTAGCCATGCTTAAAAACCATCCCAACGTGGTGGAAATTATTCCCATTAAGGGTGAAAAAGGAATGAGGGATTTCCAGATATTCCCACAAAGCAATGCATATGCTTGGAACACCGATTTCTTCGGGCCGCTTTACATCCCGCAACACGGTGCTACGGTTGAAATAACGCCGGAAAGCATTCCATTCTATGAACGAATAATCGAGGTTTATGAGGGCCGCGAAATGGGGATCGAAAATAAAATTTCCCAAGTTGGCACCCAGGTATTGTTGAACGGGTCGCCAATTACCAGTTATACCTTCAAACAGGATTATTACTGGATGATGGGCGACAACAGGAACAATTCGCAGGACGCGCGGATGTGGGGTTTTGTGCCCTTTAGCCACGTGGTAGGAAAACCCGTTTTCATCTGGATGAGCTGGGATAGCAACGCCCGGGGCATCGCCAATAAAATCCGATGGGAGCGTATGTTCACTACCGTTGGCGGCAGCGGCGAACCTGTTTCCTATTTCAAGTATTTCTTGATTCTTTTAGGAGCGTGGTTTGCGTTTGATTATTTTAGGAAAAGAAGAAAGAAGACGTGAGTAGTGAGTAGTGAGATGTGATACATTGTTGCCGAAAGATTTTTCTTAAAAGCTAGAAACTTGAAAATTTGAAATCTAAAATCCTCCTCCACCCCAACTATTTCCCATCCATCGCAAGCATGGCCGCTATTGCGAAAACGGAGGAAGTGGTTTTTGAGGTTGAGGACAATTACCAAAAACAAACTTACCGGAACCGGACGTACATTGCGCACTGCAACGGGAAATTATTGCTGAATGTTCCCGTTAAACATTCCGCGACGGGCGAACGGCAGAAAACAAAAAGCGTCTGGGTTGAAAATGATTTTCCATGGCAAGCACAGCATTGGAAATCGTTGCAAAGTGCTTACCGCACTTCCCCTTTTTTTGAATATTATGAAGATGATTTGGAACCGCTTTTCAAAATTCCCGTTACAAATTTGCTTGATCACAACATTCAAATTTTCGAACTTCTTATCGATTTGTTGGGTTTAGAAGTGACTATTTCCAAAACAGAAGTATTTCAGCCAAATCCTGGGATAGCAGATTTTCGTTATTTGGTGGATGTGAAAAAGGAAAATAACAATTCTTTTAAACCTTACAGTCAAGTTTTTGAAGCCAACCATGACTTCCTGCCAAACCTTTCGGTTTTGGATCTGCTCTTCAATGAAGGCCCGAATGCTTTAATTTATTTGGAATCCCACCCTACGGTAGTTTTTAGGGGATAATGGTCCGAAAAGGTTTTGGAAATATTTTCAAAATCCAAAACTTCAAATTCTTCCGAAGCAAAAATATAATCAATCCGCATCGGGAACCTGTCGAATTTAAAGGTGGTTCCTAGGCCGTTGCCGCTTTCCTTAAAGGCATCAAGCATACCGCTTTGCAGTTTGTGGTAGGTATATGAAAAGGAAGTATTGTTTAAATCGCCGCATAAAAGCACGGGATGTGGTGAGGTTTCTTTATGCTTTAAAATTTCCGTAACCTGATGTTGCTGTTTTGCAAATGCGCTAGCCACCCTTTTTCTCAGTTTTTCCTTATCCCCTTCCTGCAAAAAACTCACCCGGGGAATAATTCCCATCGACTGCAAGTGAAGGCTGTAAACCCGAACGGTATCATTATTTTTCACAACATCGGCATAAATGGTGTTGTTATAGGAATCCACAAAATCGAACGCCCCTTTGTTCAACAATGGATATTTGGAAAAAATGGCGTGCCCCAGTTTTACCGATTCATTTTTAAAGTGAATATATTGGTAAGGATATGCAGAAAAATCGACGGTGTTGGGTTTATAATATTCTTGAATGCAAACGATATCCGGGTTTTGGGTTTGCAGGATTTCGGAAATTCCTTTTGATGCTTCGTCGCCGGGGTTTTTCTCATAAGCATTGAAAAGCCTCACGTTATAGGTAAGGATACTCAACGTATTTTCAAATTCCGAAGGATCGCCTTGCGAAGAAAATTCATAAAAAAAATGAAAATGAAAATAGGAAATCACCAACATGATCAAGGAAAGGAACATATTTCTGTGCAGCCTCAAAAGCCAGTAGGCAAAGAACAGTAAGTTCAGCAATATGAGGGGCGAGACCACCAAACTCAGCAACGAAAGTGTAGGGAAATTTTTCGGCGGTAAATAGGGCAAGATAAAGGAAACAAAGAGCAACAAAGCCGCAATGATGTTGCCCCAATATATAAGTTTCCCGAAAAACCCCAAATTTTTCATGCTTATTTGCTTTTGAAAAGAAAGTCTTTTTCTTCTTTGGTAAGGCTGTCGTAACCGCTTTTCCCGATTTTGTCCAAAATGGAATCTATCTTTTTTTGATGATCACTTTTGTTGTTTTTATTTTGAAAGCCCGGGCTAACAGGCGGATTGGTTCGAAACACTTTTTTAAACGGTTTTTTCTTTCTCGGTTTGAACAAATCGGAAACCCAATCGATATTATATTCAAACCATTTCCCGATGTTGTTGCCTTTTGCCAATTGTAGCGCATAAATGTACCCGAAAATCCCGCCACCAATGTGGGCCATTAGCCCGCCTGCATTCCCGGAACTGGGAAGCCTTACCAAATCCAATACAAAAAGGAAAGCAGCAATATGCCACAATTTTAGGGTAAAGGTAAATATCCGCACCTCGCTATTTGGCGAATAGGTAGCCATAAAAATCATAATGGCAGTTACCGCTCCGGAAGCCCCGATTAAATATCCGGTTTGAGTAGCGAAAATGGGGAAAATATTATAGGCAATTATGAACAAAAGCCCTCCAAACAAAGCCCCCAAAAGGTAAATGGTTAGAAAACGCTTTTCATTAAAAAGGTTTAAGACCATGTTCCCGAACCAGTACAGCCAAATCATATTAAAAAGGACATGAAATATATCGAAATGCAAAAAAGCATAACTGAGCAACGACCAAGGCTGCCACATAAAAGCTTCCAAATTGCTGGGCAATACAAACCAACGCGCCAAATACCCGGCGGGAATATCGAAGAAAAATGAAAACAGCGAAACCAACAAAAACAATACGGCATTGATGGCGATTAGTTTCACCACTATGCTGGAAGTTTTAAATTGATATGTGAGGTTATTTGCAGCCATTGTTAATTCCAGCGGTGTTTATCGAAACTGTTCTTTTTCCAGTACCATGCCATAATAAATCCGAACAAAGCCCCACCCACGTGGGCCCAATGCGCAATGCCGAAAGGTGATCCGGTAACACCGAAAAATATATCTATTAAAATAATGGCAGGAATAAAGAATTTTGCTTTTATGGGAATTGGGAGGAAAATCATCATCATTTCCACATTCGGGAACATTAATCCAAATGCGACCAAAACCCCATAAACCGCACCGGATGCCCCCAAAGCTGGAGTATTAAATGAAGTAAAAAACTGTTGGGAAGCTTCCAAGCCCAACTCCTTAATTTCTCTGTATGAACCAGGTTCCAATGTAGTGTTTACCATTTGCCAAATCTCGGCTTCGGTCAATCCAAGGGCCAACAAAGCATCAAAGCCGGAATGAAACTGAAAATAATTCACCAAGGAATGCACAAAAGCGGCTCCCAGCCCGGCAGAAAAATAAAAGAAAATGAATTTATTCCTGCCCCAACTTTCTTCCAAGGGAGAACCGAAGGCCCAAAGCCCGTACATATTAAACAAAATATGCATAAACCCACCATGCATGAACATATGCGTAATGGGTTGCCAAAACCTAAAATCAGGATGCTCGAAATAGTAAAGCGAAAACAATTTTACAGCATAATCACCGGTAAACAAACTGCCAATAAAAAAAAGCGCGTTTACGATTACCAATACTTTTATCGTCTCAGAAATTCTTCCCATTTAAGTAAATTTTTTATCGATATCAGTGCCATCAAAAGTGATGAACACCGTTTTATTTGTTGGCGAAACCGAGGGTTCTTTGCAGGCAAACAATTGGTTTATCAAATGTTCGCGCTCTTCTTTGTTCAGTGATGTTCCGGTTTTCACGGCCATGCTTCTCGCCATGGATTTCGCCAAAAGGTCATTTTGGCTAAAGCCCACATCGGGGACTTCATCTTTTGTATCGGCCACCAATTGCTGCAAAACTTGGTTTACATGACTTTCCATAATCATAACCGGAATCCCGCTTATTTGCAGGGTTTCTTTTTTCATTTCGTTAAAAACAAAACCCGTGTGTTCCAATTGTTCCCGAATTTTTTCCAATATTTCCATATCGGGATGGGAAAAATGCAACTGCAAAGGAAACAACAATTGCTGGCTTACGGCTTCTTGCACGGTAATATTTTTCAACAGTTCTTCGTAAAGCACGCGTTGGTGCGCCAAATGTTGGTGAATTATCATCATCCCGTTTTTCAGGGGAGAGACTATGTATTTGTTCTGAAGCTGAAAGGTGATATGGCCAGTTTCTTGGTTTGAGCTTTCAAAAAATGTCCCGCTTACTTCCTCGCTTTCAAATTCAATATTTTCAATGGGGAAAACTTGATTTTGTTGTTGGTTTAAGCCTACATATAAAGATTCCCAAGCGGCTTCCCTTTTAAAAGGAAAATTAATGTTTGCCTGTTGGTTTTCTTTTTGAAAAGGGTTGAAATCCCGGTCCACTTCAATCCCGGGAGCGTTCGGATTTTTTTTATGAAAATCATAGGGCGTATCAAAACCTTTATCGCGGTCAAAATCCAAAACGGGCGCTATGCTGAATTGTCCCAAACTATGTTTTACCGTGGCGCGGAGCATGGCATAAAGCGTGTGCTCGTCCTCAAATTTTATCTCCGTTTTTGTAGGGTGTATGTTGATGTCGATGGAATTGGGTGGGACTTCCAAAAAGAGGAAATAACCGGGTTGAATCCCATCTCTTATCAAACCCTCAAAGGCTGAAACCACTGCATGATGTAAGTAGGGACTTTTTATAAAGCGATTGTTCACAAAAAAAAACTGCTCTCCCCTGCTCTTTTTCCCGAATTCGGGTTTTAGCACAAATCCCTTTACTTTTAAAATTTCTGTTTCTTCGGAAACGGGTACCAGTTTTTCATTGGTTTTGCTGCCAAAAATATTTACGATACGTTGACGCGAATTGGATACAGGCAGGTTAAAAACATCGCTGCCATTATTAAGCATTATAAAAGAAACTTGAGAGTGGGCTAAGGCTACACGGTGGAATTCATCAATAATGTGTCGGGTTTCAACGGGATCGCTTTTTAAAAAATTGCGCCGGGCCGGAATATTATAAAACAGATTTTTAACGGAAATGGTAGTTCCTTTTGGCACCACCACCGCTTCCTGCGAAATAACTTGGCTGCCCTCAATGCAGATTTTTGTTCCTATTTCAGAATCTTGGGTCTTCGTTTTAAGTTCCACATGCGCAATAGCCGCTATGGAAGCCAAAGCTTCCCCGCGAAACCCTTTGGTATAAAGATTGAAAAGGTCTTCGGCAGCTTTTATTTTTGAAGTGGCATGCCTTTCAAAACTTAAACGCGCATCGGTTTGGCTCATTCCCGAACCGTTATCGGTTAC
>JBBQKI010000066.1:0-5864 GCA_038326725.1 Flavobacteriales bacterium
CCCACCATTGTCAAGGGCATAGCCCGTAGTGGTGTCGTTGGGGTCTATATCGCCCGCGTTCTCAAAACCTGGGGCCGGGGAAACTGAAATTCCCGTTACCACAGAGGCATTTGCGGGATCGAAAGTGGAAAACTCAAAGGAAGAGTTCCTGATGCAATACGCAACAGGGTCGCCACCGCCGCCGCCGCCGCCATCACAACTATATGTCCTAAAAGTATAGTCGAAATCTGGAAATGAACTATAATTATTTGCAAATACGTTACCGCCCGGGTAAACATCGCTAATCGAGCCCGATACACAAGGTAGGGAAGGATCTCCTTCTATAACAATATAATAGGTATTCCCAACAGTAACATTTACCACAGGATCCCAAAATATATCCGTCCATACATCACCTGCTGTAGGAGTCGTTCCAGTGGCAAGCATGGTCCCGCCCGCATTTGGCAGGCCATCCCAAAGTGATAAGGTTACGTTTAAATTTGTAGAAGCCGCTTCAAACTTGATACCGGCACCGGCAGATTCAGCATCTTCAGCTATATATGACTGGGCAAGCCCTCCTTGGCTAATATTTGCCATACAAACATCGTTAAAATTTTGATCTACTTCAAGCATTGGGGATGCACAAACACCTCCGCCACCTCCGCCGCCTGGGCAGATCAGCCCGGATTCCGTGGCTTCGGTGCCACCTGCCAATATGCCTTGGGCAACCACATCGCCACTACAGGAAACTGTATATGCAGGGGTATTATCGCCAAAGGTGCCAAAGGATTCTATATAAAACTCCAATGGCTCATTACTGGTGGTCACCATTTGGGTATCGTTATAGTTGGAGCCGTAAGGGCCACCGCTCAAAATAACGGCACCAAGGTTATCCCTTAACTCCCAGCTTACCTCATCGCCAAAGCCAGCCCCCTGAACGTTAACGGTCCAATCACCGCTGCCACCGCCACCGCCAATATCATCATCGCCAAGAACGTTCCAAACCAAACCTTGGGTCAACCCCAAAGTTGCAAAATCGGTGGGTGTAGGAGCTCCACAAACAGGAGCCTGAATATACGATGGTCCTGTTTGCCCACCATTGTTACAACCAAAACGCATAAAATTTGTGTCAGTACCATCATCAACAAGCACAAGCTCCATAACCATTTCCAGACCAGCAGGGATTGTAGCTACAAGAGGAAGGTTTATCATTGTGAAAGCATCCGCATTGTTGGCGATATAAACCGAGGTGCCTTGCAAAGTCAATGTTCCGCCCGGAAAGGTGCCGGGGGTCGTTGAATAAATATTTGCAGTAATGGGAAATCCTGCAGGTGTGGAAATAGTACCAATGGCAAATTCCACTGCATTTACCAAAAGGCCATCCGTAATTCCGAAATCCCCCGCAAGGTCGAAAGACCTAAAAAGGTTGTTGTCGCGGAAACTGGTGGCTGTAGCACAAGCAATCTCAGCTCCTGGTTCAATGGTTTGCGAATTGCTTTGAGTGATTACAACCGGGGCGCGGTTTTGGTCAAGACCGTTAAAGTGGGAATTTAACCGTTGTTGTTCGGCAACGGTAAAATATTCATCCAAACTACCGGACTTGCTTCCGAGGGAAGAAAATTTTTCCAACAAACCTTCTATTGAAATGGAAAGGGTACTTACAGGACTGCCAACATGAACGAAAGTACTCTGTGTCAGATTCCTTTCGATTACAGATAACATATCCGACGGATCAGTTATGCTAAAAGGAATTTTTTGTTGTTGCTGATCATTAACAACGGGAACATTTTTTCCCGTAAATGTAGCAGGGGTTTGACAAAAGGCCAAACCACATACAAATAAAACAATTAGTAAAGTAAATTTTTTCATAATTTGGTGTTGAGTTTAAGTTAATAAGCCTAAAAGTATTTAAAAAATAGGGAATTCCAGTTTTTTTTTTGGATTCCTTTTTTTTTTGTGAAAAAAATAAAGTTCAACATAGTTATTTAAAAAAAAACATCCCACATTATAGTGGGATGTCTTTAAAAAAAATGCCTTTATTTTAATCTTTCATAAACGCCTCCATCACCTCACCACTTATGCCCATGTTAGAAAAACCGCCATCATTATACAGGTTTTGAAGTGTAACCCTTTTGGTTAAATCGCTGAACATAGCAATTGTATAGTTGGCGCAATCCAAAGCGGTGGCGTTGCCCAAGGGCGACATTTTATCGGCATATTTCATAAAGCCTTCAAAGCCTTTTACGCCCTGCCCTGCCGTGGTGGGCGTGGGTGATTGTGAAATGGTGTTCACCCGTACTTTTTTGTCCTTACCAAAAAAATATCCAAAGCTCCGCGCTATTGATTCTAAATACGCCTTGTTATCCGCCATGTCATTATAATCAGGGAACACACGCTGTGCCGCCATATAGGTTAGAGCCACAATGCTCCCCCACTCCTTCATCGCATCTTTTTGGTAAAGAACTTGCATGGTTTTATGAAAAGAAACCGCAGACACATCCCAACCTTTATGGGTAAAATCATAATTTTGGTTGGTGTAATGATTTCCTTTACGAACATTCACGGACATTCCAATAGAGTGAAGCACGAAATCCAACTTTCCACCCAAAATTTCAACGGATTTGGTAACAAGGTTTTCCAAGTCTTCAATGCTTGTGGCATCTGCGGGAACTATTTCAGCATTTGTTTTCTTGGCCAATTCTTTAATTTGCCCCATCCGCATCGCAATGGGCGCATTCGTAAGCACAATGCTCCCACCCTCTTCGTGAACGCGTTCCGCCGTTTTCCACGCAATGGAATGCTCATCAAGGGCTCCAAAAATGATCCCCCGTTTTCCTTTAAGTAAATTATAAGACATTTTATAATTGGTTAATGTTAGTATTATTCAAAATCTCTTCCGGCTTCCGGCTTCAAACAAAGATACATTTTAATTCAATAATTCCTTGGCATTGGCTATCGCGGCTTCGCTCACGTTTTTGCCGCCAAGCATTTGTGCTATTTCAACAATGCGTTCGTTTTCATTCAACGTTTTTAACCGGGTAACGGTAACTTCCTCCACATCTTCCTTGTATACCTTAATATGATGATCGCCTTTTGCGGCTATTTGCGGCAAATGCGTAATGCTCAAAACCTGCATCGTGCTGCCCATTTCGCTCATTATGGTTGCCATTTTATTGGCAATAGCGCCGGATACCCCAGTATCGATTTCATCAAAAACCAATGTGGGCAATTGTTTGTAATGCGCCAAAACTGCTTTTACGGCCAGCATAATCCTGCTCATTTCCCCGCCTGAAGCTACTTTCTTTAGTGGCCCGAAAGCCAAACCTTTATTGGCTGTGAACAAAAGTTCCAAATTATCAGCCCCGTTTTTTTTGAAGTTCGCTGTTTCGGTTAATTCAAATTGGAAACGCGCATTGGGCAATCCAAGCTCGTTTAAATAGGATTCCAGTTTTGATTTCAACGAAGGAATTATCTCAAATCGTTTCGTATGAAGTGAAGTTGCCGTTTGCGCTAAAATTTCACTTAGTTTCAAACTTTCGCTTTCCAAGGTTGCAATCTGTTCCTCCAAGTTTACTGTAGCATCTATTTTTGATTCCAGCTCATTTTGAATTTCAATCAATGCATCAACCGTGTTCACATTGTGTTTTTGCTGAAGCTTGTAAAGGGTTTGCAGGGTTTCGTTTAATTGAAATAGCATTTCTGGATCGGCTTCAATCTTTGTTGCGGTATGCTGCATTTCTTCCGAAAGGTCTTCCATTTCAATAACCATCATGTTCAATCGTTCCCAAAAACTCTCAAAAACAGTAGAGAAATTTTTGATTTTTCCCAACAAAAGTCTCATCTCCTTTGCGGTTTGAAGCGTACCAATATTTTCTTCCCCAAAAATCTGAACGACACGCGAAAGGGTTTCCCTTATTTCCTCGGAATTGTTCAGCGTTTCAAAAGTTTCCTCCAGTTCCTGCTGGTTTGTTTTCTTTAAATTGGCCTCCTCCAGTTCGCGGAACAAAAAAGAATGATAATCCAATTCTTTGGCAGCGAGTTCCTTTTTACTTTTTAAACTTGAAAGTTTTTCCGAAATTTTATTGAACGCGGCAAAATGCTTTTGATAATCTTGCAATAACGCAGCATTACCAGCAATGGCATCAATAATTTCCATTTGAAAATTTTCCGAATTCAAAGCCAAAGTTTCATTTTGGCTATGAATATCAATCAAATAAGGTGAAAGTGATTGCAATTGCGACAACATTACGGGGGTATCATTTATAAATGCCCGCGATTTTCCGCCCGGAAGCAATTCGCGGCGGATGATGGTGTTATCATCATAATCGATATCCAATTCCTGAAAAATCGGGTTCAAATCATATCCCGCAATCGAGAATTGCGCCTCCACCACGCATTTTTTTTCGGTATTTTTAACGCTGCTTGCATCTGCCCTCTTTCCTAAAAGCAATGCCAGCGCTCCCAAAAGGATGGATTTCCCGGCGCCAGTTTCACCAGTAATAATTGTCAAACCCGCTTGAAAATCCACACGGATATCTTCAATTAAAGCATAATTTTTTATGGAAAGGGTCGTGATCACAATATTCCCCTTGTGGGTTTAGGCCTGCGAATAATGGCAGATTTTTTTTTAAAACTTTATCTCGCTCCAGTTGCTCCGGTTGGTGGGAGCCATACTGTTAAGGTTTTCAACCAGCCCACTGATTTCAACACTTGGACCTCCGCTGTAAATTGCCTGAAGTTCATCGGCCTTAGCATCAAAAAAAGTACGCACTAAAAAAGAATTTGGCCTACGGTCATTGATGCTTTTCAGTGTATTGATCGAGCCTATTATTGCTTGTTTCGCTTTTTTCTGGTCAGCGGCCATGGCGTCCAATCCCTGCCGATGATAAACGTACATTGTTTCGTGAAACTCCTTGTAAACATTGGAAAGTACTGCATCGTTATACCGGTATCGCGATTGGTTGCCATCCGTGGCTTTCCAGCCTGCAAAATTGCTCGATGCCGCTGTGTTCACGATTTGTTTCCCAATTTCAAAATATTCTTGCCCGCCGTTTAATGTGTATGTTCCGGCATCCAGCCCAATAATAGTGTAAACGTGATAAGCAATAACCGAAACCAAATTGGACGTAAAGCTGTTTATGTTGAAATTTAAAGGCTCGAATTCTTTATAACTAAAACTAATCTGCCGGTCATTATAATTGTAAACAGGACTGTCATAAATGGATTCAAAAATGGGTCGGGAAGACTGTATTTGAAGGGTTCCGGAAAAGGAATCGCCTTCGTATTGATTTATTACCAATGTAAAATTACAATCAATGCGTTCTTGGTTCTTGTATGTTTTATCGGTCCAAGTGGTGTTATTGATGAACTCTAAAAGCTGCTGTTCAAGGGTTCTGAAAAGTTGAAGGTTGGGCTGGCCGGTCTGCTCCGCATCAATGGTTACAGTACTGTTCAGCTCTTGAGCGTTGGCACAAAAACCGATTGAAAGGAGTGAGAATAAAAGTAAAAAATTACGCATGGAATTGGGATATTATATATTGTAAAATGTCGATTGCAACTTCTTTTTTAGGTTTAACAGGAAAAGGAAGTGTTTTATTGTCTTTTGTTAGCAAAGTGATTTTGTTGGTTTCAACCCCAAAACCGGCTCCTTGGTCCCGAAGCGAATTTAGCACAATTAAATCTAAATTCTTTTTTTTGAGTTTTGATTTCGCATTTTCAATTTCATTTTCGGTTTCTAGGGCAAAACCTACCAAAAACCTGTGCTCTTTCATTTCTCCCAACGAAGCCAAAATGTCTTTTGTTTTAGTAAGATTAAGTGAAATATTTTCTTCTCCCTCTTTTTTAATTTTTTCCGGTGAAAAATTTTCAGGCTTAAAATCGGCAAC
>JBBQKI010000067.1:0-5787 GCA_038326725.1 Flavobacteriales bacterium
CATTAAAAGGGCGATGGAAAGCAATCCTTTACTTCGGGTTACCCTTCCCAATCTGGTTGATGAAAAATTATTTAATTAAAATTTAAACATTATGAAAGCTATAAAATTTTTACCCGTGTTGTTGCTTCTTGTTTTCGCCTCCTGTTCTACTGTTCGCGTTGCCACGGATTTTGATAAAGAAGCCGATTTCAGTAGTTATAATTCCTTTGCTTTTTTTAAGCCCGGAATTGATAAGGCAGAAATTTCCGACCTCGACAAAAAGCGTATCCTTCGAGCCATTGAAACCGAATTATTGGCAAAAGGGATGACAAAATCCGAAACCCCCGGTCTTTTAGTGAGCATTTTTACAAAAGAACGCGAAAGGGTGGATGTTTATCAAAATAACTTTGGCTACGGTTGGGGTTGGAACCCTTGGTGGTACGGCGGCTATAATGGCAGCAGTGTTTCCCGTTCCACTGAAGGAACACTTTATGTGGATTTAATCGATGCCAAAACCAATGCCTTGGTTTGGCAGGGCATGGGGAGCGCAGATTTGGTGACTTCCGATATGGAGAAAAAAGAAGAAAGAATTCGCGAAATAGTAATGGAAATTTTGGCGGAATACCCGCCGGGAGCGATGAAAAAATAAATTTGAAAACCCTCTGTTGAGGGTTTTTTTATTCCATATAAGGTTTAGCATGGCCATTATCCACCAACCAATGATTGATGTTGGAATCACCCACCATAATAGTTGCAAGGTAGCGGCCATATTTTTCCTGTTTGTCCTTGTAGGAATGGATGACTACCTCCTTATCCAAAATCAACCCGCGGAGGATGTCCCGGACTATAATGCCTGCCTCCTTTTCTACCCCACGGATTTCGGGCGTGTTGATGCCATATAAACGAAGTCTCATTTGCTGGAAATGAAAGAAACCAAGATCAACCATTGCAGTAACGGTATCTCCGTCATAAACTGCAATAATTTTTGCTTTGTAAGTGTACATAATATGATTTTTTAAGTGAATTAAATTTACAAAAACTTAAAATTCAATAGCTTAAAATCCAGATTATTTATTCTTTTTCAATACGAATCATCTTATGTAAAGGTTGAATTTATGGAAAGACTTTGTAAATATCATTCCTTTTCAAGAAACGCGCAAGGATAATAGAGTCATCCTCATTATAAAAACCCAATCTGTAATTTCCAATTTTTATTCTGTAGGCATTTTGATGACCGCTCAATTTTTTTATGGAAGTAATCTCTCTGAGGGAAGATGCACTTTTAATGGTTTGGACGATTCTTGAAATTTCATTTTTGATCTTTTCGTCCTTTATTTTTCGTACGTCTTTTGTTACTGCATTAGTAAAAACTAAAATCATTATTCCTAAATATTATTTTTGGATATAAATCCGAAATCTCATTCTTCCAAAGCCTTCATAAAATCTTCTTCCGAAACCGTGTCATTTTTATCAACTTGTTGCATAAGAAGCAACAAGCCCAAATCTTCAAGTTCTTCTTTTGAAAGACTTTCCAACTGTTTCTGTTCCTTATCTTTTACAAAAACCCGAACAGCCTTTTCCATTAAGGCCTTTACGCTCATATTCTCAAAAGCTGAAATCACTTTCAATTTAGTGAGTGTTGCTTCATCTAAATCTATATTCTTCTTCATTACAAAATGATTTAAATCAAAAGTATTAAATATATATTATATACCAAATATATTAATAGTTCAAAATTTCCAAGATCTTCTTCTTCACTTTTGCTGTGGAAGGAATCATCGTTTGTTCCAAAGTTGAATTCAACGGAACCGCAGGCATATTTTCCGACCCAATCAACATCACTGGCGCGTCCAATTGCTGGAAACACTCCTCTTGAATTCTGCCTTGAAGCGCTCTGCTAAAACTATTTTCGGAAGGTTCTTCCGTCACTATCAAGCATTTTCCGCATTTTTTTACGGATTTGAAGACCGTTTCGTAATCCAAGGGGTGAAGGGTTCGCAAATCTACAATTTCGATACTGTCTTTCAGCCCTAATACTTCGGAAGCGTTCATGGCCCAATGCACACCCATGCCATAGGTAATTATGGAAAGGGTTTCCATTTCTTCCCGTTTCCAGATTTCCTGCAATACCCAAGCTTTCCCGAAAGGCAAAATATAATCTTCGGCAGGCTCAACGGAAGTTGCACCTTTGGTGCCGGGCACTTTGCTCCAATACAAACCTTTATGTTCAAATATTACAACTGGATTTGGGTCGTAATATGCGGCTTTTAATAAGCCTTTTAAATCTGCCCCATTGCTGGGATAGGCTATTTTAAGTCCGCGAATATTTGTAACCACACTTTCCACGGAAGAAGAATGATAAGGACCGCCGCTTCCGTAAGCGCCGATTGGAACACGTAAAATCATTGAAACTGGCCATTTCCCGTTTGAAAGATAACAGCTTCGGGAAACTTCAGTAAATAATTGATTAAGTCCCGGCCAAATATAATCTGCAAACTGAACTTCAACAATTGGTTTCAATCCAACCGCACTCATTCCAACTGTACTTCCTACAATAAATGCTTCTTGAATGGGCGTATTGAAAACGCGATTGTCGCCGAATTTTTGAGCCAAAGTCGCTGCTTCGCGAAAAACGCCGCCCAAACGTCCGCCAACATCCTGGCCGTACAATAAACATTCGGGATGTTTTGCCATCAATTCCTCAATTGCGAAAAGCGCGCAATCTACCATCACCACTTTTTCGCCACCTTTTGGAGAACGCTCACCTACTTCTTCAGTAATTGTTGTCGGAGCAAAATCGTGTGTAAATAAATCTTCGGGTTTTGGATCTTCGGCTTTTAGGGCTTTTGACAATGCTTTTGTAACTTCGGAATAGGCGGCATTTTCAATTTCATTTAAATCTTTTTCCGCAAAATCATTTTCCAATAACAATTTTTTAAGCTTCGGATAAGGATCACGAGTTCTTGCTTCATCCAAATCATCACGATAAAACTCCATCCGAACTCCGGAAGTATGATGATTTAAAAGTGGAACTTTTGCGTGTACCAAAAACGGCCTTCGCTCCTTTCTGATTTTTGAAATTACATCTTGAATGGTGTTGTAACTTTCTTCAAAATCAGTTCCATCAATCGAAATTGCTTCCAAACCGTGAAATCCTTTGGCATATTCAAAAGCATTCTGCGCGCGGGTTTCCGCAGCATTTGCAGAAATATCCCAACCATTGTCCTGCACCAAGTATAAAATTGGCAACTGCTTTAAAGCCGCCATTTGAAAAGCTTCGGCAATTTCTCCTTCAGTGACTGATGCATCACCTAATGAGCAAACACAAATCCCGCGTAAGCGGGATTCTCCATCGTCCAAAGCTGACTCTTCATTTTCAAAATAATCCGCTATCGCTTTACTTGTAGTGCTTTTTTCAGCTTGGGTAAGATTACCGCCTTCGCGGTAATGCATTCCCAAAGCCGCACCCGTTGCAGGAATAGCCTGCATTCCAGTAGCGCTGCTTTGGTGGGGAATTTTAGGTTTGTCGTCATCCCGTAAGCTTGGGTGACAATAATACGTTCTTCCGCCAGAAAAAGGGTCGTCGCGCTTGGCCAAAAGTTGCAACATCAAATCGTAAGGTTTCATCCCAATGGCAAGCAACATGGCATCGTCCCGATAGTACGGAAAGGCATAATCCTGCGGCAAAAGCTGCATTCCAATTGCAGTTTGGATAGCTTCGTGCCCGCGCGAAGTGGCGTGCACGTATTTGGAAACCACCTTGAAGTTTTCTTCATAAAGCTCCGTCATAGCTTTTGCGGTGACTAGGTTTTTATAGGCTTTTTTTAATAGGTCTTTTGAAATCTCTTTTTTCATAATAGTCATTTCGCGGACATTAAAAAACATCCCCCTAACCCCCTTCAAAGGGGGAATTTTTATAATTTATATTTTTCGGTTTACGTCAAAACCTTCAAAATAATCCGCAATCCGCTTTAAAAAACTTCCACCCAAAAACCCGTTAACAATACGATGGTCAAAAGAAAGAGACAACATCATCATCGAACGGATTTCGATAGTGTCGCCGTCGGTTTTCTCAATAACTTCCGCCCTTTTTTTGATTATGCCGGTAGCCAAAATAGCAGCTTCGGGTTGGTTTATTATTGGTGTTCCCATCAAACTTCCAAACGTGCCAACGTTGCTGATGGTAAAAGTGCTTCCCTTGATGTCATCGGCATTTAGTTTGTTATTACGGGCTTTTTCGGTTAACGAATTTATTTCCATGGCCAAGGTTTTCAAATCTTTGGTATCGGAATTTTTAACTACTGCGACAATTAAATTGCCCGTGGGAAGGGCAGTTGCAATCCCCACATTTATTTCTTCTTTTACAATAATATTCATGCCGTCCATCGAAACATTGATCATTGGGAAATCTTTCAAAGCTTTCGCCACAACTTCGACAAACAAGGGGGTAAAGGTTAATTTTTCACCGTATTTTTTTTGAAATGATTCTTTATTATCGAAGCGCCATTTTGCCATATTCGTCATATCGGCCTCAACATAAGCGGTGACGTGGGGCGCGGTATGTTTACTGTATACCATGTGGTCGGCAATCATTTTACCCATACGGTCCATTTCCACAATCTTTCCTTTTCCTTTGTCGAATTTTAGATCCGGGATTTGAAATGATGGATTCCCGCCTTCGCGGAAATTTTGCGCAAACTGAAACGGGCGTCCGTTTTCCAAATAGTTGGAAACATCACTTTTGCGCAAACGTCCGTCTTTTCCCGTTCCCGGAATTCGGGCCAATTCTTCGTAACTGATATGGTTTTTGCGGGCAATGCTGTCAATTAAAGGTGAAATGAAACGCCCCCTAACCCCCAAAGGAGGAACTGACTGTGCAATGGAAGTGGAAGGTGAAGGCGAAACTGATTTCGGTTTATTAATTTTTTCGAAGATTTTATTTGCTTTCTTTTCTGATTTTTTTGAAACATCTTTTTCAGAATTTATATCTTCTGAAAGCTCCAAAACGGCAATCACTTCCCCAACGGGAACAACGTCTTTCGCTTTATATTTATGTTCAAGCATTTTCCCTGAAGCGGGTGCGGGAACTTCGTTGTCCACTTTATCGGTTGCTACTTCCAACAAAATATCGCCTTCATTAAAAGAATCGCCTTCGTTTACGAGCCAATTTATGATGGTTCCCTCATTTATGCTCTCACCCATTTTGGGCATTTTAAATTCTGTTTTATTCATAATAATTAAGGTCTTCAGGGAAACATCCCCCTAACCCCCTTCAAAGGGGGAATCATTTCGTTTTATTTCAGAAAGCGTTTTATAAAAATCTTCTTGAGCCGGTCTGTTCTTTGGAATTTCACGAAGTGGCTCAACTTCTCTTAAACTTTTATGGCAATCTGCGGGGAGTTGTTGATACAATTTAGTTCCAGCAGTTTTCCATGCAATCATTTCATCGGTAATATCTTTAATTGCCATGGCAGGATTTCCAACGATCAATTTTCGTTTTGGGAATTTTGCTTCAGCTTTTACAAAACTCATTGCGCCAACTATGCATTCATCGCCAATTTCGGCATCGTCCATAATTACAGAGTTCATCCCAATTAAACAATTTCTACCCAAATTTGCTCCGTGAATCACAGCGCCGTGACCTATGTGTGCGCTTTCTTTCAGCACAATACTTTTTCCGGGAAACATGTGAACAGTACAATTTTCCTGCACATTCACTCCATCTTCCAAAATAATTTCTCCCCAATCGCCGCGAATGGCAGCTCCCGGACCGATATAGCAGTTTTTTCCAATAATAACATTTCCCGT
>JBBQKI010000068.1:0-5696 GCA_038326725.1 Flavobacteriales bacterium
ACCTCCCTTTTGCAAAGGGAGGAGCTTTTTCTCTTTTACTTACTTTTGAAATTCTGCCTTATTTCCATCATTACGGATTCCAAATTATCGAAGACCATTTTGTTCTCAAAACGGATAACCTTAAAGCCTTTATTCTTCAAATATTCGGTTCGTACTTGGTCATATTCTGCTGCGGTCGTATTTTGATGCACCGCTCCGTCAAGTTCGATAATCAACTTGTCCGAAGCCAAATAAAAATCGACAATATAGTTCCCGATACTATGTTGTTTGACAAATTTCTTTCCTTCGAGCTGTTTGGCCTTCAAATTTTTCCACAAATATGCTTCAGCAGGGGTTAGATTCTTTCTAAGTTCCCTGCGGGATTCCAAGAGTTCCTTTTTATTGTGAATCTGTCTTTTTTTCATTTTTGTTCCTTTTTTAAAAGCTCCCCTCTTTTATAAAGAGGGGTGTCCGCCCTTGGCGGACGGGGAGATTAAGTTCCAAAACTTCGAAGTGCCTGTATTAAATTAGTTTTATTTATTTAAAACTAGCTCACATAATCCCTCCGTCTTCGCTAAAGCGAAGCCACCTCCCTTTTTCAAAGGGAGGAGCTTTTCTCTTTTACTTACTTTTGAA
This sequence comes from Flavobacteriales bacterium, assembly GCA_038326725.1. Taxonomy (GTDB): domain Bacteria; phylum Bacteroidota; class Bacteroidia; order Flavobacteriales; family Flavobacteriaceae; genus JBBQKI01. The sequence continues at coordinate 616 of JBBQKI010000068.1, forward strand.
ATTCTGCCTTATTTCCATCATTACGGATTCCAAATTATCGAAGACCATTTTGTTCTCGAAACGGATAACCTTAAAGCCTTTATCCTATAAATAATCGGTTCGTACTTGGTCATATTCTGCTGCGGTCGTATTTTGATGCACCGCTCCGTCAAGTTCGATAATCAAATTGTCCGAAGCCAAATAAAAATCGACGATATAATTCCCGATACTATGCTGTTTCGCGAATTTCTTTCCATCAAGCTGTTTGGCCTTCAAACAATTCCATAAAAAAGCTTCAGCAGGGGTTAGATTCTTTCTAAGTTCCCTGCGGAATTCCAGGAGTTCCTTTTTATTGTGAATCTGTCTTTTATTCATTGTTGTTCCTTTTTTAAAAGCTCCCCTCTTTTATAAACGAGGGGTGTCCGCCCTTGACGGACGGGGAGATTAAGTTCCAAAACTTCGAAGTGCCTATATTAAGTTAGTTTTATTTATTCAAAACTTGCTCACATAATCCCTCCGTCTTCGCTAAAGCGAAGGCACCTCCCTTTTTCAAAGGGAGGAGCTTTTTTATTCCGTTCTCAAGCTTTTTACAGGGTTTGCCATAGCTGCTTTTATTGCTTGGAAACTTACCGTTAAAAAAGCTATGACCAATGCCAATAGCCCTGCCAAGAAAAAGACCCACCATGAAATGGTAATTCTATAAGCAAAATTTTGAAGCCAATCATCCATAAAATACCATGAAATAGGAACCGCCAATACAATGGCAATTAAAACCAATTTTAGAAAATCCTTGGAAAGGAGCGTTGTTATACTTTTCACCGAGGCTCCCAACACTTTACGGATTCCGATTTCCTTTCTGCGCTGAAGTGTCATAAAGGTTGCAAGGCCAAATAGCCCCATGGCCGCAATTAAGATGGTAAGGGCGGTAAAAATACCGAATATTTTCGCAAGCCTGTCTTCAGAAGCATATTGAGCTTCAAAAGCATCATCCATAAAATGATATTCAAATGGACTTTCTGAATCATATTTTTCATAAATCGTTTTCATATGCTGAATAACCGTGGGCATGTTTACTTTCGAATTTATTTTTGCAAAAATACATCCACCGTTTTCTGCCCATGATGATGCTACATCGTTATCCTGTATAACAAATAAACACAAGGCATCTATTTTATTATGAAGTGATGAAAAGTTAAAATCCTTTAATACGCCTTGTATTTCATATTGATCATTTATTTTTTGGCTAATAGGGTTTGAATCTAAATTTAGTTTTTCCACCGCGGCCTGATTTATAATGGCGGTTAATTTTTGGTTCCGATAAAATAGGGAGTCACTTGGGGGTGCTTGCCATTTCAGAGCCAACAATGAAATAAAATTTTGGTCCACGGTAAGTGTTGGTAAAAAAACCATCTCGTCGCTGTTCTGACGCTTTACACTCTGTATATTGTAACCTGAATACATGGGGTGAAGGCTGACACTTGACTGTTTTACAGCGGGAAGTGATTGTATCTCTTGTTTGAAAGGAATAAAATGGCTTCCAACTTCCTTTTCAAATGGAATCATGACAATATTTTCGGTATCGACACCCGTTTCGGTATGTCTTAAAAAATATAGCTGCCGGTCTATCACGATACCGCAAATTATAAGAATGACTGATATAGCGAACTGAAAAACGGTGAAAAATTTCCGTACACCAATTCCGCTACTTTGTTTGTTTAATTTACCATAGAGCACCATCACAGGTTTATAAGCGGATAAAAGAAAGGAGGGATAGAGTCCTGCCAGCAGCACTGTAATTATAAACAATACTGCAAACGAAACCAGCATCGTGAGACTGTACAAAAATGAATCGTCCATAGAGATCTGCAAAAAGTCAAAAAAGTAGGGTTGGATTATCGCGCATAGCAGATAGCCCAATGCAAAGGCAATGATGGTATATAATGCCGACTCTATAAAGAACTGTACAGCTATGGTTTTTCTATTTGCGCCCAATACCTTTCTAACCCCAATTTCCTTGGAACGGGTCGTAGAGCGGGCCGTAGAAAGGCTGGCATAATTTAAAAGCGCCAAGAGTAAAATGAGCAATGCCACTAATGGGAAAATTTTAATGTACCTAATGTTGACAGCGTTTTCATTCAGGTGTACCTCGGTTAACGGTTTTAAAAGATACTTTAGGTTCATATGGCCATCCTCTCCTTTGATCTTATTGATCTCCAGTAAACCAGCCTCGACCAACGCGATATCTGCCGATTCTTTCAATAAAAGATAGGTTGAGAAATCAGGACCATTGTCCTTTAAAAATTCCTTTTTCCCATCCATGGTGGCCATGCTCGAAAGGGATGCGACGAAATCATAGTCAATACTTGAATTAGAGGGGACGTTTTCGGCTATTCCGGTTACTGTAAAATCATATTCATTATTGTAGCGGATCGTTTTACCAATGGGGTTTTGTTTTCCAAAATATTTTTCGGCCGCCTTTTTGGAGAGAACCACGGAAAAAGGTTCTAACAATACTTGATCTTTATCGCCATTAACTAATGGGAAAGAAAAGAAATTGAAAAAATTACTATCTGCCAATAGGAATTTACGCTCCGCAAACTTCAGCGAAGGCGATGCTACATTTTGAACGATTACGTTTTCGCGGGTTTGCCGATAACGCATAAAATCTTCGACGGATGGAATTTTTTCTTTGCTCGCCGCCGCATCCGAATACCCCATATAAGGCATGTAAATTGGGTCATTGCCCATTTTTATTTCAGATTGAACCTGATACAACCTATCCGCTTTATCATGAAATTTATCATAGCTGAATTCGTGCCCAACGTACAATACTATAAGCATGCAAACAGCAAGGCCAATAGCAAGACCAGTAATATTGATAGAAGAATATACCTTATGCCTTATCAAGTTCCGCCAAGCAATTTTTATATAGTTTTTGAACATAATTCTTGTTTTAATTTTTTTAGCTCCCCTCTTTTTAAAGGAGGGGAATGACTGCCGTTTACGGAAGAAAGGGGGGATTGACCCGCAAACATGCCCACATAATCCCTCTGACCCGCTAAAGCGAGCCACCTCCCTTTAAAAAACCCTGCCTGCCGGCAGGCAGGGGGAGGAGCTTTTCTTCCTCATCTTTTTGTTCAGCCCAATACTTAATTCTCCGCCTGTGGCGGAATAAGGGGCTTTTACTCCGTACGCAAACTTTTTACAGGATTTTGTTTGGCAGCTTTAAAACTATGCCAGCTTACGGTGATCATAGTGATTACGAAAACAATACTTCCCGCCATTAGAAACATCCATAGTCCAACATCAATTTTATAAGTAAAAGCTTCCAACCATTTGCTGGCGGCAACATAGGCAATAGGCATGGCCACTATAAAAGCTACCAATACCCATTTTAAAAAGTCGGTATTGAGCATAACCAATATTTCGAAAATACTCGCCCCATTAACTTTTCGTATCCCAATCTCCTTGAACCGCCTTTGTGAAACCATTAACGAAAGTCCCAATACGCCCATAGTGCAAACAAAAACAGCGATAAGTGCGAAAATTAAAATCAATTTTTTCTGTAGCAGTTCTGTTTTATATTCGTTTTTGTAGAGCGTACTTACTTCAAAATATTCCAAGGGATATTTGGGAAACATAACTGTCCATGCTTTTTGAATAGCTGCTATGGCTTCCGTTTTCGAAGAAAGTGTGTAGGAAATTGCGATATTTTCCAACCAACTATTTTCCCTTTTAAAAAGTGCCAACGGTACCACTTTGGTCTGTAGTCCGGAGAGATGAAAATCTTCGACTACCCCAACGATTTTTCCTTTGGGAATAGCAACACCTTCCACCGGAGAAATTAGAGCGAAATCTTTACCGATTACAGCACCGGCTTCTTGAAAGCCTAAATAACCCATTGCAGTTTCATTGATTATATATTCCCCGTTCCCATCTTCATCGACATTATTTTTAGAAAAATTTTGACCACCTAAAAACGGTAGTCCAAATACATCTGTAAAAGAGTAATCACAGGAAAACACACCAATGTATTTATTATCTGTGTTTGGAACACCTTGCATGGTAAACGCGAACATGTCATTTGTCTCACCACCCGGGGGAGCCATCATTGCGGAAACTGAACCGATGGCGTTTTGTTTTAGGAGTTCTGACTTAAAAACATCAAATTTCTTCTGCACTTCAGCATGAACAAAAGGGATACAAAGCACATTATCTTCTTTAACCCCCATTGAGTTACCAAGTGCATAATCGGTCTGGCGTGAAATGACTATAACACCGACCAGCAGCACCATTGCCAAGGCAAATTGAGAGACCAAAAGTATTTTATGTGTTTTTACGGTTCCTTCTCCCTTCATCTTTTTATCCAATGAGAAATTCTGAAAACGGTTTTTGAAAACAGGTTGTATTCCGGCCAACAGACTCAAAAAGGAAAAGAACAGAATTACACCTAGCGTAAACCAACCATTCCCTGCCATCAGATTAACTTGATATGTTTCGAAAATCATTCGATCAAGTTGAAAGGAAACTACCAGCACCAATACCAAGGAAAAGAATACTATGATAACACTTTCAATCAGAAAATAGCGTATCATGATACGTTTAGAGGAACCCAATATTTGGTTTAGTGCCAAAAACTTAGTCAAATAACCCGCCATACCCAGATTTAAACTGGTAAAATTACTTAGTGAGATAAAAAGCAAAATTAATGCGGCTATGGCAAGCAGGTATATATTGGCCATGCTCCCGTTCGGTTCTATCTCACGTAGCAAATTTGAGTTCAAATGAATCTCCTGAATATTCATTAAATGTGCCTGCATTTTTGCCTCGTTATCGATTTCAATTCCCTGCAATTCATTTAAACTTGCCGAAATCTTGTCCCTCAGACCTACGGCACTGACCTTTTCTTTTAAAAGCAGATAAACATAAGCCCAACCAGCAATAGCATCGTTACTAGGCATAACTAGTAAATCTGGATGTAAGTGACTTTCCTGTGCAAAATCTTCCATGACACCAGTTATGGTAAAATCCGTTTCCAGTGAATTGTAATGACCAGGAGGTAGCGAAATAACCTGACCCATCGGATTTTCATCACCAAAAAC
>JBBQKI010000069.1:0-5498 GCA_038326725.1 Flavobacteriales bacterium
GGGAAGTAGTGAAAACTTCTTTTTGAAAAAGCAAATCATAGCTTTTAACAAGATTTTGATTGAAAATAACCTAAGCTTTTGTAATTTAGAATCTTAAACCTAAAAAAACATCCAATGAAAAACTTAATTATGATCCTTTCCGTTATGGCAATCGCATTTTACGGTTGCGAAGACAAGAAAAAAGACCTCGCCACACAGTATGATAAACTGATGGAAGAGAACGACAGCATTGAAATTATGCATTCCCAACATAAAATGATGCATGAGCAAATGATGGGCCGCCATAAAGAGATGTCGCAACAGTTAATGTCTGGTAAAATTAAAGATTCAAGCCAGCTTGAAGAACTTGCTACAAACGAAGTGATTTTTGAAAAGCATTCAGCAATGTTGAACAGCCACGAAGAGTTGCTTAACAGTCACAAAACCTTAAAAGATGGTTTTGATGGTAAATCTGAAATTGAAATAGAAGCTCAGATTGATGAAATGAAGAAAAACCACGAGAGGATTTTGGACGAGCACGAATCTATGAAAGATGAACATGACAAAATGATGAGGCTGCATGAGGATATGATGAAACAACGTATGGACACGGTAAACGATACTGCAAAACCTATGTAATATACATTTAAATATAACCTATGAAAAATGCCCTTTGACCAAAACCGGTTAAAGGGCATTTCATTTATATTTATTAAATAATTATTGCTGTATATTTTTGAAACTTTTAATATGAAATTATAAATCTATTTAATGCCTTCTATAACCAAAAGCGTGGTTATCCAAACAACAAGGCAGGAGAAAAAAATCCCGATTGTATTAGCAAGAAATGCCCGCTTTCTTTCCAAGCGAAAAAGATAGGCCGCAATGGTGCCTGCATAAACTCCTGTTCCGGGCAAGGGGATTAGCACAAAAATAATTAGGCCCCAAAAACCATATTTATTTATGTTTTTGCCCGCCCCTGTCTTGGCTTTTCGTGCTACATAAATAGCAGCCCGTTTATAGAAAAGCCAACGAAAAAAATAGCGATTCACGAAATCAAGAAAAAAGTTCATTAATGGAAAAACCAGAACATTGGCTAAAAAACAAAGTACGAATGCCAAGTAAATATTCACATCATTCGATAAAGCATATGGAATGCCAACCTTTGCTTCCCCAAAAGGGGAAATGCTCCAAAGCATGGCGATGATAATATCAAGAATCAATATGTCTGATTTTTAAACGGCAAAAATAATGCATTTTGAAGAACGGTAAATTTTAATGTTGCTAAAGTTTGCTAAAAAGTAAAGCGTTAAACGTGTAACGTGAGAAGTAATAATTTCCTTTTAATTCTTTCTTGTTTCCTTCGACTACACTTCCACTACGCTCAGTGGCACCGCTCAGGATGACAGATTCTTGCTTGTTTATTCTTACTTCTTGCATCTTAAAACCGCATCAACACAATTCATTCCATCGATAGCGGCGGAAATAATACCCCCAGCATAACCCGCGCCCTCCCCGCACGGATAAAATCCTTTCACTTCAATATGCTCCAGGGTTTCCGGATTTCTTGGAATGGATATAGGGGAAGAAGTCCGACTTTCCGGCGCATGCAAAACAGCATCGTTGGTATAATAGCCCTTCATTTTTTTTCCGAAAACCACAAATGCTTTTCGCAAACGGTCGGTAATTAATGGGGGCAGCACCTTATTCAAATCTGCGGAAACTATTCCGGGTTGGTATGAAGTTTTTGGAAAATCTGTGGAAATCATACCATTCACAAAGTCGATCATCCGTTGTGCGGGCACGCGTTGTGTTTTTCCACCCGCTATCCAGCATGCCTTTTCCACTTCTTTCTGAAAATTTAAACAAACAAATGGATCTTCCGGAGTATAATTTGGAAGGTCTTTCGGTTCAACACTCACTACTATCCCCGAATTTGCATAAGGATTGTTACGCTTGCTCGGGCTCCAACCATTCGTCACCACTTCGGTGGGCTCTGTGGCGCATGGCGCAATAATTCCGCCCGGACACATACAAAATGAATATACCCCCATTCCGTCCACCTGTTCCACCAAGCTGTATGAAGCCGGCGGCAAATAGGGATTCTCCCCTTCCCCGTGGTATTGGATGTTGTCTATTAAAAGTTGCTGGTGCTCCACCCGCACGCCGATGGCAAAAGCTTTGGCTTCCAGTTTTACTTTCTTTTTGTGAAGCAAATAAAATATATCGCGGGCAGAATGCCCGGTTGCCAAAATTACATTATCAAAATCCATCCACTTATCATCGTTAATTTGGATGGCTTTTATGTTTCCTTTCTCAATTTTAAAATCGGTGAGTTTGGAATTAAAATGCACCTCTCCCCCAGCTTTCAAAATTGCTTCGCGCATGGAGGTTATTATTTTGGGAAGTTTGTTGGTGCCTATGTGCGGGTGGGCATCCACCAAAATAGTTGCCTCGGCCCCAAAATGAACAAACCATTGCATCGCCTTCAGCACGTTACCGCGTTTTTTGGAACGGGTATATAGCTTTCCGTCGGAATAGGTACCGGCCCCACCTTCCCCAAAACAGTAATTGGATTCTGGATTTACGGTCTGTTCTTTGTTGATTTTTGCCAAATCCCTTCGCCGTTCCCTAACGTCTTTTCCCCTCTCAAACACTATAGGTTTCAAGCCTCCTTCAATTGCTCGTAGGGCGGCGAAAAGCCCTGCGGGGCCTGCGCCAATTATGGCTATTTCTTTGGCTCTTGTAACGTTTTGTGAAATAAATGACGGAATGGTTTCCCTATTTTCATCCTTCTCCCACAACTCTATTTGCAGATTAAGTTTTATAGGCAATCGTCTTGCATCAAGGGAACGCTTTCGTATTTGCCAGTCTGCCAAGTTGTTTTTATTGAATTTTGCTTTTTTTAAAGCAAGTTCCAACAAGTAATTTTCATCTTCCTGTTGTTGCGGCAAAACCGAAATTTGTACAAGGGTGCTCATGGGCTAAAGATACTTTAGAAGCAACAAAAAACAAATTCCAAATAACATCCCCAACCCTAATCACTAATTCACTGAAAACCGAGAATCGTGCAACCGTTAAAATATATTTAAACTTTCGGTTAAAATCCGTTTGCTTAAAACATTATGGTAATTTTAAAATAAAAAACTAATCACCATTTGGAAGGTGGGTTATTCAAGGTAATTTTTTTTATTTTCATAAATGCAAAAAAAATATATCCTGGCGGTTTTATTTTTAACCGCCTTTTTTAATTCGGTGCAATCCCAACAAATAAGTGGGACAATTCAGGCGGAAAATAACAGCCCGATCGAGAATGTATTGGTAATAATTAATGAAAAAACCATTGCCACCACTAATGAAAGGGGGAATTTTATACTTCCTGAAAATTTTGATCTTCCACTTTCCATAATATTTCAACATCCGGAATATATATCAAAACCTGTAACTCTTGTACAAACCGATGCCGTTTATTATTTATCAAAAACCCAAAATTTAGGGGAAGTTTTCATTTCATCTTCCTACCAAAAAGAAAGCAGGGTCATAGTTCCCACTTCCAAAATTAGCGCGGAAATCATTGAAAATTATAGCCCATTGGACCTACACGTTTCCCTAAACCGCATCCCGGGAATTTATGTGCAAAGCGGGGCGCAGAATACAAATCGTATCATAATCCGAGGTGTTGGCTCGCGGACGCTTTATGGCACCGATAAAATCCGAGCTTATTTTAACGGCATCCCAATCACAAACGGGGTGGGCGAAACCGCCATCGATATTTTTGATCCCGATGATCTCGAAAACATCGAGATAGTGAAAGGGCCGAAAGCAACCCATTATGGCACAAACCTCGGCGGGACCATGTTGCTGAACTCTAAAGAACCCATTCCCCGGACTGCTGCCGTGAAAAACAATATGACGGTTGGGTCATTTGGATTGTTTAAGAACAGTATAACGGCCAATCTTGCCGAGGAAGATTTTTCTGTGCATTTTAATTATGATTATTTAAAAACCGATGGTTTCCGGGACAATAGTAATTTCCTGCGGAAAAGCTATTTGTTGACCGCGAAATATTCCGTGTCGGATAATTCGGAAATGAACCTCATTTTCAACCAAACTGATTATTTTGCGGAAATCCCCAGTTCGCTTGGCATTACCGATTTTACGGAAAACCCAGAAAATGCAGCGTTTAGTTGGGCACAGGCACAGGGTTTCGAGGACAATAAACAAACCTTAGCGGGGCTTGGTTTTAGCCATCGTTTCAGCGAAAATTTCAGCAATAGCAGCAGTGTTTTTTATAATTATTTGGACCATTATGAACCCCGGCCCTTCAATATTTTAGATGAATATACCCAAGGTTTTGGGGGACGGACGCTGTTCACAAAGTCGTTTCAGGCTTTTCAAAACATGGCGGAACTAAGCTTTGGGGGCGAATTTTATAAGGATGAATATTACTGGAAAACCATTGAAAACCTATACGAGGATAACAACGGCAATGGCAGTTTGGCGGGAAATACTTTAAGCAATAACGAAGAATACCGGGAGCAGTTAAATGTTTTTGCTTCGCTCCTCCTCCCCTTTTCCCAAAAACTTAAAGCACAATTGGGTCTTAATTTCAATACCACCAATTACGATTTTCAGGATGAGTTCAATTCAGGTGAAAGCAACAAAAGCGCACAGCGGCAGTTCGAGCCTATCTTTGCGCCCAATTTGAACATGACGTACCAAGTGATCCAGCAAGCTAAAATCTACGGCAACATCAGCCGTGGTTTCAATTACCCCAACGTTGAAGAAACTTTGACCCCCGAGGGCGTGATAAATCCCGATATTGGTCCTGAAAAAGGGTGGAATTATGAATTGGGTACAGCGGTTTCACTTTTTAAGGAAAAACTAAACCTAAACGTGGCAGGGTATATTTTGGAAATAGAAGATTTACTGGTAGCGCAACGCGTGGGCGATGATCAGTACATTGGCCGAAATGCCGGGAAAACCTCTCATAAGGGCATTGAAATTTCTTTAGAGCATACCTTCAACCTTTCTGAAAAAGTGCAGTTGCAATCTTTTGCGAATGCTTCCTTTAACGATCATTCCTATGTGGAATTCAGCGATGGAGATAATGATTTTTCGGGCAACGCGCTAACTGGGGTGCCGGACAAAACGATTTCAGCGGGAATCAACCTGAAACATCAAAATGGTTTGTTTTTATTTTCAAACTTCCAACATGTGGGCGAAATCCCAATGAACGATGCCAATAATTTATACAATGAATCTTATACGGTGGCAAACCTTAAAACAGGGTATACCGCAAAGGTTTCCCGTAATATTATTTTGGAAGGGAATTTGGGGGTAAACAATATTGCGGATAAAAAATATGCCTCAGCTATATTGATAAATGCCACAGGGTTCGGCAATAACGAGCCACGCTATTATTATCCGGGGATGCCAAGAAATTATTATGGAGGGGTAAAATTAGTATTTGGTCTTTAGAAGTGTTTTGCTGTCTGCATACTTGTTTCGTGAATGGT
>JBBQKI010000070.1:0-4965 GCA_038326725.1 Flavobacteriales bacterium
GCCCTCTGCTTGGAAAGTCCCGGTAAAGGGTGGTGTACCTGTAGTAATGCTCGGGTTACCATCGCGGAAGACGGTGTTGGTGTAATTATCGCCAGATCCGCCATTTCCTGATGAAAGGTCAAGGTTAGTCCCCGATGGTGAAATCAAGGTGATGGACATGTCGGAATCCCAAGTATGGGTAAGGTTTATGGTAACATTATCCAATGTGTACTGGCTTCCAGCAGCACCAATGGTGCCTACCGTGGCCACATTCGCAGGGGAAGTGGTTGGCCCGCCAACACAAGGGAAGCCACCAGTTCCCGATACAGGAATGGGTTGCGGGTTGCCCGAGCCGCATACGGCAACAACTCCCTGCGGCACGAAATTAATTGAATATGAGTTCAAGGTCCCGCCATCACCATTGGTATCATCGGTGAGCCGCAGGGTCCAATTCCCATTAACGTTTTGTCCAGCCAAGACGGTATTGAGCAAACCGCCCTCTGCCCTATATCCTGCAGCGGAAGGAGTGCCTCCAGCCCATGTGGAAACAACCGTGGGAGCAGAGTCTTGGATTATAAGTGTTGCAGCAACATCAAAACCAGTACTACCACCATTATCTGTAGAAAGTTCGAAAACCGTTCCAGAGGGTGTTACTAATTGAATGTCAAGATCATCCGCCCAAGTATGGATGATGTTCATCGAAACATTCCCTATCTGGTATTGACCTGGTAAGGTACCGATGACACCAGTAAGTGGCACTGCTGCCGGGGAATTTGTAACGGTAGCTGCACCAGGGCCCAAAGGCAACGGCGCCGTACCATTATAAGTCTGTGCATATACCTGGAAAAGCAAACCAGTGAGCAACAGCGCAAATAAGTTAAAAGTAATTTTTCTCATAAATTCATAATTTAGAAATTAATATGATTGTTAATAATCGGTTAAAGTAATAAAATATTTGGTTAATTCAAAAAAACAGGGAGGTAATTATTCACCTTCAACGTATGGTAAATTCCTACTTTTTTGAATAATCCATAAACATTTAAAAAGTGTTTAAAAATATGGCTTGTACTGCCGTGTCCTAAAATCCACGGTGGTTAGTTCGGGGTTTTCGTCCTTCATTTTTTTATAATCCAACAGACTACCTACTGCCCTATTTGCCGCCCCAGAAGGTGCGGTTAGAGAAACCGTTTTAATAATTTTTGAAGAATTGGAAAGATGAAATTGATGAATCCGTGGCACTATATTAGAAACCAATTCAAAATTGATATTATATTTCTTCAAAACTTTCCGGAAAAAATACTCTGGACCATTCTTGCTGTTCCCGCCGGTGAACAGTAGTGTATCAATATTAGGATGCCCTTGCAGAATATTGATCAAATCCCGAAGCTCCACCTCTTCCATACCAAAATCGGAAGCATCCACTTTTTCCCGCCGGGCAGATTCCACCACGTCACAAATGCCGATGCCCCTTTCAGTTAAAAATTGCTTTCTTTGAAGAACAGCTTCCTCCGTACTTTCATACTTTAAATTCAGCTCAAAAATACTGTCCAATATCCGCCACAACTGTCCATCTCTGCTGCCATAGCAAAAATCCACATCGCCTTCCTTGAGCTCACGGGTAGTGAAACGTGGCGGAGGCAAAGTACCAACTATAAGCTTAGTTGCAGACGCCGGGATAAACGGCGGATAGGGATGAGTATGCAGAAACATAGTGTAAAGCTATTGGTTAGGATTGAGGTTTGAGTATTGTAATTTTTGAATTTGGTGCCTGGTATTTGGTGCTTGTTATTTTGACAGCTTTACCTCACGAACACCGGCTCGTTTTCGTTCTGGGTATATTTTTCGCTAAAAGCATATCCGTCCAAATCAAAGCCTTTTACGCCTTCAATGGTTTTAATGTTTTTATCGATCACGTAACGCGCCATACTGCCCCTCGCCTTTTTCGCAAAAAAGGAAACCAGCTTGAGTTTACCCTTGTTAAAATCCTTAAAAACAGGAGATATAATGGGCACCTTAAGCTTTTTGTTGTTTATAACCTTAAAATATTCCACACTGGCAAGGTTTAATAAAAACTCATCATCCTTCATTTCCTGGTTCAGGTTTTCTGTTATCGTATTCCCCCAAAACCCATAGAGGTCCTTATTCCGGTTTAGGCTTAGCTTCGTGCCCATTTCCAAACGGTAGGGCTGTATCAGGTCCAAGGGCCGTAGCACCCCGTAAATTCCCGAAAGGATACGAAGGTTGTCTTGCAGTAAATCAATTTTTTCTTTCTTTATCGAATAGGCATCCAGCCCAATATAAACATCGCCTGCAAAGGCATATACCGCGGGTCGCGCATTTTCCTTTGTGAAAGGTGTCAAAAAATCTTTGTACCGTTGGTAGTTCAATGCCGCAAGGGTATCGCTGATACCCATCAATTCCTTGATGGCTTTTTTTGATTTATGGGAAAGCTTGCCGTTGATAAACACAGCCTTTTCCAGAAAATGGGGCTGGGTGGCACGGCTTGTGGGCAAAGGGGTTTTAAAGTCCAACGTTTTGGCAGGAGAAATAACAATCTTCATCTAAACAGGTTTTCTTCAAAAGTAGCAAGAATTTGGGAAAGGCGCGGTAAACGAATTTCTAAAAAAAGTGTTATAAATCCACTTTCCCCTTTTTTGAATAAGTAACACTTACAATAAACGAAAATAAATGCTCAAACCCTGAAAGGGAGGGGTGTCAAAAACCCCTTCCGTCTTTTGTGTCAAGATATTTAAATAAAAAAAATGCTCCCCAACCTGAAAGGGAGGGGTGGCCCGGTCTTGCCGGGTCGGGGTGGGTTTGCGCTATTGCTTAAGCGCCCTAATCTCCCCTTGGTACGCTATGGTTCCTCGATTGTTACTGGAAATGGAAAGCACCGCGGTCCCATTAAGCCCCACTGATAATGATATAGAATAGGTTTCTGTTTCACCCTTTACCGCCATCTCCACTTCATGGCCCTTTTTGCCTTTTACCACGGTAAAGCCCTCGGGTTTTCCCGAAAACCGCATGCCCGTGTCCCGGCCCAAAGCCATCCCGCTATAGCCGGTGCCATAGTAGGGCATATCGCTTTGTATGAGTTCCGGGGTAAAAGTCATGGAGTTAGTATTAGAGCCAAGGTCTACAGGTGCAAGACCAAGTGGCAGCGCGGTAGTGCCAACAAAAACAAAGGCCCTAGAGGTTAATAAGACTTCGGTGCGCAACTGCACTTCAACTTTTTTTCCTCCCGCAATTCTTTTTTGGCTTTGTCCTGCGAAATGGCGGAAGTTGATATAAAGACGAGAAGTATAGCTATTGAACAAATCTTGTTTTTCATTTCCATCACATTTTAGATTAATATAATATTGCGCAAGGCTTATGCCAAATTGGTTGCTTAATGCATAAGTTCACTTTATTGCTAAAGTGTAATAGAAATATAAAGCTTCAAGTTTGCACGTCAAACGGCTGGGGGCAAAACCCAAAACTCAAAACTTTTAAGCCTCCCCTTCGCCCACATGCTTGGAATAGTGCCGCCATTTGTCCAGACAGGCTTCCATGTCCTCGGGGATGGGGGCCTCGAAGCGCATCATTTTACACGTAACGGGATGTTCAAAACCAAGGGTACGGGCATGCAGCGCCTGGCGTGGCAACAATTTGAAACAATTTTCCACAAATTGCTTATACTTGCTGAAGCTGGTACCTTTCAATATCCTTTCGCCGCCATAGCGCTCGTCATTGAAAAGCGTATGCCCAATATGTTTCATGTGCACCCGTATCTGGTGGGTACGGCCAGTTTCCAATCGGCAGGACAGCAAGGTTACATAATTGAAACGTTCCAAAACCTTGTAATGCGTAACGGCGGCTTTGCCCTTTTCGGCATCATCACCTTCAAAAACGGTGTTTTGCAAGCGGTTCTTGGGGTGGCGACCAATATTGGCGTCCACAGTGCCGCTTTCGTTTTCCACGTTCCCCCAAACCAAGGCCACGTATTCGCGTTCGGTGCTTTTGTTGAAAAATTGTTTGGCCAGGTGCGTCATAGCTTCTTCCGTTTTGGCCACCACCAACAGGCCGCTGGTATCCTTGTCTATGCGGTGCACCAACCCGGGGCGGTTGCTTACCCCGAGCGGAGCCGAGGGGTTGGGTAGGTTCTCAAAATGGAAGGTGAGTGCGTTGATAAGGGTGCCACTGTAATTTCCATGGCCAGGGTGCACCACCATTCCGGGGGCTTTGTTCACCACTAGCACGGCTTCGTCTTCATAGACTATCTCCAAAGGCAAGTCTTCCGGCACTAGCAAAAACTCATAGGGTGGGTGTTCAAAAAGCACCGTTACCACATCGTTCCCCTTTACTTTGTAGTTGGATTTTACTGCCACGTCGTTTACGAAGATGTTCCCAGCCACTGCTGCCTTTTGTATCTTGTTGCGGGTGGCTTTTTCTATAAGGTTCATCAAATATTTATCGACGCGCAGCGGTCGTTGGCCCTTGTCTGCCTTGAAACGGTGATGCTCGTATAGATCATCGTTGCCCGTTTCTTCTATGGGTTCTTCATTTTCAGAATTCAGCATCTTCTCCTCCTTCCGGGTTTACAAGGCTATCAGAAACACCTCCGCCCGTGGTATCTTCCTCGTTTTGTATCATGTTTCTTGATTCGTCGCCCACAATGAGGTCAATAATTGCTGTTTTTTGAACGGGCGTTCCGGGCTCCAGTTTCTCGCCCTTATAGCGCATTTCCAAAACATTGTCGCTAATATGGGGGCGGAAGCTTACCTTCCCTATCTTAAAGCCCATTGCCAATAAAGTAGGCTCGGCCTGTCTCCGGGTTTTCCCCAATACATTGGGAACTTCAATCTTGCGGTAGCCGGAAGGGTTAAGGGTAAGGTATATCTTGCGGTCCTCTTTTACAAATTTGCCCGGCTTAGGAATTTGTTCTATTACCGAAAATTTGGGATAATCGGGATTAAAGTTGGCGGAATCCAAAATTTCATAACGCAG
>JBBQKI010000071.1:0-4887 GCA_038326725.1 Flavobacteriales bacterium
TATTGCCCTCTCAGCTTCAGGCAGAGGGGATATAAACCTTAAAATGAAAAAAGCGGGAATAAATGCTTATGTGCCAAAACCATATAATCCTACCGAACTGCAGGAGGTAATGCTACGTCTTTTAAAGGCTAATGCAGGTGACCCAGGAAACAACAGGGAGGAAACTTTTGAGGCCTCCGGTGAACACCATGCTATTGAAAACAAGCCAGAAGCACTGGAAAATTCACCAGCAAACTTTGAGAAATATCTTCAAATGGCAAATGGGAATAAAGCAATTTATAAGAAACTGATTATAAATTCCCTGGATAGTGTCAAAAAGCTTCGAAAAGAATTTTCTGTAACCGTTTATAATGACAAAGGGGAGAATTTAAACCAACTTATTCATAAAAATACGATGACCTTCCACTATCTCCAGGTACAGCGGTTGAGCCAAATGATGGAAGATTTCCGGGAATCCCTCCGGGAGGAAAAAAATGAGCAGGAACTTAAAAAAACCAAAGCCCTTATTTTTGAGGAACTGGATAGGATCATTGATATGTTGGAAAAGGAAGATCTGGGGGGGTAGGTTTCGGTTTTCAGTTGTAAGTTGTCGGTTATCGGTTTTCAGTTGAAAAAAAGTGGAGCTTGCCCAAACCCGATAGGGGGCGGGAGTGGAAAGAGGATAACTATTCACTTTTTACTATTCCCTATTCACTTTTCATGAAGTGACGAGGTGACGAAGTAATGCTGTGATGTTGTGATGATTTATTCCAAAATTTCCCAACGAAAATAAAAGGTTTTCCGCAGATCTCCGCAGAATCAAAAATCGCAGATTTTCGCTGATAATTTTTCTAATACCAATATTTCTCAACTAATATAATAACCAAGGCAGCTTGCAAACAATTCAATAAGTTATCAACACCCAAACCTCATTTTATTCAAACTGTTGCGTAACATTAGATAGTAATATCATTTATGCCATCACCTTCTATGGTGTTTTTTTAAATTCTTGTTTATTTTTTCCTTCATTAATCAACTTTTTGACTTTTCTACGAAGATTTGAATTCACTATCAAACTTTCATTTTAAACCGCATCTTCAACAGAAACCTCAGCTTTGAACTGATATATTTTTGTTCTTCCATATAAAATGTCTTTTTAAATTTTTTTTTGCGCTCCAATTCTTCTCATTGCCATTTTCTTTTCTAAGTTCACTTTGCGACATTATAGCTTTCTTTTTCTTACCTTCAATTATCTCCCAGTGTTCAATTTATTTGTAGCTAGTGTCGCTACTTCATGTTTTTTTTATTTAAATGCTCTTTTTCGGGAACATTTAGGTGAGTAATGTTGTCTATGTATATAGAGGCTCCTCTTCTCTATTTCTTTAACAAAATACCAAAAATGAAAATAATTCCCATTTACAATGATGAGCGATACCTGGTCCGGAAAGCGAGGAAGTTGGATAGGGCTGCTCAAAATGGGCTATATAAAAAGTATGCCCCCAAAATGCTGGCGGTATGTAGGAGCTATGTCAAAGATCTACAGTATGCGCAAGATGTGATGCACCAAGGCTTTTTAAAGGTATTTATGCACCTTGACAGCTTTTCGGAAAAGGGGAGTTTTGAAGGTTGGGTCCGGCGTATTATGGTGCATGAATCTATAAATTTCCTGAAAAAAAAACGATGGGTGGTATATATAAACGATATCAATGAACATGCTGAAATGGCAAATCCTGGCATTGCGTTGAAAAACGATGCGGAATATCTGCTCACGCTCATCGACCAACTTCCCAACGGATACAGGATCGTATTTATGCTCCATGCCATCGAGGGATACACGCACAAGGAAATAGCAAAAACTTTGCACCTTACCGAGAACACCTCAAGATCAAAACTTTCAAAGGCACGCAAAATCCTTCAGAAGAAATTTAACCTCATAATAAAAAGAAATGAAGCGCTTTGATATAGAGACATATTCCAGGTCAACCTTGAAGGATCATACCTTGACACCAAAAAATGGTGCATGGCAGTTTCTTTCGGATAAGCTGGACCAACTTGAGCACAAGAAGCGACGAAGGACAGCTTGGATCAAAGCTGCCCTTTTCACAGCTGTTTTCATTTATGGGATGGTCCTTACTAAAGACAGCAGCGATAGGCACGGGATCATGCCGCTTACGGAAACTAATGGCGATAATATAAATATCCAAAACAAAAACATACGTGCAGCAAATAAAGCTTACCCCGAAGCCTTAGATATGACCATAGGGCCAATGGTCTCCGAGAATAGCGCATCAAACCATACTGCCCCAAAAACAGAGGACAGGACCCATGGGCCAAATAAGGCGCTTAAACGGGCCGGTCCCAAAACCGGGGGAGAGGAAAAGATGCCGCCCGGCAAAATCCTGGCTAATCAAACCAAGAACCTTAAAGATCTAGGTTTTCCTCCCAAACCACAGGTCACCGATGCCGAAATCGATGCTTTAATGCGAAAAGCACGCGAAAACATACGAAGGGGAAGGGCATATAAGCACGAGGAAATGGCGCTGTCATCGGCAAGGTCCACCTTAACACATACAGCCGTTGTAGAGGAAGAAGATGACCCCAATAGCGGGAACTTGTCCATAAACAACATATTTCGGGAGTTTATGAAGATCAAATCCACCTTTGCAAATTGAAAAGGCATAAAAGGTATTCGATCTCATGACACCCAAGGCAACGGCCCATGTCAAACATATTGTTGAACGGTAAAAAAACGAATTATGAAAAAAGTTTTATTCCTGACACTCACTTTATTGTTCACCTTGCAGATCAACGCACAGCAAGAGCCAAAAGAGCAAACCATCAACTTACTACGCAAGCAGTTGGACGCTATTGAAATGGAAGAGAAGAACGCGCTGAAGCAGCAAATCGAGAACATCAACAGCTTGCAGAACAATGGTGTCATAAGTGCTGGGGAAGCCGAAAGGCTCAAACTCAAGGAAGCAGAAGCAAAGGCCCGGAAGATCGAGGAGCGCCAGGCAGTGATTTTGGAAACCATTGCGTATCTGGAGAAAAAAGATGTACGACAAAAAAAGGCCGATAAGGGCGATCCGGTTTTTTTTCTGGACATCGATTCTTACTTCGACAAGAGTACAAAGCCACACCAGGAACCCCCTAAAAAACAGGAACCCCCTAAAAAAGAAAACATGCCCCCTGAACCATTGCCTGTGGTGCCCAAAACCATACAATTGCCGGATATGGGGGAAGTAAAAAGCCCCACCACCCTGGACCTGGTGTTTGCAATCGGGTTGAACAATGCAATAGGGAGTGGCAACTGGGAGGAGCTACAGGACGACAGGGATTATTCGCTATACGGCTCGCGCTTTCTGGAAATAGGGCTTGCCCTCAAAACACCCCTCGTGAAAGAAAACGGGATTCGGCTTAAATACGGGCTTTCCTACCAATCCAATGGCCTGAAACCAAACAACAACCGTTTCTTTGCGGAATCGGAAGGGCAAACACAATTAAAAGGGGACCGCCGTATTATCGCATCAAGGTTGAATGTCACTAACCTTGTATTACCGGTACATTTGGAATTTGGTCCAACGAAGAAAAAGCAAAATGCCAAAGGTAGCTATTTCTCTACCGGGAACCAGATCAAAATAGGTGCGGGTGGCTATGTGGGCCTTAACCTTAGCACACGTCAAAGGATAGAATATCTCGAGTCTCACTACGAGTTTCAATGGGTGAGGGCACAAGTTTTAAATGGTTACGATATAAACAAGCTAACTTATGGGCTGAGCGCATATGCAGGTATTGGTTCCTTCTCCATCTATGGAAAATACGATCTCAACCCCATTTTTAAGAACGGTGCAAAAGATGAACATTTCCTATCGGCCGGCCTGCGTTTGGACCTATAGCCGTAACTGGCTGTCCACCCTAATTTGAACAAATAAATGTATAATTTAAAAATAACTAAAATGAAATATTTAATATTGATAGTAGGGCTACTGTTTTGCACGCCACTGTTTTCCCAGCAAAATGATTTAAAGAACGACATTATTATGACCACCGACGGGCAATTGCTGCAAGTGAAGGTCACCAAGGTCGCCGAAGACATGGTAACTTTCACCTATCCGGGTGAAAGCGGGATAAATGAAATAAAGCAGGGCAGTATAGAAAAGATCGTCTTTGCCAGCGGAAGGACGCAAAATTTTAACGGAAGCGCAGCAACGGCCAATGGTTCCCAGACAGAGGCACCCGTGGCCTTAGAAGAAACGCTAAAAAAGCCGCCTTACACGGAAAATACCCTGGCAATCGTGCCCGTGAAATTTGAAAGCAACGGTGCCAACGATAAAACGCAGGCCAGCGCCGCCACCGATTTTATAGTGGACTTAATTTCTCAGCGAGCCGGCACAGGAATAAATGTTTTGCCTATGGAAAAGGCGATCGAGAAGCTTATAAGTGCCGGGATGAATTATGAAGGGCTTCGAAAATCATCCCCATCACAATTAAGGGATATATTAGGTACCGAATATATTATGTATGTTGTTATCGCTGAAGACGAAAAGGACAGTACGCCTACTACGACTACCAAGGCAGATTTTATGGCCGGAACATCGACATCCGGAAACCATACGCAAATGGGGAGGGCCATCTACTTAAACGTGTACAGGGCAGATAGTGAAGTTGAGGCCTATGCGCAGGATTTTTCGGAACAAGTGTTCATAAGGAAAACAGGGGATAACCCAGGTTCACCGCCTGCCACCGATAATTGGAAAGCTTCCTTGGGTTATCTCACGGAACAGCTCTTTGCCTCTAATGTGTTTACCGCAAAATAGTAAATAGTACACAGCTGCGGTTGCCTTGAAGATTTTATAGGTTTTCTTCGCGGTGGCCGCGGATAACTATGAATATAATACCATTTCTACT
>JBBQKI010000072.1:0-4421 GCA_038326725.1 Flavobacteriales bacterium
AAAATGGCCGAAATGTACGGTACAGACGGAATGGGAAACACAGCTGAAAACTTAGTTGAAAAACACAATATTAACCGCGAAGATCAAGATGCTTTTGCTTATCACAGTCAGATGAAAGCCGCAAAAGCACAAGAAAGTGGAAGGCTTGCAAAAGAAATTGTTCCTGTGGAAATTCCGCAGCGAAAAAAAGATCCGATTATTTTTAAGGATGATGAATTCATAAAACCCGAAACAACCAAAGAAGTTTTGGCGAAATTACGTCCCGCTTTTAAAAAAGATGGAAGTGTAACCGCAGGAAATTCTTCGGGTTTGAATGACGGCGCTGCTGCGACTATTATTGCTTCGGAAGATGCCGTTAAAAAATATAATCTAAAACCAATCGCTAGAATTGTAAGTTCTGCAGTTGTTGGAGTTGAACCTCGCATAATGGGTATCGGCCCCGTTGAAGCTTCAAACAAAGCTTTAAAAAAAGCGGGTTTAAAAATGGAAGATATGGACGTGATTGAGCTCAATGAAGCATTTGCTTCACAAGCTTTGGCGTGCATCCGCGAATGGGGACTTAAAGATGACGACCCACGTATTAACCCAAACGGTGGTTCCATCGCAATCGGACATCCGCTTGGGGTTACGGGAGCGCGGCTTGCTTATTCTGCAGCTTTGGAACTTCAGCTACAAAACAAACGTTACGCATTGATTACGATGTGCGTGGGTGTGGGACAGGGATATGCTGTCGTAATAGAAAAAGTTTAAACCGAAAAATGTAAAATTCTAAAGTCTAAAGTTTATTGCCTTTTACATTTAAAATTTATTTGATGAAAACACAACATTACATATTAGGAAATTGGACAGAAGGCCATGGCGAAGGCAACCCAATTCTCGATTCCGTTACGGGCGAACATTTTACAAACGTAACTACGGAAGGTCTGGATATTCCTGAAATCTTGCAATATGGAAGGGATAAAGGTACAACGCTCCGGAAAATGACCTTCCAGGAACGGGGGAATATGCTAAAAAAACTTGCCCTTTACTTAACAAAAAAGAAAGCACAATTTTATGAACTCAGCTATCGCACTGGGGCTACAAAAATTGATAGCTGGATAGACATTGAAGGTGGTTTCGGCAATCTTTTCGCAAATGCTTCCCTTCGGAAATTATTCCCAAACCAACCCTATCACGTGGAGGGCGAGCCAATCGATCTTTCAAAAGGGGGAAAATTCATGGCGCATCACATTTTGGTGCCAAAAGAAGGGGTTGCAATCCATTTAAACGCCTTCAATTTCCCTGTTTGGGGAATGCTTGAAAAATGCGCCGTAAACTGGATGGCCGGAATGCCTGCCGTGGTTTTGCCCGCCCCGCAAACTGCTTATTTAGCCGAAGCCGTGGTAAAGGAAATAATCGCTTCCGGCATTTTGCCCGAAGGGGCTTTGCAACTCATTAGTGGCACTGCCAAAAATATTCTGGATACCGTTCAATCGCAAGATGTGGTTACATTTACCGGCTCTGCAAAAACAGGGAAAATCCTAAAAGCCCACCCACAAATTATCGAAGAATCGGTGCCTTTCACTTTGGAAGCTGATTCATTAAACGCCTCGGTCTTGGGGGAAGATTCCGTTCCCGGAACCCCGGAATTTGATTTATTTATTAAAGAAGTACGCAATGAAATGACTGTAAAATGCGGTCAAAAATGTACTGCAATCCGTAGGATTTTGGTTCCGGAAAATTTGATGGAAGATGTGCAAATAGCCTTGGCAAATGCCCTAAATAAAGTTACCGTGGGCGACCCGCGTTTAAAAGAAGTCCGAATGGGTTCGCTGGTAAGCCACGCCCAACGTGAATCGATAAAAAGTCAAGTTGGGAAAATAGCCGAAACGGCAAAAATAGTTTATGGCAATTTTGAGGATTTTGAGGCAATGGGCGCCGATTCCCAAAAAGGAAGTTTCTTAAAACCAATGTTATTGCGCGAGGATTTTCCTTTTCAAAATAATGCCGCGCATATTACAGAAGCTTTCGGACCTGTAAGCACGTTAATGCCTTATAAAAGTTTGGAAGAAGCTGTGCAGATTTCCAAAATGGGAAAAGGTTCCTTGGTGAGTTCCATTTTTACGAATAACAATTCCATCGCAAAAGAATTTACCATAAATGCTGCTTCGCACCACGGCAGGATTTTGACCATAAACCGCGAAAGTGCCAAGCAAAGTACGGGGCACGGTTCTCCTTTGCCCAATTTGGTTCACGGTGGCCCCGGACGCGCGGGTGGCGGTGAAGAAATGGGCGGGATTCGCGGTATTTTGCATTATATGCAGCGTACGGCTATCCAAGGTTCACCCACAACGTTGACCGAAATTACCGGGATTTATCAACCAAAAGCAGATTATACCGAAGCCGAAAACCATCCTTTTACTTATCATTGGGATGACATCCAGCCCGGCATGTCGCTAAAAACACATAAGCGCACCATCACCGATAGCGACATTGTAAGTTTTGCAAACTTAAGCTGGGATCATTTTTATGCACATACGGATATAACATCGCTTGAAGGCAGCATTTTTGAAAAACGCACAGCTCACGGATATTTCATTATATCTGCTGCGGCTGGCCTTTTCGTCTATCCAAACAAAGGCCCTGTGGCGGCAAATTATGGTTTGGAGGAAATCCGTTTCCTTCGCCCGATGTACCATAATGACACTATTTATGTTCGGCTTACTTGTAAGCAAAAAATTGAACGCGACCAAACTGGGAAGGAATTGCCAAGCGGTATCGTCAAATGGTTCGTTGAAGTTTTTGACGCTGAAGATGAATTGGTGGCCGTTGCCACAATTTTAACCATGGTTCAGAAAAAACAAATTGTTTTTGCAGAAATAACTTCGGAAAGTATTGAGGAATATTTAAATAAATTGATGCCGGATTCAAAACCACTATGGGGAAAAATGACTCCACAGCAGATGGTGGAACATTTGGAATATACTTATAAAATTGCTTCTGGGGAAATTCAGGATTTTGAAGTATCAACGCCCGAAGAATATTTAGAAAAAACCCAGGAAACACTTTACAATTATAGGAAAATGCCCCGAGGTTATGATTTTCCGCTTGCCGAGAAATCAAAAATAAATGAAACTAATCACCCCGATTTGGAAACTGCCAAAATGAACTTACGGGAAGCACGAGGTGTATATTTGGATTATTTTAAACAAAATCCGGATGCAAAAACTAAAAATGTCGTGTTCGGCGACTTAAACAAATATGAATGGTATCTTATGGAACGAAAACATTTGAACCATCATTTTGAGCAGTTCGGATTGCTTTAATTTAAAACCGAAAAATGTAAAAGTTGATTTGAATGATACTTTTAACTTTTACATTTTATATTTAAAATTTATTATTTAAGGATGGATAAACCACACATAAAAATAAATACAGAAAACGGAATCGCAACCATCGAATTCTTCCATCTCTCCCAAAACAGTTTGCCGGGGGATTTGTTGAAAAAATTGGCCACTTCCATCACCGAAGCCGGAGAAAATTCAGAAGTAAAAGTAATTATTTTGAAAAGCGGTGGCGACCGTACATTTTGCGCTGGTGCAAGTTTTGAGGAACTGGTTTCAATTAATGACGAAAAAACAGGCGAGATCTTTTTTAGTGGTTTTGCCAATGTTATAAATGCCATGCGACGATGCCCGAAATTCATCATCGGCCGAATTCAAGGGAAAACCGTGGGCGGTGGCGTGGGCATTGCTTCGGCCACGGATTATTGCATGGCCACTAAATTTGCTTCCATTAAATTGAGCGAACTTAACGTGGGGATTGGCCCTTTTGTGGTGGGTCCGGCCGTAGAACGAAAACTTGGATTGAGCGGTTATTCGCAGATCGCTATTGATGCCAACACTTTTTATGATGCAGAATGGGCGCGCCAAAAAGGTTTGTATAATCAGGTTTTTGATTCATTGGAAGAACTTGACGATGCCGTTAAAAAATTCGCTGAAAATCTGTGCGCTTACAATCCCGAAGCAATGAAAGAAATGAAAAAAGTATTTTGGAGCGGTACCGAAGATTGGGACAAATTGCTTGCAGATAGAGCTAAAATTTCTGGGCGTTTGGTTTTGAGTGATTTCACAAAAGAAACATTAAAAAAGTTTGAATAATAAACCGCAAAATGTAAAAGTTTAAAGTCTTTCAAATTCATTTTTTACTTTCTCATTTTACATTTAAAATTTATGATTTTTTCATTTAAAGGACATATTCCTGTTATCCACGAAAGCAGTTTCGTGCACCCTCTGGCAGCGGTTACGGGAAATGTTATTATTGGAAAAAACTGCTATATCGGTCCGGGAGCTGCCATTCGCGGCGATTGGGGAGAAATTATTTTGGAAGATGGAGTGAATGTGCAGGAAAATTGTACTGTTCACATGTTTCCCGGAAAAAGT
>JBBQKI010000073.1:0-4074 GCA_038326725.1 Flavobacteriales bacterium
TTTAAATAGTTATAAAAAATCAGCAGATGATCAAGAACATTTATTGCTAGCCGAAGATGGAATTGAAGATTGGTTTAAAATTCTAGAAGAACTCGAAAAAGAATGAATCAAGGCGATATTTATGAAATTTTTTTAGACCCACCACTTGGAAGCGAACAAAGAGGAAGGCGTCCTGCAATCATTTTATCAGGAACGGGAATCAATAAAATTCTGAATACCGTTATAATCGTTCCTTTAACTTCAAAACTTAAATATTATAATGATAATTTGATTCTTGAACCAAACAAAACTAACGGTTTGAAAGAAATTTCTGAAGCTTTACCAATATACATAAGAGCGATTGATAAATCAAGGTTGCAAAATAAGGTGGGTAATATTGAGGGTTTTGAAATCAACATTTTGAAAAGTAGCTTAGATAAAATTCTAAAATATTAGAAGGATTTCCAATCTACGCGATAACTTATAAAGCAATGCAAAAAACACAACATTACATTCTCGGAAATTGGACAGAAGGCCATGGCGAAGGCAACCCAATTCTCGATTCCGTTACGGGCGAACATTTTACAAACGTAACTACAGAAGGTCTGAATATTCCGGAAATCTTGCAATATGGAAGGGATAAAGGCGCAACGCTCCGTAAAATGACCTTCCAGGAACGGGGGAATATGCTAAAAAAACTTGCCCTTTACTTAACAAAAAAGAAAGCAGAATTTTATGAACTCAGCTACCGCACCGGTGCCACCAAAATTGATAGCTGGATAGACATTGAAGGTGGTTTCGGCAATCTTTTCGCAAATGCTTCCCTTCGGAAATTATTCCCAAACCAACCCTATCACGTGGAGGGCGAGCCTATCGATCTTTCAAAAGGCGGAAAATTTATGGCGCACCACATTTTGGTGCCAAAAGAAGGGGTTGCAATCCATTTGAACGCCTTCAATTTCCCTGTTTGGGGAATGCTTGAAAAATGCGCCGTAAACTGGATGGCCGGAATGCCTGCCGTGGTTTTACCCGCCCCTCAAACTGCTTATTTGGCTGAAGCCGTGGTAAAGGAAATTATCGCTTCCGGCATTTTGCCCGAAGGGGCTTTGCAACTCATTAGTGGCACTGCCAAAAATATTCTGGATACCGTTCAATCGCAAGATGTGGTAACTTTTACCGGCTCTGCAAAAACGGGGAAAATCCTAAAAGCCCAACCACAAATTATCGAAGAATCGGTGCCCTTCACTTTGGAAGCTGATTCATTAAACGCTTCGGTCTTGGGGGAAGATGCCGTTCCCGGAACCCCGGAATTTGATTTGTTCATCAAAGAGGTACGTAATGAAATGACCGTAAAATGCGGTCAAAAATGTACTGCAATCCGTAGGATTTTGGTTCCGGAAAATTTGATGGAAGATGTGCAAATAGCCTTGGCAAATGCCTTGGAAAAAGTTACCGTGGGCGACCCGCGTTTAAAAGAAGTCCGAATGGGTTCGCTGGTAAGCCACGCCCAGCGCGAATCGATAAAAAGCCAAGTGGGGAAAATAGCCGAAACAGCAAAAATAGTTTATGGAAGTTTTGATGATTTCGAGGCATTGGGCGCCGATTCCCAAAAAGGGAGTTTCTTAAAACCAATATTATTGCGCGAGGATTTTCCTTTTCAAAATAATGCCGCGCATATTACAGAAGCGTTCGGACCTGTAAGCACGTTGATGCCTTATAAAAATTTGGAAGAAGCCGTGCAAATTTCCAAAATGGGAAAAGGTTCCTTGGTGAGTTCCATTTTTACGAATAACAATTCCATCGCAAAAGAATTTACAATAAATGCTGCTTCGCACCACGGCAGGATCTTGACCATCAACCGCGAAAGTGCCAAGCATAGTACAGGACACGGTTCGCCTTTGCCCAATTTGGTTCACGGCGGCCCCGGACGCGCGGGTGGCGGCGAAGAAATGGGCGGGATTCGCGGTATTTTGCATTATATGCAACGTACGGCTATCCAAGGTTCACCCACAACGTTGACACAAATAACCGGGATATATCAACCAAAAGCAGATTACACCGAAGCCGAAAACCATCCCTTTACCTATCATTGGGATGACATCCAGCCCGGCATGTCGCTAAAAACACATAAGCGCACCATCACCGATAGCGACATTGTAAGTTTTGCAAACTTAAGCTGGGATCATTTTTATGCACATACCGATATAACTTCGCTTGAAGGTAGCATTTTTGAAAAACGCACAGCCCATGGATATTTCATTATATCTGCCGCGGCGGGCCTTTTTGTTTATCCAAACAAAGGCCCCGTGGCGGCAAATTATGGTTTGGAGGAAATCCGTTTCCTTCGCCCGATGTACCATAATGACACTATTTATGTTCGGCTTACTTGTAAGCAAAAAATTGAACGCGACCAAACCGGTAAGGAACTGCCCAGCGGTATCGTCAAATGGTTCGTTGAGGTTTTTGACGATGAAGATGAATTGGTGGCAGTAGCCACAATTTTAACCATGGTTCAGAAAAAACAAATCGTTTTTGCAGAAATAACTTCGGAAAGTATTGAGGAATATTTAAATAAATTGACGCCGGATTCAAAACCACTATGGGGAAAAATGACTCCCCAGCAGATGGTGGAACATTTGGAATATACTTATAAAATTGCTTCAGGGGAAATTCAGGATTTTGAAGTCTCAACGCCCGAAGAATATTTAGAGAAAACACAGGAAACACTATACAATTACAGAAAAATGCCCCGAGGATATGATTTTCCGCTTGCCAAGAAATCAAAAATAAATGACACACGGCATCCCGATTTGGAAACTGCCAAAATGAAATTACGGGAAGCACGAGGTGTATATTTGGATTATTTCAAACAAAATCCCGAGGCAAAAACCAAGAATGTGGTGTTTGGAGAATTGAACAAATTTGAATGGTATCTATTGGAACGCAAGCATTTAAACCATCATTTTGAGCAATTTAACCTTTTGGACTAATTGAACCAAGAACCAAGAATCAGGACAAAAATGTCTTGGCTCTTGGTTCTTGATTCTTGAATCGAAAATCATGAACGAACCCTACGTAAAACAAGAAATAAGCAACAATATCGCAACCATCGAATTCTTCCACCCAGCACAAAACAGCCTGCCGGGAGAATTATTGGCGAAACTTTCGAAAACCATCACCGAAGCCGGAAATAATGATGAAATAAAAGTTTTAATTCTGAAAAGTGGTGGCGACAGAACTTTCTGCGCAGGTGCTAGTTTTAACGAATTAATTAATATAAACGATGCCGAAACTGGAAAGATTTTTTTCAGTGGTTTCGCAAACGTCATAAATGCGATGCGCAAATGCCCAAAATTCATTATCGGCAGAATTCAAGGAAAAACCGTGGGCGGAGGCGTAGGCGTTGCTTCGGCGACAGATTATTGCATGGCAACAAAATTTGCTTCCATTAAATTAAGCGAATTAAATGTTGGGATCGGTCCATTTGTAGTTGGTCCCTCCGTAGAACGCAAACTCGGGTTGAGCGCGATGAGCCAAATAGCCATTGATGCAAATACTTTTTACGATGCTGAATGGGCACGACAAAAAGGATTGTATAATCAGGTTTATGATACTTTGGAAGAATTGGACGAAGCCGTTCAAATACTTGCAGAAAATCTTTGCAATTATAATCCCGAAGCGATGAAAGAAATGAAAAAAGTATTTTGGAGCGGCACTGAAGATTGGGATGAATTGCTTGCAGAAAGAGCAGTTATTTCAGGGCGATTGGTTTTGAGTGATTTTACAAAAGAGACATTAAAAAAGTTTGAATAATAAACCGCAAAATGTAAAAGTTTAAAGTACTTCAAATGCACTTTTTACTTTATCATTTTACATTTAAAAGTTATGATTTATAGCTTCAAAGGCCATATTCCGGTAATTCACGAAAGCAGTTTCGTGCATCCATTGGCGGCCGTTACGGGAAATGTTATTATTGGAAAAAACTGCTATATCGGTCCGGGAGCTGCCATTCGCGGCGATTGGGGAGAAATTATTTTGGAAGATGGAGTGAATGTGCAGGAAAATTGTACTGTTCACATGTTTCCCGGAAAAAGT
>JBBQKI010000074.1:0-3632 GCA_038326725.1 Flavobacteriales bacterium
TTCCCAAAAATATTGAATTGTTAAGTTTGGAAGATATTGGTTGTTTAAATGAAATTCCAGAAACGGCGGAAACTATTGAAGGCAATGCGTTTTTAAAAGCCCGTTTTGTAAAAGATAATTTTGGGTTGGATTGTTTTGCGGATGACACGGGCTTGGAAGTGGTTGCACTAAACAATGAGCCCGGTGTTTACAGCGCGCGTTATGCGGGAAAATCAAACAGCGCATATGCAAATATTGAAAAACTGCTTTTTAATTTAAAAAATAAAGAAAACCGGAAAGCCCGTTTCAAAACCGCTATCGTCATTATTTTTGAAAATAGGGAAAATATGTTTTTAGGAATTTGCGAAGGGGAAATCACCCATGAACCGAAAGGGAAGAGCGGCTTTGGTTACGATCCTATTTTCATTCCTGAAGGGTTTAATATTACATTTTCGGAAATGAGCCTTCAGCAAAAAAGTGAACTAAGCCATCGGGGACGGGCAATGCGGCAGTTGATCGATTTTATTTCCAAATAAAATCCGGCAAACAAACTAATATAAAGTCTTTGTAATATATGGCAAATCCCGCCATCTCATAATTTTAAGCCAACCAACCATAAATCATAAACATTAAAACCCTACATTTGCGCCTTCAAAAAAATCCTCAGGGTGAGGTGGTGTTGAGTGAAGCTGTGCGTTTTAAATGTGTGGATGCTTCTGACCAACACACAAATAAAACTTTTATAATTATATAATGTCAGCATTTAAAGCACTCGGGCTGGAAGAAAATCTTCTTAAGGCCATCGCCGATATGGGTTTCACGACCCCTTCGGAAGTTCAAGAAAAAACAATCCCAATCCTTTTAAGCCGCGATACCGATATGGTTTCTCTCGCGCAGACAGGGACCGGCAAAACGGCGGCCTTCGGCTTTCCCATGCTCCAAAAAATAGATATCAATAGCCGTGTAACGCAAGGACTAATCCTTTCGCCAACCCGGGAACTCTGTATGCAGATCACCAACGAACTCATCAGTTATGGTAAATACCTTAGCGGTTTGAACGTAGTTGCAATTTATGGAGGCGCAAGCATTACCGACCAAGCCAAACAAATCAAAAAAGGGGCACAAATTATTGTTGCTACCCCCGGAAGGATGAAAGATATGATTGGCCGACGGTTAATTGATATTTCAAAAATAGAATATTGTGTGCTCGATGAAGCTGATGAGATGCTGAATATGGGCTTTTATGAAGATATTACCGAAATCCTTTCGTATTCTCCTGATGAAAAAAATACGTGGTTGTTCAGTGCCACCATGCCGAAAGAAGTTTCCAGCATTGCCAAAAAATTCATGCACACCCCGGTTGAAATTACCGTGGGTACTAAGAATGCAAGTACCGCCAGTGTTTCCCACGAATATTATGTAATAAATGCAAAAGACCGTTATTCGGCTTTGAAAAGGCTTTCGGATGCAAACCCCGATATTTTTTCCGTGGTGTTTTGCAGGACCAAACGCGATACACAAAAAGTTGCGGAACAACTTATTGAAGATGGTTATAATGCCGCTGCATTGCACGGAGATTTGAGCCAAAACCAAAGGGATATCGTAATGAAATCCTTCCGAGCCCGCCAAATAAGAATGCTTGTTGCCACCGATGTGGCTGCCCGCGGGATTGATGTGGAGGATATTACGCACGTTATCAATTACCAATTGCCCGATGAAATAGAAACCTACACCCACCGTAGCGGCCGTACCGGACGTGCAGGAAAATTGGGAGTTTCCATTGTGATTGTTTCCAAAAGCGAGGTTAGGAAAATCCATTCCATCGAAAAAATAATTCAGAAGAAATTCATTTTAAAGGAAATTCCTTCTGGGATGGAAATCTGCGAAGTGCAGTTGTTTCATTTGGCGAACAGCATCAAGGAAACTAAAATAAACCACGATATTGATCCCTATTTGCCGAACATAAATGAAGTACTTTCGGAATTTTCAAAAGAAGAACTTATCAAAAAAGTGTTCTCTGTTGAGTTTACACGTTTTTACAATTATTACAAAACCTCTAAAGACTTGAATGTTTCCGCCGGGGCCGATTATTCCGAAGGGACAAAGGACAGCAGCCGTTATTTCATCAATATTGGAGCTAAGGACGATTTTGATTGGATGAGTTTGAAAGACTTTCTTCGTGATCTACTTCAACTTGGTAAGGACGATGTATATAAAGTGGATGTTAAAGACAGTTTTTCATTTTTCAATACAGATGAACAGCATCAGGAAATGGTGTTGGAAGTTTTCAAGGATTATAAACTGCACGGAAGGCAGATATCCGTAGAGGTTTCCAAAGATAGCGGCAGAAAAAGCAGCAGAGGCGGCGGAAAAGATTTCGGCGGCGGACGTGATTTTGGAGGACGTAGTGGAGGTGGAAGAGACCGAGGCAAAAGAAGGGGAGAGCGTAGCGACCGTCCAGACCGTGGCGGCGACAGAAAAGAATGGGGAAGTGAGCGAAGTTTTGGTGGCAGGAATTCTGACAGGGGTGGAAGCGAAAGAAGTACCGAAAGAAGCAGTTCAGACAGAGGCGGCTCAGACAGAGGCAGCAGCGAAAGAAGCAGCGGCACTGAAAGGGGTGGGTTCAAAAAACGAGGAAGTGATTTTACAAGTGACAAACCAAGTTTTAAAAGCAGTGGCCGACGGACCACCGAACGCCCCGATACAAAAGGTACTGGAGGTAAACGCCGCAAGCGTATGTAATCAAGAATTTTATTTCCTTCAAAAAACTTTAGCAGGAAATTAGAAGCTATATAAGTATATTTACGGGCCCCAAATTTAGGGGCCCGTATTTTATTTTGGCTGATTTTAGAAATTTTTGATAAGTTTATTTTTTGAATTTGATTGATACATTTTAATATGAAGAAAACGATTTTTCTTATTGCATTTTTAATGATCTCATTTCTTTCGTGGGCGCAAGACAACACTATTAAAGGAATAGTAATGAACGATGCTAATGACAAACCCATGGAAAACGTCAACATCGTAAACCTAAATCAGGTTATAGGTACGGTTTCGGGGGAGGAAGGCGAGTTTTCCATCCGTGCGAGCGTGAACGATACGCTGTTTTTTTCATACCTCGGTTTTAAATCCATTCGTGTTCGGGTTACCAATGACTGGCTTCAATTTGGAGAAGTTAAGGTAAAAATGACCGAACTGGGTATTGCATTGGAAGAAGTAGTGGTGCGTCCCATTCAATTAACCGGGTATGTGGAAATTGATGCCAAGCTTATCCCCATTTATGATAATTACCGTTACCGTATTTCGGGAATTGGGAGCGGATATGAAGGTGGAAGCACACAGCCGGGGGCTATTTCAAAAGTTTTGGGTTCCATTTTCAACCCTGCGGATTTTCTCTACAATGTTTTTGGAAAACAGCCGCAGCAAATGAAAAAACTTAGGCAAATGAAGGAAGATGATGAAATACGAAACCTTCTACAAAGCAAATATGACCGTGAAACTTTAATGGCGGTACTCCAACTGGAACGTGTAGACATAAACGAAATTTTGAACCGGTGCAACTACTCCAAAGATTTTATCCGCACCGCCAACGATCTTCAAATTCTTGACGCCATCAGTGAATGTTATGAGGAGTATAAGGTTTTGAACAGGGA
>JBBQKI010000075.1:0-3584 GCA_038326725.1 Flavobacteriales bacterium
TTTTTATTCCGGCCTCTTTTGATTTGTAAATATTTTACGGATTACCCTAAAGCAACGCGCTCAAAAGAAACAACCTCCACATCGCCCAAAGTTTTTACGTATTGGGCTACGCTTTGTTTGTTGTCTTTAATGAAATCTTGATTTACCAAGGTGTTGTCTTTAAAGAAACGGTTCAGTTTCCCTTTGGCTATATTATCCAACATTGCTTCAGGTTTTCCCTCTTGGCGAAGTTGATCTTTTGCAATCTCGATTTCCGAATCAATGGTTTTTTGATCCACACGAGCTTCGTTCAATGCAACAGGGTTCATTGCAGCAGCTTGCATAGCAACATCTTTTGCTACGTCAGCGGCTCCGTCGGTTGCTTTTGAAAGGCCTGTTAAAACACCAATTTTGTTTCCTGCATGAATATAGAAACCTACAAAAGGAGCTTCCAAAGTACGGTAATCGCCGATCTCTATTTTTTCACCGATGACACCTGTTTGCTCTATAAGTTTTTCCGCAACTGTAATTCCTTTGTAATTTTTGGCAAGCAATTCTTCTTTTGAAGTTGTGTCCAAAGCCAATTCTGCCAAATCCGTAGCAAAAGTTACGAACGCTTCATTCTTGGCCACGAAATCTGTTTCGCAGTTCAAGGAAACGATAACACCTTTGGTATTGTTTGCATTTACTTTTGCGATAACGGCTCCTTCGCTTGATTCGCGATCTGCACGGTTTGCGGCTACTTTCTGCCCTTTTTTACGAAGTATTTCGATTGCTTTTTCAAAATCGCCATCGGCTTCCACCAAAGCTTTTTTGCAATCCATCATTCCGGCACCTGTAGTTTGCCTTAATTTGTTTACGTCTGCAGCGGTTATATTTGCCATTTTAAAAATATTTTTTAGTTAATGTTTTAATTAAGGAAACCGTTCAATTTTTTTTCGGGAAGAAAAGAAATCAAACGGTTCTATAGAATTGTGATATGGTTTAATTTATTCTTCTTCAGTACTTACTTCTTCCGCAGTGGCCTTTTTAGCTTTAGGCTTTTCAGTTTCACTTACGGGAGCTTGGTCATCCGTTGCAACTGCAGCAACTTTCTGTTCCCTTTTTCTTTTTGGGGCTCTTTCAGTATGTTCGGCCGGTTCGTTTTCGTCTTCATCTTTTCCGGATTTCCTTTCTGATAAACCTTCAATAATAGCTTCGGAAACCCTGGACATAATGCTTTCGATGGATTTGGAAGCATCATCGTTGGATGGGATCACGTAATCGATTACTCGGGGATCGCTATTGGTATCCACCATCGCGAAAATGGGGATGTTCAATTTTTTTGCTTCAGCCACCGCAATGTGCTCCCGGGTAGTGTCCACAATGAACAATGCTGCAGGAAGCCTGCTCATGTCCGAAATTGAACCTAAGTTTTTTTCCAACTTCATCCGCAAGCGGTCCACTTGCAAACGCTCTTTTTTAGAAAGGGTTAAAAAAGTACCATCCTGTTTCATCTTGTCGATGGAGGTCATTTTTTTAACAGCTTTCCGAATTGTCACAAAATTGGTAAGCATTCCGCCGGGCCATCTTTCAGTAATGTACGGCATATTGGCATTCTTTGCTTTTTCGGCAACAATGTCTTTTGCTTGTTTTTTGGTAGCAACGAAAAGGATTTTTCGTCCGCTGGCCGCTATTTTCTTTAGGGCTTCATTAGCCTCTTCAATTTTAGCAGCTGTTTTATAAAGGTTGATAATGTGGATTCCGTTACGCTCCATGTAGATATAGGGCGCCATGTTGGGATTCCATTTTCGGGTAAGGTGGCCAAAATGCACACCAGCTTCCAGTAAGTCTTTAACTTCTACTTTGTTTGCCATTTTTGTAATAGTTTACGTTCTGTAAAAGGATAGCAACCTTTCCGCTTTTGGGAATATGGTTTAGATGCTAAACTAATTTCCCGGGATTAAACGGGACAACAGCTTTTTTGATTAATAATGAATATGAACTTAAAATTAGCAGTGCCCAAACACTTCGACTTCGCTCAGTGCGACACTGTAAAATATTATCGTTTAGAGAACTGGAATTTTTTACGGGCTTTTTTCTGTCCGAATTTTTTCCGTTCCACCATTCTTGGATCACGGGTCATCAATCCTTCCGGTTTTAAAATGGCACGGTGCTCCTCGTTGACCGCACACATGGCACGGGATAAAGCCAAACGGATAGCTTCTGCTTGTCCGGTGATGCCGCCGCCAACAACGCTAACTTTGATATTATAGGTTTTGTCGTTATCGGTCAAAACTAAAGGCTGACGTACTTTATACTGTAAGGTTGCGGTTGGAAAATAATTTTCCATTTCGCGCTTGTTTATGGTAATGGTGCCATTTCCTTCGGAAAGATATACACGGGCTACTGCGGTTTTCCTTCGTCCAATTTTGTGAATCGTTTCCATTTATTTGATTTCGTTAAGGTTAATGGTCCTTGGTTTTTGTGCTTCGTGGGCGTGGTTAGCGCCGGTGTTCACTTTCAGGTTCCTGAAAAGTTCTGCACCCAGTTTGTTTTTAGGAAGCATTCCTTTCACCGCTTTTTCAATAAGCCTTGAAGGATCCTTCTTGAACATCTCGGTAGCGGTAAGGCTACGCTGCCCGCCGGGGTAGCCCGTGTGGCGAATGTATATTTTGTCATCCCATTTTTTCCCGGTAAGGTTGATTTTTTCTGCATTGGTAACGATAACGTTATCTCCGCAATCAACGTGTGGGGTAAAGCTTGGTTTATGCTTACCTCGAAGCAATTTTGCTACTTCGCTGGCAAGGCGGCCCAAATTGTGGCCATCAGCATCTACTACCAACCATTCTTTAACAACGGTGGCTTTGTTGGCTGAAACTGTTTTATAACTTAATGTATTCACACTACTTGATTTTACTATTAAACATTCCGTATCTTGGATAAATCGGGGTGCAAATGTAATGTTATTTATTTTAAAAGCAAAGGGGGAGAAATAATTTTTAGACTACTTGGCTGAATAGCTAAAACATATTACTAAAATGCTGAATTGAGAATAATTTTATTCCAGTGTTAAAATCAAATCATCCTTCCTTACCATGGTTCCTGGTTTCAAAACTGTGGATTTAATTTTCCCGGACCTGTTAGCTGTAATGGTTGTTTCCATTTTCATTGCTTCAATAATAAAAAGATGGTCGTTCTTTTTTATTTCCTGCCCTTTTTTCACCAGTACCTTATACAGACTTCCCTGTAATGGGGAGCCATATTGAGTTATGTCCTGAGGATCTGCCTTAAGGTGGATTTCTTTTCTGACTTCAATTGATTTATCCTGAATTTCCACAAAACGGTTTTCTCCATTTACTGAAAAGAAAACGATGCGCACACCATCCTCATTTGGAATTCCTATGGAAAGCAATTTTACAATGATGGATTTTCCAGGCTCCAATTCAATGATGGCCTCCTCTTGAAGCTTCATTCCGTAGAAGAAATTTTGGGTAGCGAGGATAGCGACATTTCCATATAACTTATATTTTTCGTGAGCATCTTCAAATACTCTTGGGTACAAACTATAAGACAGAAAATCTTCAAATTCTATAGGTCTTGTAAAACCTTGCTGAAATTTTTTA
>JBBQKI010000076.1:0-3449 GCA_038326725.1 Flavobacteriales bacterium
CATTGGCGAACCCATCCGCAACGAGGATTTTTCACTGAATATATTGGCTGAAAAAATAAAAAAAAATTGGGATATTAATTTGTTTTCAACCTATGCCTCCACTGAAATGGCGACGGCTTTCAACGAATGCGAAAACCACAAAGGCGGCCACCACCACCCGGAACTCATTATTGCGGAATTGCTGGATGAAAATGATGTGGCCGTGGCCGAGGGCGAAATAGGCGAATTGGTAATCACTACTTTGGGGGTGGAAGCGATGCCGTTGCTGCGTTTTAAAACTGGCGATATGCTTCGGGCGCACACAAAACCGTGTTCCTGCGGCCGGAATACGCTGAGGTTGGGACCGGTGGTGGGCCGAAAAAAACAGATGATAAAGTATAAAGGGACAACATTATATCCGCCAGCGATGTACAATATTTTGAACCATTTTACAGAAGTGGAAGGTTATGTTATTGAAATTTCGCATAATGAATTGGGAACGGATGAAATCCTAATAAAGATTGCAGCTAAAACCGATTCTGAAGTATTGTTGAACGAAATAAAAGACCATTTTCGGGCGAAACTGCGGGTGCTTCCAAAACTTGAATTTTATGAAATTGAAGCGTTGAACAAACTCCGCTTTTCCGCCATGGGAAGAAAACCAGTTGATTTGATTGATAAAAGGATTCAGTAAAACTCACCAATTTTCAAGAAGTACACTTTCCTGCAGCAGGGCCCAACGGTATTTTTTTTCACTGTTCGCATCCATTTCAAAAACTGAATAATAGCGCAACAGTTCCTTTGGATTTTCAGGGTTTATTTTTGCAGGAATTAAGGTATCGCTCATATTGGTTTTATGTATTGCGAAAGGATTTACAATAGGTTTCCATTGATTTTCCCGAAAAACGAACAGAAAATATTTATTGAAATTGGTGTCCCTCAATTTGGCATTTACCATCAAAATTTCGCGGTCAAAACCTTCCAATTTTAGCGGACTTAATTTTGCCCCAAAACTTTCTGGGATTAATATTTGTGGAAGGTTTTCATCTTCAAAACCAATGAATGTAGTTTCGTTTTTTGCAATCACTTTTTCTACAAAAGCATAAAAGGGTTGAAAATTTCCATTGAAATCCGCAGTAACGGCGCCTTCCGGCAAAATGGGAGTAATGATTCCGGGGAGGTTTTCTTCAATGGGGTCATCCCCAATAACAGATTTTGGCTTTTGAGTGGGCGTACCGCAACCAAAAGCCAAAATCAAAATCATTGAAAAATGAATTTTAAAAATCAAATTTTAAAGGTAATCACCGGCATGTTCGCATGGTTCACCAAATCCTCGCTGATGCTCCCGTTGAAAAAGTGGGAAAGGCCTTTGCGCCCGTGTGTGCTCATACCAATGAGTTGCATTTTATTGTTTTTCGCAAAATTCAGAATTCCTTTTTCTACTGAGGTATCGTTATAAACATTCAGCGTATAAAGTTCCGGCACCAAGCCTTTTACAAAATTGTTCATGATTTCCAAGGCTTGTTGCGTGGTTCTGAAATCCCCAGGGGTGTTCACAAAAAGCAAGTGCATTTTGGCACCGATAATTTCCGCGAATTTTTGTGCTTCCTTAAAGGGAGGGTGACATTCTTCGGAAAAATCTGTTGCAAAAACAAAATCTTTTATCTCAAAATTCGTGTGGTTATTTTTAATCACCAAAACTGGGATTTTTGAAGTACGCACCACTTTTTCGGTATTGCTGCCAATGAACATTTCCTTGAAACCACTGGCTCCGTGAGAGCCCATCACCACAAGTTCAATATTACTTTTTTTAACGGCCTCTTTTATGTCTTCATAAATTTCATTATGGCCCATTGCTTCATGGATGGTAACGTCTTCACTATCGGTTCGTTCCCTTAATTCGGAAAAGCGTTTTTCGGCAAGTTTTATAAAATAAAGTGCTTCCGGAAGGTTGCCGCTATCGCTGCCAGTGCTTAAATGCACGGGCATTTCCATGGAATGTAAAAGGAAAATTTCTGCGGATTGGTTTTTGGCAATTTGAACGGCTACTTTTAGGGCATTATCTGCTTGTGGGGAAAAATCCGTGGGGACTAAAATTCGTTTCATAAGGTTGTAGTGTTATCAGGTTTTCTACCATTAAAGTACAAAAATAAAACGGGCGGAACATCTTTTTTATAATATTAAAAATAATAGTATATTTGCACCCAATTAAATAAGTAACTAACTGAGGGGACTAAAAGTCCCCTCTTTTTATAGCTTAAAAATGATGCGGGAAAAAGTAAAGGAATTGGTGCAACAGGCGTTGGACAAAAACCCCAACCTGTTTTTGATTGATCTTGATATTTCTGAGGATAACCGGATTTGCGTTATCCTTGATGGCGACAAAGGCGTAACCGTTGAAGACTGCATAGCTGTAAGCCGCGAAATTGAACACAACCTGGACAGGGAAGAATACGATTTTTCGTTGGAAGTAATGTCTTCGGGAGTTTCTGAACCCTTGACCATGCCACGGCAGTACAAGAAAAACATTGGGCGGAACCTAAAAATAAAAATCCGTTCCGGCGAAATTATAGAGGGCGAGCTTACGCAAGCAAATGAAAACGAATGCACCCTCGTTTGGAAGACACGTGAGCCAAAGCCTGTGGGCAAAGGGAAAATAACAGTGCAAAAAGAGGCAGTTTTGCCCTATAACAATATTGCGCAAGCAAAAGTGATGGTAACATTTAATTAGATTGAACATGGAAAATTTAGCACTGATCGATTCTTTTTCAGAATTTAAAGACGATAAACTAATAGATAGGGTAACCCTGATGGCAATTTTGGAAGAAGTTTTCAGAAATGCCCTTAAGAAAAAATACGGTAGCGATGATAATTTTGATATAATCATTAATCCCGACAAAGGGGATATGGAAATTTGGAGAAATCGTATTGTAGTTGCAGATGGCCAAGTGGAAGATGACAATGCTGAAATATCCTTGAGTGCCGCCCGCAAAATAGAACCCGATTTTGAAATTGGTGAAGATGTTTCGGAAGAAGTAAAACTTTTCGATTTAGGAAGACGGTCCATTTTGGCCCTGCGCCAAAACTTGATTTCTAAAATTCACGAACACGACAACACCAATATTTACAAACAATTTAAAGATTTGGAAGGCGAAATTTATACCGCCGAGGTGCACCACATCCGCCACCGTGCCATTATTCTCTTGGACGATGACGGTAATGAAATTATTTTACCCAAGGAAAAACAAATTCCTTCAGACTTTTTCAGAAAAGGAGACAACGTTCGTGGCATTATAGAAAGCGTGGAATTGAAGGGCAACAAACCCACCATTATCATGTCCCGAGCCGCGCCAGTTTTCCTTGAAAAATTATTTGAACAGGAAATACCAGAAGTTTTTGATGGTTTGATAACCGTTAAAAAAGTAGTTCGGATCCCCGGCGAAAAAGCAAAAGTAGCTGTAGATTCTTAT
>JBBQKI010000077.1:0-3199 GCA_038326725.1 Flavobacteriales bacterium
ATTGAAAGGACTCTCGCCCCTGGGCCTGTAATATAGGCCGGAGCGGTGGATGTCAAGAAGTTTGCACTGCTGTACAAGATTTAGCCCTGGATGGCATTTTACTACCTTTTTCCTTCTCTCGGTAGTGCTCATTTGCCCAAGACTTTCTTTAAAAAATCGTTCTCGACCTGCAGCTGGCCGATCTTGTTGTAGAGCGGTCCGGTCTCGGACGTGGAATCCGCTTTCTCGGTCTTTGACCTGAACGCCAGATCGGCATTGTCAAGAAACTCCCGTTTCCAGCTTGATATCTGGTTCGGGTGGATCTCGAACTTGACGGCGAGCTCTTGAAGGCTGCTTTGCTCCTTTATCGCTGCAATGGCTACTTTGGCCTTGAACGATGCACTGAATTTTCTTCTTGTTCTTTTCATATTTGACAGGGTTAAATTACAACTTAACTTCCTGTCCTAATTTTGGGGAGTATTATATAGTGGTCTTAAATAAATTCCAATAGTGGCATTGGTGCGCCCTATTTCCGTATAATAGTTTTTGTAAGCATTTAAAAAGCTGGGGGTAACTAAATCAAAAGGTATTTCCTTTGGTGCTTTCTTCTTTAGATGTTCTATATATGTCTTAAGTCTTAAAAGTGATAGGCGGTAAACTTCAGCCGTTCTGACCTTTTCATTTTGCTCTAATCGCTTAATGTAATCTTCATAGTAGTTACATATATCCAGCTTTGCAGATTTATTATAATACCTTCTTTCAAAAGCTTCAAAAGAAAATTCCGGTAATTCCTTTAGTATCTTAATTGCTTTACTTTTTAATACGTGTAGTATTTCTGTTATTTCTTCTTTTCGTGCCTTAGATATTTTTTTTTCGCCTTTAGCAGTTTTAAATTTTATAGCTTGGTTGTATTCAGATTCTGAAAAATAGTAACCAGTTCTAAATAGTCTTTCCTTTGTACTGGGTGGGTGGTATAACCTCAACTTAACAGGAAATGTATTTTTCCCTTTTTTTCGCCTATTATCAAAATAAAACGAAAGTGTATATTCTTTGCTCATTATTTGTTCTTTGCTTTACCAAAAATACAAAGTGTGCAGAAAATTTGCAGAAAATGTGCAGAAAAATAATGAAGTTTTGTGAAATAGAATTAAATACTATATTTGCAATATACTGTAAAACAGTATTTTACTATAATTTGATTAACCCTAATGAACGTAAAAAATATAACTTCTAAGCAGACGGTCACAGGTTCGAATCCTGTCGCGATCACGGATAAATCAACAAAAAGTTGAAAACGGAGCAAGCTAAAAAAATAGCTTGCTTTTGTTTTTTACAGTGCGTTGTTTTTTTTGTTGATTTTCAGGACAGAGTGATATCAGGATATCCGACCCTGTCGTAATCCCAAAAAACTTATTACCCCCATATTGGGTTTTTATATTTATAGCCTTATAGATTTCCTAATACTTATCGATAATATGCTTAATTTCATATCGCATATTTTCAAGCAACAATTCCAATAAAAATACCGCCCCTTGCACCACTATTCTTATTTTGCAAGGATTTACCAATTCAGAACTTTAAAATGAAAAACAAGTCCATTTCCAAAACCAACTTTTACTTTCTACTCATTTTTTTAACTAGCACATCCAATTGTGTCTTTTCACAAAATAATCAAGGATATGAGAGTTTGGTAAACTTATTTAAAGAATGGAGAACTTTCGAGACTCCGCCACTTGGTGATGGCGCTCCAGATTATACAAAAGTAACTTTTGAGCAAAGATGGCCTAACTTTAAAGAGCTACAGAAAAAACTCCAAAGCTTGGACACGACCGCGTGGACGATTCCCAATCAGGTAGATTGGCATATTGTGAATGCCGAAATGAACGGCTATGATTTCAATCAGCGGGTATTACAGCCTTGGGCAAGAGACCCTGCCTTCTACAAAACCATATGGACAGACCGTAGTGATGTCCCCGCACACGAAGGTCCAACCCATCATGGTGTTTTGGATTTATGGACCTATGAATTTCCATTGAATAAGGAAAACCAAAAAAAATTACTGTCCGAATTAAAGGTGATTCCCGCCATCAACGAACAGGCGAAACTCAATCTGACTGGAAATTCCAAAGACCTCTGGATAGCCGGTATACGAGATATTCAGACCCAAAGTGACAACTTAGAGGAGATGAAAAACCTACCAGGAGTAGACAAGGATAAGAAAATAGTATCGGCCATTGACGAAGCCATAAAATCCACCAATGAATTCGTCGACTGGTTACTGACCGAAGCATCCTCGAAAACAGGTCCGTCAGGCATTGGAAAGGAAAACTATACCTGGTATCTTCAAAATGTGCATTTGGTTCCGTTGACTTGGGAAGATGAGGTAATGCTTTTAAAACGGGAATTAACCAGGGCATGGGCCTCCTTAAAGTTGGAGGAACATCGCAACCGAAACTTACCGGAGTTGGATGATGCCAGTACTCCGGAGGAATATGATAGCCGAGCAAAAGCATCGGCAAAAAGTCTTCTCAACTTTCTAGACGAGAATGAAATGGTGACGGTGAAGGACTATTTTGAACCTGCCCTGAATGAACATTTAGGCGCATTCGTCCCCAAGGAAAAACGAAACTTTTTTTGGATTACCGCACATTACGATCAGCGTCCCCTTTATTCCCATTTTTACCATTGGTTTGAGTTGGCCCGCATGGATATAGAGCCTAACCCAAGTGAAATTAGGCGCGGTCCATTATTGTACAATATTTTCGACTCTAGAAACGAGGGAACTGCAACAGCCGTTGAAGAAATGTTTATGGACGCCGGGCTTTATGATGATCAGCCCCGTTCCAGGGAAGTTGTGTATATCATGATCGCACAACGTGCCGCAAGAGGATTGGGTTCCTTATTTGCACACGCCAATGAAATGACGATGGAGGAGGCCGGCAGTATCCATTCTGAATATACTCCCAGAGGATGGATGAAGACGGAAAAGGAATTATTGCTTTTTGAACAACACCTATACCTTAGACAACCCGGCTATGGAACAAGTTATATAACGGGAAAATACCTACTGGAAAATACTATGGCAGAATATGCTAGAATGAAAGAATCCAATAACGAACCTTTTGAGATGCGTGCCTTTTTTGACCAACTAAACTCGGTTGGAAGTATTCCGATTTCCTTGGGCCGTTGGGAAATGACCGGAGTAAAATCTTTTCTTGGT
>JBBQKI010000078.1:0-3067 GCA_038326725.1 Flavobacteriales bacterium
AGAAATTCAAAAAAACCAATGAGCAGCGGCTTGCCTTTGCCCTGGAAAAACATAAGTACCTATTCCTTAAATTCATAAAACAGCCGTATCCACCCCAGCAAGTACGTTAATTTAGTACTTCGGGATTAATATATTGAGGCAGTAATTTATGTAGTGCGGCAATTTTGGTGTCATTAATGTTTTTCAACACGTAACACAACCATTTTAGAGGATTGATTTCATTTTTCTTGCAGGTTGCAAAAAAGGAATAAAACATGGCAATATTCTTTGCGGCATCATGTGAGCCGGCAAATAAGTAATTTTTACGACCAAGCGCTAAGGGCCTTATGGCATTTTCAATAAGGTTATTATCAATTTCTATGGCGCCATCCTTTAGATAATCAATTAAGCTATCCCATCTTTTTAAGCAATAACCGTATGCTTTGCCCAATGGACTTTTAGGTAATTCTATTTTTGATTGCAAGGCGATATATTTCCCAA
The DNA here is from genome assembly GCA_038326725.1 of Flavobacteriales bacterium. Classification (GTDB taxonomy): domain Bacteria; phylum Bacteroidota; class Bacteroidia; order Flavobacteriales; family Flavobacteriaceae; genus JBBQKI01. The sequence goes on from JBBQKI010000078.1 coordinate 481, forward strand.
TTTCATTTAAAATAGGATGGGATTCCTTTAGCCGTAATGCGTGCCTTTGCTGTGAAGAAAGGTTTTCTTCCCGTGCTTTTCGTTCTATGTCGTAGAGTTTTTGAATAAGGAGCATCACCACAGAAGCCTTCGCTTTGTTGTCTCCCAATGCTTTTTCAAAATATCTTCTAGCATGTGCCCAGCATCCTATATGGATGATTTTTTCTTTTTGTCCAAATTGAATGTAAACACCATATCCATCGGTTTGAAGAAATCCCTCAAATCCATCCAGCATTTCACCTGGGCCTTCACTGCCACGTCCTTTCCGATAGTCAAAATAGACGCTTTTGAGTATTGGAGCGTGATACACCCACATATATCCTTGGTGTGTAGCTCCTTTTTTATCGCTGTCCTGAACTTTAATAGGGGATTCATCTGCCTGCAAATACCCATTTAATAGGGTATGTTGGTGATGACATTCGTATAATGGACGAAGTAATTGAGCGGTTAACCTGAGCCAGGAATCAACCGTGGAGGATTTTATCTCAACACCATCGCGCTTAAATCGTTGTAGCTGCCTGTAGATAGGAAGATGGTCTACATATTTATCGATCACTATTTGAGCCAATAAATTTGGCCCGGCAATACATTTGGCAATGGGGCGAAAATCCAAAGAAGCAATTTTTACTTCTTGAGTCCCTTGTGCGTTTTCCGGGGTTATATATTTGTTTCTGATGAAACGGTTGATGTGAAGTTTTGCTTGTGTGTATTCCAATTCATCGGTCACCTCTTGTCCGATATATTTTAAACCATCTATATTTTCAGTAGGTTCCAGGATAATTTCATGGACGGGCAAATGAGAAGGCAAAGCCAAACGGCCCGGATGATTTTTAGCTCCCGCTTTTTTGCGTTGATATATCACTTGCTCAACAGCGGCTTCTACGGCTTGCACTACTTTCTGCCCATCAATATCAAAAGGAAGTAAAAGTTGCTCCGGATTTTCAGCTGCAATGAACCGCTCGCGTTTAGATCCAAACATCGCCCTTCTAAACTGTTCAATCTGAAATTTCAGATCGATAACTTCTTGCGTTAATTTAGTGGTTTGAGTTTCTAATTTAGTATTATTGGATTCCAATTTAGTATTGTTGGATTCCAATTTAGAGTTATCGACTTTTAATTTCGAGTTGGATTTTACTTGATCCCCGAGTAATTCCAACAAGGCTTCCCTGGTGTAATTGTCGTATGTTTCAAGCGTATTTCCCATACATCAAATATACGCAAAAACCCCTGTAAACAAAAGGTTTACAGGCTAATTAATCAATAATTTAACCTAATAAATACCTCTTTTTTTTCTTGTAATCCTTTAATTTCACACCTTCTAAAATGAGTACTAATTCCGCTCTTTTGAGCTCCCTGCTAACAGCTTCATTTGCCAAAAAATCAAAAGTGCCACGTTCCAATCGTTTGTAAAAAATAACGAATCCATCACCATCCCAATACAACAGTTTTATGTGTGTTCTCGGTTTATTTAAAAACACAAATACATCTCCGGTGGTAGGATCCTGATTTAAATAATTCCGTACCAAGCCCGATAACCCGTCAAAGCCCTTTCGCATATCTATCAGCGTACAACACATGTGGTATTTGACTTTTGAACTTAACCCAATCATCCGTAAATGGATATTTTTATCCCACCGGGCAATTCAATACAAAGTGTTTTTGTAGGCTCCTTTTTTTGATTCTTCTTTTTATCAGTAGGAACTTTTGAATCTCCAACTGAAAAAAAAGTCAATGCAGCATTGTCCGTGTCTGGGGTATGATGTTTCTTGTATTTCCTTAACCAATAATTAAACCGGTGATAAGTCACCGGTTTCTGGTTTATAAATTTCCCTTTGGTTAATCCCGATTCCATCCATTCCTGAACAAGTGAATACATTTGTGCTTGCTGATCCATATTTTTGTTTTTGAAAACAAATTTCAGGATTCTATGGGATTAATAAAAGATGGGGTTAGTGGGGAGGATACATTTTGATTTAGGAAAAGGAAAAAGGGAAAAAAAGCACTTCGGTTATACCTGTTCCACAACAATACATTGCCGTAAGGCGCTTTCAAAAATAATGCGACAACTAAACAACATCCATAGGTTTTAAAAACCTGTGGGAATTGTTGGAAATTTTAAACAAAAAAAGACCCTTACATTGCTGTAAGGGTCTTTCAAAAACAAGGCGACGACATACTCTCCCACAATAAGCAGTACCATCTGCGCTAACGGGCTTAACTTCTCTGTTCGGAATGGGAAGAGGTGAGCCCCGTTGCTATAGCCACCTTAAGCTTTACGTTAGTAGCATTACTGCTATAACGGATTGCTCGTGCAATCAAATAAGATTAACATATCGGGAAATAAAAAATAACGGTATAAAAATTTAAATAATGTTACAATGATAGGTTTTTCGCTCCGGCCCTTTATTCCCCCTTTGGGGGTTAGGGGGCCAACTTTTAAGGTGGCTATAGCAACGGGGCTCACCTCTTCCCATTCCGAACAGAGAAGTTAAGCCCGTTAGCGCAGATGGTACTGCTTATTGTGGGAGAGTATGTCGTCGCCTTGTTT
>JBBQKI010000079.1:0-3026 GCA_038326725.1 Flavobacteriales bacterium
ACATGCCCGGCGGGAAAATCAAAACAAACCGGAAAATTATATCCTGAAATTATTTCCAAAATGATTTCTTCCGCGGTTTTTCCATAGGGCTTTTCGTTATCGTTCATTTTCGTCATCCCACCCACAATCAATCCTGCAAGGTTTTCAAACATTCCGTTGCGTTTCAGGTTTTGCAACATTCTGTCAATATGATAAAGATATTCGTCCAAATCCTCCAAAAAAAGGATTTTCCCTTTCGTGTTCAGTGCCGAAGCGCTGCCACAGAGTGAATACAAAATTGATAAATTTCCACCCACAAGCTGACCTTTTGCGTTCCCGGGACGATTTAAATTGAATTGTTTTGCGCTAAATTCAATATCATATTTTTCGCCAAACAATACCTTATTGATTGAAGAACGCGTTTCTTCTGATTTTTTTTCAATGGCAAAAGGCATTTGCGCGTGCAGCGTTTCAATCCCCAAAGAATGAATATGTGAATGCAAAACCGTGACGTCGCTAAATCCGATGATCCATTTCGGGATTTTTTTAAACCCCGAAAAATCCAGTTCATCAATAATCCGAACAGTGCCGTAACCGCCGCGGCCACACCAAATGGCTTTTATTTCAGGGTCGTCCAAACTTTGCTGAAAATCTTTGGTGCGCAAGGCATCGCTTCCGGCAAACTGGTTTTCTTCGGCATCTATAGTTTCTCCCAAAATAGGTTTTAAACCCCAATTTTTCAATAGCTCAACGGCAGTTTGAACTTCCGCGGAAGTGACCTTTCGCGCGGTGGAAACTATAGTGACTTTATCGCCAGGTTTTAAATTTTGAGGTCGTATCACGGTTATAATTTTGATGGTTGAAAAACATTTTTTTCTTTTTCCCTTTGATCTGTTTTATTATTAAAGCCCACACTAATTACTAGTAAAAAACACAAGTATAAAATATGTGATTTCATTTTTTTCTTTAAAGATATCAATCTTCGGCCTTTGCAACATACCGCTCAGTCTATTTATTGCCGAAAACCATACCTTTGCGCTTTATTTTTTATTCATGAAAAATCCCAAAAGATTTACCATTACCGCGGCCCTGCCATACACAAATGGCCCGGTGCACATCGGGCATTTGGCGGGCGTTTATGTCCCCGCAGATATTTACGCACGTTATCAAAGGTTGCAAAACAAGGATGTAGCCTTCATTTGTGGTAGCGATGAACACGGCGTGCCCATTACTATTAAAGCAAAAAAAGAAGGCATTACGCCACAGAAAGTGGTGGATAAATATCACGCCATCATCAAAAAATCCTTTGAGGATTTTGGGATTTCCTTTGATAATTATTCGCGGACTTCGGCAAAAATTCATCACGAAACGGCTTCTGAATTTTTCAAAAAATTATATTGCGATGGGAAGTTTGTCGAAGAAACCACAGATCAATTATATGACGAAGAAGCCAAACAGTTTTTGGCGGACCGTTTTGTTACAGGAACCTGCCCAAAATGCGGCAACGATGAAGCCTACGGCGATCAATGCGAAAAATGCGGAAGCACCCTGAACGCCACCGATTTGATCAACCCGAAAAGTGCCATCAGCGGCGGAAAACCGGTTTTAAAAGAAACCAAACATTGGTTTTTACCTTTGGATCAATATGAAAATTGGTTAAAAGAATGGATTTTGGAAGGCCATAAAACCGATTGGAAAACAAATGTTTATGGTCAATGCAAATCGTGGATCGATGATGGGTTGCGGCCCCGGGCGGTAACTCGCGATCTCGATTGGGGAATTCCCGTTCCGGTGGATGGCGCCGAAGGAAAGGTACTTTATGTTTGGTTTGACGCACCCATCGGTTATATTTCTTCAACCAAGGAATGGGCAGCCCGGGAAGGAAAAAATTGGGAACCGTACTGGAAAAGCGATGATACCAAATTGCTCCATTTTATTGGGAAGGACAATATTGTTTTTCATTGCATCATTTTCCCGGCGATGCTAAAAGCGGAGGGCAGTTTTATACTTCCGGACAATGTGCCTGCAAATGAGTTTTTGAATTTGGAAGGAAATAAAATTTCCACCAGCAAAAATTGGGCGGTTTGGTTGCACGAATATTTGGAGGAATTCCCGAACCAACAGGATGTCCTGCGTTATGTATTAACCGCAAACGCACCAGAAACCAAGGATAACGATTTTACTTGGGCAGATTTTCAAGCGCGAAACAATAATGAATTGGTTGCCATTTATGGGAATTTCATAAACCGCGTGGTGGTCTTGACTGAAAAATTTTATAACGGAATTGTGCCAACCCCCGGCCATTTTCAAGATACGGATGAAACTGCATTAAAGGAGTTGAGGGGTTTTCCAGAATTGATAGCAAGTTCGATCGAACGCTACCGTTTTCGTGAAGCGCAAGCGGAACTTATGAACGTGGCACGTTTGGGTAACAAATATTTGGCTGACGAAGAACCGTGGAAGACAATCAAAACCGTTGAAGAACGCACCAAAACGGTGATGTATGTTGCGTTGCAAATTGCTTCGGCATTGGCAATTTTAAGTGAACCTTTTTTGCCATTTACTTCAGAAAAATTAAAAAATATGCTCACTTCGGCTCCGCTCAGCTACCGTGCGTGGAACTGGAGCGATGTTTCCTCAAAAACAGAATTAATAAAACCTGGGCATTCCATTGGGAAAGGCGAATTGCTTTTCAGCAAAATTGAGGACGAACAAATGCAGCACCAATTGGAGAAACTTCAAAACAGCAAAAAAATGAACGAGAAAATGAATTCATCAGTAACACCTCAAAAAGAAACCTGCACGTTTGAAGATTTCAGCAAACTCGATATGCGTGTGGGAACTATTTTGGAAGCGGAAAAAATGGCGAAAGCAAAAAAGCTCTTGATTTTGAAAGTAGATACAGGAATAGACGTGCGGACCATAGTTTCCGGGATTGCCGAGAGTTTTTCACCAGAAGAAATCATCGGGAAAAAAGTATCTGTTTTGGTAAACCTCGCCGCGCGCGACTTGCGTGGCGTTGTTAGTGAAGGAATGATTTTAATGAC
>JBBQKI010000080.1:0-2747 GCA_038326725.1 Flavobacteriales bacterium
AAATACTTGGTGAATAACGACTTGAATACCGATGAAAACACCTTCCTTCAAAATGTTTTCAATCTAAAGGCAGGCCACCAAATGGTTTACGATATTAAAACGGCTATCCTTACCAAAACACAATGGTACTATTTAAACAAGGTTAAACCAGTAGCTAAAAAAGATATCACTTTTACCGATGCATCTTCCAAATTTGTTGATCTGCTAAACCAAAGCGTTACGCTTCGTTTACGGTCGGACGTAAAATTGGGCTCCTGCCTTTCTGGGGGATTGGATAGTTCCTCAATTGTTTGCATAGCCGGGTCGCTAATGGGCAAAGTCCATACCGTTACCTCCTGTTATACCCAAGAAGGCTATGATGAACAGCAGTTCGCCGATCTTGTCAATAAAAAGATCAATTCCGATCCCCACAAAGTATATCCAGATTTGAATGATTTAATTGAAGGGGGCATTTTGGAAAAAATAAACTACCATCAGGATCAACCCATTTTTTCCGCCAGTCATTTTTCGGAATATAAAGTTTTTGAAACAGCGGCAGAGAATAAGCTAATCGTAATGTTGGACGGCCAAGGTGCTGACGAATATTTGGCGGGCTACGGTGAGTTTTTTATGTTTTTTTGGAAAAATTTATTCTTGAAAGGAAAATTTTCAACGCTCTATAAAGAAATAGAAAAACGAAGCAAGTCCCAAAATGTTTCAACAGTGTCCTATCTGCACCGGTTTGCGAATTTTATGTTTTTGGGAAATCTTAAAAAAAAGGTTCTCAACAAAAAGTCCAAATCCAAAATCTATTTCAACGATGATTTCATAAATAAGTATGCACACATTAAATCCACCAACCCGGGAAACACCGAGGAGATTAAAAATATAATGGATCTTTCCAAACACGAGCTTCTCACTTATAGTTTACCCTATCAGCTACATTCCGAAGATCGGAATTCTATGATGCATTCAGTGGAGTCGCGATTGCCGTTTTTAGATTATCGTTTGGTGGAATTCTGTTTGTCCCTGCCGGATGATTATAAAATCCGGGACGGCATAACCAAGGCAATTTTAAGAAAAGGGATGGAAGACGACCTTCCCGAAGAAATTATCCATAGATACGATAAAATGGGCTTTGTGGCCCCGGACATTATTTGGATAAAGGAAAACCCAGAAATTATTAAAAAAGAACTTAAAGATGCGGTGCTTAATTTGAAAGGCATCATAAACGAAAATATAATCGATGAATATGAAAATTTCATAAAAGGGAATGTGCCCTATGCCGATGTTTTTTTCAAGGCAATAAGCCTGAACCATTGGATGCGCGCATTTAATGTGTCACTGAACATAAACCCTTCAATAAAATACGCAAAGGTATCATGATAGTAATCATAGATTATGAGGTGGGTAATTTGACCTCCATAAAAAAAATGCTCAAAAAGGTGGGATGCGCAGATGCATTGATCTCGGGTAAACATGAAGATATTGAAAATGCTTCAAAATTGATTTTGCCGGGCGTGGGCCATTTTGATTATGGCATGGATAAGTTGCATTCCTCGGGACTGGTGGACCTTCTCAATAAGAAAGTATTACAGGAAAAAATTCCAATTTTGGGAATTTGCCTCGGCGCACAATTGCTAACCCGGGGTAGCGAAGAAGGTTCGCAAAAAGGCTTGGGATGGATTGCCGCCGATACCGTAAAATTTGACGCTTCAAAATTTGAACAAACTTTGAAAATACCGCATATGGGCTGGTCTGAGGTCAGTTTTAAAAAGCACTCCCCGCTTTTTTCGGATATGCCGGAGGAATCACGTTTTTATTTTGTGCATACCTATCACATTGACTGCGACAATCCTGAAGATATTGCCGTTACCACAAAATATGGTTACGGTTTTACCGCTGGGTTTATAAAGGAAAATATTATCGGGATGCAGTTCCACCCTGAAAAAAGCCACAAATACGGAATGCAACTGTTAAGCAATTTCATAAAAAATTATTGATGAGGCGTATTCGTATCATACCTGTATTGTTAATCCAGAATGGTGGCTTGGTAAAATCCATCAAATTCAAGGACCATAAATATATTGGCGACCCCATAAACGCGGTGAAAATCTTCAATGAAAAGGAAGTGGACGAAATTGTTATTTTGGACATTTCCGCTTCAAAGGAAAACCGAGGGCCTAATATTGAAAAATTAACTGATATTGCGGGAGAAGCTTTTATGCCACTCTCTTATGGCGGCGGCATTACCACCATTGAACAGGTAAAAAAACTGCTCTATCAAGGAGCCGAAAAAGTTATTTTGAATACTAGCGCATTGGACAATCCTAAATTGATAACCCAAATAGCCGAACAATTTGGTAGCCAAAGTGCCGTGGTTTCTATAGATGTAAAAAAGGATTGGCTTGGCAATTATAAAGTCTATCGGAACAACGGGAAAAAGAATACAAATTTATCACCCGTGGATTTTGCTAAAAAGGTTGAGGAGGCAGGTGCCGGTGAAATAATTTTAACATCCATTGACCGTGATGGCACCTATAAAGGCTTTGATATTGAACTGATAAAACTCGTGGCAGATTCTGTTTCAATACCAGTGGTGGCTTGTGGCGGGGCTTCAAAAGTATCAGATTTTACCGAAGCAATTGTAAAGGGCGGGGCATCTGCCGTAGCGGCGGGAAGCCTGTTTGTATATGCTTCGGAACAAAAGGGGATAATGATCAATTACCCAAAACAAAATCAATTGATCGAGGAAGTTTTTTCAAAAT
>JBBQKI010000081.1:0-2375 GCA_038326725.1 Flavobacteriales bacterium
ACTCGAAAAAGTAACAATAGGCGATCCAAGACTTAAAGAAGTTCGAATGGGATCGTTGGTAAACGATGCACAACGCAATTCAGTAAAAGAACAGATTTCAAAAATTACAAAAACCGCAAAAATAGTTTACGGAGATTTTGAAGATTTTGAAGTGACGGGTGCTAATTCAAAAAAAGGATCTTTTATGAAACCTATTTTGCTTCGCGAGGACAATCCGTTACAGAATGAAGCAGCTCATATTACTGAAGCTTTTGGTCCCGTGAGCACACTAATGCCCTATAAAAATTTGGAAGAAGCCATTAAGCTTTCTAAAATGGGGAAAGGATCTTTGGTAAGTTCCATCTTTACCAACGACGATAAAATTGCTAAGGAATACACTATTTCTGCAGCTACCCATCACGGCAGGATTTTAATTCTGAATAGGGAAAGTGCCAAAGAAAGTACGGGGCACGGTTCGCCGTTACCAAACCTTATTCACGGTGGGCCTGGGCGTGCAGGCGGAGGTGAAGAAATGGGTGGCATTCGCGGAGTAAAGCATTATTTACAGCGTTGTGCAATTCAGGGTTCTCCAACAACTTTAACAGAAGTGACAGGCATTTACCAGCCTAATGCAAAATATAAAGAAGCCGAACAACATCCGTTCAAATACCATTGGGAAGACATCGAGCCGGGAATGTCGCTTAAAACCCATAACCGAACTATTACCGATACGGATATTATTAATTTCGGGAATGTTACGTGGGATCATTTTTACGCCCATACCGATATCACTTCCTTGGAAGGAAGCATTTTTGAAAAACGAACTGCGCACGGTTATTTTATTTTGGCCGCTGCAGCAGGTCTTTTCGTGTATCCCAATAAAGGTCCGGTAGCTGCAAATTATGGTTTGGAGGAATGTAGATTTCTTCGCCCCATCTATCACAATGACACGGTTTATGTGCGGTTGACCTGCAAACAAAAAGTAGATCGCGAGCAAAAAGGAGCCGAATTGCCTTCTGGAATTGTAAAATGGTATGTCGAGGTTTTTGATGCGAATATCGATGTCAGTTCGAGCGCAGTCGAGAACTCTTCCGAAGAAAATCCGCTGGTTGCCGTAGCTACCATTCTAACAATGGTCCAAAAAAAGCAAACTGTTTTTGCCGAAATGACTTCGGAATCAATTCAAAAATATTTGAATAAACTTTTAGAAGAAACGAAGCCGAAATGGGGAACAATGACACCGCAGCATATGCTCGAGCATTTGGAATATACATACAGGATTGCTTCTGGGGAAATTCAGGATTTTGAAATTGCAACGCCAGAAAAATATTTAGAAGAAACACATTCAACATTATACAATTACCGAAAAATGCCAAGGGAATATGATTTTCCATTGGCAGAACTATCAAAAATAAAAGAGACCAAACATCCAGATTTGGAAACGGCAAAAACCAAAATGCAGGAAGCTCGGGGAGATTATTTGAAATATTTCAAACAAAACCCAGACGCAAAAACCAAAAATGTAGTGTTTGGAGAGTTGAATAAATTTGAATGGTATTTGTTGGAACGAAAACATCTTAACCATCATTTTGAGCAGTTCGGATTGCTTTAATTTAAAACCGAAAAATGTAAAAGTTGATTTGAATGATACTTTTAACTTTTACATTTTATATTTAAAATTTATTATTTAAGAATGGATAAACCATACGTAAAACAAGAAATAAAAAACAGTATTTCAACCATAGAATTTTTCCACCCAGCACACAACAGTCTGCCAGGAGATCTTTTGGTAAAACTCGCAAATACAATCACAGAAGCTGGAAATAATGACGCCATAAAAGTTATTATTCTGAAAAGCGGCGGCGACAGAACATTCTGTGCGGGCGCCAGTTTTAATGAACTCATAAGCATCAACGATGCCGAAACCGGAAAAGTTTTTTTCAGCGGTTTTGCAAATGTCATCAATGCAATGCGCAAATGCCCAAAATTCATTATTGGAAGGATTCAAGGAAAAACCGTCGGCGGCGGTGTGGGTGTTGCTTCGGCGACAGATTATTGTATGGCAACGAAGTTTGCAGCAATCAAGCTAAGTGAATTAAACATTGGAATTGGCCCGTTTGTAGTCGGCCCAGCAGTAGAAAGAAAACTTGGCTTAAGCGGCATGAGCCAAATTGCGATTGATGCTAATTCCTTTTACGAAGCCGAATGGGTACGACAAAAAGGATTGTATAATCAGGTTTATGATTCTGTAGAAAAATTGGACGATGCCGTTCAGAAATTCGCAGAAAATCTGTGCAATTATAATCCGGAGGCAATGAAAGAGATGAAAAAAGTATTTTGGAGCGGCACGGAAGATTGGGATGAATTACTTGCTGAAAGAGCTGTGATTTCAGGTA
>JBBQKI010000082.1:0-1866 GCA_038326725.1 Flavobacteriales bacterium
AAAGATTGAAACCACGATGATTTACTTGCACTTGCAAAAAAAGAAACGAGCCACGCTTTGTTCTCCATTGGATTTTTTAATGACCGGAGATGAATGAGCTGCAAACCCTTTTTTTAGATCCTTCTATCAAAGGATTTAATGTGTATTCGCGAAACGTTTTTGATCAATTGGCACGTTGTCACACAGCACAAATGGGCTTTCACCACTTGCAGTGCGATGACCAAAGTTGTCGGGAACAGCAATATCAATACCACAGTTGTGGCAACCGGCATTGCCCAAATTGCGGTGGGCTCAAACGGGAAGAATGGATAGAAAACCGAACCCAGGAATTGTTGCCAACGCCTTATTATCATTTGGTTTTCACCCTGCCACACGAACTGAACCCGCTCTTCACCAGGAACCGGAAACTTCTTTTTAATCTGCTTTTTGAGGCTGCCTCACAAACCATTTTAAACCACGCCAGGATGAAAAATTATTTGGGTGGTAATTGTGGTATCACGATGGTGCTCCATACCTGGGGACAAGATTTGAGTTTTCACCCCCACGTGCATTGTATTGTGACCGGCGGAGGATTTGATGGGAATCATTGGATTGAAGCAAAAAGGAAAAAAAACAATTTCCTGTTTCCCAGAGAGAGTTTAAGCAGGATGTACAAAGCCATTTTCCTGGCTGAAATCGGGAAAATGACATTGGGAACCCAAGGTTTGGATTTTGGAAATATCATAAACAAAGTAGATAAAAAACGTTGGAACGTATATGCGAAAGCCCCTTTTGGCGGCCCGGGTCAAGTGGTGGAATATTTAGGCCGCTATACCCACAAAATAGCCATTACAAAACATCGGATCGTACAGGTAAACGATACACACATTGTCTTTAGGTATAAGGATTATGCCGATGGAAACGCAATCAAAATAATGCGGCTCACACGAGCTGAATTTTTGCGGCGCTTCGAAATGCATATTTTGCCCAAAGGCTTTACAAAAATCCGCCATTACGGTTTCTTGCAAAATCACGGCAAACGGGAACGATTAAAGAAAATAAGGGAGGCTATGAAGCTTTCTCCATTGCCTGAAACTGTCAAAATTCCTGTTGCTATTAGAATGCTTGAAAAATATGGGAAAGACATTTTTAAATGCCCGTGTTGCCCCAATGGAAGAATGCAATTAGTGGGAACATACCGATATTATCAATCACAAACGAAAGATTATCAAGAGGTACAAAAGATAACCGACCAAAAAAACAAGGCCTCTCCCTTTTGAGATGGAATAAAAAAGACAGCGATTTATTCCAGGACATCTTAAATCATTAAAAAAACCATTTATGGGTAAGGGAAGTTGTACTCAAAATATTAATAAACAAGCATGTAACACTAAAAAGAAATCCGGAAAAATATTGAAAAACAAATATAGGAACTACTAAACCACCTATACACAGACAAACCAATTGCCGGGTGTCAGTCAACACAAACTAACAAAAAAAAGCCCCTCTACTTGAGGGGTAAAAAAAGGCTTTTTTCTACTAGTTTGCTAAATGTTGTGTGCAGTTCTATTCCTCTATCCTTTTCTTCAAGTCCATTCTTTCATGTAAAACTCTTGTTATTTCTACATAAGTTTCGCTCAAAGTTCTGTAGAAAATTATATGTCGATTTGCTTTCATTCCGACAAGTCGCTTTGATATTCCATCGTAGTTTTTTCCTAAATCTGGATTTTTAGCAATTTCTTGAAAATCGATAATTAATTCATCGTAATATTTGTCAGCTTGTCTTTCCGACCAAATCTCAAATGTATAATTCCAAATCTTAGATAAATCCTCAACAGCTTTGTGTGTCAACTTATATTCAGCCATTCGAGTGTTTTTTCGCCTTTA
>JBBQKI010000083.1:0-1863 GCA_038326725.1 Flavobacteriales bacterium
AATTACAAAGGATTGGGATGGGTTAGTTAATTATCTTGAATTAGATTCCATAAATGTGTTAGGTTGGAGTGATGGAGGTATTATTGCACTCAAAATGGGAATCAGCAAACAATCCAAAATTAAGAAAATTATCGCAATGGCTGCGAATTTGCGACCAGACACAACAGCAGTTCATAGTTGGGCACCAAATAGTGTGATGAAATCGGAAATACTCGCAAAAGAAATGATTGCCAAAGGCGACACTTCCAGAGATTGGAAATTAAAGTTACAACACTATGGTTTGCTGCTTAATCAACCAAATATCAGTCACGATGACCTTAAAAAAATTAGTGTTCCAGTTTTAATTGTTGCAGGCGATAGAGATATCATTAAAAACGAACATTCGGTTGAAATTTTTGAACAACTTTCGAAAGGACAACTTTGCATAATGGCTGGTTCAACTCACGTAGCACCAAAAACTAAACCTGAAATGTTTAACGAAATAGTAAATAGATTTTTAACTGAACCTTTTGATTATGAATCCAGAAAATAACTGTGGCTAACATTTAGCAAACTAGCAGAAAAAAGCCCTTTTTTGCCCCTCAAGTAGAGGGGCTTTTTTTTGTTAGTTTGTGTTGACTGACACCCGGCTGCTGGTCTGTCTGGGTATAGGTGGTTTAGTAGGTCCTATATTTGTTTTTCAAGATTTTTTGGATATCTTTTTCCTGCTGCATGCCTGCTTTTTTAATGTTTTGAGCATAACTTCCCTTACCCATAAATGGTCTTTTTAATGAATTGTGATGTCATGGAATAAATCGCTGTTTTTTTTACTCCAATTCAAAAGGGGGAGGCCTTGTTGTTTAGTTCGATTATTTTTTGCACCTCTTGATGATCTTTCGTTTGGGATTGATAATAACGGTATGTTCCCACTAGTTGCATCCTTCCATTGGGGCAACACGGACATTTGAAAATGTCTTTTCCATATTTTTCAAGCATTCTGATGGCAACAGGAATTTTGACTGTTTCGGGCAAAGGGGAAAGCTTCATAGCTTCCCTTATTTTCTTTAATCGTTCCCGTTTGCCGTGATTTTGCAAAAAACCATAATGGCGGATTTTTGTAAAGCCTTTGGGTAAAATATGCATTTCAAAACGCCTCAAAAATTCAGTTCTTGTGAGTCGCATCGTTTTGGTTGCATTTTCATCGGCATAATCTTTATACCTAAAGCTAATGTGTGTATCGTCCACCTGTACGATCCGATGCTTTGTAATGGCTATTTTGTGGGTATAGCGACCTAAATATTCCACTACCTGCCCCGGGCCGCCAAAAGGAGCTTTAGCATACACGTTCCAACGTTTTTTATCAACTTTGTTTATGATATTTCCAAAATCCAACCCTTGGGTGCCTAATGTCATTTTCCCGATTTTAGCAAGGAAAATGGCTTTGTACATATTGCTTAAACTTGCTTTGGGAAACAGGAAATTGTTTTTTTTCCTTTTTGCTTCAATCCAATGGTTTCCATCAAATCCCCCGCCGGTCACAATGCAATGCACGTGGGGGTGAAAACACAAATCTTGTCCCCAGGTATGGAGCACCATCGTGATACCACAATTGCCACCCAAATAATTTTTCATCCTGGCGTGGTTTAAAATGGTTTGTGAGGCAGCCTCAAAAAGCAGATTAAAAAGAAGTTTCCGGTTCCTGGTGATGAGCGGGTTTAGTTCGTGTGGCAGGGTGAAAACCAAATGATAATAAGGCGTTGGCAATAATTCCTGAGTTCGGTTTTCTATCCATTCTTCCCGTTTGAGCCCACCGCAATTTGGGCAATGCCGGTTGCCACAACTGTGGTATTGGTATTGCTGTTCCCGGCAACTTTGGTCATCGCA
>JBBQKI010000084.1:0-1825 GCA_038326725.1 Flavobacteriales bacterium
GGTTTTGTGAAGCGTTTTAAGCCCCCCAACCCCCAAAGGGGGAGTTTCGCTGACGTAAAAACTTTCGTTTTCACCCGAATGATAGAGTTTCCAAAGTTTTTTCAGGAAACCGTGAACGCCCGTAATTCCAGCAGTGTTCCATGGTTTTGCCTGTTCTAACGGACCGAGAAACATTTCATACATTCTTAAAGTATCGGCGCCGTATTGATTGCAAATATCATCGGGATTTACCACGTTGTATTTGCTTTTGGACATTTTTTCTACTTCGCGACCAACGCTATATTTTCCATCAATTTCAATTACCTCAGCATTTTTAAATTCCGACGATCCAATTTTGAAAGCATTTATATCCAATTCGTTTGAATTATTTACTAACGATACATCTGCATGAATTCCTTGAGCAGAATATGAAACAGAATATTTATCCAAATCAAAATAATGCAATTCGTTCTCGGGAATTAAATGTTTATAAGATCTTATTCTTTCACAAACAAGATCTCTTTCGGTCAACTTTTTTATATCCTCTTCGCTAAAACCTTTTGTTCTTTTCCACTTTTTATATTCGTGAAATTTGAATAGTTGAATTGGAATTAAAATCTTCTCATTTTTTAATTGAACTGTGGTAATTATGAGTTTTTTTATTTCTTTAGTCCATTCATCACCCAAATTTGCAAGTTTTTTCACATCTGGGATTTCTGAAATTGTAATTTTAGAATTCATCCTATATACAAAAGCACTCTCCCCCAAAATCATCCCTTGGTTTATAAGCTTTTTAAAAGGTTCTTCAACTGGCACAAATCCGCGATCGTGCAGAAATTTTACCCAAAAACGGCTGTACAGTAAATGGCCGGTGGCGTGCTCGCTACCGCCAATGTATAAATCCACGTTTTTCCAATAGTTCAACGCTTCATTTGAGGCAAAAACTTCGTCGCGCTTTTCACTTTCCATATATCGAAAAAAATACCAGCTACTTCCCGCCCAGCCTGGCATCGTGTTCAATTCAAGCCCCCAAACCCCCGAAGGGGGCTTTTCGCCTTCTTTTACTGAAACCACTTCGTTTTTATTTTCGTCCCAATGCCATTTGATGGCACGGCCCAAAGGTGGTTCGCCTTCTTCCGTTGGTAAATATTTTTCAACTTCGGGAAGGCGCAATGGCAAACATTCAGCCGGGACTACGTGCGGCATTCCGTCTTTGTAATAAATCGGGAACGGCTCGCCCCAATAACGCTGTCTGCTAAAAACAGCATCGCGCAAACGGTAATTTATTTTGCCTTCGCCAATGCCTTTTTCTTCCAAGGCTGCAATTATTTTTTCTGTGGCTTCGGAATAGTTTAAATCGTTTAGAAAATCGCTGTTATTGATAATTGTATTTTCCTTGTCCGAATAGGCTTCCGCAGAAATATCCGCGTCCTTAAATATATTCGGAATTGGCAAATTGAAATGTTTTGCAAAATCATAATCACGCTGATCGCCACAGGGTACGCTCATCACCGCACCCGTTCCATAACCCGCCAAAACGTAATCTCCAATCCAAATTGGAATTTCTTCACCCGTAAAAGGATGTTCGGCATACGCGCCCGTGAAAACACCAGTAATGGTTTTTACATCTGCCATTCGTTCGCGTTCGCTTCGCTTTGCGGTCGCTTCAATGTAATTTTCAACGGCTTCTTTTTGTTCTGCAGTTGTGATTTTTGAAACCAAATCGTGCTCCGGCGCCAAAACCATAAAGCTTACGCCGAAGATGGTGTCTGGACGTGTAGTAAAAACTTCGATGAAGTTTTTACTATTCAAAGTTTCAGGTTCAAGGTTCAAAGACTTTGAACTT
>JBBQKI010000085.1:0-1517 GCA_038326725.1 Flavobacteriales bacterium
GTTTTTGACCAATTGGCACGCTGTCATACAGCACAAATGGGCGTTCATCGCTTGCAGTGCGATGACCAAAGTTGCCGGGAACAGCAATATCAATACCACAGTTGTGGCAACCGGCATTGCCCAAATTGCGGTGGGCTCAAACGGGAAGAATGGATCGAAAACCGAACCCAGGAATTATTGCCAACGCCTTATTATCATTTGGTTTTCACCCTGCCACACGAACTAAACCCGCTCATCATCAGGAACCGGAAACTTCTTTTTAATCTGCTTTTTGAGGCTGCCTCACAAACCATTTTAAACCACGCCAGGATGAAAAATTATTTAGGTGGCAATTGTGGTATCACGATGGTGCTCCATACCTGGGGACAAGATTTGTGTTTTCACCCCCACGTGCATTGCATTGTGACCGGCGGGGGATTTGATGGAAACCATTGGATTGAAGCAAAAAGGAAAAAAAATAATTTCCTGTTTCCCAAAGCGAGTTTAAGCAATATGTACAAAGCCATTTTCCTGGCTAAAATCGGGAAAATGACATTGGGCACCCAAGGGATGGATCTTGGAAGTATCATAAACAAAGTTGATAAAAAACATTGGAACGTGTATGCTAAAGCTCCTTTTGGCGGCCCGGGTCAAGTGGTGGAATATTTAGGCCGATATACCCACAAAATAGCCATTACAAAACATCGGATCGTACAGGTAAACGATACACACATTAGCTTTAGGTATAAAGATTATGCCGATGGAAATGCAATCAAAACGATGCGACTCACACGAACTGAATTTTTGCGGCGTTTTGAAATGCATATTCTACCCAAAGGCTTTACAAAGATCCGTCATTATGGTTTTTTGCAAAACCACGGCAAACGGGAACGATTAAAGACAATCAGAAAAGCTATGAAGCTTTCCCCATTACCTGAAACTGTCAAAATTCCTGTTGCCATCAGAATGCTTGAAAAATATGGAAAAGATATTTTTAAATGTCCGTGTTGCCCCAATGGAAGGTTGCATATAGTGGGAACATACCGTTATTATCAATCCCAAACGAAAGACCATCAGGAGGTGCGAAAAATAATGGAACAAAGAAACAAGGCCTCCCCCTTTTGAATTGGAATAGAAAAAACAGCGATTTATTCCAGGACATCACAATTCATCAAAAAAACCATTTATGGGTAAGGGAAGTTGTACTCAAAACATTAAAAAAGCAAGCTTGCAGCAGGAAAAAGGAATCTCAAAAATCGTGAAAAACAAATATAGGACCTACTAAACCACCTATACGCAGACAGACCAGCAGCCGGGTGTCAGTCAACACAAACTAACAAAAAAAAAGCCTCTCTACTTGAGGGGTAAAAAAGGGCTTTTTTCTGCTAGTTTGCTAAATGTTGGCAACTGGCTGCTTATTATTCCGAACGATTAAATTTTATCGGATTCTGTTGTGTATCAAAAACATCAATTATCTCAATTTGATTTTGGTCTTTATTCATCCAATAAATTATCTTGTAAGATTGATGTACCAAATA